>NZ_BAAHSJ010000002.1:0-580708 GCF_054601595.1 Sideroxyarcus sp. TK5 | reverse complement strand
ACCCAAAGTAGTCCTGTTGAACAATTACCCCACTAGTTGGCAAGACAGCTATGTTCGGAACAACTATCTATTGATTGATCCAACTGTTGCGCACGGAATGAAATCGGTTCTGCCGCTGGTCTGGTCAGACGGCCTGTTCGCAACCTGCCGCGAATTCTGGGAAGAGGCCAGGTCTCATGGACTTAGAGTCGGCTGGGCTCAGTCTTGCCATGATGCGCGCGGCGTCGGTAGTCTGCTCACGCTAGCTCGCTCCCACGACAATCTCTCACCCTCGGAGCTATCAGAGAACAATTTGAAGATGTCTTGGGTCGCACAATTGGCTCATGAGGGGCTATCACGCCTGTTGCTCGACAAACTGATGCCTGAATCGAGCGTAACGCTGACCGCACGAGAATGTGAGGTGATGCGCTGGACTGCTGAAGGCAAGACATCTAGCGAGACTGGTGACATCATGAATATCTCCGACAGCACCGTGAACTTTCACATCAACAATGCGGTCAGCAAGTTAGGCGCATCCAATAAGACCGCTGCTTCCATAAAAGCAGTCGTTTTGAGATTAATCTAGCCTGCCAGGCAAGATGCATCACATACTACGGTGAGGTTAATTCCGTTCACCTTCATGCCCTACCGCTCTCAAGGAAATCTCAGCGCCTTATTTCCCCAAATCCCGGAATGCTGAGAAAGCGCTAAAGTTCATCTGCACACCAATCATCCAACGTCCCGTGTCGCCAGCGGCCCCTTTTGTACGGAACATCGCTCGTCCTGCAACTACTGCAAATTCAGGTGCAATATCGAATCCAATACCGATCGCATTCACCTCTCCGTCTATGCTCGTCGGATCGAAGTTTCCTAGCGACCTTCCATAGAAAATGGAAAAGCGATGCTTCCATTCCTCACCGACCAGTGGATATATATCCCGATCTTCGAAGAGTCCCCGCAGCTCTGCTTCTGCCGCGGCCATTTTTTCTGCATCAGACGGATTGGAAGCCGCTTGGACGACCTTCTCTGCCGCTTCTTTAGGTGTCGACCCTTTTCGCACCGCATACCATTTCCCGCATGGGTAAACCTTGATTGTTGCAAGGATTCCAGAAGCAGCGAGCCCCCCTGCAACATTGCCGATGCTTGCATATCCTAAACCGACATCAAAATATCCCGGCTTCTCAGTTTGGAAAGTCTGCCCAGTACTCAGATCTTTTGCCTTCCACTCCAACTCGCCACACCCCGCCGCATGAACACTCTGTGTAACTATATACAACATCAATGCTGAAAATATTCTTTTCATAATCGCACCTTAATATTGAATTAACAATTCATCGCCGATGATTCTGGTTGGATCTCGCAGACTCTCAGCTCCTGAAATGTCTTCACAATTCCTTCTGACTAACGTGACCCTGTCGCCAATCGTTCTCGGGCAGATTTCATATTGACCAAGCATGCTTCGCACCAACTTGTTCGCTTCCATTCCTATGTGCATGGTTTTTGGATTCCACCCCCAGTAGTCAGAGTGACCTGCTTTATCCACCGGCTTCTGTTCGATGTATGCATTCCCATCCACCCAATAGTTATGCCCGAGTGCTACCGGCAATATCCCTTCATCTCCCGGCGCAAATGTTTGTCCAAGCGGGAATGCCATCGACAGTACTATGTCGCAATTCGAGTACAGACTTTTGACCGGCACATTCTCGATCACTGAACGCAGGTTCCCTCGATTCGAGTTCTCCAGCTTAAAAGTCGGCACTGCTGCCGCCATAAGCACCACGCAATTGATCCGGTCATACAGCCAGAACATTTGCCTGAGTAACTCCAGAGTCAATCTGCACCCCATTGAGTGGGCGACGATCTCTATCTTCAATTGCGGGATCTCACGGCAGAGCTGAACAAGCACGTTCACCAATTCTTTGGAAGACTGGAGGGCGTTCTCTATGCTGCCCATATAGAACAAAAAGGAAAACAATCCCCAGTTCGCGTCACCCGGCCAAAACACCTCTCCGACCACTCTGTTGTCGAGTATCGGCTGATTGCCCCGCTCCTGCGCAATCCTGCGCTGGCAGTCGCGAAAGCCGTTCTCGTAAGCTTTTGTCGCGTCTTCTTCGTTGTTGTTGTATCCGTGTACCAGCAGCAGGAGTACCGGCAGCGGTTTGGCACTCAATTCCTGTCTCAACTTCTCGAACAGTTTCTGCCGCTCTGCCGGATCGAGCTGCTTGACCTCCCCTCCTTTACTCTGCTGCCTGAAAGACAGAGAGGTGGCATTCCAGTCTGCGTCTGGCATCGCCTACTTTCTCTTGGCGTTCAAGCCAGAAAGTGCCGACACGACATCCTTTGCAAAGGGCGAGACCATTCCGCCAATCACAGACAAAATCGCGATCTCAAATGGTCCAAGATGACTTCCTGCGTCACTACTCTTCAGGACGTAGTACATGATTATCGAGCCGAGAACGACGGCGGCACGCTGGTTATATTCAGCCCACAGATATTGCGTTTCGTTCTGAAATCCATCCAGTTTCCTGGCGACTAGGTTTGCCAGCCTTGCGCGAGATTGAGAAGCCTCGCGCCCCAACTTCTTCTCTCCATAGCTCTCATACGCCATCCCGTTTGAGGCCATCGCACAGTAGTCCACCCACTGTCTGGCATCCTCATGCAGCCTGTTGGCGGATACGCTGCCCGTCAGGAACGCATACAACGCCGGATACCTCGCGGGGAAATCCATGACGATGTTGGCTGCCGACTGGAATTGCCCCATCATTTTCTCTGTCGGCTGGTCGAATATCACGTCACTGAAATGTACTTCTCCCATCGCTTTGTTAGTGATTCTGACGGAGTGGTTCTTCAGGAAGTCATCCTTGATTGGGTTGCCTGTGGCAATCGACATCATCTCTGAATAGGCGTCTGGATCACGGTCAGCGTTCAGCCACGCGCGAACGCGATTTTTGTGGAAGTGCAGTCTGGAATTCATCATGCTTTTGTATAGCTCGATGAGTGCCATGGTTATCGTACCGATCGCCGCCAGAATGATCGCGTAACCCAATATCTCGCTGGAGAACAGGTTCACAGCTTCTCCCGTCCTGTCGATTAGATTTGATTGCACCGAGGAATTTGCGGCAACTACCGAGCTTGCGATCACCTGATCCATGAGCATCTCTCCCGCCCCTGTTTGCGCATGGATAAAATCCTATCGCCTTCCGCAAAACGTTTGTCCTATCAAAGTTCACAGGTTGTCTTGGGAATATTGGAGTGCGCAGAATCCATCTCGTTTCCCGCACACAAGGAGAATTGCCATGCCAGACAATCTGAACATCCGCCAACCGCAGGACCCGAAACGCATCAACGTAAATGAACCGTGGGAAGTCCGTTATTGGACTCACAAATTCGGCGTGTCGGGAGTACAGCTCAAGCAAGCCGTGAAGGCTGTCGGCCCTCTGGTGGATAAGGTGAGGAAATATTTGGAGGATCATTAAGGCGGTTTTGCATTGCCACTACCGATAGCGAAACTATCCATACTCTGTAGACCGATTCCAGGAGAATCGATATGTCCATGCCCATCATCGAAATACGAAACAAGAACAATACTGCGGACAAGAACCCACCTTCAGGCTATGCAAGTTGGCTTGATTTCTGGGAGAAGATGCGATTCAAGAAAGCGTCACGATGCGAGGCTTTTGCATGCCCCGGGAGCGCTGATGTTGGCGGCCATGTCATCAAAGCCGGCGAAGGCAATAATGAATATATCCTTCCCCTCTGTTACACGTGCAATAACAAACCCGAAGGATCAACTTTCCTCGCTTGGGCTGATGATCTGGTTTCAGTGAAATAGAACGGCTGCCATTCAAGTAATGTGACCGCATTCAAAGCTGGCACATAACTTAAATCCGCAACTGATAATGGTAAGACATAACTTTCCCCGCGCTGCATACAAAGACAAGAAGCACTACTCTGTAAGGCTTCTTTGCTTCATTCCTGACTGCTGTTCAAGACATCCATAATGTTCTAGACCGAATTTGGAGAATGCATGGAACATGCGGCTTGATATAGCAAGTTGGCTTAGGAAAACATTTTCGATAGCGCCACCAACGCATCCTCAAATTTTTTTCGTTGAGATCCAGAACTGTGCCATCCACGCTCAATTTCCGTTAATACATGGGAGGGTATGCGCGAGCCCACAACTCGGTAGTCATTCGGGTTCAGCTCAAGGATGTTGCATATTTGTTGTAAATTTTTAGATATTGTCTTGAAGCGTCCGGCTGTAAATCTTGAGATCTGACCTTTATCTATTCCACTCAACTCTCCTAGCTGCTGCAAGGTGTACCCCTTGTTTTTACGAGCCGAATCTATGGCGAGAGCAAGCGCTGTCACCTCCTCATTAAGTTGCAATTTAATTCCCATGTTGCATAATATACACAAGTTAACTTGCAAGTTGCAATTGGCTCTGTGCGGAGGATTTCAGCGTGGCTCAAATGGTGCACTATTGGATCGATGGGACGGAATCAAAAAGGGAGCTCCCAAATCCGGAAACTGAGTTGCTGCCTGGTGTTCGATGGGGGCAGTATTGGGAAGCGTTCACACCAGCTTACTGGCTAGCGCAATATTGGATGCATGGACTTGACCGTGTCGAAAGGTCTCCTCATCACGCAAAGGGGGATGTCGTCCAAGAGCTTGTATTTTGTATGCTAGGGGGATTTGGAATTTCCGCCGAGCTTGCGACAGCAATGTTTAGTGCATGTAATTCGGCTGGGCTCATTTCGCGACGTGAAACTTCAGTTGATATTTGGCAGGAACAACTGAGGCAGCCGGTCTTAGTAAATGAAAGAATGCAGCACTATCGCTACCCCAATCAAAAGTCTCGATTTCTGGCGGAGTCAATGAGGTACATTTCAGAGCATCCGCTAAACTTTCAAGACGGAAGAGGCCTACGGAATGAGTTGTTGCACATCAAAGGGGTCGGGCACAAGACCGCAGGTTGGGTAGCAAGAAACTATCTCGATACCGACGACGTTGCGATCTTGGACATTCATTTGGTACGTGCTGGCATCCTTTGCGGCATTTTTCATCCGCATCAGAAGGTAGATCGCGAGTATTTAGTTATGGAAGATCGCTACCTGCAATTCTGTCAGGCTCTTGGCGTAAGAGCCGCAGTGATGGATTGCCTTATGTGGGATCAAATGCGAGATTACGGGAAAATTGCGCTTGATGCCATCTCGGATAAGCTGGGTGTCACTTCGACTCGAGAGCGAAAGTTAATAAGAGAGCGTCAATTCCCGTTGCATTTGTGACACTAACGGTCATAACCCAATGCCGCCATAATCTCAGAGTGCTTGATGCAGCCTTTACAACTTCCGCAGGCAAGATCTGACAAATGACAGGAATGCGACCAAGCAAGAACCTCCATGGGGATTCCAGAAGCTTTCACCAGTTCGAGTGATGTCATGCTAATCGCGGGTGCCATCAACCTTAGACCACCTTCCTGAATTTCTAGCAGATTCCCGAACTGTTCTATGAACTCTTTCCGTCCATCTTTATGGCGCACATCTGTACTAACGCTCCCAATTAATATTCGTTCGAAATGACACTGCATTGCTCGCATTGCGGCTAACGTGACTAGGAATTGATTTCGGAATGGCCAAAATTCTGAGTGTTGCGAATGACGGCAAGGAGCGCCAGCCGACATATCGCCAGCCCCCAATTGAGGAACTTGGATTTCAAGATTTTCATGGCGCAGGGCGAGCGCCTCGCAAATCGATTTGGCGGCACTAGCTTCTGCTGCGGCAGCTCGTTGTCCATAATCAACAGTTATGCAAAGATCAGGGCGGTACCATGCAGCCAATGCGGCTGAATCGATACCGCCAGATAGCAGCAATATGTCAGACATCACCCATCAGTTGCCAGCACGCATAGTAGATACCTGTCGAGAAATCATCTACCACTGAACAACCAGATCCAAAGAGCATCGTAAGGTCACTATCCCTGGCGGATTCAGCCACTGCGATCACAGGAATACCATTTGCCCTGGCATATCCAATCTCAAAAATTGTCCCGGGATCCATGCCGTCAAGTAAAGCCAAGACTACCTGCGATCGTCCGAGTTCAAATAAGTCCGCTTGAACCACCTCATCTGAAGAGCCAAATCCAACATCATGTACCGGCGAAAATACACGAAATCCCATATCGCGTAACGCGGCTCTAGCCTCATCCACAGCCCAACGCTGGGCTGTAGTAAAGAACGGCCCAGCTAGATAAATTTGTGAGGTTGGTATTGTCCTTGCAACGCTATTTGTCCGCTGTAATAGCCCATTATCCGCATCTTCCCAGTAGCCTTGGACTGCGAGTGCGTCAATCGAATCCATACCACATTCCACATATGCAGCTACGATGCGGGAGGCGAACCAAGCAGAAAGCAACGCAGAGCTACCTTTAGTCAACCACGCAAATGCAAACGCAGCTGAAAATACATCCCCCGATCCGATTTTATATACTCGGCCAGAAGGAAATGCTCCAATCCATTTCATTTCATTGGGTGTAGCGACAAGTGCTCCTTGGGGCCCGCATTTGACAATCGCTGTTACCACGTTCGGTTGCTTCATAAGACAAGCGGCAATCTCTGTAGGAATGCGCTTGCCTGTTAGTGCAGCGCCCTCAGAGTAGGAAACCACCAAGGCTAGCTCATTCGCAGATGAGCCATTGTCTGTATAGTGCTTCGAGTTAACGCCATCCTGTGGATCATAGACAGCTCGGTCCGCGTGTACTGGAATTCTGCCCTCTATCATTCCAAACACAAGCACGTTCTTGGCCTTTACGGTTTCATTGGACTGCTCTTCAATAGAAACCGTGGTCGGGAAAATTTGTGGGCGAGCTAGCGGATGGGAATAATGAAAAGAAATATCCGTTTGCTTATCGCGAGCAATTAGCTTGAACTTATAATTGCGCGCTATTTCCTCGAAATGACGCTTTGATGGGCCTGTAAAGGAATGAAGACTGACCTGAACGCCAAGACTCGCTAATATTGCGGCTGCGCGCACGCCACTTCCTCGACAAATTGATCGCGTGGGAAAAGCACATTCTTCTAGATATGCTCCTCCAATGACATCCACGTCGGGGCTACTCATTTGATATGAACGTCAACAATGCACTGCCCCCCACGAACTTCAATAACTTCCGCAACAAATTGGAAACCATTCATTATGCAGTTTATCAATGCATTCACTTGGCTTCCTGTTACTGTTCCAGCAGCAACGCCATTATGGGTAGCAACGACAGGACTGGGCGGGGAAGGAAGAACACTTAGCGGCAACTCGTCACCCACCTGAAGGGTTCTTATGATGTTAGCTTGAGGCGAGTTGAGTACTGTGCGAAATCTAAGGCTGCTACAGGGACTCTTGGGAGGTCTAATTCCCGTATCCCTCGAACCAGAACCGGCCATATTAATCCTTCCTTTGCGTTTGTTATAAAGCGCGGCTGTTCAATTCTGGCAACCCCGTCTTTTATTATCCATCGCAACGATGTCGATACACACCTATCAAAGTTATGGGGAGCCGGAGGTTGCTTTGTATAGCGACAATCATTGCACCAACATGAGTGCGACCACAAATTGAGGTGAAAGAAAACCCCAAGAGAACGGGGGCGGAATTCTGCTTTTTACTCTAGTGACACTTCAGCATAGTCCACTCTCACGCGCAGTTCTTTTCCCGGCTTAAAGTGCGGCACGTACTTGCCGGGGACTGAGACCGAAACACCATTCTTAGGATTACGTCCCATGCGCGGGGGGCGGTAGTTGAGGCTGAAGCTGCCGAATCCACGGATTTCTGATCGCCCTCCCTGTGCAAGACTGTCAGCCAAGCTGCCCAGAATTACGCCAACGGATAGTTCAGAATCTTTGATGGTGAGTTGCGGGAAGCGTTCGGCCAGCTTCGCGATGAGTTCGGATCGTGTCATTTGAAAAGGTTGTCGGTGGGCAAATTGCGCTGCATGCCAAAAGGCGAGCAGCGCTGATTATAAAGGAGATAGCAAGTCATGCCTAAAATACGAAATTATGACAAGCTCGACAATAGTTGGGCGATAACATGACTTACTGTGCCGCTGTCGGTATGTTCAACAATAGCCCCTAACGCATACGTCCCACACCAAGCAATTAGAGCTGAAATGTCGTGGATTTGTTGGAGGCTTTTATTTGCCAGCAGCAGTTCAAAGCAGCAACTCCACTGACTGCCAGCGACCTTTTTATCCCCCGCCTTCCTTTGCATAACGCTGGCAATCTCGTTTGCAATACAAGTACGACCAAACTGCTTGCGTGATCGAATTTGAATAATGATCGGATATCCCCTCAGCCTGAACGGACAATCATTTCAGCAAACCGCCGATGTCTCTTCTGACCGAATAGCTGAAGTCGTAGCTCATGATCGACTTTTCGGCATAGTGCAACGTTATGGCGCCTACCAAGTGCAACTTTATGTCCCCCATCACACGAGGTGTCATTTTTATTTAGATGCGTTGAGATTGAGCGGGAATTGAATCCGCGTCCGGAACGGACGGCGGGGGTGAACGGGGAATTCGAGCAGCACTGCTGCGAGCCCGCGAACGCCAACGCGCCTGCTAGCGCGTTGGCTGGCAAGAATGATGTACTCACTGCGCCCTCACAAACAGCACCTGCGTGCTGTTTGTAGCCCGAAGCGGCCTTCGCATGCAGGCGAAGGCGCGGCCTGCAAGGCCACCAGCGAGCAACGCTCGCGCAGGACGCGAAAGGCGGTCCAGAAGGGATGAGGTTATCGAGAAGGCAGCTCGATGACTGAACAATTCCCACTCCACGTCCCTCCCTATTACTCCACTTTATTGTTTTGCATCACAGGTTCAATTCCCGCCGCCGCAACCAAACTCAGCATTGCTGCAACTTTATTGAAGACACTGTCCGTTGTCGGTATAGTCGCCGGACTTTATCAGGGCATGCACATGGGCGCACAAGACGTTCCCAATCACAAACTCAAACTGACCGAGCTGCTCGACATGCTGGTCGCAGACGGTATGGTGGACAAAGCCGAGGCGGATGTTCTGGTCGCCGAGCGCCGTGTCCAACGCAACGACCATCACCCGCTGGTCGTCATCGCGGAAAAGAGCTGGAGATCGTTGCTGCCGCCCAACCGTATCCTGACGCTGGAATCCCTGACCGAATGGCTGGCCGGCAAGGCGGGACTGGAGTATTTCCACATCGATCCGCTCAAGATCGACTTCTCCAATCTGACCGAGTTGATGTCCATCGATTACGCCAACCGTTTCTCCATCATGCCCATCCGCATCGACGGTGGCGATCTGGTGGTGGCGACGGCGGAACCCTGGTTGCGCGACTGGGAGACCGTGTTGCGCCAGACTTCGCGCAAGAGCATCCGCCGCGTGGTCGCAAACCCGCTGGACATCAAGCGCTATCTGGTCGAGTTCTACAACCTGGCGCGCTCGGTGAAGAGCGCGACGCACAGCAACGCCCCTTCCGGCACCCTCGCTTCTTTCGAACAACTGGTCGAGCTGGGCAAGAGCAACAAGCAATTCGATGCCAACGACCAGCACATCGTGCATATCGTCGACTGGCTGTGGCAATACGCCTTCGAGCAGCGCGCCTCGGATATCCATATCGAGCCGCGCCGCGAGGCGGGCATCGTGCGTTTCCGCATCGACGGTGTGCTGCATCAGGTGCACCAGTTGCCGATGTCGGTGGTGAACGCAATGACCAGCCGCATCAAGTTGCTGGGCCGCATGGATCTGATGGAGAAGCGCCGCCCGCAGGATGGCCGCATCAAGACGCGCACCGAGGAAGGTCAGGAGATCGAACTGCGCCTGTCCACCCTGCCCACCGCCTTCGGCGAGAAGCTGGTGATGCGTATCTTCGACCCGGAAGTGCTGGTGCGAGATTTCGCCGAACTGGGTTTCTCGGAGGATGACCGTACCCGCTGGGAACAGATGACCGGCAGACCGAACGGCATCATCCTGGTCACCGGCCCCACCGGTTCCGGCAAGACCACCACACTGTATTCGACCCTGAAACATCTGGCCACACCGGAAGTGAACGTATGCACGCTGGAAGACCCGATCGAGATGGTCGAACCGTCCTTCAACCAGATGCAGGTGCAGCCAGACATCGGCCTGAACTTCGCCGACGGGGTGCGCGCCCTGATGCGCCAAGACCCGGACATCATCATGGTGGGCGAGATCCGCGATCTGGAGACGGCAGACATGGCCATTCAGGCGGCGCTGACCGGCCACCTGGTGCTCTCCACCCTGCACACCAATGACGCGCCTTCCGCCATCACCCGCCTGCTCGACCTGGGCGTGCCGCCTTATCTGCTCAATGCCACCTTGCTCGGCATCATGGCGCAGCGACTGGTACGCACGCTGTGCCCGCATTGCAAACAACCGCACCCGGCCAGCGACGCCGACCACGTGTTGTGGGATAACTTGGTCTCTCCATGGAAAGCGGCGCGCCCCGCCAAATTGCATCGTCCGCAGGGCTGCCTGGAATGCCGCATGACCGGTTATTCGGGGCGCATCGGCATCTACGAGATCCTGCTCATGTCGCCCGAGCTGCGCAAACTCATCACCGCCGACACCGATATCGCCGCGTTGCGCGACCAGGCCGGGCGCGAAGGCATGAAGCCGCTGCGCATCTCGGGCGCGCAAAAGATCGCCAACGGCACGACCACCCTGGAAGAAGTGCTCAAGAGCGCACCGCCAGCCGAACAGAATAGATAACAACAGGAGTAGAGAAATGAGTATCTTGCATAGCCTGAACCGGCAACACGCCATCGAGAACCACGTGCAACTGCGCGAGATCGCCGACGGCGTGATCATCGCCGAAGTCGCCAACCAGCATGCGTTGGCCAACATAGCGCTGCAGGGCGCGCACATCGCCACTTTCCAGCCGCGCGGCGAAGAGCCCGTGCTGTGGCTCTCCCCAAACGCGAAGTTCGCGCCGGGGAAATCCATACGCGGCGGTGTGCCGCTCTGCTGGCCATGGTTCGGCCCGCACAAAACCGACAGCAAGTTGCCCGGCCACGGTTTTGCCCGCACCGTGCCCTGGGAACTGCTGGAGACCAAAGCGCATTCCGACGGTTCCACCAGCCTGCGCTTCGGCATGATCGAGAACGACACGACGCACGCGCAATGGCCGCATGCCAGCACCGCCCAACTGGAAGTGACCGTAGGCAGATCGCTCAAGGTCGAACTGGTCACCACCAACACCGGCGATGCACCGTTCGAACTGGGCGAAGCCCTGCATACCTACTTCCAGATCAGCGATGTCGACAACATGACCATCACCGGACTGGAAGGCTGCGAATATCTGGACAAGGTGCAGGATTTCGCACGCTGCACCCAGCAGGGCGGCATCAAGATCGAAAGCGAAGTCGATCGCGTGTATGTGAACACGGAAGCCGATTGCGTGATCGAAGACAAGGGTCTGAAACGCGCCATCCGCATCACCAAACAAGGCAGCCGCTCCACCGTGGTGTGGAATCCGTGGAAAGAAAAAGCCGAGAAGATGGGCGACTTCGGCCCCGCTTTGCACCGTGACATGGTGTGTGTGGAGAGCGGCAATGCGCTGGAGAACGTCATCACCCTGCAACCCGGCGAGACGCACCGGCTGGTGGCGGTGTACAGCGTAGAAAAGCTGTAACTCTCAGCCGGCACCAAACAAAAGAGCCGCTTCGCAGCGGCTCTTTTCCATTGCATCAACAAAGCAGACTTAGTTCGCGCGCTTCTTGAACTCGTTGGTGCGGGTGTCGATCTCGATCTTGTCGCCGATCTCGATGAACGCAGCCACCGGCAATTCAAAACCGGAACCAACCAGCTTGGCAGGCTTCATCACCTTGCCGGAAGTGTCGCCGCGCACGGCGGGCTCGGTGTACTCGACTTCGCGCACGATGGTGTTCGGCAGTTCGACGGAGATGGCCTTGCCTTCGTAGAAGGTCACTTCGCACTTGTCTTCCATGCCGTCGGTCAGATAGTTCACTGCGTCACCGACATTCTCTTTTTCCACTTCGTACTGGTTGTATTCCTCGTCCATGAACACATACATCGGATCCGAGTAGTAGGAGTAGGTGCAGTCTTTCTTGTCGAGGATGATCTGGTCGAACTTGTCGTCGGCCGCGTACACCGTCTCTTTGCCGGAACCGCTCAGCAGTCCCTTCATCTTCATCTTCACCACGGAACCGTTGCGGCCGGAACGGCTGTATTCGGCCTTCAGGATGACCATCGGTTCGCCGCCAACATTGATCACGTTACCGGCGCGGAGTTCTTGTGCTGTTTTCATGTTTACTGCCCTAAAATTTTGAGGCGCGGATTCTATTCAGTTTGCCGGAAAAAATCCAGCAGATTCAATGCGAGATCATTCCCGGACAGATGCTTTGCCCATGCCAGGCCATGTTCCGCCAACAGTTCGTGCCGTTCGCTGAACCGTCCCCAAGCAGCCGCGACATCCGTTCCCCCGTTCCACGCCAGCCACAGATCCCGCACCGCCAGCGCCGCATCTGCCGGCAGTCCCTCGACATAGCGCGCCCGCAAGGCATCCAGTTTGTCCAGATGCACCCCGTCCTGCTGGGGATATATCTGCCAGATGAAGGGCTTGGCCGCCCATTGCGCCCGCACGCAGGAATCCTCGCCGCGCACGAAATTTATATCGCAGGCCCACAGCAGCCGGTCATATTCGGGTTGTTCGACGAACGGCAACACATGCACGGTCAGGCTGCCGCGCTGCCAGACATCACCGGCCCGCCCGCCCGCATGGCCGAAGAAAGCCGCCACCTGCGGCACGGCGCGCCCTTCCGGCAACAGACAGCACAGCGGGGAGGCCCCTTCCGCCCAAGCCCGCAGCAACGGCGCGATGGCCGCATTCTCATAGCTGAACAGCGATACGCGCAGCTCCCCCGCCCGCCGTTGCGGCGACACGCCCAGCCCTTGCCAGTAACGCGCTTGCATCGCTGCATCCGCGCGGAAGGCATCGCGTTGTGCCAGCAAGTCGCGCTCGATCAGTAAGCCGCCCGTCCTGTCGGTGAAACCCGGGAAAAAGAAATACTTGGTCAGCGGCAACTGCGGATGCGGGGACGGTAGTTTGTGGTGCGACTCCACCCAATCTTCCGCACTGAGATATTCCAGATTGAGCCAGACAGGCTTGCGCTCTCGCGCTGCCATCGCCCGAATGTAGCTTTCCGGCAATCTGCAGGCGAACGCGCCGATCACCAGTTCGGCTGGCTCAACCTCCGGCATGTCCGCCGTCCAAAGCCGGATCCCGACACCGCGACACGTCTGCTGCGTCAAGGCGACATCCAGTTCCGGCAACATCCGGCCGAAGCTGTGCAGGTCATCCACCCACAGCCGCACCTGCAGGCCATGCTCATGCGCCAGTTGCCGCGCCAGCCGCCAGCACACACCGATGTCGCCGTAGTTGTCGACCACGGTGCAGAAGATGTCGCAGGATCGCGGGTACGCCATGTCAGGCTGCCTGCTGCTCCAGCACGAATCCGGCACTCGCATCTTGGCCAAGCAAAGCCACCAGCCTGGGCATGACTTCCTGCAAGGTGGCATGCAAGGTCCACGGCGGATTGAGCACGAACATGCCGCTGCCGTGCATGCCGAAGCCATCGGCCGCAGGCGACTGCACATGGAGTTCGACCTGCAGCCAGCTCTTCACCGGCAGCCGTTTCAGCTTGTCCGGCAGGCGCTCTGCTTCTTCTCGCTGCAGGCAGGGATACCACACGGCATAGGTGCCGGTGGCGAAGCGCTTAAGCCCTTCCTGCAAGGCATCGACCACGCGTTTGTAATCCTGTTTCTCTTCATAGGGTGGATCGATCAGTACCAGCGCGCGGCGCGGCGGTGGCGGCAGCAGCGCCTTGAGTGCAGCGAAGCCGTCCGACTTCTGCACCATCACCTGCTTGTCGTGTGCGATGAAGTTCTCCGTCAGGATCTCGTAATCGGAAGGATGCAACTCGAACAATCGCAGCCGGTCCTGCTCGCGCAGCAGCATCTGCGACACCAGCGGCGAACCGGGATAGAGCTTCAGCCCGCCTTCTGGATTGAGTCGTTTCACCAGCGCGACATACTCGGCCAGCGCAGGCGGCAAGCCTTGGGCATCCCACAGCCGCGCGATGCCGCTTTCGTATTCCGCGTTCTTCGCCGCGTAACCGCTGAGCAACTCGTAACACCCTGCCCCGGCATGGGTGTCGATCACCCAGAAGGGTTTGTCCTTCTGCGCCAGATACTGCAGCAACTGCATCTGCACGAAATGTTTCAGCACGTCGGCATGGTTGCCGGCATGGAAGGCGTGGCGATAACTCAGCATGGTTCTTTACCTTTGAAAGGGTCGCTATTCTGCATGCAAAGCTTCGACCGGGTCGAGTTTGGCCGCGCGCATGGCGGGCACGACGCCGGCCGCGAGGCCGATGGTGATCGCGGTCATTTCCGCCAGCAGCGCATACAGCCAGGGCGTATGCACCGGCAGCGCGGGGAACAGCAGGTGCAGGCCCTGCGCGATGCCCACACCGATCAGCAGGCCGAGCAGGCCGCCCAGCGCCGAGAGGATCATGGCTTCGCTCAGGAACAGGGTCAGCACCTGCTTTTCGCGCGCACCCAGCGCGCGCAGCAGGCCGATCTCGGCGGTGCGTTCAGTGACGGCCATGGTCATGATGGTGAGGATGCCGACCGCGCCGACCAGCAGCGAGATGCCGCCCAGTGCGGCGACAGCGAAAGTGATGATGTCGAGCACCGAGCTCAGCACTTCCAGCGCCTGCTCCTGCGAGATGATGGTGAAATCCTCGCGCCCATGGCGTTCGATCATGCGTTCCCGGATCAGGCGGATCACCGTGTCAGCGGGCACGTCGGCGCGGTAGCTGACGTTGACTTCCATCAGGCTGGGACGGTTGAGCAGCTCCATCGCGCGCGCCGCCGGGATGAACACGGCATCGTCCATATCCATACCGAGGATCTGCCCCTTGGATTCCATCACCCCGACCACGCGATAACGCTGGCCGCCGATGCGCATGTATTGTCCGAGCGGATTCCTGCCGCCGAACAGTTCCTGCTGGATCTTGGATCCGATCACCGCCTGCGCGCGTGCCTGCTCGTTGTCCTCGTCGGTCCAGAAGCCGCCGCTCTGCACCTTCATGGTGAAAGCCTTGCTGAAATCGCGCCCCTCGCCCAGCACCATGGTGCGCCGCGTTCGCCCCTCGAAACGCACTTCGGCATTGCCCACCAGGCCGGGGATGACGTACTGCACATACTGCAGGCGACGTAGCGCGTCAGCATCGTCCAGCGTCAGCGGCCGCACCGAGCCGAAGATGCCGACGTTGCCGCCCTGCGTCTGCGTCTTGCCGGGCTGCACACTGATGATGTTGGTGCCGAACTGCGAGAACTCGGCCAGCATGAACTGGTGCAGGCCCTCGCCGATAGAGGTGAGCAGGATGACCGCTGCGATGCCGATTGCGATGCCCAGCCCGGTGAGGAAACTGCGCATGCGGTAGGTGAGGAAGCTGGAACTGGTCAGCGTGATGAGGTCGCGCAGGTACATGGCTTATTTCCCCGCCAGTGCCGCGACCGGGTCGAGCCGCGCCGCGCGCCGCGCGGGCCACACGCTGAACAGCACGCCGGTGCCGAGCGCCGTGGCGCACGCCGCGAGCACCGCCCACCAGGGCGGCGACACCGGCAGCATCGGATAGACCTGGCCGATGATGAAACTGCCGGTGTAACCCAGCACCAGCCCGGCCACACTGCCGATGCCGGAGAGCAGCACCGCTTCGGCAAAGAACAGATGGCGGATCTGCCGCCCCGGCGCGCCCAGCGCCTTGAGCAGGCCGATCTCCCTGATGCGTTGCGCCACCGCGATCAGCATCACGTTCATGATCAGCACGCCCGCCACGGCGAGACTGATGGCGGCGATGCCGCCCACCGCCATGGTCAGCGCGGTAAGGATGCGATCGAAGGTCTGCAACACCGCATCCTGGGTGATGACGGTCACATCGCGCTCGCCGCCGTGGCGTTCAGTCATGATGGCCTCGGCATCGCGCACGACTTGCTCGATGGCGTCGCGGTTCTTCGCTTCGATGAGCACGCGGAACAGACCGGAAGTGTTGAACAACTGGTGCGCGGCGGCGACCGGGATGATCACCAGTTCGTCGGTGCGCATGCCCATCGATTCGCCCTGCGATGCCAGCACGCCGATGACACGGAAGCGCCGGTCGCCCAGCCGCACCCACTGCCCCACCGCCTGCTCGTTGCCGAACAGTTCGCGCTTCATCTGGTTGCCCAGCACGCACACCGGTGTCGCATCGTTGATGTCGCCCGCAGGCAGGAAGCGGCCGAGCGCGATGGCCATGTGGCGCACTTCCAGCAGATCGGAAGTGGAACCCAGCACCACCACCTCGCGATTCAAGGCATCGCGCGACAGCGTGGCCGAACCCACCGTCAGCGGCGCAAAGCGCTTCACCGCATGGCTGCGCAGCAAGGCCTGCGCATCTTCCAGTGTGATCTCGCGCGGTGTCTGCCCAGACATCAGGCCGGGGCCGACCCCGGCGGTCTCGGTGCGCCCCGGCAACACGATGACTAGGTTGGTGCCAAGCGAGGAGAACTGGTCGATCACGTAGCGGCGCGCGCCTTCGCCCAGCGCGGTGAGCACCACCACCGCCGCCACGCCGATGGACATCGCCAGCATCATCAGCAGCGTGCGCGTGGGGCTGCCGCGCAGGCTGCCCGAGGCGAACCGGATAGTGTCAGCGAGCTTCATCCTGCCTGGCGTTCATCCGAGCGGATGCGCCCGTCCAGCATGTGGATGCAGCGTTGCGCGCGCGCGCCGATCTCGGCATCGTGCGTCACCAGCACGAGCGTGATGCCCCGCTCCAGCAGGCCTTCCAGCAGTTTCAGCACTTCCCAGCCGGTGTTGCGGTCGAGGTTGCCGGTGGGTTCGTCGGCCAGCAACACGGTGGGGTTCATTACCGTGGCGCGGGCGATGGCGACGCGCTGGCGCTGGCCGCCGGAAAGCTGGTCGGGTTTGTGGTCGGCGCGGTCCGCCAGACCGTAGTTCTGCATCAGCTCCTGCACGCGCGCCCTTCGCTCTTCCGCAGGGATGCCCGCAAGGATCATCGGCAGCTCGACGTTCTGCGCTGCGGTGAGGCGCGGCACCAGGTGGAAGGACTGGAACACGAAGCCGATCTTCTCGCGGCGCACGCGCGCCTGTTGCTCGTCGTTGAGGTCGCTGACGTTGCCACCATCGAGCAGGTAGGTGCCGGATGTCGGCCGGTCGAGCAGGCCGAGCATGTTGAGCATGGTGGACTTGCCGGAGCCGGACGGCCCCATGATGGAGATGTATTCGCCCGCATCGAGCCTGAGGTTGATATCGCGCAGCGCGGCGACTTGCTGGTCGCCGACAGTGAAGGTGCGGCAGACGTTCTGCAGTTCGATCATTGGGCGGCGGGTTCTTCCGGCACGACCTTGGCCCCCGCCTTCACCCCGGCGCGGTCGAGCGACAGAACCACGCGGTCGCCCTCGACCAGTCCCGAGGTCACTTCAGCGTGTTCCCAGTTGGACAAGCCGGTAGTGACCTTGCGTTCCTCCAGCACGCCCTTGTTGCCGTACAGCAGCACGCGATTGCCTTCGAGCAGGGTCTGGGTGGGGATGCGCAGCACGTTCTGGCGCGTGTCGTGGATGATCTCGACATCGGCGCTGTAACCGACCAGCAGGCTGTCCTTCTCGTCGACCTGGTCGAACTCCACCTCTACTTCCACCGTACGCGCCTGCTTCTCCAGATCGAGCACATAGGGCGCGATGCGCCGCACCTTGCCCGGGAAGCTGCGCCCCTTGATGGCATCCAGCGTGATGCGGCTGACCTGTCCCACCTTCAGTTTGGCCGCATCCACCTCGTCTATGGGCGCGCTGACATACATACAGCTGTCGTCGATCAGGTCGATAGCGGGTATCGTCAAGATACCGGGAGGTGAGGGTGTCGCATATTCGCCCAGTTCGCCGCTGATATCGGCGACGATGCCGTCGAACGGCGCGCGTAGCACCATGCGCTCCAGCGCTGCACGCGCCAGCTTGATACGGGAACGTGCCTGTTCCACATCCCCGTTGGCGGAGGCACAGGCAGCCGCCTTCGCCTGTGCCTCGGTGACCGCGCGATCGAGCTGCTGCGCGGAGATGAACCCTTTGTCACGCAACTCCTGTGTACGTGTGGCATCGCGCTGCGCCGCATCGGCCAGCGTGCACACCTCCTGCGTGCGCGTCAGCGCGACCTTGAGTTGCTCCTGTGCCAGATTCTCCTGGGCGTGCAGGTCGTTGTCCCACAGCTCGAGCAACACTTGGCCCTCTCTCACGCGCTGCCCCTTCTTCACTGCCAGCCTGGCGATCTGCCCGCCAGCGGAAGGCGACATCTTGGCGCGGCGGCAGGCGTTCACCGTGCCCGCGCGCGTGTTGCTGACCGAGGCTTCCACGATGCCGCGTTCCACCGGCTGCAACACCACGGGTATCGGCTCGGCATGCGGGAACAGCAACGCTGCGGCGGCGATGCCAGCCACTGCGATGACGGCAATGATGATTTTCCTGCGGCGGGATGATTGCGAACCGGAAGACGGCAAGGTCATTGATGCTCCTGACTGTTCGCTGCGGAATAGCGAGAGAAATGGTGCCGATGACCGGGATCGAACTGGTGACCTACGCGTTACGAGTGCGTTGCTCTACCAACTGAGCTACATCGGCATTCCGGCGCGGATTATATGCGGATAGCGCGCAGTCGGGCAACGCCTAACGCCAGCGATACGGCGAGACATCGAGTACCTGCGGCCTGTCGAGCACCTTGTTGAGCAGCACTTCCGCACTGGCGGGTGCCATGGTGACGCCGTAGCGGAAATGGCCGCCGTTGATATAGAGATTCTCCAGTGCCGGATGCCGGTCTATGGTCGGGACATTGCCCGGCGAACCGGGCCGCAGGCCCGCCCAATGCCGCACGACAGGCATGCCCTGCAAGGCAGGCAGCAACTCGATTGCGCGCTGCAGCATGGATTCGCGCGCTGCCTCCGTCGTGGACTTATCGAAGCCGACATCTTCCAGCGTGCTGCCGATCAGCAGATGACCATCCTTGCGGGGAATGAAGTACAGATCGCGCTGCAACAGGATATGCGGCAACGGCGGCGTATCGAACTTGAACAACAGCATCTGCCCGCGGATCGGTTTGATGTCCAAGTGCTGCGCATACTCGCCCAGCAAAGCCTTGCTCCAGGCACCCGCCGTCAGCACATAATCATCCGCTTCGAAGTCGCCCTGACTGGTGCGCACATGCCGCACCCTGCCCGTCAGCGACTCGACAGCCAGCACCTCGCACTGCTCCACGATGCGCCCGCCAAGCTGCATCACCCGCTCCCGCATGGCACGCAACAAACGCGGATTGCGCACCTGGGCGACCTCCGGCAAAAAGATCGAATCGTCGGCCAGCTCGTAACGCATACCGTGCGCCTCGCACCAGTCGACCGCCACTTGCGGCTCGAACGGCGGCAACACGCGCATCCCGCAACGCTGGTATTCGGTATCCACCCCGGTATTGGCCGTCAGTTCGGCAGTGAAACGCTCGAAACGCGCCATGCCCAGCAATGCCAAACGCGTGACCTCCTCGGGATAATCCCACGGACACAACGGCGACATGATGCCGCCGCCCGCCCAAGACGCTTCCTGCCCCAACTCGCCGCGCTCCAGCACGGTCACCTGGCCGCCCGCCTGCAACAAAGCCTGCGCTGTCGCCAAACCGACCGCCCCTGCGCCTATAATCATCACTGACTGATTTTCATGCAATTGATGTGGCCCACCTATAAACCAAAACAGCGGGCAAGCCCGCTGTGAATTACGCGTTAGTTATAATCACTACCAGGAAACTGGCGAGGCGGATGCGCAAGTATCATCACCTTGATGCCATTGTCGGACGCCGTTTTCCCTGATCAAAAAACACCCGTCTCCTGCTTGAGCGCTCCCTGCAACTGGGATAGCACGCAATTCGAAAGACTGTGCCGTACAGCTTTCGCAAGATAGCGCATAACGTCCATCTGTCGTTTGACCGGTCGTGCGATTCAATCCACCACTGGACTGACCGTTATATGCCGTCGAAACACTGGTCGTGTAGGCGCTCGAGTTCAAATAAATCCTTTCCTGCAAGGACGCCATCTCAAGCAATTGAGCTTGTGCATCCGCACGTGCACTGCGTACCAAATAATTGCTGTAACTGGGTATCGCAATAGACGCCAAAATGCCAACAATTACTAGCGTGACCATCAATTCGATCAAACTGAAACCAGATGCTTTGATTTTATTCATGCCAGCCCACTCCTGTTAATGTTCGCTTAATCACGTATCAACTCATGCCAAGAAACTCGTCCTGTCCTGACCTGATTGCCGCGCTCGTCACCACCCGTCAACACGGTTCCTTCAGTGTTGTAGATCGTTTCCGATATCCCGGTACATCCTGCACCACTGGCAACGCAATCCGCATCGCGTGTCAGGATAGTCACTGAGCCGTCCGTATTAGTCGTGCGCGTAATAATCGCCTGACCACCCGTGCTATAAGTGATGGTTGTTGTCATGACATTACCCGTCACAGTGACCGTTACACTGGTCACCGTACCGCCGCTTGTTCCAGATAAGTCGCCCAACTTGGGATCGGTAGACCCAGCAGCGGGTGTAGTCGGCGTGCTGCTACCGTTGTCTTCTGCAGGTGTCTTCGTCCAGCCCGCGTCTCCATAGCAGCCATTGTCCGGATGGTGCCAGTAAACCGTGTATTCGACCAAAACATAGGCCGCATAATCGCCACTCTTGACGCGCCATCCGTATTCTGGTCGCCCGTTGGGATCATTCATCTCGATGGCGGTGTTGGGCGTACTGGCTTTGATGATTTGCACTGTCAACGAACCGTTATGCCTGACACCCACCGAGTTCAATGACACTGAAGAAGCTGACCAGCCATTGATACCGGGCCCATCCACGCCATTGGCGGGAGGTATAACGGGTTGGTACATATTGCCATCCGTGGTATCGCCGTCTCGCCCTCCGCATCCAGGATTGATTGGCTGCAGGCCGACACGAACATCGCCATTACCCCACCAATCTTTTGCAGACAAAGCATCGGTAGGCATATTCACAACCAAGCTGCCGATCATCGATCCCGACACCCCTGTCGTCTTGCTTGTTCCTGTATAGGTAGGCAATGTTGCAAGATCCAGCGTGGGCGTAGTCAAATAATCCTTGACGGATATGTAGCCAACATCAAGGCTGGGTTCATACGCCGGATCGCCAATATGAATCTTGACGGCCGGATTGAGATACTGGTTCATCACCAAAACTTTATATTGCGTCGTGTTCGATGTGACCGCATTTGCTAACTTGAAGACAGTATTGCTGGGATTGAGGAAATCAACGCCGGTACGGTCATACTTGTCATCGTATTGGTGTACATGAGCCCCCGAACTTCCATTCTTTGAGCTGCAACTCTTGGTGATCGTCACCCCGGTCAAGGCATCCGAGCCACCAATGAACGGCGACCCCGTAATGGCAGGCTTAAAATTGCTCCATCCGGTTGCAGGTGTTGATGGCACAGCAGGTGTACCAAATTGCCCGCCCGTAGTGTCAGTGATCGTCCAAGCCATGGTGCCGGGCAAAGTCATGTTTCCAATTGCCACAGTCTGCCCGTTATTATCGTAAGTGCCGGAAGTATCAACCAAGCACAAGGTATCAGTACCTTGCGCTGCACAGGTTGGCGTCACCGAATCCCCGCCCACATAAGCCTTAATCACGCCCCCCGTGCCAATGGCACTGACAATTGTACTCACTACACTTGTGGCTGACTTCTTCTTGCCTATCGTAATATCGGTCGATTTGGCGATCTGGCTTCCAACTTTCACGCTGGCTGGTCCTGACAAGGTATTTTCCAGAACTGCTCCCGGATTTGAATCCTTGGTCTTGCCACTGAACTTCACCAAACCCGTCGGCCAAGTATCAGGAACGGCAGCTACGCCAGGTGTACCTGGCAAGCCCGGACTGGAGGAACCATCGAGAACAGTGAAGGTTTTGCCGTTATAAAAAGTACCGGCAGTCGGTGCGTAAATAGTGATGATGTTCCCGGAACGCGTAGCAGTGAAACCGCCTGTCAGCTTACTTACCATGGTCGCGGCATTGGTATCAGTCGCCGTACCGTCGGGAATGTCGGAAACGGTAAGCGCGGGCACAATCGTAACGCCGTCCACCTGTATCCCCCCCAGTGTCGCGGGCAAATAAGCAGTCTGTCCGCCCGTCCCCACGGTGATGGTGGCATACGCTTTTGATGCAGGCACATTGACGCCTGTCTGCGTCGTGCAAAGGTTTCCTGTTCCGTTATAGAAGATATCGACGTCAAAGTGCCCGCCTGTCACGCCATAGGTGATTTCATTGATTGGAAACACAGCATTGGGATTTTGGTTGAACAGGGTGGTATTCAAAGTAGCCAGTTGCACCAACAAGGGCTGAGATTGAACCCCATTGGACAACCACTTCCCGACTGGAATGCCATCAGTACCCGGTATGGCACAGACAGAGCTTTCAGCTATGGCTGGATCCAGCAGATTGCAGGTCACCGGAATGCCAGTATCCCCGCTGACATATTTGATTCGATCACCCTCGTTGAGCAGGATGTTTTCATCCAGATCGAGGAATGGCTGGTTCTTGCTGCCTCCAGACAGATAGTCCAGTTCCATCAGCCAGTTCTCGCCCTCGATGATATTGCCGGCGCTCAGATTCGCCGTCGCCGTGGCACCGGTACCGTTGCCGTTGATGGTCACAGTCGGCGCAGAGGTATAGCCCGTGCCGGAGGAAGTGACTTTGATGCCGGTAATGACATTAGAAGCGCTGATTACTGGTGTTGCTGTCGCACCGCTACCGCCCCCGCCGCTGAAGCTAACGGTTGCCGAGGTATAGCCGGAACCGCCATTGGTTACGGTCACCGAAGTCACCGTAGAATCTCCAACCGTATTCGACACGGTCGGATTATGGCTGGTGAAATAGAAGCGACCGCTTTCGATGAAGGAACCGTCGCCAACGATGCGCTCGCCTGCAGGCAAGGCCACTTGCCATCCTTTATGTCCGCCGCTCGAATAATCCATGGCATTGGCAGTGCTGCGTCGCACGCGTGTCGTCACACCATCGTGCGTGTAGTTGCGCTCTGCAAGCGTTTGGGTCTGCAGGGTCGTGTTGGAAACAGGCGCGCCATCCCATATACCATAAACATAATAGATGCCCGTGCTGCCCTCATCAGCCGTATCCAGCATGGTTCCGGTACCAAATGCAACCATGTATCCCCCGTCCGGATGAGCGGCTACGCCCGGTGTCACAACAATCGGTTGCGCCGGAGAGGTGGTATGCAAAATACTGGATGACCACGAGCCTGCAGATCCAGCTGAAAGATCGAACTTCCAAAGATTCCCCTTTAGATCACCACCATACACGCGATCAAGTTTTCCATCGTTGTTGGTGTCGATGGCCGAAACGTTCAGAATGCCATTCGGGCTGGCCGAACTACCCAGCGCAGAACCCGCTTGTAACTGCGCGATCAGCTGACCCGTCCCTGCCTCGATGATGTACAGATATGCTTGATAATCGCCCAAGGCATTGTTGTTGTAACCATTACCAATCACCACCGCATCCTGACCGGTATTGGTTTTCACAATCAGCGGCTCACCATAGGTATAGCCCAAGTTGTCATAGGCGTTGCTAACTGTGGGGACTTGATTGTTCACTTCTGCCGTATTGCCGCTGATTTCCCACAAGGCTTTGGCCGAAACCTCAGCCTCACTGGAAGCTGACAAGCCGGCGCTGCCATCAATGTTCAATGCATACAATCCACTACCACCTGCCGCCAGACTACCGACCAAAATCCGCTTGGTTACACCACCTACCGAAGCATTGCCAATGTTGATGCGGCCATCCACAAAATAATCGTGGGGATTGCTTGGCCCGCCATAAGGCTTGGCCAGTTTCGACATCTTGCTCAGTAGCATAGAAGGCACATAGGCCCATCGCTCCGCCCCTGTCGTGGCATTAAAGGCGTGCAACATGCCATCGTTGGCACCAACGAAAACAGTTGGGTTGGTACTGTCGCTGACATAGTGCGGGCGCGAATGCACGATGTCACCCAGCACCGGCCCGCCAGTGCCGGGAGATTCGGCTGATCGCATACGCATGCCGGCCGGGCCCTCATTGCTGCGGTCGCCACGCAGGAAGTCAACGATCTGTTGACCGGTAAAACTGGTGGTATTGATTGTGGTAGCAGGAAACATCGTTTGCTGGCTTGCCGACATGCTGGCATAGCGGAAAGGTATCCCAACCGATGGGCTGGCATCATTGCGAGTTGCGATATATCGGCCCGTATCCCAGCTCTGCAATTTCAACTGACCGGCCGCCCCACCTATCCAAGGCTCCGCCGATATGTTCACACTTCCCGTAGCGCTCACAGGATAGACATAAAGATTCCCGCTCCAAAACTCCCTTTCATAACTGGATCTGAACACATATTCGTTACCGCTAGAAAGGTTGAAGTTTGTCACCTCATCCTGCCCCACATAACCAACAGGTTGATCCTGTGGCGTGAACGCACTGAGCGCAGCCGTAATGGCCCAAGCTACGCTTATGCCGACTGCCGCCATAACAACAAAGGCCGACCATTGAATGATCGCTTGCTTGTTTTTAAAGATGGGTTTCATTATTAACTCTCCCGTCAACAGGGCAATACGTATGCAAAATAAGATTGAACAATGCGCATGGCTCCGCGCACGCTATTTCCGCGAGCTGTGATGCGATATGTATTGGCCTTGCTACAAACCGAACTAGATTGACCACCTAAGGACAAATTGGAACCAATGAGCGTGCTGTTTTGTGACATCAGTTCGATGATGTAATTTCCACTGGCATTCGAAGCGGCGTAGTTCTGCCATGTGGCGTCAGTCAACAAGTCAGGCACTGCCCCGTACGGAAACTTCCCCTGATTCGAAGGGGTAACCGGCATAGTTGCAGTAAAGTCTGCATGCGCAGGGTCAATCGTTCCCGCTTCAAGCGCTTTCTCGACATCGACTAGGGCTGCTTCCGCATTATTCATCGCAATATCCTGAAACTGCAGGTTCCCGGCAAGGCGATAGGCGGTATCAGAAGTCACCATCGCCGTTACGCCTAGCAACATCAGCATTGCCAAGACGATGAGCGTAACGACTAATGTAGAACCCTGGCTATAAGATCTCATGGCGCAACATCCGGATGGAAATTACGAATCTGAATGACAGAAGTAAATATTTGACGCCTGAAACTATCATCAGGAGGATCGAAGGTAATATCACTCAAAGAATAAGTGGAGGTATTCTGATAGCCGTTCTCTGACTGCGATGCCCGTGCAAGCAACCAGACCCTTACCGAATTGACATCTTGCCAGTCACGATCTGGATCTGTCCCAGCCTGTATCTCTGTCGCTGTGTAGTATGCCGTATTCAAATCGGTCGTAGCACGACCATATTCGATTTGCATTTGTTCGATTCCCGAGACAATCTGCTCATCGACCATAGATGCACCACTTAGTGACAAGCGGCGCAATGCCGGAATGGTCGAATCACTGTCATCTGCACCAATGTAATAAACATAAGTCCGGACCAGAAAATCGGCCAAGGGGGTTCCTTGAGTTTCCACCACAGGATCCCCGGTCGCCGCAACACTAGAGGCGGCTGCCTGAAATAGCTTTCCCTGAACGAAAGATGAGCGAAAATATATTTCACCCGGCACCAAGCTTGCAGGACTCACCAAGGTCTGTGGAGCGACTCGCCTGACCACCAGCACATCGCCTCGCAAATACCCAGAACTCAGGCAATTCGCCGCATAGGGATTGCCGTCATTCCCCCATACACCTTCGCTCAGATTTGCCACAAATGAACCTGCCGTTTTTCCAGTAGAAAGACATTCGTTTCCTATGACAACAGTAGCTGCCTGAGGGGCCGGCCATGTATAACCGCGATAATCTGCATGTCTCATTTCCCCACGCAGATGTTCGAGTGCATAACGACCGTTTGAAAAGAACTCTGTTACATTCTCATTGGTTTTTGCATTCCGAGAATTACTTACCAACACCCCAACCAAAGCCGCAACCACAAACAAGCCTACCGTGATGGAAATCATCATCTCCACCAAACTGAAACCCCTCTGCTTATTGATAATGCGATTCATCATTCCACCTCAAGACTCAGGCAACCCGATGACGCGGGTAGACACATAAGAGAATGTCTCGCTACGAGCAGATGCCGTGCTACCACGATCTGTCCAATTAATTGTGATCCGATATGTGGCCGGATTGCCGACCCCAGTTTGCTGAATAAGCCAATTTGCCTGGGGCATTCCACTGCTAGCAATCGCGCTTTCCCACTGAGCAATATCCCAATCCGCCAGTGCGGAAGAACTGCATGCACTACTTCCACAATCAGAACTTGCAGCATGGGGGGCGCTGGACGCAGATACAGAATAGGAACCAGCTACTGCGCCAAGTTTATTGGCTTCCATGCGCTCACCGATATCTGCAGCCAGAAAAACTGCTTGTGTGCGAAATTCCCCACCCTTGGTCATGCGCATGGCATAGACCTGAAGTCCTGCCGTACCAAGCAAAGCCGTTGCAATAATGATCAATGCAATCAACACTTCAATCATTGAGAATCCGTTCTGCCTCATGATTACATTACCTCGATATATTGCCCGTCGCTGAAACAACCAAAGTTCGTGTTACCGCACCATCCCAGCCGCTTCCAGACGGCGCAATCGTCAAAGTTACGCTGCCCGAAGCACCCTGAGTCCCTGTGGGGTTAAATCTGACCGGCGTGATGCTCGAAGACAAGGATAGGATGCTATGAATTGACGGTCGAACAACCATCGGGTTCGGATTGCTGGCACTTGTCGCATCACAGGCGTTATCGGCATTAACGTCATAACAAACAATCCAGCCGCTATTCCAATCAGTAGAAGTTGTACAATCGCTCAATGCCGCATTTGCATTGCATACCAGCACCCTTGAGTTTCGTTTGATAGCCTCACTGCGCGCCCGATTTAAATCGGCGATCAATTGGGATTGAACTGAGCTCTGTCTTGAATTATTCATGAAGGAAGAAAATGAAGGCGCAGCCAAAGTCGCCATAATCAATGCAATCATGACCACGATAAGTATTTCCACCAACGTAACACCGCGTTGAGAAATGACTTTGGCACCAAGATACATTTTCAATCCCTCATATTCGTCTGAGGTACAGTATCTTCTCAGCATCACACTAAAATCAAACCTACTCGGACAAGCGGTTTGTTTCATTGACGAACGGTACTTTAGTTCATCAATAAGTCAATTGCTTAGGGATCGGGAACACCACATTCTCCTCGATCCCGTCCAGCTCCTTCACCTCCCCTGCCCCCAGTTCCTGCAGACGGGCGATCACCTCAGTGACCAGCACTTCAGGCGCAGAGGCACCGGCACTGATGCCGATGGTATTCTTGCCCTGTAGCCATTCGGCCTGCACTTCGCTGGCGTTATCCACCAGATAGGCGGTGACGCCGATGTTCCGGGCGACTTCGCGCAGACGGTTGGAATTGGAGCTGTTCGGAGAACCGACCACGATGACCAGGTCGCATTGCTGGGCCAGCAGTTTCACTGCATCCTGACGGTTCTGCGTGGCATAGCAGATGTCGTCTTTCTTGGGCCCGGTGATGGAAGGGAACCTCGCCTTGAGCGCGGCGATGATGGTGCTGGCATCGTCCACCGACAGCGTGGTTTGCGTCACGTAAGCCAGGTTCTGTTCATCCACCACCTGCAACTTCAGTACATCTTCGGGGCATTCGACCAGATACATGCCGCCTTCTGCCTGCCCCATGGTGCCTTCCACCTCGGGGTGGCCTTTGTGACCGATCATCACGATCTCCTTGCCCTGACCGCGCAATCTTGACACCTGCAGGTGAACTTTGGTCACCAACGGACAGGTCGCATCGAACACGGTCAGGTTGCGCGCTTCGGCTTCCTGCCGCACAGACTGCGGCACGCCGTGCGCGCTGAAGATTAGGATGCTGCCTGGCGGCACGTCCTTCAGGTCCTCGATGAAGATCGCGCCCTTGGCTTTCAAGCCCTCGACCACGAACTTGTTGTGTACCACTTCGTGACGCACATAGATGGGTGAGCCGTGCAACGCGATGGCGCGTTCGACGATCTCGATTGCGCGGTCTACGCCTGCACAGAAACCGCGCGGATTAGCCAGCAGTACGTTCATGTCTCTTCCCCCGAATACCGTCCCAGATCAGCAATGCGGCACCGCAGGTGATCGCCGAATCAGCCACGTTGAATGCAGCGAAGTGATAACCCGCCCAGTGAAAATCCAGAAAGTCGACCACGTAGCCATACGCGATGCGGTCGATCAGATTGCCCAGTGCGCCGCCGAGTATCAGCGCCAAAGCCAAAGCAAAGAGTTTCTCAGACTGGTGTTTGCGCAGCAGCCATACGATCCACACCGATGCCACGACGGCGATGAGCGAGAACAGCCAGCGTTGCATACCACCGGCATCGCTCAAAAAGCTGAATGCCGCGCCGGTGTTATGCGCCAGTACCAGATTGAAGAACGAAGTGACGGCCAGCGCTTCGCCGTAGACGAAGTGGCTGGTGATGGCCGCCTTGCTCAGTTGGTCGATGATGATGACAATCAACGAGAGTGCCAGCCAATGTCTCATCGCTCCCTCCACGCAGATAAACACACCGTCATTCCGGCGCAGGCCGGAATCCAGTTTGGAAAATAATCCGCATAGCGGACAAAACCCGTATGCCCTGCTACGCAGGAGTTTTCAATCGAACTGGATTCCGGCCTGCGCCGGAATGACGTGCTAGGCATGGTGACGCGCCTCGCCGTCGCCGAACAGGTTGCTCACACAGCGCCCGCACAGCGTCGGATGCTGTGCATCGCTGCCCACGTCCTCGCGATAATGCCAGCAGCGTTCACATTTTTCGTGTGTGCTCGGGGTGACCTTGATCTCCAGCTCCCCATCGCGTTGATGCACGTTGGCACGCGAGGTGATGAACACGAAGCGCAGGTCATCATCCAGACGGGACAGCAGTTCAAAAGTCTCCTTCGCCGCATACACATCCACCTCGGCCTGCAAGGCGGAGCCGATGGCGCCTGCGGCACGCTGCTCCTCCAGTTTCTTGTTGACCTGCTCGCGCACGGTACGGATATCGCCCCAGGCACTCACCTGCTCGCCGCTCAAACCGGAATCCGGCAACTCATACCAGAGTTGTTCGAACACGCTGACGTCGTCCTTGCCGTTCAATGTGGCCCAAACTTCCTCACCGGTGAAACTGAGTATGGGCGCGATCAGCCGCGCCAGCGACTGGGTGATGTGATACAGCGCATTCTGTGCGGAGCGGCGTGCTTTCGAGGTTTCGCCTGCCGTGTACAGACGGTCTTTCAGGATGTCGAGATAGAAACCGCCCAGCTCTTCCGAACAGAAGCCCTGCAGCTTCTGCACCGCCAGATGGAACTCGTAACGATCGTAATCGGCACGCACATCAACCTGCAGTTTCTGCGTCAGCGCCAGCGCGTAACGGTCGATCTCCAGCCACTCGGCGACCGATATCGCATCGCGCTGCACATCGAAGTCGCTCACGTTGGCCAGCAGGAAGCGCAGCGTGTTACGGATACGGCGATAGGCATCGGTCACGCGCTTGAGGATCTCGTCCGAGATGGTCAGTTCGCCGGAGTAGTCGGTCGATGCCGTCCACAAGCGCAGCATGTCCGCGCCCATGGTGTCGATCACCTTCTGCGGTGCGATGACATTACCCTTGGACTTCGACATCTTGTGTCCCTTGCCGTCCACCACGAAGCCGTGCGTGAGCAAGGCATCGTAGGGCGCGCGGCCGTTGATGGCACAACCGGTCAACAGGGAGGACTGGAACCAGCCGCGATGCTGGTCGGAACCTTCCAGATACAGGTCGGCCGGCGAACGCAGCCCTGCGCGTTTCGCCAGCACAGCGTAGTGCGTGGCACCGGAATCGAACCACACATCCAGCGTGTCAGTCAGCTTGCGGTAGTGCGCGGCATCCTCACCCAGCAGATCAGCGCTGTTCAGAGAGAACCATGCCTCGATACCGACCTGCTCCACGCGCTTCGCCACAGCCTCCAGCAACTCCGGCGTACGCGGATGCAGTTGCAGCGTCTCCTTGTGCACGAAGAACGGCATCGGCACGCCCCAGTTGCGCTGGCGCGATACGCACCAGTCGGGACGGTTCTTGATCATCGCCTCGATGCGGGCGCGGCCCCATGACGGGAAGAATCTGGTATCCGCCACGGCATCGTTCGCCAGATCACGCAGCGTCGCACCGTCCTCGCCCTGCTCCATGCCGATGAACCATTGCGGCGTGGCGCGGAAGATGATCGGCGTCTTGTGACGCCAGCAATGCGGATAGCTGTGCTTCATCTTTTCCTGATGCAGCAGATGGCCGCTGGCCGCCAGCGCTTCCAGCACGATGTCGTTGGCCTTCCACACGAACACGCCGGCCAGCGGCTTGTCGCCCACCGGCGGTGTGGTGGAGATGAAGGTGCCGTTGTCGCCTACCGGATTCTCCACTGGCAAGCTGTACTTCTGGCCGACCACATAGTCGTCCACACCGTGTGCCGGCGCGGTATGCACCAGTCCGGTACCGGCTTCCAGCGTGACGTGTTCGCCGCAGATGATGGGCACGATGCGGTCGTAGAACGGATGTTGCAGCGGCAGGTTCTCCAGCGCAGAACCGAAGCAGGTGGCGGCGAGACCGTCGCCACGGTCGTTGTGACCAGCCAGTTGGTAGCGCTTCAAACAATCAGTCGCCAGATCGAATGCCAGGATCAGATAACCCTTGTCAGTACGGATCAGGTCGTATTCCAGCTTGGGATGCACGGTCACCGCCTGGTTGGCTGGCAGCGTCCACGGCGTGGTGGTCCAGATGACTGCATAGACTTTGGCACTGCCAGGCAACGACACACCAAAAGCCTTGCCCACCGCCTCGATGTCCTTCACCTCGAAACCGACATCGATCGCGGGCGATACCTTGTCCTCGTATTCCACTTCCGCCTCGGCCAGTGCCGATCCGCAATCTAGACACCAGTTCACCGGCTTGCGGCCCTGGTACAGGTAACCGTTCTGCTGGATCTGGCCTAGGGCACGGATGATGTCCGCCTCGGTCTGGAAATCCATGGTCAGGTAAGGATGGTCCCAATCACCCAGCACGCCGAGGCGAATGAAGTCCTTCTTCTGGCGCTCGACCTGCTCCTTGGCGTATTCGCGGCACAGTTCGCGGAACTGCGACGGCGGGATGGATTTGCCATGCTTCTTCTCCACCTGCAACTCGATAGGCAGACCGTGGCAGTCCCAGCCCGGCACATAAGGCGCGTCGAAACCGCTCAGCGTCTTGCTCTTGATGATGATGTCCTTCAACACCTTGTTCACCGCATGGCCGATGTGGATGTCACCGTTCGCATACGGCGGGCCGTCGTGCAGGATGAACTGCGGTCGTCCCTTGGCCGCCGCGCGGATGCGCTGGTAGCGCTGTTGCGCCTGCCATTGCTGCAGCATCAGCGGCTCGCGCTTGGCCAGATCGCCGCGCATGGGGAACGCCGTATCGGGGAGATTCAGGGGGTATTTCTTCTTGTCTTCACTCATGATCGATGAACCATTGCTTTGCATTATTCACATCCGACGCGATCTGCCGCGTCAGCGCTTCCAAACCGTCGAACTTCATCTCATCGCGCAACTTGTGCAGGAATTCCACCCGCAGATGCTTGCCGTATATCTGCTGCGCGAACTCGAACAGATGCACTTCCAGCGCGTACTTCGCATCGTGTTTCAGCGTGGGACGCTGCCCCAGACTGGCCACGCCCTGCAACACGCCGAGACCATCCGAATGCACTTGCACCACATAAACGCCCTTGAGCGGCGGCAGGTTGTGTTTCATCTGGATGTTCGCCGTGGGGTAACCCAGCTTGCGACCCATCGCATCGCCATGCACCACGCGCCCGCTGATGCTGTACGGCCGACCGAGATAGTCGCGGGCGATATCCAGCTTGCCTTCCGCCAGTGCGTTGCGGATCGCCGTGCTGGAAACGCGCACCCCGTCATGCAACACGCTATGCATCGCCTTCACCTCGAAGCCATGCCGCGCACCGGCCTGCTGCATCAAGGCAAAATCACCGCCGCGCCCGCTACCGAAGCGGAAATCGTCACCGATCAGCACATGCTTGGCGCACAAGGCTTGCGCCAGGGTCAGCACGAAATCATCCGCTGTACGCTGTGCGAACACCTTGTCGAAAGGGCACACATACACGCGGTCCATGCCCATCCCGCGGAACAGCTCCAGCTTTTCGCGCAGACTGGTCAGCCGCGCCGGTGCCTGTTGCGGCGTGAAGAATTCGCGCGGATGCGGCTCGAAGGTCACCACAGCCGTCTGCAAGCCACGTTCCTGCGCCGTCTCGCGCAACTCCCTCAGCATCGTCTGATGCCCCAGATGCACCCCGTCGAAATTGCCGATGGTGACCGCCAGAGGTCGAAAATCCGTAGAATGGAGGCCGCGTAGAATCTGCATAGGGCGCAGATTATACAGCCTTACACCCCGTAATCACCCCCGCCAAAAAGGGAAAACATGCTGAATTACCCACGCGTTGCGATCGATTTCATGAACAACGACCACGCCGAGTTCGTCGCCTTGCGCAAACATCTGCTCGACCTGCTGCATACGGGCGCGGATCACGCACAAGTGGATGCCATGCTTGACCACCTGCTGGAACACACCCGCCTGCATTTCGCCGAGGAAGAGCAACTGATGCTATCGGTCAAATTCCCGCCCTATCCCATGCACAAGGGCGAGCACGACAAGGTGCTGGACGACATGGCCGCCCGCGTCGAGGCCTGGAGAACGGCCCGCAATGTCACCGCCCTGAGTGACTGGCTGGAGCACGCGGTACGCGACTGGTTCGTCAATCACGTCAGCAGCATGGACTTCGTCACCGCCGCCTACATCCAGGCGCACAGACCCGCATGAGCGAAGTATTCGACCATGGCAGTTTCGTGCAAGCACACGCTGCCATGCTGGAACTATTGGAGAAGGATGCCGCAGAAGACACGCTCAAGGAAGCGCTGCAATTCATGCAGACCAGCCTGCAGCAACAATTCCATAAAGAGGAACAAGCCATGCAGGCCGCGCAGTTCGGCCCGCTGGATGCGCACAAGAAAGACCACGACCAGGCACTGGAACGCCTGTCTGCCCGCATCGCACAGTGGCACGAGTCGAAAGATAGCAAAGCCTTGCTGGAATATCTGGAAGGCCCGTTCGCGGACTGGTTCGTGCGCCACGTCAACACGCGCGACTTCATCACCGCACAGCGGCTGTCTCTGGGCGTTTAGACTTTCGGAGGGACAAGGCCGCGCAGTTTGAAGCAAGCCGGGTTCGGCGTACCGTCCAACTCGTATTCATTGAACTCGCGACACACCTGCGGACGAACGTCATAGATGCTGCACCGCACCACCTGCCCCAGCTCGCCCTCCAGGGCGATGCAGCGCGGCGGATAGCTATCCGTGCCCTTCATGCAAAAAGCCGTACCAACAGGATCCACCAGCGCACGCGGCACATGACCGACCGGCTCGACCTCGTCACCATGCAACATGATGCGGAAATGCGCGCAGCATGCGCCGCAACTCAGGCAGGGATTTTCTTCGCTCATTCCCTGACGACTTCAGCGTGCAGGTCGTGCTCATCTGAACCGGTGATCTTCACCGTGACGAACTCGCCCACTTCCAGTTGCTCGCCGTCGATGTAGACCAGCCCGTCGATCTCGGGCGCATCGGCGCTGCTGCGTGCTAGGGAACCTTGCTCGTCCACATCATCCACCAGCACAGTCATGGTCTGGCCGACTTTCTTTGCCAGTTTCCCGGCGCTGATCTCTTCCTGTAGGTACATCAAACGTGCCAGGCGCTCTTCCTGTTCTTCGGGATCGATATGGTCGGGCAGTGCATTCGCGGCAGCCCCTTCCACCGGCGAATATTTGAATGCGCCAACGCGGTCGAGCTGTGCTTCTTCGATGAAGTCGAGCAGTTCTTCGAACTCCTCTTCGGTCTCGCCGGGGAAGCCGACGATGAAGGTGCTGCGCAGGGTGATGTCCGGACAGATCTCGCGCCATTTCTTGATGCGAGTCAGCACGTTCTCGCTACTGGCCGGGCGCTTCATCAGTTTGAGGATGCGTTCGTTGGCATGCTGGAACGGGATGTCGAGGTAGGGCAGTATCTTGCCTTCGGCCATCAGGGGAATCACATCATCCACACTGGGATAGGGATAGACGTAATGCAAGCGTGTCCACACGCCGAGGTCACCCAGCGCACCGGCCAGATCGGTCATGCGCGTCTTGAGCGGTTTGCCCTGCCAGAAGCCGGTGCGATATTTCACGTCCACGCCGTAGGCACTGGTGTCCTGCGAGATGACCAGCAGTTCCTTCACGCCGGATTCGACCAGTTTCTCCGCTTCGGCCATCACGTCATGCACGGGACGGCTGACCAGATCGCCGCGCAGACTGGGGATGATGCAGAAGGTGCAACTGTGGTTGCAGCCTTCGGAGATCTTCAGGTAGGCGAAATGCTGCGGCGTGAGGCGCACGCCCTGCGGCGGCACCAGGTCGGTGTAGGGATCGTGCAGGCGCGGCAGATACTGGTGCACCGCACTCATCACTTCTTCGGTGGCATGCGGGCCGGTGACGGCGAGCACCTTGGGATGTGTCTTCTGGACGATGTCGCCCTTGGCACCCAAGCAGCCGGTGACGATCACCTTGCCGTTCTCCTGCAAGGCTTCGCCGATGGCGTCCAGCGATTCGGCCACGGCGCTGTCGATGAAGCCGCAGGTGTTGACCACCACCAGATCGGCTTCCTGATAGCTGGGGGTCAATTCATATCCTTCGGCCTGCATGCGGGTGAGGATGAGTTCGGCGTCGGACGCGGCCTTGGGGCAGCCGAGCGAGACGAATCCGATCTTGGGTGCAGCTTTACTCATGAGTGATCCCTGTAGAGGTTGTCGGCCGTTCCAGCGTCGCATCTATCAGCGAGACCGGGTCTTCGATAGGTTCCAGATGCGTGGTGACATGACAGAACGGCACGGCAGCACGGATCTCGGCCTCGATCACTTCGACCAGATCATGGCCGCGCTGCACCGTCCACTTGCCCGGTACCAGCACGTGCATGGAGATGAAAGCCTGACGCCCGGCTTCGCGCGTGCGCAGCGCATGGAAGTCCAGCCCCTGCTCACGGTATTTCACCAGTACGCTTTCGATGGCGTCGATATGTTCCTGCGGGATGGCGGCATCCATCAGACCGGCAGCAGAACGATGCAGCAACTGCCAGCCTGTCCACACGATGTTGGCCGCCACCAGCAAAGCGATGACCGGGTCCAGCCACAGCCAGCCAGTCACCCACACCAGCGCTACGCCGATGATGACGCCGACCGAGGTCCACACATCGGTCATCAGATGTTTGGCGTCCGCTTCCAGCGTGATGGAATGGTAGGCTCGTCCGGCCTTGAGCAGTTCGCGCGCGGCGAACAGATTGATGAGCGAGGCGACCACCGACACCGCCAGACCGATGCCGACCTCGGCCAGTGCCTGCGGATGCAGCAAGCGGTCGATAGCTGCGTAAGCGATACTGAATGCTGCCAGCAGGATGAGGAAGCCTTCGAACGCGCTGGAAAAATACTCGGCTTTGCCGTGGCCGTAGGCATGCTTGTCGTCGGCGGGGGCGGCGGCCAGCGTCAGCATGAACAAGGCCATCAGCGCACCGGCCAGATTGACGAAGGATTCCAGCGCATCCGACAGCAGACCGACCGAGCCGGTCAGCCACCATGCCCAGCCCTTGAGCAGGATGGTGGCGACGGCGGCCGCGATGGACAGCCAGGCGAAACGGGTCAGATCGGCATGCATCTCAGACCCCGGTCGCCAACCCGACAAGACCCACGGTCGCCACACCCAGCACGATCAGCAGCACCTGCTGCACGGTGTCGCGCATCTGCGTGCGCTTATGCAGGCCGGGGATGAGGTCGGCCACGGCGACATAGATCATGCTGGCCGCCGACAGCGCGAGGATGTAGGGCGTCCACGACTGCAAACCCTGCAGCGCGTAATAGGCCAGCACACCGCCCACCAGCGTGGCGAAGCTGGAGATCAGGTTGAGCTGGAACGCGCGCAACTTGCTGTAGCCGGAATGCAGCAGGATGAGGAAGTCGCCGACCTCCTGCGGAATCTCGTGCGCGATGATGGCCAGCGCGGTGACGATGCCCAGATTGATGTCGACCATGAAAGCGGCGGCGATGATGATGCCGTCCACGAAATTGTGGAAAGTGTCACCGATGATGAGCATGGTGCCGCTGCGGCCGTGGTCGTGATCGTGCGATGAAGGCTCATGCGGCTCGTGCGCCTCACAATGGTCATGGTGGCAATGCCGCCAGATCAGCACCTTCTCCAGCGTAAAGAACAACAGGATGCCGAGTAGCACGGTACCGCTCACGGCGGCAGTGTCACCGGCCAGCTCGATGGCCTCCGGCAGGATGTCGAGGAACACCGCGCCCAGCAGCGCACCGATGGCATAGCTGACCAGCATGCCGATCCAGTGCGTGCGCGCATTCAGCGCGAACAGCGCGGCAGCGGCGACGCTCAGCACGCCGCCGAACAGGCTGGCGACGATGATCCAGGATAGAACAGACATAGCAAACAAGGGGGATACGGGGCGCGCATTGTACCCGACCGGCCTCTATTCCCCCAGCATCACATGCCGGGTCTCGGGCAGGCAAGTTAATGGCAACTTGTTCAGCAATCAAGTGCCCACTTGTCGCAGGCAGTCCAGCCGGGCCGGACTGCACCTCCCCTGCCTGCAACTGCTGATAGAATTCCGGCCCAAAGGGGCTTGCGCCAGAAATCCCTCCCATACTTCACAAACATCACATGCCATTCCGCATACTGTTCGCAGTGCTCTGTTTCTGGCCGATCTGGTCATGTGCGGAGTCATTGCCCGAGGCTAGAGGCGCGCATCTGGATGCCTCCGTCACCGAGCTGCCGCTGACACCGCTGGCCGAAATCATCAAGGATCGCAGGCTATCCATGACGGCTGACCAGGTGCTGTCCACACAAGCTGAGGTAAGCAATGCCGGCAGCAAAGCGTTCGTCAGCTTCGGATTCAGCAAGGCTGCTTACTGGTTCCGCATCCCCCTCCACAACAAGGAAGCGGCAACACTCGACTACCTGCTCGTGTTCAAGCCGACCTGGCTGGACGACATTCAAGTCACCCTGTCACAGGATGGCCGCACGCTGCAGGAATACCACGGCGGTGATACGTTGCCATTCAGCCAGCGCAGCGTGGGTAATCCACAACCCAATTTCGCACTGCACGTTCCGCCCGGGCAAAGTCAACTGCTGGTCCGCGTCCAGTCCAGGGACCCCGTCGACGTGGGCATGACCCTGTTCCAGCATGCGACCTTCTACGCCAGTGAAGCCAGTGAAGCCAGATTCTGGGGCATCACCTACGGTGTGCTGGGCGCGCTGCTGCTCTACAACCTGTTCCTGTTTTTCTCTGTCCGGGAAAAGATTTACGTAGCATATGCCGTCTATCTGCTCAGCTTCCTGGTGATGCATGCGACGCTGAACGGCCACGCCTACCAGGCGCTCTGGCCGGACCTGCCGGCGTTCAACAACTGGATACTCGCCGCACTGGTCTATCTCTACATGTTCGCGGGACTGGCGTTCGCCATCCTGTTCCTTGAGCTGCGCACCAGACTATCCAAGGCTTACCGCTGGACGAGAAATTTTGCGCTACTGCTGCTCTCCACCTATCTGCTCACCGCGCTCTGGGGATACGGCCCCAATATCTTCTCGGCAACTGCCTGGGTCATCTTCTACGGTCCGTTTGTCATGCTGTTAGCGATCTGGTCGCTACGTTCCGGCAACCGTGCGGCGCGTTTCTTCCTGCTCGGCACCATATCCGGACTGATCGGCTCGTGCATCACACCGCTGACCACTTCCGGCATCCTGCCGTTCTCCTTCCTGACCTACCACGCTGTGGATTTCGGCATGGTGGTGGATGCGATTCTGCTCTCGCTCGCCCTCGCCGACCGCATCTCTCTGATGCGCCAAGAGAAGGACAAGGCACGCGCCGAGATCGAACAGCAAGACGAACGCTGGCGTCTGGCCATCGAAAGTGCGGGGGAAGGTGTCTGGGATTGGCGCGTCCCATCGGGTGATGTGCTGTATTCCAGACGCTGGAAAGGGATGCTGGGATATGAAGAGCAAGAGATCGCCAACAATGTCGAGGCATGGCGCAAGCTGGTCCATCCCTTTGACCTTCCCGGCGCATCCGAGGGTATCGCAGCCTGCTTCGCGGGCAAGGCCACCGCCTACCGCAGCGAATTCCGGATGCTATGCAAGGACGGCAGCTGGAAATGGATCCTGGCACAGGGTGCCGTAGTGGAGCGTGATGCCGTCGGCAATCCGGTACGCATGATCGGCACCCACATCGACATCAGCGAGCCCAAGCGGCTCGAAGCCACCATCAAGGAGATGAATGAACATCTGGAAGAGCGCGTAGCGCAAAGGACACGCGAACTGGAAGTAGCGCGGGTCGTCGCGGAACAGGCCAACCAGAGCAAGACCCGTTTCCTGGCGGCTGCCGGTCATGACCTCAGGCAGCCGCTGGCTGCGGCGAATCTGTTCATAGACGCGCTGAGATATACCAAGCCCACAGCCGAACAAGACCATCTTCTGCAGCGCATGGAGCAATCGATGACGATGTTCAACGAGTTGCTCGAATCCTTGCTCAACATCTCCAAGCTGGATGCCGGCGCGATCAAGCCGCAATACACCACCTTCAGCATCGGCGTGCTGTTCCACTGGATCGCAGAGAATTTTGAATCCCTCGCGCATCAGCAACAGATCGGTTTCAAACTCCATTACGCCCGCCAGAAAAATCATCTCGTGTGCAGCGATCTCGGGCTGGTGAAATCGGTTGTGCAGAACCTGGTCACCAATGCGCTCAAATTCACCCCCTCGGGCGCGATCATGGTCAGCGCCAGGCGGCGAGGCGATGCAATACTGATTCAGGTCTGGGATACGGGAGTCGGCATCGCCGAAGAAAACCTGCCGCGAATTTTTGACGAGTTCTATCAGGTCGGCAACTCGCAGCGTGACCGCTCCAATGGTCTTGGCCTCGGGCTTTCCATCGCAAAGCGCTCCATCTCCCTGTTGGGTGGAGAGTTGAATTGTCGCTCGCGTGTCGGACATGGCTCGGTGTTCTGCTTCCGCTTGCCGCTGGATGAACAAGCGAGCAGCACGCAGGCGGTCGCCAATGATGCAAGACATACCCAGGAGATCGCACAGAGTGCCTTCGTCAGAGGGAAGAGGTTTGTCGTCATCGAGAATGAGATGCTGGTAGCTGAAGCACTTTCGCAAGTGATTTCAACCATGGGTGGGAAAACCACTGTCTTCTCCGATGCGGAGTCGGCGCTGAACGCTCCCAGCATGCTGGAGGCTGATTACTACATCGTGGATTATATGCTCGCCGGGGAACTGAATGGCATGCAATTCCTGGAACGTCTCCAGAAACAACGCGCGCTCCCGGTGTGCGGAGTGTTGATCACGGGCGACACTTCACCGGAATTCGTATACAAATCCGGCGATTTTGCCTGGCCCGTACTGCATAAGCCGGTCAATATCTCGATGCTGATAGAAAAACTGCTCGCTCAGCCCAAGCTCGCCTCATGAGCTTCTGACAAAATCACATGCGGCGACCCCAGGGCATGGATGCAATCTGAGCCATCCTGCCATGATCCGTGATGTCATGTCCTTCAATGATAAAAACCCGGCATCCGAAAACAACCTCTGCAAGGGTTATTCCCCCAGCACCACATCCTTGGTCTCGGGCAAGAACAGCAGGCCGATGATGGAAGCCATGATCAGCATCCCGACCGGATACCAAAGTCCCGCCATCACATCGCCTGCCTGCACCGACAACAGGGTCACCATGAACGGCGACAGGCCGCCGATCCAACCTGCGCTCAGGTTATGCGGCAACGCGGCGGCGGTATAGCGATTGCGTGCCTTGAACAGTTCCGGCAGCACGGCCGTCTGCGGCCCGGTGATGAGGCCGACCGCGACCACCGGTATCAGCAGCAGCAGGAACAACATCACCGTGTTGGCCTGTTCGCTGTCGGCTTTTGCAGTCCAGCCTTTGGATCGCAGTGCTGCGCTCAGGGCTTCAGGGTCGAAGCCGCTGACCTCGACATCCGATCCGATACGCACCACTGCGCCCTCGCCCGGCTCGGTGCTGTGCACGATGCCGTTCTTGATGAAGAACTCCTGATTGCGCGCGCATGCACTCTTCGCTTTCTGGAAGGGACTGTAATCGCAGTCGCTGCCGGACAGCGTCACCGACACTTCGCTGTTGAAACGCTCCAGCGCGGGATTGCCGAAATGCTGCAGGCCGTTGAACACCGGGATGATGCTGATCGCCCCCAGCAGCAGACCAGCCAATAATACGGGGCGCCGCCCGATGCGGTCAGACAGCCAGCCGAACCAGATGGTGAGCGGGAACAGCACCAGCGTGGAAAGCATCACCAGCGTGCTGGCGAGTTGCGCATCCAGCCGCACCACGCTCTTGAGGAACACGTTGGCATACACCTGCGAAGTGAAGAACAGCAGCGAACCGCCCGCCGAGATGCAGAAGAACAGCAAGGCCATGCCCTTCAGCGTCTGGCGGTCGCGGAAGCATTCGCGCAACGGCGCCTGCGACACGCGGCCCTGCTCCTGCAATTCCTTGAACACAGGCGATTCTTCCAGACTCATGCGCGTCTTGATCGAGATGTACAACAGCACCACCGAGAACAGGAACGGTATGCGCCAGCCCCAGCTGCTGAACTCCGCATCATCCAGGAACTGGTGCAACAACACGATCTGGAAGGTGGAGACCAGAATACCCAGCGGCCCCATCAGTTGCAGCACGCTGGTGTAGAAACCGCGCCGTCCTTCTGGCGCATGCTCGGTCAGATACACCGCCACCCCGCCGATCTCGCCGCCCACCGCAAAGCCTTGCAGCAAGCGCAGCAACAGCAGCAGCGCGGGGGCCAGCATACCGACCTGCGCATAGGTCGGCAGCAAGCCGACTAGGAAGGTGGAGACGCCCATCAATGAGATGGTCACCAGGAAGATCGGTCTGCGACCATAACGGTCCGCCAAGTTACCGAACAGCGCCGACCCCAAGGGACGCACGATCATGCCCACGCCGAACGCCGCCAGACTCGCCAGCAAGGCGGCGGTGGCATCTTCCGGCGGGAAGAACAGCACACTGAAGTAGGTGGCCAGGGTGGCGAAGGTGAGGAAGTCGTACCACTCGAGGAAGGTACCGAAACAGGCGGCGAACACCACTTTGCGCTGGGTCTTGCTTATCGTTTTCATGGCATGGAGCGTAGATTGTGAACAGCGCAGGGATATAAAGCATATGCTGGCGCTTGTCCACCCGAGCGCTTGATTTACGGGGTGGAGACACACACAATGGCGGCGCAATGAACCATTCGTCGCTACGCACGGTCACATACCCGCCATATTTTCGGAGATCACAATGAACACGAATATCCTGCTGACCCTTTCTGTTTCAGTCCTGTTGCTGTCCGCCTGTTCTACCCCCGATGCCGGCAAACCGGTCACCTATCAGGACGTGCATTCCACCGGTGTGGTGGCCGGCGTGGGCGTGGAGAGCCAGGATGTGACCGCCGTCACCGACGCCATGGTGAAAGATATCCTCGCCACGCCGGAAGTGGTGAAGCGCAGCCAGGCGGCGCGCGTCATCCTCGACGCAGCCTATTTCGAGAACGAGAGCAGTCAGCGCATCAACAAGAACCTGCTGGTGGACAGGCTGCGCATCAATCTCCAGCGCGCCGCCCAGGGCAAATTGCAGTTCGTCTCGCGCGAGTCCGCCGACATGGTGGCGCAGGAACGCGACATGAAGCGTCAGGGCGTGACCGATGCGGGCACACTCAAGCAGGCCCAGGCTACCGCCGGTGCAGACTACCGCCTGATCGGCCGCATCAACTCGCTGGATGCGCGCAGCGCGCAGAGCGGCACGGTGGAGCGCTACACGCAGATCACTTTCGAGCTGATCGATCTGGAGACTTCGCTCAGCGTCTGGTCCAACCTGTATGAGTTCAAGAAGGGCGGCCAGGACGATGCGATCTATCGCTGATCCTTCAGCGACATCCCGTTTCGTTCCACTTGCCCTCACCTGCGCCCTCGGGCTGACACTGTCCGGTTGCGCAACCAGCGGGCCGGATAGAAAACCTGTCGAGCCGGGCCGCATCGAACAACTGCTGGAGCCGGATACGGAAGTGCCGACCGCGTTGCGCCACTATGTGTTGCGCGACCAGGAACAGGGCCGCCGCGACCGCGTGCTGAACGAGGCGATGGCCGGACTGACCGCGCTGGAACTTTCGCAACCTCATACCGCCCAGCGTCTCCTGTCCGATGCGCAGGCGCTGATCGAGACCATCTATGCGCACGACCCGGCCGCCAACCGCGCGCGCAGCAATTTCGTGCCTGAGGCCGACAAGGATTTCAAGGGCGACCCCTACGAGCGCGCCATGGTCGGCTACTACCTCGCCCTCGCCGATTTCTCCGATGCCGATCTGGACAACGCCCGCGCCGACCTGCGCTTCGCCGAGATACAGGACACCATGTCCGCCTCCGAGACCTTCCAGAGCGACATGGTGATGATGCCGTTCATCCGTGGCTGGCTGTACAACTGCTCGGGACGCGCCGCGCAGGCGAAGGACGAATTCGCCGCCGTACTGAAAGCAAAGCCGGGCATCAAGCTCCCCTCCGTGACAGACAACGTGCTACTGATCGCCGAGGTCGGCCGTGCACCGGGCAAGATCGCCAGCGGCCGCCATCAGGAGGAACTGCGCTATGTGCGGCGCGACGACGGCAGGGTACGCGGTGTCACCTTCACGCAGGGCGATCATCTGCTGGTGGGGCAACAGATCGAGGACGTGTACTGGCAAGCCTCGACACGCGGTGGGCGCGCAGTGGACAAGATCCTGGCGGGCAAGGCCTCGTTCCGCGATACCGCCGAGGGCATCGCGACCGGTGCCGCCGTGTTCGCGCACATCTCCTCCGACCTTGCGCGCAACGCGGCCCGGCGCAGAGACGGTGACGATGCCGAGCAATATGCCGGACTGGCGCTGCTCGGCATGCTGGTCAGCATCGGCAGCAACATCGTCGCCGCCTCCACCCATCCCGAAGCCGATACGCGCAGCTGGTCCAGCCTGCCAGACCGCATCTATGTGGCGACCACGCAAATCGACGCAGAGGCCGGGCAGATGCCATGGTCGCTGGGTTTCCATGATGCACAGGGCGCGCTGCAAAGTGCGGTAGAGATGAAGACCTTCCGTTCCGGTGCCTGCATGCTGGTGTGGGGCAGACAATATCCGGGCAGCTATCCTTCCAGCTGGGAGGACAGCTCACTTCGACACGAAGCGGTCACCCGTGAGACATGCAAAGGGGCATGCACCGCCGTTGCCGAACAAGTGGCCCGCGATGCCACGAACTTCAAGACACCGCTGGTGCCGCTTGCAGCCCTGCCCGAACCCTCGAACGAAGTGGCACCGCGCCCGACTTTCAGGCGCAGAATATTCATCACCCAGCCGGACTGAACCCGTAACCCCGCTTACATAGGAGAACATCATGTTGAAAAAGACACTTTCCATCCTGCTGTTGAGCTTCCTGGCCGCCTGCCAGTCTTTGCCCGATGCCACCATCATCATGATCGACGAGGACCATCTGGAGGACGTGGTCGAAGTGAACAATGTGCAATCCGGCCGCACCGCCACCGGCACCCTGCGCGTGTGGGGCGAGCTGAAGAACCTCACCGAGCAGCGCGTGCTGATCGAAGTGCGCGCCGCTTTCCGGGGCGACGGTGGGCGTGTAGTGGAAAAGGCTGGCGGCTGGACGCGCGTGTTCATCGACCGCGAATCCACCCAGGATTTCGAGCTGCTGTCCACGGTGAAGGAATCGGAAGAGTTCCTGCTGGAAGTGCGCGAGGGGAAGCAGTGAATCCGACTCAGGCGAGCCAGATGAAAGTGCCCATGCGACCGGTCGCCCCGTCGCGCCGGTAAGAGAAGAAACAATCGGCCTCGCCGTAGGTGCAACGCCAGCCGCCGTGGATGGCGGTGACGCCGAGTGCGTTCAGCCGCTGGTGTGCCAGCAGGTAGAGATCGGCCAGATACTTGTCCGATCCCTGCTGGGCGACGAAGGCTTCCTTCGCCTGCGCATGCTGCGCGATGAACGCCTCGCGCACTTCCGCGCCGACCTCGAAATGCGTCTGGCTGATGGCCGGCCCCAGCCAGGCCATCAGTTTGTTCGGCGCGACTCCCATCGCCCGCACCGTCGCTTCTATGACCCCGTCACACAGTCCGCGCCAGCCCGCATGCGCGGCAGCGACCACCGTTCCATCCGCGTCGCACAGCAACACCGGCAGACAATCCGCCGTCATCACCACGCACACCGAACCGCGATGACGGGCGATGCTGGCATCGGCCACCACCCGGCACGCGGCCGCATCGGCGTTCGCCACCACAGTGCCGTGTACCTGCTCCAGCCATACCGGTTCGGTGGGAAGCAGTGCCGAGAGCGACTGACGGTTATGGTTCACCCGCAGCGGGTCATCGCCTACATGCAGCCCCAGGTTCATCGAATCGTAGGGTGCCTGACTGACTCCGCCGCTGCGCGTGGTCTGCATCGCCTTGACGTTGGCCGGCGCAGGCCAGTCTGGCGCGATGAAGGGATCACACGACCTCATCGTTCGCCTCTTCGATCGCCTCCAGCAACTCGTCCATGTCGTCCGGCAACGGCGTATCGAACTCCATGCGCTTGCCGGTCGTCGGGTGGTCCAGCGCCAGTTTCCAGGCATGCAGCGCCTGCCGCGGGAAGTGGATCAGGATATCGCGCAATGCGGGCACGCATTTCTGCACACCCTTGATGTAGAGCGTATCGCCCACCAGCGGATGGTCGAGGTAGGACATGTGCACGCGGATCTGGTGGGTGCGCCCGGTCTCCAGCTTGCAACGCACCAGTGTGCAACTGTGGAAGCGCTGCTCGACGTGGACATGGGTGATCGCCTCCTTGCCGCTCTCGGTCACCGCCATCTTGGTGCGCTGCGTGGGGTGGCGACCGATCGGCACGTTCACCGTGTAATCGCGGTCCACCTCGCCCCACACCAGCGCCAGGTATTCGCGCTTCACGCTGCGCGCCTGCATCTGCCGCACCAGCGCGGTCTGCGCCACCAGCGTCTTGGCCACCACCATCAGACCGCTGGTATCCTTGTCCAGCCGGTGCACGATGCCCGCGCGCGGCACCTCGTTCAGCTCCGGCGCATGGAACAGCAAGGCATTCAGCAGCGTGCCCTGCCAGTTGCCACTGCCGGGATGCACCACCAGCCCCACCGGCTTGTTGATGACGATGATCGCATCGTCCTCGTACACGATATCCAGAGGGATGTCTTCCGGCTCGGCTACCATCTCGGAAGGGTGTACCTGGGGCAGGACGCTCAGCTTCTCGTTGCCCCACACTTTCTGTTTGACAGTGGCTGTCTTGCCGTTGATCGACACCAGCCCCTGCCCTATCCAGTCTTGCAGGCGGCTACGCGAGTATTCGGGAAGCAGTTTGACCAGGATCTGGTCCAGACGCAGTCCGCCGAGCTCGGTGGGGACTTTGAACTCAAGCGGGTCGGCGCTATCGTCGTCTTTGCTATAATCGGGCAATTCTTCTTCGGGTTCTATCATGCGTCATAGTTTAGCCGTTTTCCTCCTGCTCACGTTAGCTGCTTGCAGTTCACTCCCCGAAGCCGACAACATCGACCAGAAACTGACTGCGGACGAACTGTACGGGCAAGCCAAGGCCGAGATGCAGGACGAGAGCTACGAGCGTGCCGTCAAACTGCTGGAGCGCCTGCAATCGCGCTACCCCTATGGCCGCTATGCACAACAGGCACAACTGGACATCGCCTATGCCTATTACAAAAAGGGCGAGCCGGCACCGGCACTGTCCACACTGGACCGCTTCATCAAACAGTTCCCCAAGAGCGATGCGCTCGATTACGTGCTCTACCTGAAGGGCCTCATCAACTTCGACGAGAACCTTAACAGCTACTTCAGCACCCTGTTCCAGCAGGACCCGGCCGAACGCGACCCGGCCAGCCTGCGCGCCTCCTTCGACGCTTTCAAGGAACTGGTCACCCGTTATCCGGCCAGCCGTTATGCCGACGACGCCCGCCAGCGCATGCAATACCTGCTGGTCACCCTTGCCAAACACGAGATCGCCATCGCCAGCTACTACCTGCGCCGCGGAGCCTATGTCGCCGCCGTCAACCGCGCCCAGGGCGTGCTGACCGACTACCCCGACACCCCGCAGACACGCGATGCCCTGCAGATCATGGTGCAAGGCTATACCAGCCTCGGCATGGACGACCTCAGCCGCGACACCCAGCGCGTGCTGGCACACAACATCGCCAAGGACGGCATCCGCCCCTCGAAGACCTTCTTCAAGGAGAAGGAGACACCGTGGTGGAAGTTCTGGGAGCTGTAAGTTGAGCCTCGCTAGCCTACTGCGTGGTTCGATTGCGGCGTTGCGCGGCCTTGGCACCAGCATCACGCGCGTTGTGCATGAGCTTCACCGCAACATTCGTTGTCGCTTCCTCGCCTACCAACCCGGTATGTGGCTACGACATAACCTGAAGGTTAGTCTGCACCGAAACTCGTTTTCTCAGTCGCTGCGTTCCGTGCGCCTTGCACTCGAACCGCTCTCGACGGCTAATCAAGGCTCACCTAGATGAGATACTGCGCAGACTGCGGCGCACCCGTCGAACTGCGCACCCCGCCGGACGACCACCGCGAGCGCTACGTTTGCACCGCCTGCGACACCATCCACTACCAGAACCCGAAGATCATCGTCGGCGCGATACCCGAATGGAAAGATGGCAGGATCTTGCTTTGCCTGCGCGCCATCGAACCTCGGCACGGCCTGTGGACGCTCCCTGCCGGATTCATGGAGAACGGCGAGACCACCGAACAAGGTGCCGCCCGCGAGACGCTGGAAGAAGCCAACGCCCGCGTGCAGATCCACGACCTCTATGCCGTCTACAACCTGCCTTACATCAACCAGGTGCAGATGCTGTTCCGCGCCACCCTGCTCGACCTGGATTTCTCACCCGGTGTCGAGAGTCTGGATGTGAGATTGTTCAAGGAAGAGGACATCCCGTGGGAACAACTTGCGTTCCGTCCGGTGAAATATGCGCTGGAACACTACTTCGCGGAACGCAAGACGGGCGACTTCAAACTGCATCGTGGCGATCTGGAACCGCCGGTCAGGAAAGGCTGAGGCTAGACTTCTGCTGTCGGCCGATTCAAGCCAACCACGTCACACCGACCAACCTCTCCCGCTCCGTGAACAGAGCACAGCAATGCCTGGTGCATCCACCATCGTCACTCCACATATCCGCTGCCTATCGCCGAGAGCGGCAGGCTCAGTTCCATTTCCGGCACGCGCTTGGCGATCCAGGCGATGAAGGTGTTGCTGTTTGGGCCGGGGAAGGCGGTGTAGCTGTCTTTCCAGGGATATTCCTGCGCGGCCTTGTCGACTTCGGCGATCAGACGATCGACGCCTGCCCCGCGATACTGTTTGATGATGCGTGGCCGCTCGCCGTACCAGTAGCGGTCGGGGATGTCCTGCGCGGCCTGCATGACGGGTTGCCCGTTGCGGGCGCGCCAGCCGACGACGTCGTAGACCGTGTACGCATGCTCGCCGCTGCGTTTGGCCGCGATCCAGGTGTGGATGGCGAACCAGCCGCGCCAGCCCCAGGTATCCGCGCCGAACACGATGAGCACCGCCTCTTCGGTGGTCGCGGGATCCGGGGCGATGCCGGCGGAGTCGCGGCTGGCGGTACGCCAGTCGTTGTTGGCGCAGCCGCCGAGCACCAGCAGCACCGCGAGCAAGAAGAAGGTGAAGGTCCGGCGCTGCTTCATCATCCTGCGCGTCCGGTACTTTATTGCCCGCCCATCACCGACGCGAACCGCTGGCCAAGATCCGGCTGCCCCTCATAACCATCCAGTGCGGGTGTCATCTCGTTCGCCAGCAGCTCCAGCCGTTTGTCGAACGAAGGATGGGTCTTGAACATGAGAGCGAGGTTGGAATCGCTTGGGTTGATGGATTGCAACGTCTGCAGCACGGCCGGCAGGCCATAGGGATCGTAGCCGGCGCGGGCGGCGAGCACCACGCCCATGCGGTCGGATTCGAATTCGTCCTGCTTGTCCAGACCGCGCGCATAGATCTCGGTGCCGGCGCTGACCAGCTTGCTCAGGCGCGGGTCGCCGCCGTGCGACTTGATCGCGTCATTGGCGAGGTCGCTGAACAGTTCCGAGCGTGCGCCTTTCTTCAATGCCAGCAGATGATGTTTACGCAGCACATGGGATATCTCGTGCGCGAGCACACCGGCCAGTTCCGCCTCGTTGTTCATGCGAGCGAGCAATCCCTTGGTGATGAAGACGTAACCGCCCGGCGCGGCGAAGGCATTGATGTCCGGGTCGTCCAGCACACCGAACTGCCAGGGGATGTCCGGCCGCTCGGTCTGCAGCGCGATCCAGCGGCCGACGCGGTTCACATAGCGCTGAACTTCCGGGTTGTCGAGTAGCGGCGCGGCCCCCAGCAGGTTGCTGGCGATGCCGCTGCCCAGCTCGATCTCCTGCGGTTCGCTCACGTCCTCATTGGCCTTCTTGATCTTCTGCACCGTCTTCACGGCTTTCTCCAGGTCAAGGCTGCCAAAGTCGAACGCCTGCACCGGAACAGCGAGACAGACCGCCAACATCACTATGAGTGTTCTCATCGCTCACCTCCTGGCAGATAGTCGACCTGTTGCGCCTTCAGTTTTCCTTGCATGGCAAAACGTTTCGCATCGGCTTTGGTGGCCACGAACGCCTGCGCATCTTCCAGTGCCTGCGGGTTCGGCTTGGCGTTCTTGAGATCTTCTTCCGACAGTCCGCGCACACCGGTGGTGACGGTGCTGCCGCCGCGACCGGTCTGTGCCACGTTGAACAGGGAGCGCAGCCCGTTGTCGGCACGGCGCTGCGTGGTGCCGCGCACCAGTTGCAGACTGAGCATCTTCACCCAGCCACTGGTCTTGCCGCTCTTCACCTGCGTCCACGAGGCGCGGCGCTGCAGCACTTCCACCTTGCTGCGTTCCGGCAGCGTGAGCAGCGTCTCCGCGTCGCTGTAAGGCTTGGCCTTCAATTCGGTGCTGCGCAAAGTAATGGCCTCCTCCGCTACGGCGCTGGCGATGAAACCGAGTGTCAGCCAGACTGCTATCAATCCCTTCATGCCGATTCTCCTTTTCTGGTCGGGGCGAACAGTTCGACTTCCTGCTCGCGCCCTTTCACCTTGAACGATCCGAACGACTGGAATTCGAAGGCATCGCCGCAGGCCTCCCTGGTCTCGCGAGAGACCAGGATGCGCGACACGCCCTTGGTCAAACCTTCGATGCGGCTGCCGAGATTCACCGTATCGCCGATGGCGGTGTACTCGCGGCGCTGTTCGCTGCCGATCAGACCGACCACAGCGGGGCCGGTGTGGATGCCTATACCCACATCGAAGCTGGCATCTTCCTCGCCCAATTCTTTCTTGAAGCGCTGCAACACCTCGCCCATCTCCAGCGCGGCTTCCACCGCATGTTTGGCATGATCGGGATCGTCCAGCGGCGCGCCCCAGAAAGCCATGATGCAATCGCCGATGAACTTGTCCAGCGAACCGCCGTGGCGGAACACAACCTCCACTTGCAGACTGAAATAACGATTGAGCAGTTCTACTACCTGCTCCGGCGTGCGCTTCTCGGACAGCGTGGTGAAGCCGCGGATGTCGGAGAACAGGATGGTGATCTGGCGGCTCTCGCCGGAACGGCTGAGGCCGCCGTGCGCCACCAGTTCCTGCACCACATGCGGATTGACGAAACGACTGAACAGTTGCACCGCCTGTTCGCGCGACCGGCGCTCGCGCAGGTATTCGCGCAGGGCGAAAGCGACATAGGCCAGCCATGCCAGAAGAACCGGGGTGAGCACCGGCAACAGCATCTCGCTGCCCACGGCCAGCCAGGACGCACCGAACAGCAGCACCGACACGCCGAGCAGGGCCGCGCCGATCTTGAGCGTGTGGAGGCGGCGCATGAAAGCGATGCTCAGCGCGCTGAGCAGCAGGATGGCGATACCGGCCGGGAAGCCCGCATCCGCCTGGCGCATCTGGCGTCCGTTCTTCAGATTGTCGAGGGCAGTGGCCAGCATCTCGACACCGGGATAGAGGCTGGCCATGGGCGTCACGCGCACGTCGTGCATGCCGGTGGCAGCGGTGCCGATGATGACGATCTTGTCTTTCAATTCATCCGCCGGACGCTGGTGCTTCTCGCGGCCGAGGTCGGCATACAGGTCGGCATAGGGAATATGTTTGAACGCGCCCGGATTGCCGCGCCAGGCGAGGATCATGTCGCGCTGCTGTGGCACGGCATAACCGAGGTCCTGCGCGACGCGTGCCGGCAGCGAGGGGATGCGCCAGCCATAGGCATCGGTGTAGAGCTGATAACGGCGACCGACACCGTCACCATCCTCCTCGAAGTTGATGGTGCCGACGCGCCAGTGTGCCGGGTCCAGCACCAGCGGCGGCAGGATGGCGAGTTTCGCCTGGTCGTCCGCCCCCTCCCCGCGCTGCAGACCAAGCAATGGCGCGATATCCGTGACCGGCGCGCCCTGCGCATCCATCGCGGCATCGCGCCGCACCATGGGGAAATAGACATTGTTGAGACCTTGCAGCGCCTGGTTGAAAGCCTCGTCGCTATCGGGACGGAACGCGTCGCGTTCGCTGAACAGGATATCGAACACGATGGCTTTGGGTTGCTGCGCCGCGATGCCCTGCACCAGCTCGCCATGGACGGCACGCGGCCACGGCCAGCGCCCGACATCGTCCTCCATCTGCGCCAGGCTGGCGTCGTCGATGTCGACGATGACGATATCGGGGTCGGGTTGTAGTGACGCAGCCTGCATGCGCACGAAAGCGTCGGACAGGCGATTCTCCAGCGGCGACAGCGCATGCAGGAACAGCAGCTCCAGCAGCGCGAGCAACATGAAGACCAGTCCGATGTGCTGGGCGCTCTGACGGTCTGCGGTGCGGGCTGTGGTCTGCATGGCCTTATTCTGCCTGATTGCGCATGAAATCAGCGACTTTCTGGAATGCCGCCATCAATTCCTTGCGCAGCGCCTCGTCCTCCACCACGTCATCCAGCGCCTGCGACATGCACATCATCCACTGGTCACGCTCCTCGTCTCCGATGGCGAACGGCATGTGTCTTTGACGCAGCCGCGGATGGCCGTGTTTTTCCACATACAGTTGCGGGCCGCCCATCCAGCCGGTGAGGAACATGAACAGCTTGTCCTCCGAGTTCTTCAGGCTGATGTGATGCATCTTGCGGATGCGGTGGGCCTCAGGCAGTTCGTCCATCAATTGATAGAAGCGTTGCACCAGCTCGCGTATCTTGGCTTCGCCGCCGATGCGGCGGTAATGGTCGTTCTGCGGTTCGGTCACTTGCATGTTCACTCCGTAAAGAATCGTGCACTCAGCTCTTGCAGGCCCAGCATCTCCAGCATCTCAGTCAATCTTTGCGCCGCCTTCTGGCGCGGCAGGTCCTTGTAGCTGGCGATGATCAGCTCGTTCTTCATCGAATGCTCCCAGCCCACCAGCTCGGTCACCGTCACCTGATAACCGTGCGCCTCCAGTTGCAGGCAGCGCAATACGTTGGTGGCATGGCTGCCGAACTCGCGCGTATGGATGGGATGCCGCCACAGTTCGGTCAAGGTGTTCTTCAGCGCAGCGCCCTTGCTCTTGCGCAACACCGCCGCCACCTCGGCCTGACAGCAGGGCACCAGCACGATATGTTTCGCGCGCTTGGCCAGCGCGAACTTGATGGCGTCGTCGGTCGCGGTGTTGCAGGCATGCAGCGCGGTCACCACGTCCACCTGCTGCGGCAGCTCGGCGGACACGATGGAATCCGCCACCGACAGGTTGAGGAAGGACATGCCGCCGAAGCCGAGCCGCTGCGCCAGCTCGCGGGAATGGCTGACCAGCTCCTCGCGCGTCTCGATGCCGTAGATATGCGAAGCATCTTCAAGTGTTTTGAAGAACAGGTCGTACAGGATGAACCCCAGATACGACTTGCCCGCACCATGGTCCACCAGCGTCAGCGCGCCCTTCTCATTGCGCACCTCTTCCAGCAGCGGCTCGATGAACTGGTACAGGTGATACACCTGCTTCAGCTTGCGGCGCGAATCCTGGTTCATCTTGCCGTCGCGCGTGAGGATGTGCAGCGCCTTCAGCAGCTCGACGGACTGGCCGGGGCGGATCTCTGGATATTCGGGAGGGGGAGCGATCTTCTTCATGGACGCATTATCCCCGAAGTCCGGGGCGCGAGCTTGGCGCCAGCGCATCCAGCATGTCCTGCGGCAGCGGCGGCAGCTTCCCGCACATCTGCGCGGCAACGACTTCGGCAGCGATGCCCGCCGTGAGCAAGCCGCGTGTGCCGTGCGCCAGGCTGCAATACAAACCCGGCGCGACCTCGCCGACCAGCGGCGTCGCCCCCGGCACCGAGCAGCGTACAGCGGCGCGACCATCCGATGGTTCCACATCGCCCAAGGTCTGATGCAGCGCAGGCATGTGGGCCGCGATCTTCGCCAGATTATCGGCATGATCGGTCGCGCGGATGTCGGTCGCTGCATCATCGAACGATGAGGTGGCACCCGCCACATGGCGGTCCGCAACGGCCGGCGCGCAATAGCCCTCGGCACACAGCACCGCCTTCAATCGTGCACTCTGCGGCGTCGCCGGCAGCACGCTGATCTGCCCGCGCACCGGCTGCAGCGGCCACGCGGCGAACGGCGCCAGCCGCTTCGCCTGATGCGCGCAGCACACCACCACCTTCCCCGCCTCGACGGCAAAACCGGCACCGCTGGCACGCCAGCCGCCGGCCACCGCTTCCAGCGCCGTCACCTCGCTATCGAGACGCACCGTGATATCGGGATGCGCCGCCAGCCGTGCACAGACCTCGGGCGGCACCACCCAGCCGCCCGCCGGGAACCACAAGCCGCCATGCGCCATTGGCAATCCGGCCAGATGGATCGCCTGTTCAGCATCCACCGCCTGCAACAGGTGCGGCGGCCACTCCTGCGCGGACAGTTTCGCGATGCGCTTCGCCTCGGCATCGGTCGCCGCCAGTTGCAGCAAGCCGCACTCGGCACGGTTCACGCCATCGACCGGCAACATCTCGTCCAGCAGCGCCAGCGCATGACCGTAGGCAGCCAGCACGAAACGGTGCAGCGCGTTCATCCCCGCGCCGAAACGCGCATGCAAAATACCGCGCGGATTGCCGGACGCGGCGGCAGCTAGCTGCGGCGCGGCTTCGAGCAGGGTGACCTTGATGCCGCGCTGCGCCAAGGCATGCGCCGCCGCACAACCGGCAAGGCCGCCGCCGATGACGATGGCCGAGGATGGCACCCGCCCGTTCGTCGCCTGCGCCCCGGCACTCTCCAGCCGGCCGCGCACCATCTCGCGCTTGCGTCCGAAGCCAGGCACCCGCTCCACCGCGAACCCCGCCTGCTGCAAGCCGCGCCGCACCCAGCCCGCGCTGGTGTAGGTCGCCAGCGTCGTACCCGCATGCGAGGCACGGGCGATGGCAGACAGCACTTCATCGCTCCACATCTCGGGGTTCTTCGCCGGCGAGAAACCGTCGAGGAACCATGCATCCACACCGCCAGCCGGCAATTGCGGCAAGGCCTGCGCCACATCCTCCAGCGCCAGCGTCAGGCGGATGCGGCCGCCCGCGAAATGCCATCGGTTCCAGCCCGGCACACGGCGCTTCCAGCAGGCGAGCAAAGCCCCTGCCTGCACGGCCAGCTGGGGCCACAAGGCCAGCGCGGCACTCAGTTCGTCATCGTCGATGGGGAAGCGTTCGGTGCTGAAGAAATCCAGCGTGGCAGCGGGCGGCGCGTTCTGCTCGAACAACCGCCAGGCGCAGAGGAAGTTCAACCCGGTACCGAAACCTGTCTCGCCGATGCAGAAACCATCACCGGTGGGCAGGGCCGCGAAGCGAGAGGACAACGCATTGCCCTGCAGGAACACATGGTGCGTCTCTTCCAGTCCGGATCCGGAAGAGAAATACACATCGCCGAAACGGGATGAGAATGGCTGGCCGTCTTTCCAGTCGAGCATGGTGTGATCGGCGGGGGCACCCGCCTGAAAGGATTCCGGTTTTGGACCAGCGGATTATACGCGGCGGGAGCGGGTGCCGGTTCAAGCCATCCTGGGCAGGGTGGCGAAGAAAGGACTGCCGAAACGATTGTTGAGATGGTGCTTCAACCGTTCGTGCCCATCCGCTTCGAATCGCGAGAATTCGATCTCCGTCAGGAAGTCACCCTCATGCACCACCGTCATCAGGCTGCGCCCCACCAGCTTCACCAGCGCATGGTCAGAGCCCTGCTCAAGCGGCGGGATCTTCAGCATGACCGCCACTTCTTTCCCGGTGCAGATGTGGTGATCACTGCGGATACGCATGGTGTTCGCAGATATATCGTGGGCGAATCCTTCGCGTATGGTGATCGGCTTGCCCTGTTTCTTGCAATCGCACAGGAAGCGGACCGGCCAGTTCGCCGGGTAGCGGTGCGCGGATGGATGGTCTTTCATGATCGTTCTCCAAGGTGGACACGCCATAAAATTCTTCAAGCACAAGTATCCGCATGGGTTCCAGCGCGTCAATATGCCGGATGGCCTATGCAGTTTTGTAGGTATATAGGCAAAGGTCTATATATCCACGCTATCGGGCTATGCCTTGCCCTCGTTCCGACAACAGTATGGCCGCGTACGCACGTAGCCGATACAATCCGCGGGCTTCACAATTCCATAACCGCTGCATACTCAGGGAGAGATCGTGATTCGTAACAACAAATTTATCGCCGCTTTGGCATTGGGTGCGGCATGCACCAGCGTTCATGCACTCAATGACCGACCTACTGCCGGACATGCCAGCCCCGCCTCTTTCGTCACAGCACCGGGCGCGCATCTCATCCTCAATGGCGGCCTGACCTATGGCGGCGACACTTTGGTGACAGTGAACTATTCGGATGGCAGTTCCGGAAAAGTGAAGGCGGGCTCGTTCGTACAACTCGGCGCAGGCATGTTTTATCAGATGCAGGACCGGCCGATGGCACTACAAATCACGGCCAACTATCACTACGACCTGGAGCAAGGTTCGAACGGCTCGGTGCTGTTCTACCGTTACCCCATCGAAGCGCTGGCCTACTACACCGGAAACGAACGCTGGCGCTTGGGAGGCGGGGTGCGTTACGTGACCAATCCTATGCGCACCATCACATTGAATGGAAAATATCGCATCTCGTATGACAACGCCTTCGGTCTGGTCGGCGAGGCCGGCTATGCGATGACACCGAACTTCTGGATCAACGTGCGCGCCGTCCTGGAGAAATACCAGCCCAAGGAGTACACCATCAACGGTGTCTTCACGGCCGACATGTCCACCTCCCAGTCCGCGAACGGCAATCATCTTGGCGTGAACTTCACCTATCAATTCTGACATCACGACCGGCAGATGTTTGCCGGTCTTCACCTCATGAGCAAACAATCCCTCGACCGTATCCTGCAATCACAGGGCTTCGGCACCCGCAAATGGTGTGCCGGGCTGGTCGCCGAGGGGAACGTGAGCATCGGCGGCGAGATCGTCACCGATGAGCGCCAGCGCTTCGAGACCGACGGGTTGGAATTCAGCGTTTACGGCGAACCGTGGCTGTTTCGCGAGCATGTCTACCTCGCGCTGCACAAACCTGCCGACTATGAATGCTCGCGCAAACCTTCACACCACCCCGGCGTACTCTCTCTGCTGCCGGAACAATTCTCGAACCGCGATGTGCAACCCGTTGGTCGTCTGGACCACGACACCACCGGCCTGTTGCTGATGTCGGACGATGGCAGCTTCATCCACAAGCAATCCTCGCCCAAACATCACGTACCCAAAGTCTATGTCGCCACCACGCACGACCCGGTCACACCGCAACTGGTGGCACAACTGCTGCAGGGGGTGAAGCTGAATGACGAACCGGCACCGCTTTCCGCCGTGTTGTGCGAAACACTGGACGAGCACCGACTGAAGATCGTGCTGGAGCAGGGCAAATACCATCAGGTGAAACGCATGCTGGCGGCAGCCGGCAACCATTGCAGCGCGCTATGCCGCACACAGATATGCGAGCTGAAGCTGGAATCGCTGGGGCTGGCAGAGGGCGAATGGTGTTATCTGGACGAAGCGATGCTCGCATCGCTCAAGCCCGCAGTCTGACATCTAGACGTCGACATATTTGCAGTAGGTCTCACGCACGAAAGCGATGGCGACCAGCCCCATCAGCGCGAACCCCAGCATGATGCCCATCCCGACCTGATAGTCGGCCAGCCCCAGCGGCGATCCGCTTCCCGCATGCGCACGGTCGATGGCCCAGCCCACCAGCGGTTGCAGGATGGCGGTGCCGAGGAAGGCGCCGACGTTGACCACGCTGGTGGCCATGCCGGACAGTGCGGGCGGATTGACTTCTTTCGCGCAGGCCCAGCTCAGCGTGAAGCTGGGGGCGGCCAGCCCCATCACGAAGAACAGCGTGTGACTCAGCACACTGCTCATCTGCATACCGGCCAACAGCGGTAGCCAGCACAGGCTGTACACCAGCGCGCCGACGAACATCACCGGCTTACGCCTGCCCAAACGATCCGACAAAGTACCGATGAAGAATGCGCCGACGGCAAAACCGGCCAGCAGCAGTGTGGTGTGGTCGGTGGCGACGGCGCGGTCCATGCCGTACACGTCGCGCAGGAAAGGCACGGCCCACAGTCCTCCGAAAGCGAACAGCGTGCCCGCCAATCCCATGTTCACCCACAGTCCCGGCCAGGTGGCACGGTTCTTCATCACCACCAATAGACCGTCGTACCAGTGTCCTTCGTGCTTCGGATGTGAAGCCTTGCCGTCCAGTTCGCGCAGGCTCGGCAACCCTGCTTCGCCGGGATGGTTGCGCACGTACCACCACGATAGTGCGGCCAGAAGGAGTGAGGCGATACCCACCGCGACGAACACCGTGCGCCAGGAGACGAAGCCCAGCGCCCAGGCCAACGGTGCGGCAGCCAATACCGAACCCATATTGCCGAGCAGGATGGTGGCACCGGTCGCTGTGCCAAAGTGCCGGTCATGGAACCACACCGCATTGAGTTTGAGCATGCAGATGAAGGCGACCGATACGCCGAGGCCGACCAGCAGACGGCCGACGGACGCCATCGCCAGCGTATCCGCCATGCCGAACAGGATGGAACCGATGCCGGCGATGACACCGCCGATGGCGACCACGCGGCGCGGGCCCAGTGTGTCGGCGAGGATGCCGGTGGGTATCTGCATCACGGTGTAGACGTAGAAATAGGTCGCCGCCAGGCCGCCCAGTGCCGCGCCGCTGGTATCGAACGCCTGCTGCAAGTCGGACGAGATCGCCGCCGGCGCGAAGCGATGGAAGAAGGACAGCACATAAGCGAGGCCGACGATGGCGAAAGCGGTCCAGCGCAGGCGGACAAGTTGGGCGGATTGATGACTATCTAGCATGTGATGGATCTGTGCGACCTCGTTCAATGTTGACTTGTGTACAGCATCTGCGCGGCGATGCGCTATGCTTGCGCCCCTCTGCCTGAGCAGGCAGGCACCGTATCAGGAAAATTCATGGCAATCAAAGCGACGGTATTCAAAGCCAATCTGCAGATCGCGGATATGGAACGACACTATTATCAGGATCACGCTCTCACCTTGGCTCAGCATCCTTCCGAGACCGACGAACGCATGATGGTACGCCTGCTGGCATTCGCCCTGCATGCGCACGAGTATCTGGAATTCGGACAAGGCATGACCGACGAGGACGCCGCCGATCTGTGGCAGAAGGACCTGACCGGTGCCATCGAACTATGGATAGACGTCGGCATCCCCGACGAGAAGCTGATCCGCAAGGCCTGCGGTCGCGCCAGGCAGGTAGTGGTGTACAGCTACGGCGGCCGCGTGGCCGACATGTGGTACACGCAGAACCGCGCCCAGTTCGAACGCCAGCACAACCTCGCCATCATCAACCTGCCGCCCGAATGCACACACGAACTGCCGAAACTGGTGCGGCGCACCATGGACCTGCAGTGCACCATCCAGGACGGCCAGGTGTGGCTGAGCGACGGCGAACACAGCGTGGAGATCGAGCGCGTCAAACTGCGCTGACCTGCGCGGCGATCAGGCGGTCGCGGTCGCCTTTTCGATCAGCGGCTGCAACTCGCCCTGCTCGTACATCGCCAGCATGATGTCGGAACCGCCGATCAACTCGCCGTTGATATAGAGCTGAGGGAAAGTCGGGAAGTCGGCGTAGAACTTCAGGTAGTTCCAGGACACCGGGTCTTCCAGCACGTTCACTGCGACGTATTTCGATACACCCGCCGCCTTCAGCACCTGCGCGGCGCGACCGGAGAAACCGCATTGCGGGAATTGCGGCGTGCCTTTCATGTACAGCACGATGGGGTTCTCGGTCACCGTCTTGCGGATGATCCCCAGTGCGATCTCTTTTTCGTCCATTGCTATTTCCTTACTGAATGTTGGCCCATTGCGCGGGCGTCATCGTCTTCATCGACAGGGCATGGATCTTCTCCATCTTGTCGCCCAGCACCTGATACACCAGCTTGTGCTGTTGCAGCATGCCCTTGCCCTCGAAATCCTTGCTCACGATCACCGCATCGAAATGGCGACCGTCGCCTTCGACCTGGATGTGTTCGCACGACAGGCCCTGCAGGATGAAGTCCCTGACGTTGTCGGGTGTGACTTTCATCGGTGATACTCAGACGCAGCCGGTCGGCTTGGGCATGCCGCCATATTTGGTGATCGGCTTCATGGGACCGGTCATCCACAGGTCGAACACGTCCTTCTGGTCTTCGTCGATGTATTTGGCGAACTTGCGGATGGGCGGCACCGAGTTGAATTCCTCGTAGTACTCGCGCGCCTTCATGATCTGTTCCCACTTCTTGTCGGTCAGCTCGTAGCCGTCCGCCTCGGCCATGGCACGGCCGATCTCCTCTGTCCAATCGCTCATATCGACGAGATATCCGTCGCCGTCACGTTCCGGTAATTGCATGGTCTACCCCTCTCTGATGAAAAAGTGCATCCATTTAACCTAACCTGAGTAATTTAGTCAATTACTCCTGATGGGGGGGTATCAATGACTGGTCAGCTCGATCAGCTTGGCATCCTCGACACGGATGTGGTGGATCAACCAGTCGCGCAGATAGGTCAGCACGTCGAACTGGGCCACCAGCTGGTTGGCGTGCAGCTCTTCGTAGAACTCGGCGATCTTCTCCTCGAAAGCATGGTGCTGGTGCAACTGGCGGTCGATGCCGGCGAAAGCGTAGTGGTTCATCATCTGTTCTTCCGAGCGGAAATGGATCTTGGCATAGGCATCCAGCGATTTGATCAATCGCGCCACCTCGCGCGCACCGCGCTTCCTGATTACCACCTGGTACAGGTCGTTGATCAGGTCGAACAGATAACGGTGATGCTCGTCGATGACGTCGATGCCGACACTCAGACTGTCATCCCATGGGATCCACTCGTTCTCGCGATGGCGTATCGGCGGCAGGGTCAACACCTGTTTGGGATCGATGATGTCATCGCGGTACAGCTCGCGGATACGCAGGATCTCCGGCATCGAGGCGTCGAAGGCACGCACCACTTCCGGATCGAAATGCTTGCCCGCCTCGCTCACCACCCAGTCATGGGCCTGTTCCACCGTCCAGGGGTCCTTGTAAGGGCGGGTCGAGGTGAGCGCATCGAACACATCGGCGACCGCACAGATACGGGCCAGCAGGGGGATCTCCTCACCCTTCATCCCGTTGGGGTAGCCTTTGCCATCCCAACGCTCGTGGTGGCAACCGGCGATATCGCGTGCCGCCTTGATCAGCTCGTCCTTGCCTTCGAGGATGGTGACGCCGATCTCGGTATGCGTCTTCATCACCTCGAACTCCTCGTCTGTCAGCTTGCCCGGCTTCAGCAACACCGCGTCGGCGATGCCGATCTTGCCGACATCGTGCATGGGGGCGGCGATATACAACAGGTCACGCTGTTCCTCTGGCAGATGCATGGCGCGGGCGATGGATTGCGCATAGTTGGTCATGCGCATGATGTGCCAGCCGGTCTCGTTGTCGCGGTACTCGGAGGCCACGCCCAGGCTGCGGATGGCGTCTGCACGCGCCTCTTCGAGTTCAAGCTCGCGGATGCGCAGCGTCTCCATGGACAAGGTGCGCTGTACCAGACCGGACAAGGCGCGCGACAGGTCGTTGAAGAAATCCGCATAGACCTCGCACAGCTCATAGCCCATCGGGACGAACAGGGCTACATAGCCGATATACCGGCCTTCGACGCGCAAAGGCAGCAGCATGATGCGGGTATGGACAACGGCTCCGACTGTCGGATCCTCGTAGGATACCTGTTTGGTATGACAGCGTTCTATGGATTCCGGATCGGGCAGTTTCAGCGCCTCCCAATCCAGCGTGTTGTCCCATGCGGGCGGCATGCCGAACTGTGCGACCTGAAAATACTTGCCACGGGGGTTGAGCAACAGGACCGCGCCGCGCGACTCGACCGGGATGTCACGCTGCTCTTTCAACAAAAGGAACAGATGCTCCAGCAGAACGTCCAGATCACTCGAATCATTGCCGGACACCGTCAATTCGAAGACCAGCTTGCTTATCGCGAGCTTCTCCTGACCTTTTTCCATCAACCCTCGCCTCCCTTCCCTTTGTCCGATCTATGTATCTACCAGTAGCACCGCGCCGAACTTGTCGCATTAGGACACATTTCATTCTGGGAGACAATTCCAGTCGACACTTTTTTCGGATTCTAACTCCCACAGGGATGCAGATAGAAAACGGCATGGTTAGAAACGGGTTCCGGGTGGATAATCCAGTCACAAGATCACTGAATCAGCACACCAACAAGGAATCCATCATGTCCAACACCGCCCTGAGCCCAGCCGCCCTTGACCAACTCTTCCTCGCGGCACACACCCACAACCTGTGGACCGACCGGCCCGTACCGGACGAACTGTTGCGCCGACTCTATGAGACCTTGCGCATGGGGCCGACCTCGGCCAATTCCTGTCCGGCGCGCATCGTGTTCGTCAAGTCAATGGAAGCAAAGGAGAAGTTGCTGCCCACCTTGATGGAAGGCAACCGCGCCAAGGTCATGGCCGCCCCCGTCACCGCCATCATCGGCTATGACCTGCACTTCTACGACAAACTGGGCAAGCTGTTCCCGCATGCGCCGGACGCACCGAGCTGGTTCAACGGGAATGAACAGACCGCTTTCACCAACGCTTTCCGCAACGGCACGCTGCAGGGCGCGTATCTGATCATCGCGGCGCGCGCGCTCGGCCTGGATTGCGGGCCGATGTCCGGCTTCGACAATAGCAGGGTGGACGAGTTGTTCTTTGCGGGGACGAATGTGAAGTCGAACTTCATCTGCAGCCTCGGCTACGGCGACCCCAAGGGCGTGTATCCGCGCAATCCGCGTCTGGATTTCGAGGAGGCCTGCCGCATCGACTGACGCACCGCCGGATGCGGGCGCAAAAAAAGCCGCGAACATCTCGCGGCTTTTTTGTGCACCCGTCGATCAGGCGTGCATCTGGTTCAACTGCTTGGCTATCACGTCGTGGCTCAGCCACAGCACGGGACCGGCCGGTTTCGATGTCTCGTGGAACATCAGCGGTCCAGTACCTTCCAGTACCAGCGCACTCAGCACATCGGTCACCAGCGCATCGCGTGACTTGTGCATCTTCGTGATCGCTTCCGAGGTACCGATCATCACTTCCGCCAGGTCGGCGGTATTGTCCATCGGCCAGGCCTCGAAATTGCGGAAGCCCTTCATCACTTCGCTGTCGTTGTAGTCGTCGATCTTCTGCAACAGATTCTCCAGTGACTCGCCTTCAAGCAGCACCTCACGGCATGCCTGCCACTGCGCTTCCGCCCACGCGCCGCCGCCTTCCTGCTTCAATGCCTTCAGCAGGGGGAACAACGACAGTTCCACGCCGACGAAGATGTCAGACGAATTGGTACGGATCTCAGGACAGTTGTAAACCGTGGCCTTGATGCCCTGCGCCCAGGCCGCTTCCGCATGCCGTTCCAGACGCATCTTGGCATAGCCCTGCGTGTAGTTGGTGTAGGTCTGCCATTCGTACTTGCCGCCGATCAGGATCTCGGTGCCGTGGTAGCCGTAGGCGGTGTAGCGCGTCTGCCCACCCGTCTTCTCCAGGCGCGCGCGGATGGCGCTGCTACCCTCGATCAGGTACTGGAAGGTATTGGCGGTGACCTCGTCGAAGTTCATCAGTATCAGCTTGCCCAGGTCGCTGTCCAGCAACGAACGCGAAGACTGGAAGCGCTCGCCGCGCCCCTTGTAGATGCGGTTGGCGATAGCCAGGAACACCTTGGTCTTGGGGATGCCGCCGGCCATGGTGTGCGCGAAGAAGGCGTTGGCACCGTCCGGGATCATGCCGTCCAGCTCGGCCATCACTTTCGCCACGGAATCCTTGAAACGCTTGACGCCGATCTCGCGGCACTTCTCGATATGCGCCCAGTCCAGCTTGTCGTCCTGCCAGGTCTTGAGCGTCATCTCGGCCACCATGTCGGTCGGTGTCGGCGTGCCGGCCGGGGCATCCAGATCGAAACCGGCCATCAGCGGCACGTTGATGATGCGACCGCCCAGATTGGCCTCGGCGGTCGCCAGTTCTTCGGCGGTCAGCGCACGCAGGGTGTTGTCTTCGTTGCGGCGTCCCACCGTGACGCCCACGATGGTCATGCCGGCCTTGCGAGCCTCGTTGATCAGACCGTTGGCATATCCCCGCCCGAACAGTTCGCCGAACAACACAAAGACATCTCCTTTGCGGAATATGTTGGACTGGGGAACGTTGCGTAATGGGATCGGTGCTTTCATACGATGGACTCCGGTTAATGTTTGTCGCCAGCCGACGCGGCCTGACCGCTTGCGAGGGCGCAATTGTACAGAAGATGGGCGGGAACCGGCTCGACTTCGATATGCGCCACTTCAATCCAGAAGCCGGATGTCGGCCAGCGCCGACGCCCTGTCGATATCGACCTGCACAGTGCAGCATTCGTTCAGTTCGGACAACGGCGTGGGGTCATCGGCGCACGAACAACCGGCGACCACGCTCTGGAACAGGATATCCAGCCGTACCCGTATCCGTGCCTCATCGGCAGCGACACTGCGCAGCAACAGGTTGACCGGGGTCGCGGCGACATGGTTGCCATGCGCCAAGCAGCGCTGCAACGGCAGGGCGTGCTCGCCTGCCGCAATCAGCTCGCGGCGCAGGACCTCGCTGAACGCATCGCTGCCCCAGGCCGCCAGCGCCTGCGGCAAGCACAGGACATCAGGCGACGACGACACGGTTGCGTCCCTGTGACTTGGCGCGATACAGCGCCTGGTCGGCACGTTCCAGCCAGCCGTCCACCTCCTCACCCACCGCCAATTGCGCCACCCCGAACGAAGCCGTGCCGTAGATGGTCTGTGCCCCCTCGACCAGCGGCTTCTCCTCCACACGCTGGCGCACGCGCTCGGCCAGTTTAGCGGCAGCCGCGCTATCGGCCATCGGCAGCACCAGCAGGAACTCCTCGCCGCCATAGCGTCCGGGCATATCTCCCTGCCGCAACAGACCCTCGATGCGGCGGCTGAACTCGCGCAGCACCTCGTCGCCCACCGCATGGCCGAAGCGGTCGTTGACCTGTTTGAAGTGGTCGATGTCGAGCAGCACGATGCTGCACACGTTGCCGTGGCGCTGTGACAGCTCGCGCAGCCGCTCCAGCTGCTCGACGATGAAATGGCGGTTGTACAGGCCGGTGAGCTGGTCGTGGATGGCCATCACCTGCAGGTCGCGGTTGAGCGCATCGAGCTGGGCGTTGCGCAGCTCCAGTTCGCGGCGGATGCGCCGGTTCAGCACCAGCTGGCGCACGCCCTCGCGGAACTGCCGCCAGGCATCCCAGCCGATCTGCATCTCGACCAGGAACAGGATGGCGAGACCGACCGCGAGGTTGAGATAGAACGCCTCGCCCTGTATCAGGAAATGTAAGAACGGCACGAACAGGATGGCGGCGCAGAAGGCCAGCATGGTGACGAAGGACGGTGCCATGTTGGTCACGCTGACGGCGGAGATGGAGACCAGCACCAGCAGGATGACCAGCTCGTGGATCAGCTCGACATGGCCGCCGGTATGGAACAGCACCAGCGCCATGCCCCAGCTCAGGCCCTGCAGCACGCGCAGGACGATCTGCCAGTTGAGCACATGGGGGAGACGTTCTGGCGGCGGGGGATGGCGCAGCCAGCGCGAGGACAGCACGAAGGTGACCGCATCCGGCACGCAGTTGAGCAACACCCAGGTGAGCACCAGCGAGAACGGCGCGATATCCAGCACCAGCCAGGCGATGAACAGCGTCCCGAACGGTGCCAGCATGGCCGCCAGTCGCGCCCGCTCGAACAGGGTGCGCATGCACAGCTTATCGACCTCGGCCTCATCCTCCGGTCCGAGCCGGTCCAACCATTTTTGTTCTTTCATACTTCCTCCGGTTGCCGAGTCTAATGCCCGAGGTCCGGATTTGCCAGCGCGGAGGGTTCAAACGTGCGCGGTTCAGGAGTAGCATGGGGCTGTGATCCCATGCACGCAACCGTTCGGGAGATGGTCATGGACCCCTTGCTCAACGTCTATCCCAACGCATCGGTGGCCGGCATCCTCGCCAGCCCGTCGGTGACGCCATCGTATGCGCTGCTCTCAGCCGAGCTCAGCTTGTCCGCGCCCGCACTGTTCGGCTACTCCTCGACCGTGGTCGGCATCTCTGCACGAGGTCAGTTGCTGTCCGCCAGCGTCACCTTCCAGAACACCTTGCGTCCGCTGCGAACCACCACGGACGGTGAGACCATCGACCTCTCCGGGCTCACCACCCGGGCGCAGGGGCTGGTCGATGCGTTCAACACTTTGCAGGGCAGCATCGCCGCCATCGGCAGCCAGAACAACCTGCCTGCCGGCGGCGTCTCCGGCGCGGCCGATCTGGCACTTTCGCTCGATGCGCAGGTATTGGCACGCTATGCGAACGGCGATTCGCCGTTGACCCGCTTATCGCAGCTCGGTATCGACTTGCAACCTGAGCTGCTGCCCGGCAACGGTAGTCGCCTGAGTCTGGACACGGAGCGACTTGAGGCAGCGTTCACCGAGGATGCGCAAGGCACGGCCGCCCTCCTCGCCGGCACGGCCGACGCGCTGAGTGAAGTCGCCGGCAGTTTCATCAGCCGTTCCGGCAGCCAGTTCCCTTCGCTCGATGCCCTGATGCAGAACTCTTTCGGCAACGACCTGCTCAGCGGCCTGCCGCAGGTTCAGACCGCGAACCTGCAGCAATTGCTGGCCAACCAGCCGCAGGACGGCAGCATCAACTGGCGGCAGGTGTATGCTGCCCTCACCGAATATTCGCTGGTATCGCAGTTGTTAGGATAAGCGGTCAGGCGCGAGCCAGCGCCTGCAACACCGCCTGCAGCAGTTCCCAGCAGCGGGCGACCGACGCCACCTCTACCCGCTCGCCGGGCGCATGCGCCCCGCGTATGTCGGGCCCGAACGAGATCATGTCCAGCTGTGGATGGCTGGCCGCCAGCAGGCCGCATTCCAGTCCGGCATGGATCACCTGCAGCGAAGCCGGTGTGCCGAACTGCGCTTCATACACCTGCTGACACAACGCCAGCAGTGGCGAAGCCGGATCCGGTGTCCAGCCCGGATAGGCACCATCCTTGTATGCTCGCAAACCGTAACCGGCGGCGAACGAGACCAGTTTGTCGGCCAAGACATCCGCACGTGCATCCAGCAGGGAGCGCACTTTGAACGTCACCTTGCTTTCGCCCTGCGCCAGTTTGAAGACACCCAGATTGCTCGACGTATCGGTCACATCCGGGAAATCGCTGCTGATCCGTGACACGCCGTTGACCGCGTTATCGAGAAAGCCCAGCAGCCTGTCCCGCTCAGACTCGCTCACCGCCTGCCCCACCGGCATCTCGTCCAGCTCGTAGCGCAACGCGATACCGGCATCCACCTCTGCGAAGCGATGCTGCCATGATGCCAAGCGATGCTCCACCCATTCGTCTATGCCTGAGACTGCTGCCAGCGGCACGGCACAGATGGCGAAGGCCTCGCGCGGGATGGCGTTGCGCGCACTGCCGCCCTGCATCTCGATCAGGCGCACATCGGTATGCGCCGCCAGATCGCGCAGGGCTTCGGCCAGCAGCTTGATGGCGTTGCCGCGCCCCAGATGTATGTCGATCCCGGAATGGCCGCCGCGCAGGCCGGAGACATCGAAACGCAACACCGCATAGTCCGGCGGCAACGCTTCCATCGCACTGATGTGGCGCACCTCCACGTCCACCCCGCCCGCGCAACCCAGATAGAAATGCCCCCATTCCTCGGTATCCAGATTGATGAGTCGCTGGCCCTGCAAAGTGCCGGGGAGCAGACCGCGCGCACCGTCCATACCCGACTCCTCGTTGACAGTCAGCAACACCTCCATTGCCGGATGCTCGATCCCTTCAGCTTCCAGTGCAGCCAAGGCCAGCGCCACCCCGATGCCGTTGTCCGCGCCCAGCGTGGTGTCCTCCGCCACCACCCAGCCGTCACGCAGCACGGCCCGGATGGCATCGCGTTCGAAGTCGTGCACCGTACCCGCGTTGGCCTGGCACACCATGTCCAGATGGCCTTGCAGTATCACACCCGGCGCGGACTCGCAGCCGGGACTGGCCGGCTTGTGCAGGATGAGATTGCCGACCGCATCCTCGAAATGCGCGATGCCACGTGCATCAGCCCAGGCAGCGAGGTGCCGCTTCAGCGCTTCTTCACGATAGGAGGGACGCGGGATCGAGCACAAGGTCGCAAAGTGCGACCAAACTACGGAGGGGTGCAGGCCGCTCAGGGCCGGTTCGTTCGTTGTTGCTGTCATATCCTCTAGACGGTGCCGCGCACCGCCTTCCATCTAAAATCCATCACTCACCCGGCAACGGCCCGCGCCAGACTACACGGTCGACCAGTTGCTGCCCTCGAGATCCCACAACGTCAAAGGCCGGGAAAACAGATAGCCCTGGAACGTGCGACAGCCGAAGGATACCAGCAGGTCGAGCTGCGCCTGCGTCTCCACGCCTTCAGCCACCACTTCCAGCCCGAGGTTCTGCGCCATGCCGATGATGGTCTTGGCGATCATCGCGTCGCCCGCTTCGGTGACCACGTTGCGCACGAAGGCGCGATCGATCTTCAGCTGGCTGATCGGCAACTGGCGCAGATAGGAGAGCGAGGAATAGCCGGTACCGAAGTCATCCAGCGAGAAACGGATACCGGCCGACTTGAGACGGCTGATCTTGCCGATCGCCTCATCCACGCCGTCGACAAGTGAGGTCTCGGTCAGCTCCAGCTTGAGCAACCCCGGCTCGACCCCGCAGCTATTGACGATGGCCAGCACATCCTCGACGAAATCCGCCCGCATGAAAGCCGCCGCCGAAACATTGACCGCCAGCGGGATGCGCGCGAAGTCAGGCTTCGCCTGCCAGCGCTGCAGCCGCTGGCAGGCCTCGCGCAGCACCCAGAAATCGATATCGGCGATCATCCCGGATTCTTCCGCATGCGCGATGAACGCATTCGGGAACAGCAGGCCGCGGTCGGGATGTTCCCATCGGAGCAGCACCTCGGCACCGATGCAGCGCCCGTCCGCATCGACCTGCGGCTGGAAATACAACTGGAACTGCTGTTCACGCAGAGCCCGATGCATGTCCTTGTTCAGCCGCGCGCGCGATTCCAGCGCCTGCTGCATGGAGGGATCGAAGAAGCGCAGGGTCGCACGCCCGCTGTTCTTGGCCTGATACAGCGCCACATCGGAATGCTTGAGCAGTTCGTCCACGCTTTTCTCGCTGCCGTGGAACAGGGTCACGCCGATACTGGCCGTGCCGTGGTATTGCTGGCCGTTGAGCAGATAAGGCAGATTGAGCGAGGCCAGCACCTTGGTCGCCACCGACTCCGCGCGCGGCACCACGTCCAGCTCGGTGTCGAACAGGTTGGCCAGCATCACCACGAACTCGTCCCCGCCCAGCCTGGCCACCGTATCTCCCGTGCGCACGCAGGCGAGCAGCCGGTGCGCCACCTCGACCAGCAACTTGTCGCCGACATCGTGGCCCTGCGTGTCGTTCAGTTCCTTGAAGTTGTCCAGGTCGATGAACAGCACCGCGCCGTAACTCTTGTTGCGGTCGCACGTCGCCATCGCCAGCTGCAGGCGGTCTATCAGCAGACGCCGGTTGGGCAAGGAGGTGAGCGTATCGTAGTAGGCGAGGCGGTTGATCTCCTCCTCGGCGGCCTTGCGGGAGGTGATGTCGCTGAATATCCCGACGTAGTTCGTCACCTGCCCCTGCTCGTTCCTGACCGCTGTGATGGTCAGTTGCTTGGGATAGATATCACCGCTCTTGCGGCGGTCCAGCAGCTCGCCTTCCCAGCGCCCCTCGCGCGCCAGGGTCGCCCACATCTCCTCGTAGAACGCCTTGTCATGCTTGCCCGATTTCAGGATGGCCGGTGTCTTGCCGATCACCTCGTCCGACTCGTAGCCGGTGATCTCTGTGAACGCCCGGTTGGCGCGGACGATCCGTGCTTCCGCATCGGTGATCAGGATGGCATCGTGCGTCTCGAAGGCGGTTGCGGCGATGGCCAGCTGCTGCTCCTTCACCATGCGCTCGGTGACATCCAGATTGGTCGAACGCACCCCGAGCAACTTGCCCTGCTCGTCGCGCAGGTCGCTGCACAGATGCTCCAGCCAGCGGATCTGCCCGTCACGGGCCCGGATGCGGATCAGCAGTCTCTCCGGCTTTCCCTGCTCGTGCATCTGGTACACATGCTGGTCCCAGACCCCGCGATCCTCCACCAGCACCAGCCGCGACATCAGATGTGGCTCGGCATAGAAATCCTCCACGCTGTATCCGGTGATCGCAAGACAGGACGGCGACACGTATTCATACACGCCATCGATGTTGCGCACATAGATGAATTCCTGAGCCAGATCGGCCACGGCACGGAATATCTTCTGCCCATTGGCGAGCTCGCTACGCAATGCGACCAGAGTGGACAACAGGAATCCGATGAATGAGCCGAGCAAGACCGGCACGATGAAATGCCGGGGCTGATGCTCGGGCAGGATGAAGAAAATCTGGATCGAGGCGAAAGAAAGAACGATGACCAGACCCAGCAGGGTGTATCGCAGGTAGATGCGTCTATTTCTATGCAGGAACGGAAGCATTTCCATTTAAATACACCCTTATGGCAGGCCCGTCCCCGAGACAGGCCGTACTCTGTGCACCATGCCCGTACTGCGACACGACAGACTCACCCGAACAGCTTCTGCCACCAGCGCCGGCGATTGCCCGGCAAGGGCGCCTCGTCCTTGATCAATGACGGCGGCATACGGCTCAGCATCCAGCGCGGCGGCACCGGGGTACTGCTGCACGAGCTGCCGACAGTGGCCGGATCGTGGATCTTGATGAACGAAGGCTGGGCCATGTCATCGGCATAGACGATGCCGCAGTGCGTACAGTCATGTTCGCGACGCAGCAGCCCATCCACTTCGGTGATGAAATCGTTCAATGCCTCGACCGTCATCGTCTGCGGCAGCGGCTCCTCGCCGACCATGCTGATGTACCACCCCTCAGGCTTCGCCCGCACCGCCGCCCACAATGCATCCAGGTCGCTCCAGTGCAACATGCCGCGGAACGGCCCTTTCATTCGATCCAGGAACTCCTGACTCATCCCCACCCCGCCCTTATACGGTCTATGTGCAAAATCGCAAGCGCCCATCCAGTGCCCTGCCGCCTACCGGCAAGTCGGGATGTCCAAACGGTCCCGAGGCTGCAGCCAGCGGTTCCGGAAGCATGGGCCAGTTGAGCTTTCTCCGCAATACCCTCGCGCCGTCACGCCCCCGCATACCGGCGGATCATCCCCGGACCGGATGATTCTCGTTTACAAAAGTCCAATGTAGCGGTAGCGTTACGCCTGCTTCGCAGAACGCCCGAACACTGAGCTGCGACCTCAGGGCGATTCCCGCGATCGGACAACGGCAAGTCAGCCATCGAGGAACATCATGCACCGCACATACATACGCATCCCCGCCCACTTCTATCGCGTCTCGCTGCACAACGCGACAGACACCGTGACCATGGCCCTGGTGCCCGACGAGAACAATGCCAATCTGATCGCGCATTTGCTCACCGAGCATTACGGCCTGCGCAAGGACGAGCACATCACGGTCTCGACCACCGTGATCCGGCACGAGGACGAACGCTCGACCGGCCACGTCGTCTACTCCGACAACTAGATCCTCAAACGGCCGCCCTCGCTGCCCGGCAAGGTCGCCAACCTGTCCAGCATCAGCGAGAGCGCCAGTCCCGCATCTTCTTTGGCCGCTCTCTCCTGCAACTCTTCGAGCGTAATATCAATCGGTGCACCCGCCGCCGCGAAGGCGATAGTGTTGCCGCTGGCGCAGCGCGGGAATCTCACCGCACGCTGCGCGAATGCAGTCTCGATGAAGGCGAAGCCGCCTTTCACACAGTCGCTCAAACCGATGAGGTTGACCGCCAGGATGCCCTGATCGGTCAGGCGCTCACGACACGTCCGGTAGAACGGCAGCGTGTTCAGATCACCGGGATGGGAGTGGTCGTTGAATCCGTCCACCATGATCAAGTCATAGCGCTGGTCGGTGCGGCGCACGAATTCCGCCCCGTCGCCCACCACCACTTTCAGCCGCGCCGGATCGTCCGGCAGACAGAACGAATCTCTCGCCGCCGTCACCACCTTGGGCTCGATCTCCACCACGGTCAGGTGCGCCGCCGGTCTGTGCCTGTACAGGAATTTGGTCTGCGAACCCGCACCCAGACCGATCTGCAAGACCTTTTCCGGAAAGTCGCCTTCGCGCAGCAACAATGCCGCCATCATCACCCGCGTGTATTCGAATGCCAGGTCGAAGGGATGGTCGATGCGCATCGCGCCCTGCATCCACGCCGAACCGAAATGCAGCGAACGCAGCCCGTCGCTCTCCCTGACCTCTACCGTGAAGCCCATGCCGATGCCTCTCCCTTATGCATCCTGTGCCTGCAGCGCAACCAGCTCCGCCTCGCTGAATCCCGCCTCACGCCGCGCCGCAAGATTGAACGGTCCGCGCAAAGGCGCGGGATGATGTTGCGCGACCAATGCGGCATAGGTCGCGAGCGGCGCCAGCCCGCGTTGCACGCACAACCAGTCGAACCAGCGGTTACCGATCGCGACATGCCCCACCTCGTCACGCAGGATGATATCCATGATGGGTGCGATCGCCTGATCGCCCGCCTGCACCAGTCTGGTCTTCATGCCCGGCGTCACATCCAGCCCGCGCGCCTCCAGCGTGCGCGGCAACAGGGCCATGCGTGCCAACACATCATGCTGCGTCTTCAGCGCCATATCCCACAAACCGTTGTGCGCGGGAAAGTCACCGTAGGCGAAGCCCAGCGTCTGCAGATGATCGGACAACAAGGTGAAATGCAGCGCCTCCTCGTCCGCCACGCGCAGCCAGTCCGCGTAATAGTCGCGCGGCATATCGGCAAAACGCCACAGCGCGTCCAGCGCCAGATTGATCGCGTTGAATTCGATATGCGCCATCGCGTGCACCATCGCCGCGCGTCCCTCGGGGGTGTGCATGGCACGGCGCGGCACATCGCGCGGAGCGACCAGTTCAGGCCTGGCTGGATGCACCGGGACAGGCAGTGCGCAAGCCAGGCGCGCATCGGCAGCCAGTGCCAGCCGTCCGTCCGACCAGCAGCGGGCCAGCTCGCGCACCCCCGCGCACTTTGCGGCCACATCGCCTTCAGCCAGCCAATGCAGTGCCGCCAGTCTCAATTCGGTCGGAGTGGACAACGGATATTCCCCGTGATCATTCGTCAGTCGGCCATTCGCCGAACGGAAAAGGGATGGTCTCCGTCACAAAAGTCAGATAGTTCACGATCTGCCGCAAGTAGTTGGCCAGACTGCGGCCGAATACCAGCAAACGTGCATTGGGCGAGCCGTTCGCCAGCACGATCACGAACTGGACCACTGCCACGACAGCCAGCACCGTCCCGCTCACATGCAAGGCGAACCCCATCAACAACATGAACAAACCGCGCATCCAGATGTTGCGGGTATTCCCGGTATTTTCTGGATCGCTTCTCATTCTCGACCTCGTCTCATCCGCGAACTGATCTCTGCGGCACGTTCTTCGCCCTTGCCGGCTGCGCGATCCAGCCAATAAAGGGCCTTGTCACGGCTGCGCGCCACACCGCGTCCTTCCTTGTACAGGAGCCCCAACCGCAACTCCGCGAAAGGCGCATCCAATGCTGCCGCCTTCTCATACAGCATGCGCGCCTGCGCATAATCCTGTTCTACCGCCCATCCGTTCTCGTACATGAACCCCATGAATGCGAAAGCCGCCGGCAGCTTGTAGCGCATCGATTCGCGTATCAAACCCATCGCGCGCTGGTGGTCGCGCGTCAGCCCGCCCCGCCCGAGGTTATACATCTGCCCGAGCCGCGTCATCGCCAGCGGCTGGCCATGATCGACCGCCTGCTGATACAGCTGGACCGCCTTGTATTCATCGCGCTCGACACCGCGCCCTTGCTGATACAGGAAGCCGAGCCGGGTCATCGCCAGATAGTTCCCTTTTTCCATTGCGGTGCGATACAGCTCGGCCGCCTTCAGCCGATCCATCTCGACACCTTTCCCGGTCTCGTACAGATAACCCATCTGGGCATAACCCAACGCATTCTCCGCGCGCAGCGCACGCGAATAATATTCGCGCGCCGTTGCATAGTCCTTCTCAACGCCCAGGCCCAGCTCATAGAGCAATCCCATTCTTGCCAATGCAAAATCATCGCCATTCTGCATCGCACGTTCATACCACTCGCGCGCTTTGGCGTAGTCCTGCCGGACGCCGACGCCGCGCTCATACAGCCAGCCAAGTCTGAACTGCGCCTTGGCATAGCCCTGCTCCGCCAGCTTGTTCATCTCGCTGAACAAGCTGTCAAAGTCGCCATTCAACCGCGCCGCCAAAGCACGCTGGAACGCCTCCCCCACCACCACATCCTTGATCGCATCCTGATACTGCACCACCAATTCCTGCGCTGTCGGTGCATCTGGAACCTCAGCCACCACCGCTGGTGACGGCACTTCAGGCAAGGCAAGCGCTGCGGCCGGCAAGTTCGAGGATGGTTCTGCCAAAGCGACAGACGGCGGTTCCGAGGCCGATGCGGGAGGGGGCGTCTCGGCAGCAGGTGGCGGTTCCGTGACCGCTACGGGAGCGCTCGTCGTGGCAACAGGTGTCGAGTCGGAGACTGCTGCGGGGAGACTTTCGGGCAAAGTTAGAGGCACTTCGGATATAGCGGGAACCTCGCTTGCCGCAGGAGAGGCTGGCATGGCTTCCGCCTGCAATCTCTGGAGTTGCGCCTTCAGCGAAGCAAGTTCTCTGCGCGCCTGCTCAAGCGCCTCGTTCGAATCCCGAAGTGCATTCTCCAGCTCAAGGTCGGCTCGCAGCGCTTTCAACTTGACCAGCACATCATCCGGATCGGCCTTCATCCCGGCACGCACGAAGAACGCCGGTCGCCGCCAGCGTTCTTCCAGAACTTTCATCGCCACGATACCGGCCGTGATATTGATCACATCCTGACTCATGTGCGAATTCCCCAACGAATCCTGATGTATCTCCACGACCGAACTGACATAGGTACCGAGTTCGTCCAGCAGCTCGCGCTTCACCCCCTCGATCGCATTCGTGCGGCAAGTCGATTCTGTGTCGAATGTAGCGCCATGGTAGGTATATTCCCGGACATACTCCGTCACTGCCGCCCGGGCCGACGATGCGCCAAGCAGAATTAACAATATGGAAACATGGGCAATCGATCTCATCGGCATGATCCGGCAAACTGAAACGGCAAAACACGCATCCTGATCATAGCCTCCGGCCCGTCCGCGATTAAAGTCCTGACCACTCCGGTCGATAACCTGCTTAAACGGAGGACATCATGGTCAAGATATTTCTCACCACCGACCCGCAGACACACCGCGCGCTCTATGACAGTGAATCCCGGTTCCTGGGGCTGTTCCAGTCGATGCGCGAAGCCTACGAGACACTGGGCGATCTGCTGAACTACTGCAGCATCCGCTCCGCCGGCTAGAGGCTGCATCCCCCGTCGCGCCATGCCCCCCATGGCGCTCTTCAACTGCCCGCAGCCTGCGCACGCAGTTGCTTCAACTCCTCAAGACACAGGTGTATGAACGCCAGCGCGACATAGACCGGTGCGATGAAGTTCAGCAGCGGCACGAACTGCAACAGTCCGGCCAGCGCCCCCAGCAGATAGAGTTTCCCCGAAGCACGCTCCACGACCAGACCGATCTCTTCGCGACTGGCGTGTTCGGCCAGCGCGTCATAGCGGAACAGGCGCTGGTTCAGATAAGCCATGAGCAGGATGGGCAAGACCAGCGCAAAGGGCGAGAACAACCACAACGGCAGGGTGACGATCCAGCCGAGGCAATACACCGCCACGGCCACCAGCGCATTCGACACGTTCCCCGCCACCGTGCCACCCTGCTTGCGCACCAACTGCGGATAGTCCTTCTCCGCGACATGCCCGACCATCACCGGCATCGCGAAGATCGCCGTGATCAGCAACGCAGTCACGAAGATCGCCGGCAACAACAGCAACACCAGCACCGTCGCCACCAGATAATGCGCCACAACAGCCAGCACCCCCTGGGCGATCCATTGTTCCAGCGAGGTCTGTTCCAACAGCCCGGTCAGGCCCGCCATCCAGCTGCCCCAGAAGATGAATGCCGCCCCCAGCCACAACGCGTTCGCCAGCAACATCGGCCACAGGACCAAAGCCAGCATCCGGGGATGGAAGAACGACCTGAAAGCGGCCCGCAGCGCCACGATGACACTCTGCAATGTTCACTCCCTTATGCGCGTCCAGCACAGCCGCCCCAGCGGCGTGCGGGCACAGACTAGCGTCGCCACTTGTCCAGCAACTGGTTCGCATCCTGTTTCAGTTTCTGCTTCTGCGCGTCCGTCGCGGCATTCTTGCGCTGCTCCAGATCACGCCGTGCCGCATCCAGGTCGGCACGCAGCTTGTCCACCTGCGCCTGCTTGTCTGCCAGCACGGACTTCAGCCGCGACTCGAGTTCCGCCCGGCGCGCCATCAGCTTCTGGCGTTGCGCGGCGATACGACTATCCACCTGCGCCTGGATGCGCTTGCGTGCCTCGTCCATCTTCTCTTGCAGGTAGCGCTTCATGCCGCGCGCCAGCGCATCCCCGAGGTTGGTGGACAGGCTCATGTCCAGATCACCCCAGGTCCCGCGCACACGGGCATCCATGCTCACCGTCCGCAATCCGGCCAGCGAGGCATCCATCATCCCGCGCACGACCGGCGATTGCGCAGTCGTCTCGAATGCCACGTCGTGGAAACGGTTGCCGGCCTGGATATCCACCCGCTCACCGCGCAGCTCGGCAGTGAAGGCCGCAGATGCCGCCGCCTTGGCAAAACCCAGCTTCACACTCGGGCTGTCCACCAGTGAACGCCCCGCCACTCCATAACGCGCCACCGACAGTTGTACGCGTTCCACCGGCTCACTCTGCGTATGGTCGATCACCAGTTCGGCTTTGACCCCGGCCACCTCCTGCTGCGGGAAATCGCCCTTCAGCGTCGCGATCATGGGGCGTCCGACCAGCGCCTGATCGGTCGCCACATCGCGAATCTCACCCGACAGCCCCTTCTCGCCGGGCAGCCGCGATGTCACCAGCGCACGGCGCAACCAGAAGGCCGGATAGCCCCTGGGATGGCCGAAGGCGTAGTCGCGCCCCTTGTGGATATTGCGCGGCGCGGGCTTGGCCTGCTCTGCAGACTTGGCGGGCAGGTACTCGCGTGCCTGTTCCATATATCCACGCGCCTGCTGAAGCTTGCCCAGCACATCCATGCCGAACAGCGCACGCGACAGGTTGCTGGCATCCAGCGCCGGCAGTTTCATGCGCGCCTGAAGACCGCGCACATCCTCGCGCACCACATCGTCGATACCTGCAAAGGATGACTGCAAGCCCTTCAGGTCGCCCGCCAGGACCGTTCCCGCTTCGCCTATGGTTTTGCCCTTCGCCTCGAACTCGTCGCGGATGGCCTGCAACTCCTTCACCGCAGCCTGCAGCTGTGCGACATCCTTGACGTCGTTCACCTTCACATCGCCCAGCCGGGTACGCAAGGCACCGAAATCCTCGCCGCGCGGCAAAGCCGCCATGCGCGTCTTCCACTGCTGCTCGGTCTCATCCATCGAACGTTGCAGCGCATCCATGTAGGCATCGCTCTTCAGCTCGCCGGTGATCTGCTGCAATTGTTCGGACGGGTTCGCACCCGCCGCGATGGCGGCCAGATCACCGACCACATTGCCGGAAAACTCCTCCTTCAACGTCGCCAGCATCTTGTCCGAAGCGCTCGGCCCCGACTGCGGCGGTGGCGGCGGCAACACCCTGCCGGCCCGCTTGCGCGGCGTATCGATCTGCACATCCTCGATGACCGCCTCTTCAATCACCACTTTGCCGCGCAGCAAGGCATCCCACAGCATGCCGAAGCGCATCTCGCCGATCTGCACCCGGTTACGCTGCGGTTGCAGCGGATCGGTCATCTGCACATCGCCGATCAGCATGCTCGCCTTGAACACGCTGGTCTGCAGCCGCCCGATGTTCACTTCCGCGCCGTTCGCCTGCGTCGCGCCATACTCCAGTCCGCGCCGCAGATGGCTATCGAAGAACAGCGAGAAATACAGCACGGTCGCGCCGACCACGATCAGCAAAGGCACCACGGCCTCGACGCGGATCGGCCCCTGTCTTTTCACGGGCTTCTTGCCCTCTGCCGGCTTATCCATGGAACTTCTCATAGGTCGAATACCACTTGAAGAAAGTCGTCCCGCTCCACAGCTTCCAGAACGGACTGGTCTTGAATCGTGCCACCACCTTCTCGCGGTAGGCGACGATCAGACGCTTGCTGCCAAAGAACACCAGCGGTGCGAGCAACAAGCTCAGCACCCCGGCTCCCATCACCACGCTGTTATAGAACTGCGTGAGCGGCACCAGCGGCAAGTTGTACAAGGTAGTGAACAAGGGGCGCAGCGATTCCGTTTCCAGAATGGCAGTACCGAGCGCATGCGACACCGGATCGACCAACCAAGCCAGCAGCGCAAAGAACACCGCCGAGGTCAGCGCCGCCCCGATCTGGATGCGGAACAGGAACATGCACACGAACACCAGCAAGCCCTGCAGTGAAAGCATGGGTGCGAACCCGAGGATCAGCCCGCAAGCAACACCGGCCGCGATCTGGTTGGTGCCCGTATCGGAATTGAGCAGGCGGAACAGCGCGAACAACTGTTTCAGTAACAAGGTCATCGTGTGGGACTCAAAGGAAGTGACGGCGCGATTCTAATCCGGGAAACGGGCGGCGTCTGCCACCAATATGCATAGAACCGCCTACACGCATCACTGGTCCAGGATGCGCATCTCGCGCACCCCCTTGTGGCCGATCTCATATTCGAAATCGGTACGGCCGGGCTGGCCACCGGTCGCATCGCGTATCACGAAATGGCGTATCTCGACCCGCTTGCCGTAAGTCTTGAACGCTTCCTGGTAATCGAGCGGCCTGCCGCTCGCATCATAGACCTTCGAATCGGAACGAACGAAGAAGGTCTCCGGCTCACCGCCTTCCGGAGTGACGAGCAACTTGATATTGATGTTCGAATAGCCGACGCCCTTCGCGAGGTTGCCGCCCGTGACCTTGCCCGTGAATACTTCACCCGCAGAAAGGGAACGTTCCGTCCCCTGCGGTAACGGCGCGCCAGCCTCCAGCGCGGCGAAAGCCTGCCCCGGCTTCAGCTTGCTCACGTAATACTTCCCTTCCAGTTCGTCCAGCGGCACCAGTACCACCCGTGCTTCCATCGTCCCCATCTGCAGTTCCTGCCGGATGAACACGACATCACCCGCCTTCACCGTGATCGGCAACTCCGCCCATTTCTCGCCCTTGGAGAATATCCTGTGTTCGCCGGGCTCCAGCTCGAAGTGGAAATATTGCCCGCCGCTGTTGCGCCCCACCGCATACGCCGGTGTCTGTCCGTCGAGGAACACATCGAACCCGACACTCCCGTACCAGGCTTCCACGAACACCACATAGACGAGCGCCTTGCCCGCCGCGGGCAGCCTGGGCAACTGATAACCGGCGATATCCGCACGCATGGCATCGGCCGGCGGCGGCGCACTGGACATGGCACAACCGGCCAGCAGCAACGAGATCGATAAAGTTATAGACGCGCCCCACAAGCCGATCTTCATATCCGTCCCCTTTCCAGTCGTTGATGCCGCGCCACCGAATATACGCTCACTTCGCCCCGGCATCCGGCACGAACTTCAGCACATTGCCGTTGATGCAATAGCGTTTGCCGGTCGGCGGCGGACCGTCGTCGAACACGTGGCCGAGGTGGATGCCGGAACTCGCGCTGCGCACCTCGATGCGCTTCATGCCGAGGCTATCGTCCGGGTGCAGTGTCACCGACCCCGGCAGCGGCTCGAAGAAACTCGGCCAGCCGGTGCCGCTCTCGAACTTGGTACCGCTGCGGAACAGCGGAGTGCCCGTTATCGGGTCGACGAACATGCCGGGGCGCTTCTCGTCCAGATTGGAACCGGTGAAAGCGCGCTCCGTCCCCTGCTCGAAAGCGATGCGCCGCTGATCCGGCGTCAGCAGCCGGTAGCCCAGCCACTGCCAGAAGCGTTGCTGCTCGTGGTTGTAGCCGGTATAGCGCGACACCTCGCGCCCGTTCTCGAACAGCACGATGGTCGGCGTGGCGAACAGCGGCTGCTCCAGCGTCCAGCCTTTGGGCGGCACGGTGGAAAGCGTACGCACCACCGGCACCGGCGACCGCCAGTGCGCCAGCACCTCTGCCTCGAATTGGCGGCAATAGGCGCAATGCTCTCCCTCGAACACGATGAGCTGGCGAGCCAGTTCCAATCGCTGCGGATCGAGTGTCTTCGTCATCGGGACAGGCTGAGCAGCCGCTATGACAGGCGGAGAACCTGCCAATGCGCCAGCCAGCAGCAGGAAAGGGATGGAGCGTCTCATGATCACCTCCTGTTGGAAGCGGGGCAACGTCCGGCACGGGCCGTACGTGCCCCATGCGGCATTAACGCAAGGGAGGCGCTATCCGCTGACTAATATCGCCCCTGGGTCTTGGTGATGTAGTTCGCCAGTTCCTGCGTCTCGCGATTCATGCGCGACAGGTTGGCATGCGTGACGCGGAACAGGGCGCGCATCACCTTGAACGCCAGCCGCGGATGCGCATCGAGCAGTGTTTCGAAATCCGCCGGTTTCAAGGTGTAGACAGTAGAGGGGCCGACCGAACGCAAGGTCGCCTTGCGCGGGGACTGCTCAACGAAGGCGCGCGTCCCGGCGCACTCGCCCTCTTTCATGGTGTACACAGACTGCTCCACGCCCTCGGCATCCTTGCTGGTCACCGCCAGTTGCCCGGCAGCCAGGATGAACAGCGTCTGGTCGGCCTCGCCCTCCTTCACCAGCAGCTCGCCATCCTTCAACTGGCGCACACCCAGCTTGGCCGCCAGCAGCTTGGCCTTCTCCTCGGTCAACTCGCTACCCACTGTGGAATTACGAACGATCTTGTAGTCTGCGACTGCACTCATGACCCTGCACCTCCCTCTCTGTTTATGAAATCCCCGCTACCCGACACCTCAATTGACGGCCACGATCTCCTGCGCCCAGGCCAGCGCATCGATCATCAGCGCCGCCACTTCAGCGGCTTCCAGTCCGCATTGTGCAGCGGCCGCTTCCATCTCGCCAGCGTCCGATTCCAGCGCGATGGCCAGTTGCAGCGCATCATACATCGGCCCCGCAGCGCCCCTGAGCGCCGCTGCAGCCGCGTCCGGCAAGGCCACCTGTTTCAGCACCTCCTCCAGCGGCAAGGCCAGCATCACATTCATCAGCGAGAACAGCCCGACCAGGAACAAAGGATCGGCACTGGCGGGCACCCGCCCTTTGCCTGCCAGCATCTCCATCAGTCGACCGCGTGTCAGCGCCTGTTCGCGGATCACGTTCTCGCGGAATCCGGGCTTCTTGCTGTCGAACAGCAGCAGCGACAGCCAGCGGTAGAAACGTTCCCGGCCCAGCAGCATCAGCGCCTGCTGGATATCGTCGATCTTCTGTTGCAGGCCGATGCCGGGCGAGTTGATGTAACGCAACAGCTTGAAGGTCAGCACCGGATCGGTACGCAAACAATCGGCGATGACATCGAACTCGGCCCCCGCCCGGATCATCTCCAGCGCCTGGAACACGGGCAGGTGATTCACGTCGCTCCTGGCCGGATGCCAGTCTTCGCGGCTGGAGACGAACGGCCCCATGAAATGATCGAAGCGGCGCTCGAAACAATATTTGAAATCGTCCACCGTCTGCAGATGGCTGGCGATCAACTTCTGTGCGGGGTTGGCGGCGCGCAGCTCGGCCAGCAGGGCCTTCAACTGGATGCCATCCATCGCAGTGGTATCGACTTCTATATAGGCGGCCTGCTGCAGGAATTCGGCATATTCAGGACAAGGCCGGCAGATCGACCAGCCCAGCTTGAACCCCATCCCCGCCACATGCGCCAGACTATCGCGCAACGCGGCCAGATCGACCTCGTCCAGCGGACGCGGGGAGACCATGATCACCATATTGGGATGGGCGATGGAGGACAGCAGCGGACTGCGCAACGAATCCAGCGACAGACGGATGAACGCGCTTCGCCCGCCCAGCAAGGACGACACGCCCAGCGGTGCAAGGTTGCTCAGCATCGCCTCGTCGTACACGCGCCGGATCAGCGCACTCTTGTCGAGCAGGCGGTTCTGCACTTTCTGTCCCAAGGCGAACTCATAGCCAGCGATCCGCTCGTTCCGGTCCAGGATCGCCTCACGGCGGATGAAGGAAGACCCCTTCTGCACATTCTTGCCCGGCACCGCAGCTTGCTCTGGCTTCAGCGGTGCCACTTCATTCAATTGCCGGAATGAATCCTGATCTGAGAATCTGGGGGCGACACCCAGCAAGCGGAGTATCGAATCGAACATCTAATTTCCCTGAATGACTTCGGAGATCATTACGTGTCGACCCGGTCAGCGCAGAGTCAGAGCGGTGCCGTCTGCTGCCGTTTCGACTCGTTCAGCCGCATCCGCTCTTCATCGCGCATGCGCTGGCGGACACGTTCGGCATCGGCGGCGAACCTCGCATCGCGCGTGAAGGCATAGACGTTCTCATAGCGCATCAGCGCCTCGCCCAGACGGCCCTGACTCTCGTCGAACACGCCAAGATTGTATTCCGCCGCATGACGACACTTCGCGTCACCGCTAGCGCTCATCGCCTGCCAATGGCTTGCCGCCGCCAGCCAGTCTCCGTCCTCGGCCGCCTTGTTCCCCTGTTCGCTCTGCGCGCTGTCGCATTCTTCCAGCACGCGACTCTCCAGCACATAGTGCGGCGCGATCTTCTGCACCAGCAAGGCGTTCGCAGCGGCGATCTCATCCATCACATAAGACGACACGCTCAACTGTTGCGCGCGCTCGCGCACCTTCTGCTCGCTGTCGTCAGTCCACTTCTTCTCGGAGGAATGCTGCACCTTGGAATTCCCCAGCAACATGCCGTTCTTGTCCGTCACCATGAAGCGCAGCGTCGCTTCCACTTTCCTGGTCAAGGTGTAACTCATGCGCTTGCCCTCTTGGGCCTTCTTGTCCTCCAGAGAAGACAGCCTGTCATCCACCCGGTAGTCCACATGCCCGCTCACATTCGCATCAGCCGTCCCGGTTCCGATCTGGTAATAGCCGTTGCGCACCAGCGCATCCACCAGACTCGAATAGTGGTTCTCCTGCACGCTCACTGCAGACGGTGCAGAGAAGCTGCCCACCACGGCGTTCTTCAGCAGGTTGCTCCAGATATCATTGCCGTTGGCCACGTCCAGATTCACCTGGCCGGACACCGTGAAGCGCGCCACGCTCAAGGTCCTTGCCGCCCCCAGATCCATCTCCGGCGCATGCTTAACGTTCAACTTCACCACGGAGGTGCAGCCGCCCAGCACCAGCAAGGATGCGGCCAGCAACCCAGCTTTCAATGATCCGCTCATCGTATTCTTCATATCCACCTCGATCGCCCCCCATCAGGACGCATCACCCGTTCCGTAATGCTTCCAGCTCCCTCTCCAGCATCTCGGCCTCCTGCTGCAACCGTTCCTCCACCGCCCGCTCTTTTTCCAACTGCTGCTGGAGCGTCGCGACCGGCAGCCCGGCTGCTCTCCACGCGGCCATGCCGCCCTGCACCACGGAGACTTGCGTGAAGCCGGCCTTTTGCAGAATCTCCCATGCCCGGGACGCACGCAGCCCGGAATGGTCGATGACCATGATGGGCTTGCCCTTATGGGATTCCAGTTCGGCCAGACGATATTCCAGGCGTCCGAACGGGATGTTCATGCTGTTCGGGGCATGGAATTCCTTGTAATCGTCAGCCTCGCGCACATCCAGCAACAACTCACCGCGCGCCTGCCGCTCGGCCGCCGCCTTGACGTCGATGAACTGGTCCTCTTTGGGGCCGCAGCCTATCAATGCCAATGCGGCCAATACGACGATGTACCTGCTCAATCCTGTCATCCCGTTCACTCCCTGATGGAATCCTTATCCAGCGACATGGCAGCGGATTATCTCACTTCCGCTTCTCTTTCAGCACCGTGCGCACCATCTTGCCGAACGCCCTGTCCTTGTTGCGCTTGTCCACATACGACATCTCGTTGAAATCGGACTCTGCCTTGAGCTTCAGATAGCTCTGGTAATGCGCCGCGTTCAGCGCACCGCTTTCGATCGCCTTGCGGATCGCGCAGCCCGGTTCCTTTCCGTGGCTGCAATCGGAGAAGCGACATTGTCCGGCGAGTGCCTTGATGTCGGCGAAGCTGTCGTCCAGCCCTTCCCCCGCGCTCAGGATGCCCAGCTCGCGCATGCCCGGCATATCGATCAGCAATGCACCGTTGTCGAGTGGGATCAGATGGCGGCGCGTGGTGGTGTGCCTGCCCTCTCCCGTGCCGCTCACCGCGCCCGTCTGCAGCGCATCCTGTCCGAGCAACTGGTTGATGAGCGTCGTCTTGCCCACGCCGGAAGAACCGAGCAGGCAATAGGTCTTGCCCGCCTCCATCACATCCCGCACCTGCCCGACGCCCTCGCCGGTCAGATTGCTGAGCGTGATGATGCGCACCGTGATGCCAGCCGCGCGGATGTCACCGATCATACGATCCAGTCCCGTCTCGCTCACCAGATCGGTCTTGGTCAGCAGCAGCACAGGCTCGATATGCCCCTCGTTCACCATCACCAGATAACGTTCCAGCCTGCGCACATTGAAATCGAAATGACAGGACTGCACGATGAACGCCACATCGATGTTCGCCGCGATCATCTGGAAATCGATGTTCTTGCCGGGCGACTTGCGCCGCAGGAAAGAACGCCGAGGCATCAGGTCATGGAGGGTCGCATGCGACGCCGCGTCGTGATATTCCGCGCACACCCAATCACCCACGCAGGGCAGGTCCACGGAGGATGCGGCATGGTGCAGGAACCTGCCGCTCAGCTCGGCCGGCAACTCCCCCTGCGCATCGCGGATGACATAGCGCCCGCGATCGACCGCGGCCACACGCGCCAGATGCAGCCCGGTTCCGCACGGCATATCCGCCTGTACTTGAAGATCGGGACCCAGTCCCGGAGCGTTCGATCCCATGACGTATCTCTACAAAAGCACATCGCCCTTGCGGGCGATGTGAATAAGGCATTGCATGCCCGGCGGACCTGCTTACTTCGCCCCCGGCACCGGCTTGGGTTGCGGTTTCTTGCCCTTTGATTCCTTCTTCTTGTCCTTGCTGCCCATGACGATCTCCTCTGGTTAATGATCCACAACGATGCACTGCACGATACACGACTACGACGATCCAACTTCAACCCGGTATCTCAGGCTCCACCAGATTCGCCAATTGTGCGAGCGATTCCTGCCAGCCGAGATAGCACATCTCCAGCGGAATCATATCCGGTATCCCCTCCTGCACGATAGCGATCTCGGTACCGCACGATACCGGCGTCAGCGTCACCGTCGTCGTCATCGCACCGGGCAGGTTCGGATCGTCGAACTTGTCCGAATATCGGATCCGTTGCGCGGGGACGAGCTCCAGATACTCCCCGCCGAACGATTCTCCCTTGCCGGTCGAGAAATTACTGAACGACATCCTGAACGTGCCCCCTACCCTGACATCCATATGTTCCACTTTGCAGGTGAAACCATAGGGCGGCAACCACTTCGGGATCGCGTCCGCATCGAGGAATGCCCTGTAGAGTCGTTCCGGCTTGGTGCGCAACACGCGATGCAGACGAACAGTGCCTGTAGTCATGGACAACCTCCCTTCGGTTCAACGATCGATGATGCAGGAACAACTGATTTGGACGACTCGCCACCGCTATTCAAGCATGACACGTCTGGACAGCTATTCCGGCACCCCCTGCCACAGCATGTCGTAACCCAGCTCCCTGGTCTCGCTGCACAGCTTGGCCAGCGCCGCGAATTTTTCCTTGAACACCTTGTCCGCGTGCGAGCGCTCGTGCTGCTCGAAAGACTTCCAGTAGGTCACGATCGCGATATGTTTCTCCGCCGAGCCCGGATCGCCCAGCGTGCCTTCTGCCGAAAGGAAACCCGAGAACGCATAGACCTGCCCGGCGATGAAACCGCCCTTGTCGCCGCCGTAAGTGTCTTTCACCACATTGCACATCTCGGCCAGCGCCAGCTCGACATCCTCGAACGCCACGCCGGGTTTGATCGTGGCCGTATTGAAAAGCATCTTCGCCCCGAAGGGGATAGTGACAGGAGAGAACATGATGCACCTCCAGTTGAAGTGAAGCAGGCCAGAACCAACTGACCACGGGCTTCATACTCTCCGCCTTTGCCGACGCGACTTCAACCCTTTTGCGATCAGTATTACTTCAACCGCGCGCATCAGGTGCAAATGAATCTGAAACGGACAGCCCCCACCCGGCCATCACTGTCTGCTACATCGCCGCCCCGGTCAGAAAGTCGTCCTTCCGCTTCAGGAACTCCTCCCATGGCAGGTAGTGTGAGCCATCGCACGAGAAGGTCAGGCCGACCATGCCGTTGAAGATGTTGAGCATCCCCGAACGCAGATAGATCGTCTCATCCATGAAGCGCAGCGCGCGGAACCCCTCCAGTATGCGGTGCACCGCATCCGCGGGTATCAGCGCATCAGCGGGATAATCCACGCGCGGATACGCCAGACAGAGATCGGGCTTGCCGAGCTCGTCGATGCCGTGCAGACGGAAACGGTAGGGATCGTTCATCGCGATGATGGTGGCGCGCGAGCTGGAGAAATGCAGCTTGATGTGGAACACGCCATGCATGGTGACCAGCTCGTTGACGATATGCAGCACGGTGTCGATCTGCTGGTCCATCGGACTGTCGAAGCGCTGCTGCCGGAACAGCCCGCCCCGTATCGCCGGGTCGCCCTTGAGCTGCATCCACTGCCCCGGCTGCGCATACATGGCTTGCGTGGCGGGCAGTTCGCGCAGGTCGAAGTCCGCCCCCAGAAAACCCAGCACCTCCCCCTGCGCCCCGTGCACCGCCTGCACCGCAGTGAGCGAAGGCCGCTTCGCGTTCTGGCTGATATACGCATCCGAGAGAGAGAAATCGCTGCCCGCAAGCGCCGCCGCGACATAGGGACGATGGCTGCGGTCGCGGCCGAATTGCTTCTCCATCAGGCCGACGCGCGATGCGTTGGAAGTGATCTGGTGCGCCTTGGCATCCATCAGGTAGAGATACTTGCAGTAGGGCAGCTCGGCGATGCCCTCCATCAAGCGGGCTTCCAGCGCCGCCCGCTGCGGCCACACCTGCGCGCAATCCTCCGCCAGTATCGAAAGCGAAGAAGCGAGCCAGCCCTTGAGTATCTTGCGCTGGCGTTCTATGGATTCCTGCAGGTTGGTAATCGCCATGATCGTTTCCCCCGACAACTCGCTAAATCGACTCAAGGATCAATGCGGGATAATGCGAACATCCCCTTTATCGCCTGAGGGGGGACTCTTACGACTTACTTGCTCTTTTTATCGACCGTTGCAGCTTTGCGCGAAATGAATGGCGTGCCGGTTTGCTCGGCCAGTTGACGCGCTTTCTCGGAAGCGCGCATCAATGCCTGCGGGGCTTTTTGCAGGTCGGGGTCTTTCAGTTTTGAAACGGCTACCGATTTCATTTTTTCTGTCCCTCATCTATCAAAACAGCGGGCGTGTCGGAATTATCGTATAGCTGCCAGCTATCCACCAGCACCTTGTAACGCTCGAAATTCTGGAGGCCATGCACAAAGCGGCGGCGAATGACATCCACCGGAATATTGTGTCCGCCCTGCCTCACGCGGATCGCCACACGCTCGATAGCCATCTCGGCATCCGGTAAAGAAAGGAAGATCAGTTTCACCGCATAACCCGATGCGCGCCATGCGGGGATCATCTGCGCATAAGTCAAACCGGAAAGCGTCGTCTCGAAAGAAAAACTCTCTCCGCGCTTCGCATAATCCTCGATTGTCTCCAGCATGATCCGCCCCGCCTTGAAAGCCGCAAGCTCTGGAGCAAATGGGGAAAGGCCAGCGGCAATCAGATCGGCATTCACAAAGTTGGGCAACTCCGCATCAGTCGGCAAAAACTCCCGCGCGAATGTCGTCTTGCCTGCACCGTTCGGCCCGGCGATGATGACGATGCGTTTATTGCTTGAGGTGAATGTCATGTGATGTGCCGATGAAATTCGAGCCTGACCCCTTTAGCTAAGCGAATCTCCTGCTCGATATTCTTGCGAACCTCTGCAGAAACGTCCGGACGCGCGGCAAGCTCTCTCAGACATTCAATATCTTTGGTCTTGTCGTCTGGCTGTTTTATGAGCATGGTGAATGAAGGTTCTCTATATGGTTAAGCAACTGAAAGGGGGCGCATCACATTTGATTAATCGGGGACAGACCACGATTTATTCTTCTCGATCTCTTCATGCACCCACTCCGGATCAAGATCGGCACCATTCGGCCAAGTAAGCGCTCCGAGTTCAACATTCACTTGATTGAATAGTTTCTCGTCCTTGAGGGCTGCGTAGATGCCTGCCTTTTCGCTTGCAACCAGATGTGACATATCGACGACACCACTTGTGCCGTCGTTACAGGTCACGCTGAGGCGATATCCCGGCAGCACGTTGACCGCTCGCACTCGCCAAGGTGCGGCGGGCGTCACTCCAGCGGCGCTATGTTCTTGGGTAACTGTTTCGATTGGCATAGATTCCAGTCCTCCATCAATTCGGTTCGATGTTGTGCTGCCCATTCGAGTACGAGTGCCTGCGCACGCCTGGGCAGACTGCCCTTGATGACTTCAAGTGTACGGATGTCTATCAAGGCTTCGTATTCGCCATACATGGCGTGAAAGTGAGGTGGCGCATGCTCGCGCCAGAACATCTGGATGACGATCCCGAAGAACTGACTGATGGTTGGCATGCATCAACTCCTCATGTTCAAGTTTCCCCTTCGATACGGCGCAATGCCCGTTGGTTATTGCGCCCTACGCGGGCTCAGAAAACGTGGCCTGTCCCCGATTGTTCTTCCAAAAAATGAAAAATCTTGTCTTGTAGCGTTCTGGGATTTTTTGTTTGGCACTCCCAAATCACCATGACTCGCCACCCTAAGCGTTTTAACGCTCGGTAATTTTTCTTGTCTCTATCAGCATTTCCTTGAAGCTTCGCATTCCAAAAAACTGTATGGCTGGTTGGTCGAGAAGCTCTTTTGCATCTTGGATGTTGATGCCAGAAACAGCCATGCACAAAAATGCATGCATGGTATTTCGGCAACACAATATCCGGCTTACCCGGCAAATCTTTCCGATGAAGCCGGAATCGAAAGCCCATCGAATGAAGCAGCCGCCTTACAATTAATTCCGGCGTCGTATCCTTACCTCGAACCGCCGACATTACGCGGGAGCGCTCTGTCGGAGAGAGTTTATCCATAAGCAGATTAAGAGCGCTGCTTGAAGTTCATGCCAAGGCCTGGGCGAGAAAGAACTGTGCCAATACGCTGAAGTAAATTTAACGCGTATTCCGACCTTAGCTGCGCAACAACATTTCCCTCAAACAGCTCCAGCTTTAACTCCTCGCCAGTGTCAATAACCGAGCATAGCTTCAGACAATTACCCTCAGAAAATCTCCCCCCACTGCGAACAAGCATCTGCTGCCAGTCCGGGTTTTCTCCAACGCCATCTTTATGAATTGAGAATGTTTGGATTTCGCCTTCAATGTCTATAAAAAGGAAAACATTCTTTGCCGCATTTTTGATTGGACGTTCATCCGTGAATCGGTGAAGGCGTACAGCTATAAATGGCAAATTCCCATCAATTTTTTCTTGCCGTGGAACCATATCACACGCAGGAGACAGACATATCCAGTATTGCGCATCCTCTTCCGGAGGCTGAAATTTGAACACATGACCTGTCGTCAAGTGCCCCCTATCAAATGGTTTTGTACTGGCATAGCAATTAAAACGCCTTAGGGCCTCAGGGCTTCCAATGTCATTCTTGTTAAGCCCACAACGCGCCATCACTTCACCAACCTCAAGAGTAGAGAAGTGATCATGCAACTGCTTGGTAAAATCACCTACTGATTGATGAAGCTGGTCTCCAAGCGCTTCCCAGTGCCGGCTTACGGTACTGTAAACAACCGCTGTTGCATCAGTCGGATTGGGGTTTAAAAAATCCCCCAACCATTCCGCCTGCAGATAACGATTCCCCAAGATTGCAGCCTCGGCAGACAACCCCTGCTTATCAATTTCCGCCCTCATCTTGGCAAGTAATAGTCTATGAGGAGAAGGAAAAGAGGCTCGAATAGCATCCAATAATTTGGCCTCAAATTCGTCAGGCTCGCACGTCTTAGGCAAGACGGTAACAAACAGCTTATCGGCCAATATCCAATTGATACCTTCTTTTCTTCCAACTTGAACATTACCCAAATCAATGCTCGAAAGTTGCTTTTGTATCTGTTCCTGTTTCATATGTAACAGCCAATTTGCCAACAATTTGGAATCGATTTTTATTCCCACTGGCCTCTTTTTCCATATTTCAAGAACGCGCTGCCCTTCCGGGCGTTGAAGGAAGGCTGAGATGTTAAAAGCCTTGTGCCCCCTTAGCTCCAAATAGCAATCTGTAGACACTTCTTCCCGCAGTCGAGAGACGACGCCATCATCTAACTCCTCCCACTCGTCCAGCATGGAATTTGCGCTGCCCATTTCCACTGCAGAAAGCAGCTGGATTGGCGAGGTAAGAGCTAAGGCAATTTCTCGGAGAACGCTGAGATGATCTCCGGAATTCCCCTTGGTATGCACGATTACCAAATTGAAATAGCCTCCTAACGCCAAATCTCTAAGAATGCTAATGGCGGCATCTCCCCCGCCGCTATCCCCCTGTAAGTGATAGTCCAAGATCAAGAGATCTGACTCATGGAGATGGGATGCCGCCTGACGTCCAGATTGCAGACTCCCTGCTCCGTTAGCATCATGAATATCAATAATCCACGGACGCTCCCTGTTTCTTGCAAACGAAAAAAGATTACGGACCCTAGGAATATTTTCGCTTTTCTTGTCACTCCAGCCGTGCGTATTGCCGAGTTCCTTCGCAGACAAAGTATCAAGAGTGGGATAATCATCATCCACCACAACGACCGTCCGAATAGGCTCGATGAAAGCTTCCCGGATCAGGCGATCATGGACATCAATCTCCGCTGCCGCGCTATTCATACTTCGCTCCCTTGAAATCGATAATGAAATTTGCACCGGATAGTTTTTGCATATTTCTGTCCGTCGCATAACTAATCGTGTGTCCACCTGCGGCGAGATTTGCCCGACAGAGATATAGGCCGACACCCCGACCGCCGCGTATCTTCCGGGTGAAGAACAGGCTAAAGAGATTCTTCAAGTCATCCTTTTCCACGCCGGGGCCGTCGTCGGAGACGACGATCTTGCCGTCGACAACATCCAACGAAATCGATTTCGAGTTACCCGGCGTCTGACTTACCCAATAGGCGGCGTTGTTGATCAGGTTAATGAATACGGGATAGATTCTGGGCGGCTGTTCATACACGCTAAAATGCCTAAAGGCTGGGCTGATATTCAAGGTAATCCCACGCCGTTCGAGGCTATCCCCCAAGAACCCATTAACGTACTCGACGATTTTGTCGCCGGTAATCCAGGTTCTGATTTTTTCGCCGGAAAGTTTTAATAGGGAGAGGAAGCGCAACCTATCCACAAGCGCATGGTGTGCATTCCTGATTGAATCGAAGCTCGGCGAGCTCTTTGCCGCATCCGGCAATTTCTCCAGCCCTCTGGAGATGGTCATTTCCAGCCCCTCGATTTCATGTCCGATGATTTCCACCGTAATCCCAAGCTGGGCCAGTGCATTAAGGCGATCCAACTCCTGACGTAACTCCGTGGATTCATCCAGAGTGAAGCTGACGAGGGTTTCGATATCCACGCTTTCCTGCAAGCTCTTCAGGGTCGATATATACGGCTCGAAAAGCTCCGAGTTTTCACGATCCTGTTTGTCGCGCTCAAGCTCAAGCTGATCGAGAACTTTCGTCAATGTTGTGCGCCCATGCTCCAGGTCATCCAATAACGGCAGGGTTTCTGTGTGATAGCGCTTGTTCCGGTCATCAACCAGTTCCGAAACACGCTTGATTTCGGCACTGAGAATATCCTTGGCCTCACCAGACCACTTGCGCAACCGATGTTGCAGATATGCGGCATTGCGACTGATTTCGGCGTAAGCCGCATCTCGGCTGGATTGGGGTTTGATTTTCTCCAGAGCATGAGAAACCGAATCGCTTAAGCGAACGACGAGCTCGCTGGCGCGAACGTCGCAGTTTCTGAATTCCCGGTAATCGGATTCCAATGTACCCAAGTTGCTCGGCGCCGGCCCAAGCGAGAGTTCTGAGCGACGAGCTTTTAGCTCGGATATGCGCTCACGCATTGCCAACAGTTCCGTTTCTGTTGTCGGCAGCGCTCCCTCGGATGCGGTTTCGGCTAACACCCCCAACTCTTGCTGAAGCTCTCGAATTACCGGCAGGTTGTTTGCCAGTCTACTGCGGAATTCTCGTCTTTTTCTTGCCTTAACTTTTTTCTGTGCTTCGTCTGCCTTTTGCTTGGCGTGGTTCGCCTGAATTTCGGGAAGTACTTGCTGGCGCACATCGGAGTCGGTACCGTAAAAACGCTTTGCACTTTCTTTGAGAATATTTATGACGACATCGCGGAATACTTTTGCAGCCTTATTGTCGATAATCCCTTCGCGCCCGGCCTTATCGCGCAAATTGGGATTGTCGTGGCGCGTCAATGCCACTCGACCAAATAACCGACGGTTGGACCAAAACCATCGCCCTGCATGAATGGTTCGGCGCTTTTCGATTTCAAAATAGTCGTTATCCTCTCGGCCATACGGCATCACGCGCAGACCATTTCTATAAACTCTAAAACCGCCGTACTTTTTTGCCTGATCGAAAAGTTGTGAGTACAGCTCATTATGAAGAGATGTCGCAAACTGCATTTGTTCAAACGTCCCAACTCTTAAATGAAAGGCGCCAACGCGAGTATCTGAACGAGTTGGAACAGCATAAGCCGGGTTGATTGTTACTTCGCCATCAAGCCATTTTCCGAAAGCTTTTACCTTACCCTTAAAGATTCCGTTTGCATCTACTTTCCCATCGAGTACATGTTCCAATCCTTCAAGATTTTTAAGGTCAAACTCCCGCTCATCCGAAATAATAGGACGACTCAATGAGCCCTCCCAAGCGGTTACCGAATAATGAAAGTTATCTGCGCCAAATTCGCTTTTAGCTTCGGCGGGGTCAACAAATGGGTCGGTAAAGTTCGATAACGTCTGGAATAATTTTTCTTGTGCACTCTTTGCCGTCTCACTATCACTTGAGGTCGCCGCATTGTGAAGCTGCGCTTCCAAGTCGTATACGACATTCGCCATCAGCATGGCTGTGCCATGTGGATATTGATTGCTCCAAACAGGCCAGTTCTCGATATGACGTTCGGTAAAGGTTGTATCGATCAGGGTTTTCTCGATGGCCTCCTTGATCGAAGAGCGACCTTCTGACTTTTCGAGTTCATCGCTCGCCGCCCATGCCATGGCAATGCGTTCGTCGCGAGCCTTATCCTTTCCGTCTCCCCAAACGTTGCCCATCATCTTGTCGAACAGTGTAGGGATGTGTGTCCAGAGCTCTTCTTTATTCTCGAATTCCACAACGGGAATTTCGATGTCCTGCAAATACAGGAAAGGATTTTCAAACATCCGCCAATCGATCAGCGTGGCAACAAATGGGGTAGTTTTTCGTTTGGAGATGAGAAGAAGCAACGACCCCAAGTATCCGGAAGATAAGCGGCCAATTCCCTTTTGGCCTTGTCGCTCGCGATGGGGGAGTCCGTTTCGATCCTCTTCAGACACTTCCGTAGCTGATGCTTTTGACTCAGTACCGATAACAAGCCATTTTTCGACGAATTCCTGTCGGCTCATGCCGTGGCCGTTATCCATAATGGCTGCAATCGGTACTTCGCCGTCAAAAATGTGCAGGGCCACTTCCCGCGCATAGGCGTCGTAAGCGTTTTTCCACAACTCGGAAATGGCTGTCGGGCAGTCCGCAATCTGTTCCCGACCTAGATGATCTATCGTTCTGGCTCTGGTCTTAAAAGCAATGGCATCAACCACGATTCCTCCTTTTGTATTTCTGGAGTTCCTTTTGCTTCAAGCCGCTTCTAATACCTTTCGCAAGTGACCGCAAAAGCACTTCCCCGAGTTTAACCGGTACCGCATTCCCGATTTGCTCTCCGGAAGAAGTCAAACCGCCTTGAAATTCAAACCAATCCGGAAAGGTTTGGAAACGAGCTGCATGACGTACTGTAATACCGTGATGCTCAGTTGGATGAACGAATCGCCCTTTTGATGGATTGATGCAGGCAGTTGTCATCGTCGGACCAGGCTGCGAGGGATCGATTCTGCCATATACATCTTTGTGACCGTTATGTTCTGCATGACACGGCAATACTCGGTTTGACTCACGTCGACTCCCTCCATTACAGGGAGTGGACTTAAATACCTCAATCAAATCTGCTGTATGGTTCATGTGAATATTGTTCGGATCGTTTTCCGGCAATATCTGATCAAAAACGGATGCGGCAGAAACCCAAGGTTCCAATTCTGGATTTTCTTCTCTCGCTATCGGACTTCCATGTGTAGGAATCGGTGGCCAAGGTTCAGTAAAAGAAAAATTCTTTTGAACACCCAGAATAAATACACGCTTTCTTCTTTGTGGCACACCATAGTCTCTGGCATCCAGCACAACCGGCTTCCTGATTACATATCCCGCTTTCTCCCCCTCTTCATAGAAAGCATCAATAAACTCCTTGTGGCGCTTCCAAAGTATTCCGGGCACATTTTCCATAAGAAATACTTTCGGTCGTAGAGTTGCGACATATTCAAAATACCGCAAAACCAGTTTATTCCTGGGATCGCCGACACCAGCATCATTTATCCGATGAACTGAAAAACCTTGGCATGGCGGTCCACCAAGCACGATGTCGCAGCAACTTCCTTCAGCGAAATGTTTTTGAATCAACTCCTGAGGAGACAATTCAAGAATGTCCTTTTCGTAAAGTTCAGTATTGCTTGTTTTTATGATGTTGTATCGATATGAAGAGCAGGCATGCCCATTCTTCTCAACGGCTGCAACAACTGACAATCCTGCATTTTTAGCAGCCAAAGAAAAACCGCCCGCACCAGCAAACAAGTCGACGCACGTAAACTTCTTATTACTCATTTCGCAACACTATTGAAATTCATCGACTATCGACTAATCGGCTTATACCGAATCCGCTTAGGCTTAGCCCCCTCCTCACCCAGCCGCTTCTTCTTGTCCGCCTCATACTCCTGATAGTTGCCGTCAAAGAACACCCACTTCGAATCGCCTTCGCAGGCGAGGATGTGAGTGGCGATGCGGTCGAGGAACCAGCGGTCGTGGGAGATCACGGCGACGCAGCCGGCGAATTCGAGCAGCGCGTCTTCGAGCGCGCGCAGGGTTTCCACGTCGAGGTCGTTGGAAGGCTCGTCGAGCAGCAGCACGTTGCCGCCGGAGATGAGGGTCTGCGCCAGATGCAGACGGCCGCGTTCACCGCCGGAGAGTTGGCCGACGATCTTGCCCTGGTCTGCACCCTTGAAGTTGAAGCGGCCGATGTAGGCGCGCGCCGGGGTTTCGTATTTGCCCACGGTGAGGATGTCGTTACCGCCGGAGATGGCGTCGAACACGGTCTTGTCGTTGTCGAGCCCTTCGCGCGACTGGTCGACGAAGGCGATCTTGACGGTGGAGCCGATCTTCACTGTGCCGCTGTCGGGCTGTTCCTTGCCGGTGATCATGCGGAACAGGGTGGATTTACCCGCGCCGTTGGGGCCGATGATGCCGACGATGGCGCCGGGCGGGATCTTGAAGCTGAGGTTGTCGATCAGCAGGCGGTCGCCATAGGCTTTGCTCACGCCGTCGAATTCGATGACTTCGTTGCCGAGGCGCTCACCGGCCGGGATGAAGATCTCCTGCGTTTCGTTGCGCTTCTGGTATTCGGTGTTGGAGAGTTCTTCGAAGCGTTGCAGACGCGCCTTGGACTTGGCCTGGCGCGCCTTGGGATTCTGGCGCACCCATTCCAGCTCCTGCTTCATCGCCTTCATGTGCGCGTCGATCTGCTTGTTCTCCTGCTCCAGCCGCGCTTCCTTCTGCTCCAGCCAGCTTGAGTAGTTGCCCTTCCAGGGGATGCCGTGGCCGCGGTCCAGTTCGAGGATCCATTCGGCGGCGTTGTCGAGGAAGTAGCGGTCGTGGGTGACGGCGACCACGGTGCCGGGGAAGCGCACGAGGAATTGTTCCAGCCATTCCACCGATTCGGCATCAAGATGGTTGGTGGGTTCGTCCAGCAGCAGCATGTCGGGCTTTTCCAGCAGCAGCTTGCACAGCGCCACGCGGCGCTTCTCACCGCCGGAAAGGTTCTTGATCACGGCGTCCCACTCGGGCAGGCGCAGCGCATCGGCGGCGATCTCCATCTGGTGCGAGGCGTCCGCGCCGCCGGCGGCGATGATGTTCTCCAGTCGCGCCTGCTCGGCGGCGAGCGCGTCGAAATCGGCATCCGGCTCTGCATAGGCGGCATACACGGCATCCAGCTTGGCTTGCGCCTCCATCACCTCGCCCAGCGCAGACTCCACTTCCTGGCGCACGGTCTTGGTCGGGTCGAGCTGCGGTTCCTGCGGCAGGTAGCCGATCTTGATGCCGGGCAGGTGCTGCACCTCGCCGTCGTATTCCTTGTCCTGCTTGGCCATGATGCGCAGCACGGTGGATTTACCCGAGCCGTTCAGGCCCAGCAGGCCGATCTTGGCGCCGGGGAAGAAGCTGAGGGAGATGTCCTTGATGATCTGACGCTTGGGGGGGACTGTCTTGCTCACGCGGAGCATGGACATTACATATTGACCTTGTGCCATTTGCTTGTGCTTTCCTTGCTGGAGGTTGATTCAAAAGGGTGGCGTAGCTTACCGCAAAGCTCCGCCATGTTCACCGAGAAAAACCCTGACGCGCATGCGTTTTTGGATATGATTCCGGTCATTACCGTAACGCAACGTACGTTACGCCATTTCGCAACATCGATCAGGGAGTGTATCGATGCAGGAAAAGTCCGGCGCAAACACGATGGCCGACATCATCGGCGGCACCAAGCCGACCGTCATATCGAGCGAATTCATCCAGTTCGACAAGTTCACCGCTCTGGTGATCGACGACATGGGCGCGATGCGCCATGCGTTGCGTTCGCAACTGGAATGGATGGGCATCAATTCGGTGAAGGGCGTGTCGAACGCTGAAGAGGCGCTGCGCCAGCTTGAGATCTACCAGTTCGACCTGATCCTGTGCGACTACAACCTGAACAAGGCCAGCTCAGGCCAGCACTTCCTCGAATACCTGCGCAACGAACACCTTTTGAGCGCGAAGACCATCTTCGTGATGGTGACCGCCGAGGCGGAATACGCCTATGTGGCGAACGCGGCCGAGTTCGCACCGGACGATTACATCCTCAAGCCCTGCCCCGAGAAAAAACTGCGCGCGCGGCTGGAGCGCCTGTTCGACCGGCGTCACTTCCTGATGCCGGCGCTGACGGCGATGGACGCGAAGGATTACGCGCGGGTGGTGAGCGAGTGCGACAGGCTGCTGGCGCTGGAAAGCAACGAGCGCTGGCAGATGGCGGCCCTGCGCCTCAAGGCCGAAGCGCAGCATGCATTGCACGATGTGACGAACATGCTGGCCACCTACCGGCAGGCACTGGCGCTGCACGACAACGTGCCCTGGGTGAAGATCGGTTTCGCACGGGCACAGCGCATGTCCGGCGATCTGGAAGGGGCGGCCAAGTCGGCACAGGAGATCATCGAGAGCCACCCGAGCTATGTGGCGGCCTACGAGTTGCTGGCCGACATCCGTCTTGAGTTGCACGACGAGGAAGGCGCTTACGAGATGGCGACGCGCGCCGCCGAGATATTGCCCACCGCCCGGCGCTTCCGCACCACCTCGGAATCGGCCTTCCTGCTGGGCAAGCTGGACGACGCGAAGAAGAACTCGGAAGCGGCGATCAAGCTCTCCACCGGCTCCATCACGGAAAGGCCGGACGACTTCCTGGCGCTGGCGCAGATCCAGACCGACCTGGGCGAACCGCAGGCCGCCATCCACACGCTGGAGAAACTGGCGCGCAAATATGCGGAGAAGGACGAGTTCGGTATCTCGAAGAACGCCATCCTGGCGCAGGCGTATTTCGACAGCGGCGACGAAGACAAGGCGAAGAAATATCTGGAGCGTTCGCAACGCCTCATCACGCCCGACAACAACACCAGCGCGGCGATGAACCGGCTGGGCAAGGCCGCGCTGAAACTGGGAGACGAGATACTCGGCCTGAAGCTGATGACGCAGGCGGTGCAGGCCAGCGGCAAGGAGCGCCACCGCATCGCGCGCCATGTCACCAAGTCGATGCGCGACACCGGACGTCACGACCAGGTGGAGGATGTCATCGATGCAGGACAGCGGCGCATCCTGGTGCTGGTGGACGAGGCGCACAAGCTGATGCGCAGCGCGCATTTCGAAGAAGCGTTCGGCAAGGTGAATGAAGCGCTGGCCATCCACGACGAGAACATCGAAGCCCTGCTCGCCGCCGCGCAGTTGCATCTGCTGTGGCTGAAGCAGGACGGCATGGATGAAGAGATCGATGAACGCGCCAAGCACTATCTGGCAACACTGGACAAACTGGTGCCGCAGAACGAGAAGGTGATGGCGTTCTACCGTTTTTATGATCAGATATCGGGGGCATGATGAAAGAAGCGCTTTCTACACTGGTCATCCATGACATCAAGAACTCGCTGGCGCTGCTGGAAGCCGATCTTGAGCAGCTCAACCATCATCCGGACATGCCGGAAGAAGCGCGCAAGGCTTACCAGCGTTGCAGCGAACTCAAGGGACGGCTGGTCTCTTTCCTCACGCTCTACAAACACGAGCAGTTCGGACTGAGGCCGAACCTGGCCGAGGTCGACCTGCGCGAGTTCCTGCAAGACACGCTGGATGTCAGCCCTTCCGCCAGCGGCAAACACGGTCACGCGTTCGAGATGGAAGTGGACGAAGCGCGCATCCGCATCGCGCCCGGAATGAAGCGCGGCGGCACGGCACTGCTCGATGAATACCTGACCGGCGTGGCGATCGAGTCGGCACTGAACAACGCCGTGCGCTATGCCGCCGGGAATGTGCGGGTGTGGTTCGAACAGGATGCGGACAAGGTGACGTTCTTCGTGCAGGACGACGGCCCCGGACTGCACCACCCGTCAGGCAATGCACCATCGACCGGCGTGGGGCTGGCGCTGTGCAAAGCGGTAGTGGAGGCACACGGCGGCGGCGATGTCTCCCTCACGGATGCGCCGGGTGGCGGGGCCTTGTTCAGGTTGGCGTTGCATACGGCCTAGGGAAACGCCGATGCATCCGGCTTCAAGGCAGCAACAAATATACCCCCAACCCCACCATCACCAACCCGCTCAACAGTTTGAGCATGCGCCCTTCCCTCTCCTGCAGCCGCCGCTGGCTCAGCGTGACCACGCCGACGGCGAGGATGAGCAGGTCGTCCAGCATGTAGGCCAGGTCGTACAACAGCAGGTAGCCGTAGTAGCTCGCGCCGTCCAGTTCGTGCTGGGTGAGGATGCGTGTGAACAACGCGGGGAAGCCGGAGGTGCACATCAGCTCGACGAGTTGCACCAGCACGCCGAGCACGACAGTGGCAACGATGGCGGCGGTTAGATCCTTTGCTTGCAGGATGTTGCGCATGCGCTGGTAGATACCGGGCTTGGCTGCTTGCGGGATGGACAGCGACAGCCCGCGCCCGAAGGCGAAGTAGTCCTTGAGGTTGACCGCCCCGGCGAACAGCGCGAGCGCCGCGATGACGATCTCGGAGATGCGCGACAGGCCGACCAGCAGGAACAGATTGAGCCAGGCGGCGAGGAACAGGAAGTAGGCGATGCCCTGCACCGCGATGAAGGTGCCCGCCACGGCGAACATGCGCTTGCGGTCGTTGAGCGGCGCGAGCAGCGAGAGCATCAGCAACAGCACCCACATCGAGCAGGGATTGAACCCGTCCAGCAGGCCCAGCGTGAGCGTGAACAGCGGCAGGCCGATCTGTGCCAGCGTCAGTTCATGGCCGAACAGGGAAACGCTGAACTCGCTGCTGTGGCGCTTTGCCAGTGTGTCCCGGATGAGGCGGTCGGTGCCGCTCTCTTCGGAATAGCCGACGATGAGTTGTTCGCCGATCGAAATGGTCGGCACGCGCACCGGGCCGTGGCTGGCTGCGATCTGCTGCAGGCGCTGCATGGCGGCCGCTTCCTTGCCCACATCGCGAATGACGATGCGCAAGCCCGGCTGCTCCTGCTGCAACTGTGCAAGGAACTCTTGCGCCCTGGCACAGTGCGGACAGCCCTCGTGCACGAAGGCTTCGATGTCCGCCGTCGGCGGTGCCTCTGTCGCCTCGCCCGCCACGGGTATCAGCAAGGCCAGCATCCCCAGCACCTGCCAACCTCTGCTCCATCGCACTGCCATGTTCATTTTCCCCGTTGAGTGTCTACGTTCCTTGCGTCGCCGGACTGCTTCGCGGCTACCGTCCATGTACCTATATAGACCTGTATATAGGCACAATTATGTCTTGCAATCATGCTGTTATAGGATAAGAATGATCTTTCCTGCGCGCCGTTCAGCGCGTGCAAGCTTAGTGTGACCCGTACCTTGCAGCAAGGAGAACTGTCATGAACATGCAAGAGTTGCACGTCATCGCCAAGTCTCGCGGCATCCGCCCCGAGTACATGTACAAGATCGAATTGATTCGCAGCATCCAGCTCGCCGAGGGCAATTTCGACTGTTTCGCCACTGCGAAGGAAGGCAGGTGCGACCAGCTGGATTGCCGCTGGCGGGAGGATTGCTTCGAGTCCGCTGCCCGCAACTAACCCAAGGAGAACATCATGAACCTGATCAAATGGGATCCATTCAAGGAACTGGAAGAAGTGTCCAACCGACTGAACCGTCTCTTCGGTCGTAGCGGCAATACCGAGGAATCCGGCCAGAACATGCTGGCCGTCGCCGACTGGTCACCTTCGGTCGACATCAGCGAAACCGACGATGCCTATCTGATCCGGGGCGAGATCCCCGGCGTGAAGAAGGAGGATGTCCGGCTCACGGTGCAGGACGGCATGCTCACCATCCAGGGCGAGCGCAAGATGGAGAAGGAAGAGAAGAACAAGAAGTACCACCGGGTGGAATGTTCGTACGGCAATTTCGTGCGCAGCTTCCGCATGCCGGATGACGCCGACGAGGACAAGGTGAAAGCCGAGTTCAAGGACGGCATGCTGAATGTCACCCTGCCCAAGTCCGCGAAAGCGAAGCGCAAGTCGATCAACATCGCGGTGTCATGAAACTTTGGACAGTCTCCGCCCCTGCGGGCAGAGGCTGTCCCCTCGAAAGGAGAACGCCATGTCCAAACATCCCCCCGGTTTCATACTCGTCCGTCGCGACCAGCTCATGCAGGAAGCGGTGCACGACACCTACCAGAGCAAAGGCAAACCCGCCGAACCGGCCCGCTGCCCGGATTGCGGTGCCGTGTTCCATGATGGCCGCTGGCAGTGGATGGAAGCGCCTGCCGGCGCGCACGAGACACTGTGCCCGGCCTGCCACCGCATACGCGACAGCTTTCCGGCCGGCTTCCTTGCATTGAGCGGGGATTTCCTGGCCGTACACGAGGCGGAGATCCGCCAACTGATCAGCCACCACGAGGATCGCGAAAAAGCCGAGCACCCCTTGCAGCGCGTGATGGACATCGAGGAGACGCCGGACGGTCTGATGGTGACCACCACCGACATGCATCTGGCACGCGGCATCGGCGAGGCGCTGCATCATGCCTATCAGGGCGAGCTGGAGTTCCACTACAACCCGGACCAGAACCTGTTGCGGGTGCACTGGTCGCGCTGAACGGACGGGGAAGGCAGATCGACTCGTCACACCGGCGAAGGCCAGTGTCCAGTCAATTGAACAAACAGTGCAACGCACTGCCATAACAGCATATCAATGAAACCACTGGATTCCGGCCTGCGCCGGAATGACAGTCAAATCCGCCCCTAGTCCTCTTTCTTGTGGTGCCCCGATTCCTGGCAGGCGTGATGGAAAGCCAGCAAGGTCTGCTGCGCGTGTCCCAGCACACTGCCCTGCGGATAGTCCCCGTGCTCGTCCGCCACGCCAGCGGGCAGACCGGTGAGCAATTCGATCCCCTCGCTCACATGTTCCGCCGTGTAGATATGGAACAAGCCCTGGTCGACCGCTTCGAGCACTTTGCGTGACAACATCAGGTGGCGGCGGTTGCGGTGCGGGATCAGCACGCCCTGGCTGCCGTCCAGCCCGGCCGACACGCAGACACGGAAGTAGCCCTCGATCTTTTCATTGAGCCCGCCCACCGGCAGCACTTCGCCGTGCTGGTTCACCGCGCCGGTGACGGCGATGCCCTGCTTGATCGGCAGACCGGATAGCGACGACAGCAGGGTGTACAGCTCGGCGCAGGAGGCGGAGTCGCCCTCCACGCCGTTGTATTCCTGCTCGAACACGATGGAGGCGTTGAAGTTGAGCGGCGCGTTGTGCGCGAACAGGGCGGACAGGTAGTTCTGCAGGATGAACACGCCCTTGTCGTGGATGGGACCGGACAGTTCCACCTCGCGCTCGATGTTGAGCAGGCCGTCTTCGCCGGCATAGGTGCGCGCGGTGAGCCGCACCGGGAAGCCGAAGCGGTATTCGCCCAGATCGATCTGGGTCAGCGCGTTCATCTGCCCGACCTTGGCACCGTGCACATCGACCAGCAGATCGCCCTCGGCAAAGGCTTCGTGCATGCGCTGCTCGGGATAGTCGTGACGCCTGATGCGCGCGGCCAGCGCGGCATCGACATCGGCGGCCTCGACCAGTCTCGCGTTGCGCGCGGTACACAGCGCGGCACTCTCCATCACCAGCGATTCGATACGCGCGAAGTTCGCGCTCTGGCGCGACTGGTCGTCCACGGCGCGGTGCGCGTCCTCCAGCAAGCGCGCCACGGCGGCGGACGTGAAATGCGGCAGGCCGCGCTGCTTGCAGGCGTTGGCGACGAAGATCGCCGTGGCATGGCGCGTCTCGGCGTTGGCGTAGAAGCTCCCGGCGAAATCCACCTTGACCCGGAAGTGGCGGGCGAACTCGGGATCGTTCTCCTGCAGTTCGTAATACTGTTCGCGCGAGCCGATGAGCACGATCTTGATGTCCACATCCACCGCTTCCGGTTCCAGCGACACGGTGGCGATGGGCGTGAAGGCCGTGCCCGGTTCCTCGATCTGCAAACGGCCGCTGCGCAACAGGCGGCGCAGCTTATCCCACACCAGACCGTCCACCAGCAGGTCGCGCAGATGCAGCATGAGGAAACCGCCGTGCGCCTTGTGCAGGCTGCCCGCGCGGATGCGCGAGAAATCGGTCATCAGCACGTCGTTCTCGGACTGGTATTCGATGCTGCCCAGCAGCGCGCGATGCATGGGATTGTCTTCGATGATCACCGGCGCGCCGGACAGCCCGTCGTTGTCCACCACCAGATTGACGCGGTAACGAGACAGCGTCTTGTTCAGCGCCTCCAGCCGGATGTCGTCGTCGCTGGGCAGCGGTTCGAACAGCTCCACCTTGTCCAGCACGTCGCGTGATACCTGGTCCAGATAGTTGCCCAGCTTGACCGAGTCCTTGATCTGTTTCTTCAGGGCGGCGCGTATCTCCTGCAAGGCGTGATCGAGCAGCGGCTTCACCACCTGCCGCCGCAGCGCGGCCTGCGCCTCGTCTTTGGTACGCCCCATGGCGAGCGTCCGGTCGAAATACTGGCTGATCTCGGCGCGCAACTCCAGTTCCGCCTGGTCGATCTGCGCCCGCTTCTCTTTGGGCAGTGCCAGCATATCTTCTTCGGTCAGCGTCTTCCCCTTGGCATCGCGATAGGTGAACACCATGTGTCCGTTCTCGCGGTGCAGGGTGAAACTGCGCTGTTCGGCCGAGGCATCGAGTGCGGCGTATTCCTTCGCCTCTGCAGTCTTGTATTCGCTCTCGATGCGCTCGTTCTCGCTCTTGAAGTCCTGCCCGTTCAGCCGCAGCGGGATCTCCTTGATCAGCGTCTTCACCAGTTGCGCCATCATCTGCCGCAGTTGCCGCCCCTGCCCGGCCGGCAGGCGCAGGGCCAGCGGCCGCTCAGGCACATCGAAGTTGTGCAGATAGCACAGGTCGGGCGGCACCGGACGGGTGGCGGCGACCTTTTCCATCGCGTGTTTGAGCAGCGAAGCGCGGCCGCTGCCCACCTCGCCCAGCACGAACAGGTTGTAGTCCGGCTGTTCCATCTGCAGACCGAACTGCGCGGCCGACTCGGCACGCTCCTGACCGATCCAGGGCAAGGGGTAGTCGAGCAACTCCGAGGTGTCGGTGAAACCGAGCGAGTCTGGCTGGATGGCAAGGCGGAGTTCGGCGGGTGTCAGGCGGAGTGTCGGCATAGGGTCCTATTCAGTCGAGCAGGGATTCGGCCGGATGATATTGCATGCCGAAGGCTTCGGCGACTTTGCGGTGGGTGACCTTGCCCGCGATGATGTTCAGACCGTTGAGCAGCGCAGGCGATTGTTTGAGCGCTTCGCGGTAACCCTTGTCCGCCAGTTGCAGCACATACGGCAGGGTGGCGTTTGTCAGCGCCAGCGTGGCGGTCACCGGAACGCCGCCGGGCATGTTGGCCACGGCGTAGTGCACCACGCCGTTCACCACATAGGTGGGATGCTCGTGCGTGGTCGGGCGCGTGGTCTCGACGCAGCCGCCCTGGTCGACCGCGACATCGACGATGACCGCGCCCTTTCGCATCAGCTTGAGGTCTTCGCTGCGCACCAGTTTCGGTGCCACCGCGCCGGGGATGAGCACGGCACCGATCACCAGATCGGCATCGGCGATCTGCGCCAGCAACTGGTGGCGGTCGGAGAACAGCAACCGCACATTGGCCGGCATGACTTCACTCAGGTAGCGCAGCCGTGCCAGATCGATATCGAGCATGACCACGCTGGCCCCCATGCCCGCCGCGATGCGGGCGGCGTTGACGCCGACCGCACCGGCACCGAGCACCACCACTTTGGCGGGGGCCACGCCGGGCACGCCGCCCAGCAGGATGCCGCGGCCGTCGTTCAGCTTCTCCAGATATTTCGCGCCTTCCTGCACCGCCATGCGCCCCGCAACTTCCGACATCGGTGTGAGCAGGGGCAGTTCGCGCGAGGGCAGTTCCACGGTCTCGTAGGCGATGCACACCGCGCCGGAATCGAGATGTGCCTGCGTCAGGCGCTCGCTGGCCGCGAAGTGGAAATAGGTGAAGAGGATCTGGCCGCGGCGGATGAGTCTCCATTCCGCCTCGATCGGCTCTTTCACCTTGACGATCAGATCGGCCGTCGCCCACACCGTAGCGGCATCGGGCGCAATCTGCGCACCCGCCGCGCGATAGTCGTCGTCGCTGAAGCCGCTACCTGCGCCCGCGCCGCTCTCCACCATCACGCTGTGCCCGGCGCTGACCAGCGCCTCGACACCGGCCGGCACCATCGCCACGCGGTTCTCGTTGGTCTTGATCTCTTTGGGTATGCCTACTTTCATCGGTCGACTCCTGCGAAGTTCCACATGCTATTCCGCCGCTGCGGGGCCGGGACGAGTGTAGCAAATCGTCCGCGTCGCAAGGCTAATGCTTGCCGCCTTCTTGGCAGTGACAGACTAACCTGCCCCGGTGAGCGGCACGAAGCGCACCGGCTCGATGCGTTTATGCTGCAGTGTGCCGTCGTACGCCTTGGTGATCAGCATCAGTTGCTGTACATCCAGCCAGCCGCCGACGGGGATCACCATGCGACCGCCCGGTTTGAGCTGTTGCAGCAACGCGGGCGGCACCTGCTCGGCCGCTGCGGTGACGATGATGGCGTCGTAGGGTGCGTGTTCCGGCCAGCCGAGCGAGCCGTCGCCCGCCTTCACTTCGACTTTGTCATAACCCTGCTCGTGCAGGCGTTGCGCGGCTGCCTCGGCCAGCGGTACCACGATCTCCACGCTGTACACCTGCCCGGCCAGCCGCGACAGGATGGCCGCCTGATAACCGGAGCCGGTGCCGACCTCAAGTACCTTATGCCGGGCTTCGAGCGCCAGCAGCTCGGTCATCAGCGCGACGATGTAGGGTTGCGAGATGGTCTGGCCGTGGCCGATGGGCAGTGGCTGGTTCTGGTAGGCGGCGTATTCCTCGGCGTCCGGCACGAAGCGGTGGCGCGGCACCGCCGCCATGACATCGAGCACGCGCTCCGAGATCGGCACGCCGCCGTAAGCGGCAGCCTCATCCGCCATGAGACGGATGGATGCCAGCATGCGCTCGCGCGCCGGTGCATGGCGATCCGCGCCTGCGTGTGCGTTTGCTGTATCGGTCATCGTCCCTCCCGCATCACGGTTCTCAGCGCCTCATTCTTTGCGCTTGATGGCGATGCCGACCAGTTCGATGGCCACCCCCAGCACAAGAATCCATGCACCCCCGCGGCTTTCCGGGGCCGAATACATCATCACGGCGCCCAGCAGCATCAGTGCGATCGCCAGCGGACGACGGATACGGGTCTTGCCCAGCATGATCGTTCCTCCTCTCAGGCCTTATGCCGACAATGGCTGACTGCCTGTGCCGACGTTTCCAGCATGGCGCCCGGCAGGGCATCCGTCAACGCCAGGTCATCGCGCCCCTCAGCGTTCGCAAGCGACGCCCACGTGGCGCGCCAGGAAATCGCGCAACGCGCCGACCCAATCCTCACGCATGAAGATGAATCCGTCATTGTGTCCACCGGCCAGTTCGAGGAAGGTCTTGGGCGCGCGCGCTGCGGCGTACAGCGCCCGCCCATGCGCATAGGGGATGATCTCGTCCTGCGGACTGTGGGCGACCAGCAGCGGAACCTGCGCCTGCTGCAGATAGGCGCGCGTGTCGTAGCGGATGCGCGCCAGCCAGCACACCGGCAGCCAGGGATAGAGCTGTTGTCCGAGATCGGGAACGGAGGTGAAGCTGGAGGCGAGCACCAGCGCGGCCGGTCGATGCCGGGTGGCTAATTGCGCGGCGACAGCACCGCCCAGCGATTCGCCGAGCAATGCGATGCGGCAAGCCGGTTCATGTTTAATCTGCGTGACGTATGCCCAGGCCGCTTCGGCATCGAGATAAGTGCCCTGTTCGGAAGGCGAGCCGCTGCTGTTGCCGTAGCCGCGGTAGTCGAAGATGAGGGTGTTGTAGCCGAGACGGTGGAACATCGCCACGTAGTCGAGACGATGCGAGATGTTGCCCGCGTTGCCATGCGTTAACAGTATCGTGCCGCGCGGTTCTGCGACCGGCACATACCAGCCGTGCAGTTCGACGCCGTCGGCGGTTTTTAGCCGCAACTCATCGAAAGGCAGGCCGATCTGCGCGGGCGTGGCGGAAAGCGCCCTGTCCATCTGCGGATAGAACACCAGTCGCGACTGGAAAAGGAACAGCAGCAGCGCAAGGCCGACATAGACTGCGAGCAACATACCCAGCACATGCCACATCAGTCGCATCGCTCCTCCATGGACACTGCCTCAGGCGATACGCTCGCCCACCTGTGCCACCGCATACCATGCGTTCAATTCCGTGGCCGTGCGGCCCTTGCCCCACGCCGCCACGTCCGCCTCCGCGATGGGCGCATAGGGGCCGTGTTTCACTTCGAAGATGACCGCGCCGACATCGCGCGACAGCACGGCATGCCAGCCGCCGGCCGGGATCTCGACCACGCTGCAGTCCCCGCCCAGCTCGGCGCGCTCGGTGACGCGGCCCGTCTCGTCGAACACCAGCACGGTGAAACGGCCCTTCAAGGCGATCAGCACTTCCCAGGTATGCGGGTGGCGGTGCGGCAGGATCAGGGTGTCCGGCTCCATGGCGATGGCCAGGCGCTGGATGGGATCGGCGAGGTCGGTGTGCAGGTTGCTGTTCATGCGCAGGCGCGGCGCGCCCTGTGCCTGTCGGCCGAGAGCGGCCAGATCGCTGGTAGTGAGTCTTTTCAAGGTTCGCTCCTGTTCGGGATGGCACATTCTACCGAAACCCCCTGTTGCAGTCGGCTTTGCTTTGAGGCTGGCGCAACTGCCTATAGAATCCTGCGCCATGTCCATCCGCCCTCACCCATTCCTGCTGTTCGCCCTCGCCACTCTGGTATTCGGGTCGGCCGGTGCACAGGAAGAGGCGGCGCAGGCCGAGTTCGTCTACGAGATCGATCCCTATTACACCAACGCGGGCTACAACATCCCGCTCACGGACAAACCCATACCCGTCATCAAGTCCGGCAGCGAAGCGGTGATCTATCGCGAACTGATCAAGGACTCCGTGGTGCCGCGCTACATGACGGTGGAAGCCAGCCTGTATCCGATGCCTATCCTGGGTACCTGGCTAAAGACCCATCATCGCGGCTTCTACGACAGCGGGGCGATCGGCGACAACTTCAACATCATCGAATCGCTCACCGCCGGTTTCCAGGAGCCGTGGGCGGTGTCGCTGTTCTTCGGCAACGTGGCCAAGTTGCAGCGCCCGGGCGACACGCGCGTAGGCAACAACTACGGCTACACCGGTTATCTGTTCAGCATGGGCGAGAAACACATCAAGAACAACGTCATGGTGGGGGACCACTGGTTCGAACTGGAATGGAAGATCAAGGGCCAGCTCGATTACACCGACAAGAAACTGTCCTGGAGCTTCCGTGGCGGGGCCAAGTTCCACAACAACATCGAAATCAACGATGTGTATTACGTCGCGCTGTCGCGCAGCAACACCGAACTGCATTCGCCCGGCCTCGACTGGCTGGACAACACCACCGGCGACTTCCGCATGCATTTCCTGCAGCAGTCGGGCAAGCTGGTACGCATGGAATTCATCGCCGGCAAGAAACTGCCGCTGCCCGACAAAGGCTACACCCCCACGCTCAGCGCCGGTTTTATCTGGACCAGTCCGCAAGAGTATGCCGGCAGCCTGCGCAGCATCGAGAACAACACGCTGACCTTCGTGATCCGCCCCTCCATCGAATTCTGAAAGCAACCACCCATGTGCGGCCTCTGCGGCGAACTACGCTTCGATAGACAAACACCCGACCACGCGCGACTGATGCGCATGACCGACGCGCTGACACGGCGCGGGCCGGACGCCTCCGGCATGTATGCCGACGGCCCGCTCGCCTTCGGCCATAGACGCCTGTCCATCATCGACCTGTCCGACCGTTCGCGCCAGCCGATGGTGGACGAGACGCTGCACCTGACGCTGGTGTTCAACGGCACCATCTACAACTACCGCGAACTGCGCGCCGAGTTGCTGGAGATGGGTTATGAGTTCTTTTCCGACGGTGACAGCGAAGTCATCCTCAAGGCGTATCACGCATGGGGCGAGCATTGCGTGGCGCACTTCTACGGCATGTTCGCCTTCGCCATCTGGGACCAGCGCGAGCACACGCTGTTCATGGCGCGCGACCGCTTCGGCATCAAGCCTTTGTATTACGCACTTGACGGCGCCTCACTGCGCTTCGCCTCCAGCACGCAAGCGCTGCTGGCGGGCGGCGGCATCGACACCAGTATCGACCCCATCGCACTGCACCACCACCTCACGCTGCACTCCTCCGTCCCCGCCCCGCGCACCCTGCTGAACGGCATCCGCAAACTGCCGCAGGCGCACTGGATGCGCATCACGGCGAAAGGCGACGTCGAGCTCAAGCATTACTGGGAACTGGATGCGACACGCCCCGATGTGGGACTGAGCGAACAGGACTGGATACAGGCCACGCGCCATGTGTTGAAGAAGGTGGTGGAGCGCCACCGCCTCGCGGCCGACGTGCCGGTGGGCGTGCTGCTCTCTGGCGGTCTGGATTCCAGCCTGATCGTGGCGCTGCTGGCCGACCATGTGCCCGATCTGCGCACCTTCTCCATCGGCTTCGAAGACATCGGCGGCGATGCGGAGAAAGGCGACGAGTTCGAATATTCCGACCAGGTGGTGGCGCGTTATAAAACGCAACATCACAAGATGCTCATCCCCAACAGCGAAGTGCTGAAGCGCCTGCCGGAAGCGGTGCGCAGCATGTCCGAGCCGATGGTGAGCCAGGACAACATCGCCTTCTATCTTCTGGCGGAACAAGTATCCAAAGATGTGAAAGTGGTGCTCGCCGGACAAGGTGCGGACGAAGTGTTCGGCGGCTATTTCTGGTACCCGAAGATGGATGCCACCGCAGGCAGCGCGCCGGACAAGTTCCGCAACCACTACTTCGACCGCGACCACGCCGAATATCTGGAAACGGTGAGCGAGGCTTACCGCACGGAAGATGTCACCAGCGAACTGGTCGCCAGGGAACTGGCAAAACCGCATGCCGACGAATTCCTCGATCAGGTGTTGCGTTTCGACGTGAGTACGCTGGTGGTGGACGATCCTGTTAAGCGCATGGACAACATGAGCATGGCTTGGGGACTGGAAGCCAGAGTACCTTTCCTCGACCATGAACTGGTGGAGCTGGCCGCCAAGATGCCGCCCTCACTGCGCCTGAAAGAAGGCGGCAAATTCCCGCTCAAAGCCATCGCCCGCGGCCTCATCCCCGACAGCGTCATCGACCGCCCCAAAGGCTACTTCCCCGTCCCCGCACTCAAATACGTGCGCGGTGAGTTCCTGCAATTCATGCGCGACATCCTGCTCTCGGATGCTTGCCAGAAGCGCGGCTTGTTCAATCAGGAATACGTGGAAAAGTTACTCGCTGATCCGGAGTCGCACTTCACGCGACTGAACGGCAGCAAGCTATGGCATTTGGCATTGCTGGAATACTGGCTGCAGTTGAACGTGGACAGCATCTAACGGTAACGCTCATCTCTTGGCCTATATATTTTCGAAAATATATAGGCCAGATTTCCAATAGACAAAAACTAGAGGGATGGCTATGGTTCTGGCTTATAAGCTAACCCTCGAGAAAAATTATCAATCGACAAATTTAGCGCGGGCAATGCTTGGCAAGAAGTTATTTTAGCACTATAGTTCTCCTAGCATCCGACGATTGGGTTGGGCAATTTTTTTAGGAGCAAACCATGCACACCATTGAAGTCGATTTTGATGTTTTCAAGCAGCTTACAGTTCGTAGGGCAACTGAAGAGGTTAGCTACAACGACGTAATTCGTGAACTGCTTGGTTTAGAGCCAAGCAACACAAACTCTGCAAAGAAGTCGTCCGACCCATCTCCAGACGATTGGACTGCTAAAGGAGTGCACTTCCCCGCCGGCACTGAATTTCGAGCCACCTACAAAGGAAAAATTCGTACTGGCTACATTGACAAGGGAGCCCTTGTCGTAAATGGGAAACGCTATGACTCTCCGTCTGCTGCTGCAGTCGCTATTACTGGAAACCCAGTTAATGGTTGGCGTTTTTGGGAATGTCGTCTTCCCGGAAAGTCATCATGGCATCTCATCGAAAGCCTTCGCCGGTAGCTTTTATTGAACAAATTCTTAGATGGCTATGCTGCTTTGCAAATTCCAAACTTAATAGGAGACAATCAAATGCGTATCAAAATACTGTTGATCATGTTAGTTCTTGGCCTTGGTGGCTGCGCCACTTCCAAGGACATGTACCTACCAGACGGTTCAATAGGCCACAATATCAGTTGCGACGGTAGTGCCAACAGCATTTCAAAATGCTTTCAAAAAGCGGGGGAGGTTTGTGGCTCAAAAGGTTACGTTTTACTGAACCGCGAAGGGGAGGCAATTCCGTTTGCATACAGTTCGGGTAGCGCAAGCGCCACTACTACCAGTGCTAATGGTACATATGTCAGTCAAGTTGGCATGTTCGTAAGTCGCAGCATCTTCGTTAAGTGCAAAGATTAAGCCACCCGATTTAGCCCGCGCAGGGTGCAATAAGCGCAGCGCATTGCACCGGATGTTTTGATCTCTCCCATACGGTGCAATGCCCTGCGCCCTTCGGCAAGCTCAGGAGAGCGTTATTGCGCCCTACCACTTCCAGCAACCTTGCACAGCGGCATCTTCTCCGAGATGCCGCCGGTCTGGACGGAGGTGAGCAACGCGCAACTGTCGTAACCGTTCTCGCGCAGACGCTGTTCGATGGCGATCAGGTCCGGCATCGCTAGCGCGGGCTGCCGGGACAGTATCCAGGCGTAGTCGCGGTCGGGATGGCCGACCACGGCGTAGCGATAGTCGGATGCAAGGTCGATCACCCAGTAGTCGCCGCCCAGCAGGTAGAGCCAGCCGAACAGTTTGACGAAGGTCACTTCGAGTTTGGCGCGGCTGGCCGCATCGACCACCCTCGCCCGCCCCTGCGCCACCGAGCGTTCACCGTTCTCTGTGCGGCAACTGTTGGTGACGGCGATGTCTGCGCCGGCTTGCGCATATTCGGCCATGGCATCACCCACGCATTGCCGCTGGAAAAATTGCGGGATGCTGGCGATCTCGTACCACCGACCGAGGTAGCGTTGCAGGTCGACTTCGGGGACGGTCTGCAAGGGTTGTGCGGCGGCGGTCGATTGCCACAGCAACATGGCAGCGGTCAGGCAAGTTGCAAGCAGTTTCGATCTCATATCACGCTCCTTATATGGTTACCGCCAACAAAAAAGCCGCACCGGAAGATCGGGGCGGCTTCTTCGCGGCGCATTCACAACCTATTGCACGACGCGGTCGATCTTCAGCTTCACGTTCTTCGTGCCCGGCTTGACCGTGACGCTGAAACCTTCCGCGTCGCCCGCCTGCGGCATGGCGGTGCCGGACTTGGAGATCCGGCCCACGATCACGACCTGGTCGAAGGCGGACAGTGTCATCTGCGGGGCCATCGCCATGCTGTCGTCCAGCTCGAAGTCCAGCGGCAGGTCGGCCACACGCATGCGCAGGATGGCGAGCGGCATCTTGGGGCCTTCGGCGGCGCGTGCCAGTACGAACAGGGTGTCGTCCGGGCTGTACTTGCCTTGCAGTGCGGCATCCAGCGTGACGCGGCCGGTGATGCGTTCCTTGCCGGCTGCGGGTGCCATCTGCTCGGGCGGCGCGATCTGTTCCAGCGTCGGCGCGGTCTTGCCGCCGCTCTTCATGTGCGACAACAATTGGCGTGCCTCGTTGATACCGCCCTGGATGGCCATGGCGTCCTCGCTTCCCGGCGGCAACTGCTTGAGCAGTTTGTCCCAGTGCTTGATGGCGTCGGCGAAGTCGCCGCGTTCCATGGCGGCGGAACCGGCCAGCGCCAGACCCTTCATGTGGTTGGGGTCGAGCTGAAGTGCCTTGTTGATGAACTCGGTAGGCTTGCCACGCAGGGTCTGACCAAAGGCCATCGCCTGTGCATCGGCGTAGTCGGCCCATACCCAGGCTTCGTCCGGGATCAGTTTGACCAGCTTGGCGTAGACCTTGGCGGAGTCGGCGAAACGGTCGACTTCCATGTAGCTGCGCGCCAGCATCACCAGCGCTTCGCCGTCCTGGTCGTTCTCTTCGACGCGTTTCTCCAGCGCGCTGATGCCGGTGTCGGTACGCACTTCGCCGCCCGCGCTCATGCCGGCATGCGGGTTGGCGGGCGACAGTGCACCGACGTCCCCCACCACCAGATAGATGCCGACCGACATGATCGGCAGCAGCACGGCCAGCACGATGGCCAGCGTCTTGTTCGGGCTGCCCGCAGGAGCCTGCTCTCCGGCTGGCACAACCTCTTCCAGCACACGCGTTTCCAGTTCGCGCTTGCCCTGCTCGTACAGCTCGGGCGTGAGCAGACCGTTCTTCAGGTCGGCATCCATCTCGGCGATCTGGTCGCGCAGGATCTCGAGGTTGGCGGCATCGCGCGCGACGTCGTTGCGCTTGGGGGCGCCGCGCCAGAGCGGATAGACGATGAAGGCGATGCCGAGGGCGACCAGCGCCGTGCAGAGTATCCAGAACAGGGTCATGATTTTTCTTCTTCGTTAAGGAGGGCGGCGGCGCGTTGGTGCGCCTCGGGAGTGAGGGTCGCTTCGGGCACGGTCTCGCGGCGCTTGCGCAGCTGGAACAGCAGGCCGAGGCCGGCGACCAGCAACAGGGCGAACGGGCCGAACCAGAGCAGCATGGTGTAGCTCTTCACCGGCGGCTGGTACAGCACGAAGTCGCCGTAGCGGGCGACCAGGTAGTCCATGATCTCCTGGTCGCTCATGCCCTTCTGCATCAGCTCGCGCACTTCGCGGCGCAGGTCTTCAGCCAGATCGGCATGCGAGCTGGCCAGCGATTCGTTCTGGCATACCAGACAGCGCAGTTTTTCGGCCAGGCCGATCATGCGTTTTTCCAGCACGGGGTCTTTGGCCATGTCTTGTGCCTCACCGGCATGGGCGAACACGGGCAACAGGCAGAACATCAGGATCAAGAGTTTTTTCATTTCTTTTGCAGCTCCGCGACGAGTGGCAGGATCTTTTCGATCAGGCTCAGCTGGGTGACCGGACCGATGTGCTTGTAGCGGATGATCCCTTGCTTGTCGATGACGTAGGTCTCGGGCACGCCGTACACGCCGTAGTCGATGCCGATGCGGCCTTCGCGGTCCATCACGCTCAGCACGTAGGGATCGCCGCCACGCGCCAGCCACAGCTTGCCATCTTCCGGCTTGTCCTTGTAGTCGAGGCCGTAGATGGGGACGATGTTCCGTTGCGCCAGTTCCATCAGCACCGGATGTTCTTCGCGGCAGGACACACACCAGGAGGCCCACACGTTGAGCAGCCACACCTGGCCCTTCATGTCGGCCGGCGAGAAGGTCTTCTGCTCATCGTGCAATTGCGGCAGGGTGAATGCCGGCGCGGGTTTGCCGACCAGCGGAGACGGGACTTCGCGCGGGTTGAGGCCGAGGCCGACGTAGAGGAAGCCGGCCAGAACGACGAAGATGACCAGCGGCCAGATGAAACGGTTCATGCTGTCTGCTCCTTGTTTTCAGTGGCGACAGTCTGTGCCTTGCGCCCTTTGATGCGGTAGCGGCGGTCGGTCACGGCGAGCAGGCCGCCCAGCGCCATCAGCAGGCAACCAGCCCAGATCCAGTCGACGAATGGCTTGAGATAGATACGCACCGCCCACGCTTCGCTGTCGGGGATGGGCTCGCCCAGTGACACGTACAGGTCGCGCAGGAAGCCGGTGTCGATTGCCGCTTCGGTCATCGGCATGCCTGATGCGTTGTACTGGCGTTTCTCGGGGTGCAGCACGGTCACCGGCTTGCCGTCTTTGCTGACGCTGACGATGCCACGTGCGGCGACGTAGTTGGGGCCTTCTTCTTCGGTCACGCCGTCGAAGCGGAACACGTAGCCGCCGGTAGTCAGCGTGTCGCCCACGTCCATGCGCACGTCGCGCTCGCTCTCGTAGCCTTTCACCAGCGTGACGCCGATGATGAACACGGCGATACCGATATGCGCCAGTTGCATGCCGTAATAGCTGCGCGTGGGTGTCTTCAGGCGCTGCAGGAAGCTGCCTTCACTCCCCATGCGACGCTTGAGGTCGGCCAGCGCGGTGGTGATGACCCAGGCCGCCAGCAGGATGCCCAGACCGATCAGCGGTGTCCACTCGCCCATCACCAACGGCAAGACGATAGCGATCACCATGCTGGCAGCCAGTGCCCAGCGTACGCGCTGCCAGATGTCGGGCAGGCTGGCTTTCTTCCAGCGGGCCACAGGACCCAGACCCATCATCATCACCAGCGGCACCATCAGCGGCACGAACACGGTATTGAAGTACGGCGGACCGACCGACAGCTTGCCGAAACCGAGCGCATCCATGAACAGCGGATACAGCGTGCCGAGGAACACCGAGGCGGAAGCCACGGACAGCAGCACGTTATTGGAGAGCAGCATGGATTCACGCGAGACGATGTCGAACTTGCCACCCAGTCCGACCTTGGGCGCACGCCAGGCGAACAGGAGCAGCGAGGCACCGATCACCACGACCAGGAAGGTCAGGATGAACACACCGCGCTCGGGATCGGTGGCGAAGGCATGCACCGAGGTGAGAACGCCGGAACGCACGAGGAAGGTGCCCAGCAGCGACAGCGAGAACGCGGCGATGGCGAGCAGCACGGTCCAGCTCTTGAACGCGCCACGTTTCTCGGTGACCGCCAGCGAGTGGATCAGCGCGGTGCCGACCAGCCAGGGCATGAAGGAGGCGTTCTCGACCGGGTCCCAGAACCACCAGCCACCCCAGCCCAGTTCGTAATACGCCCACCAGCTGCCGAGTGCGATACCGATGGTCATGAACACCCAAGCCACGGTGGTCCACGGTCGCGACCAGCGCGCCCAGGTGGAATCGAGCTTGCCGCCCAGCAATGCGGACAGCGCGAAGGCGAACGCCACGGAGAAGCCGACGTAGCCCATGTACAACATGGGCGGATGGATCACCAGACCGGGGTCCTGTAGCAGCGGGTTCAGGTCGCGACCGTCCAGTGCGGCCGGCAACAGGCGGTCGAACGGATCGGAGGTGAACAGCATGAACAGCAGGAAGCCGACCGAGACCAGTCCCATCACGCCGAGCACGCGCGCCACCATCTCCAGCGGCAGGTGCTTGCTGAAGGCCGCGACGGCGACCGTCCACAGCGTGAGGATGAAGGCCCACAGCAGCAGCGAACCTTCGTGGCCGCCCCACACTGCCGCCACGCGATAGGCGACCGGCAGTTGCGAGTTGGAATGCTGCGCGACATACAGCACAGAGAAGTCGTTGGCGATGAAGGCGTAGGTGAGGCAGGCGAAGGCGATGCCGACGAACACGAACTGCCCGGTCGCCAACGTGCGCGCCGTACCCATCAACACTTCGTTGCCGCGCGCGGCACCGAGGATGGGCAATATGCCCTGCACGATGGCGATGAACAGTGCGACGACGAGGGCGAAACTACCGATCTCTGGAATCATGCTGGGCTTTCCGGGTTATTTGGCTTGCGAGGGGGTTGCGGCCGTCTCGGCGGCTTTGGCTTTCTGCGCTTCTTCGATGGCGTGCATCGCTTCGGGCGGCATGTAGTTCTCATCGTGCTTGGCCAGCACTTCCTCGGCCACGAACACGTTGTCGGCATTCAGCTTGCCCTGTGCGACCACGCCTTTACCTTCCTTGAACAGATCTGGCAGGATGCCCTTGTATTCGACTTCCATGGCATTGGCCGTGTCAGTGATCTTGAAGTGCACGGTCAGCCCGTCTTTCTGACGCTGTACGCTGCCCTCCTCCACCATGCCGCCGATACGGAAGTTGCGTTCCTGCGGCGCTTCCTTGTTGTAGACCTGGGTCGGCGTGAAATACAGGCTGACGTTGTTCTTCAGCGCGAACAGCACCAGCCCCACCGCTGCAGCCACGAGGGCGACGCCCACCAGTATCCAGGCCAGTCGTTTTTGTCTCGGTGTCATCACTCGTCCCCGCTTTCGTTCATCAAACGCAACTGGCGCAGTGCCAGTTTCCTTCTGTGCCTTACCATGGCGATCTCGATCAGCAGCACCAGCAGCGTCACGCCATAGGAGCCCCAGACGTAGAACGCGTAACCGTTCATGTAGAAGAATTCGCTCATGCTCATTGCTTAACCTCCGGCAATTCCTTGACCCACTGCGTGTTCGCTTCACGCTCCAGGATGATGCTGCGCACGCGCGTCAACGCCACGGCGATGGCATACAGCCAGCAGGCGGCCAGCACCAGGAACATGCCCTGCTGCATGGCGACATGCATGCTGGTGCCGGTCATCTTGATGGTCGCACCCTGATGCAGGGTGTTCCACCATTGCACCGAGTAATAGATGATGGGCACGTTCACCGAGCCGACGATGGCGAGCAAGGCGCTTGCCTTGTCCGCGCGGCGCGGGTCTTCGATGGAGGCCTGCAGGGCGATGAAGCCGAGATAGAGGAACAGCAGGATCAGTTCGGAAGTCAGGCGAGCATCCCACACCCACCACGCGCCCCACATCGGCTTGCCCCACAGTGCGCCGGTCCACAACGAGATGAAGGCGAACAGCGCGCCGGTCGGCGCCAGCGCGGAGGCCATCATGGCGGAGAGCCGGGTCTTGAAGATCAGACCGAGCGCAGCATAGCCGGCCATGATGAGGTAGATGAACATGGACAGGATGGAGGCCGGCACATGGATGAAGATGATGCGGTAGGCCTCGCTCTGTATCGCGTCGGTCGGCGCGACGAAGAAGCCGATGTATAGTCCGACGGCGAACAACAATGCTGCGGGCCACGCGAACCAGGGAGTCAGTTTTCCCGCCAGACCATAGAAGGTGGAGGGGGCAGAATATTTAAACCAGTTGATCGCCAATCTTCATCACTCCATCGAAATCCGCAGCGCCTGGGCCGCCACAAAGGGCGAGAACACCAGCGCAAACAACAAGAACGCACCCAGCAACGACAGGTTGGATGCAGCGTCCATACCACCACTCACTGCTTCGACCGCGCCCGCGCCGAAGATCAGCACAGGGATGGTCAACGGCAACACCAGCAACGACACCAGTACACCGCCGCCGCGCAAGCCCAGCGTCAGCGCCGCGCCGACCGCGCCTATCATGCTCAGCACCGGCGTACCCAGCAACAAAGCCAGCATCAATACACCGATCGCATCGGCCGGCATGTCGAACTGCAGACCCAGCACCGGTGCGATCAGCACCAGCGGCAGACCGGACAGCATCCAGTGCGCGACGATCTTGCCCAGCACCATCACGGTCAGCGATTGCGGTACCAGCATCATCTGCTCCAGCGTGCCGTCGATATGGTCCGCAGAGAACATGCGCGGTAGCGACAGCATCGAGGCCAGCAGCGCGGCGACCCACAACACACCGCCCGCCATCTTGCGCAACATGTCCGGCTCCGGCCCCACACCCAGCGGGAACAGACTGACCACCATCACGAAGAAGATCAGCGTGGTCAACACGTCCGCACGGCGACGCATCGCCAGCAACAGATCGCGCTTGATCACCAGCCCCAACAGACCGAACACGGTGAGACGGCTCATCATGACAGCAACAACTCCCGCGTCTCGATACCCGCCACATGCAAAGGTTGATGCGTGGTGAATATCGTCATGCCGCCGTTCGACAGATGTTCTCCGATAAGTTCCTGCATCAGGTCGACTGCCCCCACATCGAGTGCGGTCAAGGGCTCGTCCAGTATCCACAATGCGGCATCGACCACCAGCAAACGGCTCAGCGCGACACGGCGGCGCTGGCCCTGCGACAGCACGCGCACCGGCAGATATTCCCTGCGGCGCAGGCCCATACGGCGCAACGCATCCAGTGCCGTTTTCTCGGTGAGTTTCACACCAGCCAGCCCTGCCGTCAGCAGCAGGTTCTCCAGCGCGCTCAACTCATCCTTGATCGCATTCAGGTGCCCGAGGTAACACGTCTGCGCATGGAAATCCTCATCACATTCCTCGACGTTGCGCCCGCACCAATGTACCGCACCGGCCACCGGTTGCACGAAGCCGCACAGCGCGCGCAGCAAAGTTGTCTTGCCCTTGCCGTTCTCTCCTTGCACCTGCATCAGCTCACCGCCGGAGAGCGTGAAGCTGAGGCCACTGAACAGGCGATGGTCGCCGCGTTCACAGGCCAGATCAATCACTTCCAGTTTCGGGGACGCTTGCATGGTTGCAGCAGGCCAGGCTCAGTAAAAAAGAACGCGGGATTATATACGATAGCGTCCGCCCGATGCGGAGCCCCTTGACCCCCATCGCAAAAGGCTTTGTACAATGAAAAACGCCGCTCGTTGAGCGGCGTTTCGCTTGAGTCTCCAGAAACGACTATTTCTCGCCCTCGTCGGCAAAAGCCTTCAGCGTGATATCCGCGCCAGCCTTGGCCTCGGCCAGAAAGGCGGACAGCAGCGCTTCACCGGTGACCTGACGCATCTGCTGCGTGTAGCGTTCCCGCTTGGCCGGGTCGATACTCTCGACATCCTTGACCGAGTCGATGCGCGCGATGACATAGCCGCTCTTCACATCGACCACACCCACATAGGCCGGGAGCTTGCCGGTATCGGCCAGGAATATCTGTTGCTGCAGGGCCGGATCGAGATCGGAACGCTGCGCGCGCGACAGCTTCAGACCGGTCTTCCAGACCAGCTTCTTGTTCTCGCCAGCCTGCAAGCCAGCCAATGTCAGTTTGCCCTGCTCTTCTGCTGCCTTCAGTGCGGCCCGGTGTTGCAGCAGTTTGCGGATGCCGCCAGCGACTTCCTCGTACGGACGCACCGAAGCGGGCTGATGATCCGTGACGTGCGCGGCCAGCAGGGTGTTCGGCTTCACTTCGACCGCTGCCGTGTTGCGCTTGTTCTTCACCGCATCCTCTGAGAACACCGCCTCCAGCACCTTGGCCGTCCACAGCTCGCCCGGTTGCTGGTCACGGCTCAGCCATTGACCCGACACCACTTTGGCACCGACCAGTTCTGCCGCCGGTTTCAGGCTGTCGCTCTGCTCATACACGGTATCGTTGAAACGTTCCGCGAGTTCGGCGAAACGGTCTGCCGCATGTTGCGCGCGCAGACGCTGCTCGATCAGCGCGCTCACTTCCTGCAGAGGCTGTGCCCTGGACGGCTTGATCGCTGTCACCTTGATGATGTGATAACCGAAATCGGTCTGCACCAGGTCGCTGATCTGGCCGACCTGCATGGAGAACACGGCATCGTCGAACGGCTTGACCATCATGCCGCGCGCGAACATGCCCAGATCACCGCCGTTCGCTGCCGAACCAGGATCTTGCGAATGTTCCTTTGCCAATGCCGCGAACTTCGCGGGGGCAGACTTCACATCGGCCAGCAATTGTTCAGCCTGCTGTCTGGCTGCCTGTTTTTCCGCGTCGCCAGCCTGTGTGGGGACCGCGATCAGGATGTGGGCAGCCTGACGTTGCTCCTGCGTGCTGAACTCCGCCAGATGCTCCTCATAGTAGGACTTCACCTCGGCAGCCGCTGGATCGATCTTGTCCGCCAATGCATCGGCCGAGAACACCACGTAGTCGACCTGCGCGCGCTCCGGCAACTCGAACTGCTGCGGATTCTGCTCGTAATACTTCCGCACCTCGGCATCGGCCACGGAAACGCCCTTCAGGAAGGCGTCCATCGCGAGCGTGGCAACCGAAACCACACGCTGCTGCTCATTGAGGCGGATCAGCGTGTCCGCCGTCGTATCGGCGGCGAAACCATTCTGGGCATAGACATCGGTCAGCTGGCGATTAAGGATGTCCTGACGCACACGATATTCGAACAGCTGCGGTGTCATGCCTTGTGCACGCAGGGCGGCTTCGTACATCTGCTTGTCGAAACGACCGTCTTTCTGGAATGCGCCGACACCGGCGATGATCTGGGCGATCTGCTCGTCACTCACCGTCAGCCCGGCTTCCTTCGCGTTCGCCAGCAACAGATGCTGGGTGGCCAGCCCCTCCAGCACGGAGCGCTTGATCTCGGGGCGGTCGAACAAGGCGGGATCGAAATTCTCGCCGGCCAGTTCCTGCATGCGACGACGCTGCTGCATCAGCGCATCCTCGAATTCTGCCTGACCGATCTTGGTGTCGTTCACCGTCGCAACCACGCCGACATCGCCGGAGTTCTGGTATGAATCCAGCCCCCACAAGGCGAAAGGCAAAATAATCAGCGCCAGCACGACCTGAACCACGCGCTTTCTTTCATGCACAAAATCGAACATAACTGTACCTGTATACCTGTTTCAAAAGTCGGATGCGGATTTTGCACCAGAAATGAAAAAAGGCGAACTTTCGTTCGCCTTTTTTTGTTGGCGGAGTGGACGGGACTCGAACCCGCGACCCCCGGCGTGACAGGCCGGTATTCTAACCAACTGAACTACCACTCCAAAAACCTTTGCTGCGATTTCCATTACTGGTGGGTGCTGACGGGATCGAACCGCCGACCATCGCCTTGTAAGGGCGGTGCTCTACCAGCTGAGCTAAGCACCCTTGGAAAGCGGCGCATTATACAGAAACTTTGCTTTTTGCCAACGGCCCCGGACAAAAAAACTTCCATTCGTTCGTGCTGACAAAAAAAACGCGGCGGCGATCGACTCGCCGCCGCGTTTTCGATACATCAATGCTTGACTGCGACCGGTGCTGCGGCGTCGACGATGGCCGGTGCCGCGCTGTCCACAGCAGTCTCCGGCAACGGCTCTGGCTTGCGTTCCAGCGCGATCTCCAGCACCTGCTCGATCCACTTCACCGGATGGATATCGAGCTTGTTCTTCACATTGTCCGGTATCTCCACCAGGTCCTTCACGTTCTCTTCGGGAATCAGCACCACCTTGATGCCGCCGCGCTGTGCCGCCAGCAACTTCTCTTTCAAGCCACCGATCGGCAACACCTCACCGCGCAAAGTGATCTCGCCTGTCATCGCCACATCGGCACGCACCGGGATGTCGGTCAGCGCGGACACCATGGCGGTGCAGATGCCGATGCCGGCACTGGGGCCGTCCTTGGGTGTCGCGCCTTCCGGCAGGTGGATGTGCAGGTCCTTCTTCTCGTAGAAGTTGTCCGCGATGCCCAGCGTGCGCGCACGGCGACGCACCACGCTCAATGCCGCCTGGATGGACTCCTGCATCACCTCGCCCAGCTTGCCGGTGGTAGTGGTCTTGCCCTTGCCCGGCAGCACGGCGGTCTCGATGGTCAGCAGCTCGCCGCCGACCTCGGTCCAGGCCAGACCGGTTACCTGGCCGACCTGGTTGTTCTTCTCGGCGATGCCGTAGCTGTAGCGGCGCACACCCAGATACTTGTCCAGATTGCGCGCGGTGACCGTGACCTTCTTCGCCTCGCCCTTGATCAGCAGCGCCTTGACGATCTTGCGGCAGATCTTGGACAGCTCGCGTTCCAGTCCGCGCACACCTGCCTCGCGCGTGTAGTAACGCAGGATGTCGCGGATCGCGCTTTCGGAGACGCTGGCCTCCTCCGGTTTCAGGCCGCTGTTCTTGATCGCCTTGGGCAGCAGATAGCGTGTGGCGATGTTGACCTTCTCGTCCTCGGTGTAGCTCGACACATGGATCACCTCCATGCGGTCCAGCAGCGGGCCGGGGATGTTCATGCTGTTCGAGGTAGCGACGAACATCACATCGGACAGGTCGTACTCGACCTCGACATAGTGATCGACGAAGGTATGGTTCTGCTCGGGATCGAGCACTTCCAGCAGCGCCGACGACGGGTCGCCACGGAAGTCCATGCCCATCTTGTCCACTTCATCCAGCAGGAACAGCGGGTTCTTCACCGCGACCTTGCTCATGTTCTGCAGGATCTTGCCCGGCATGGAACCGATGTAAGTACGGCGGTGACCGCGGATCTCGGATTCGTCGCGCACGCCGCCCAGCGACATGCGCACGAACTTGCGGTTGGTGGCACGCGCGATGGATTGCCCCAGCGAGGTCTTGCCCACGCCGGGCGGGCCCACCAGGCACAGGATGGGTGCCTTCATCTTGTCCACGCGCTGCTGCACGGCCAGATATTCGACGATGCGTTCCTTCACCTTTTCCAGACCGTAGTGGTCCGCTTCCAGGATGTCCTCCGCATGCTTGAGATCGGTGTCGATCTTGGTCTTCTTCTTCCACGGCAGACCGATCAGCACGTCGATGTAGTTGCGCACCACGGTCGCCTCGGCGGACATGGGCGACATCAGCTTGAGCTTCTTGAGCTCGGCTTCGGCCTTGGCGCGCGCGTCTTTCGGCATATGCGCCGCCTTGATCTTGCGCTCCACTTCCTCGATATCGGCACCGTCTTCGCCCTCGCCCAGTTCCTTCTGGATGGCTTTGACCTGCTCGTTCAGGTAGTACTCGCGCTGGCTCTTCTCCATCTGGCGCTTCACGCGGCCGCGGATACGTTTCTCCACCTGCATGATGTCCAGCTCGGCTTCCAGCAGGCCCAGCAGATGCTCCAGGCGCTTGCGCACGTCGAAGATCTCCAGCACTTCCTGCTTCTGTTCCAGCTTGAGCGGCAGATGGGCGGCGATGGTGTCGGCCAGGCGGCCGGCATCGTCGATACCCGCCAGCGAGGTCAGGATCTCGGGCGGTATCTTCTTGTTCAGCTTCACGTACTGGTCGAACTGGCTGATCAGCGCGCGGCGCATCGCTTCGGCTTCGCTATCTGGATGTTCGTCCACGGGGATCGCCTCGATGGTGGCGTCCAGATGCGACTTGTCATCGAACACGTCGATCACGCGCGCTCGCTGGGTGCCTTCCACCAGCACCTTGACCGTGCCGTCGGGCAGTTTGAGCATCTGCAGGATGTTGGCGATGCTGCCGATGCGGTAGATGTCCTCGGTGGCCGGCTCGTCCTTGGCAGCGGATTTCTGCGCCACCAGCACGATGCTCTTGCCCGCTTCCATCGCCGCTTCCAGCGCCTTGATGGACTTGGCACGACCGACGAACAGGGGGATGACCATGTGCGGGAACACCACCACATCGCGCAAAGGCAGCAGCGGGTACTGGTCTGAAGGAGGTTTGTTTTCGAGTTCGGTCATGGCATCACTTCGCTATAAAGGTTGTGTCCGCCACATTGGGCCGGGGCCTGATAAATCAACCCCGCCCATCACATGGGATTCATGCAGCTTTCGGGGTGTCCGCGTACATCACGATAGGCTGGATCTCGCCGGCAGCGTTCTCGTCCAGCACGACTTTATCCACGTTCTCCGCGGTCGGCAGATCGAACATGGTGTCCAGCAATGCCAGCTCCAGGATGGAGCGCAGACCGCGTGCGCCGGTCTTGCGCGCCAATGCCTTCTTCGCGATGGCGTTCAGCACGCCTTCGCGGAACTCGAGGTCGACGCCTTCCATCGCGAACAACTTCTGGTACTGCTTGGTCAGCGCGTTCTTGGGTTCGGACAGGATCTGGACCAGTGCCGCTTCATCCAGCCCTTCCAGGGTCGCGACCACCGGAAGACGACCCACGAATTCGGGGATCAGACCGAACTTGATCAGGTCTTCCGGCTCGACCAGACTGAACGTCTTGCCCACATCCTTGTTGTCGTCGCGCTTGGTCACGTTGGCGGAGAAGCCGATACCAGCCTTCTCGGAACGGTTGCGGATCACCTTCTCCAGACCGTCGAACGCGCCGCCGCAGATGAACAGGATGTTGGAAGTGTCGACCTGCAGGAACTCGGTGTTCGGGTGCTTGCGCCCGCCCTGCGGGGGGATGGAGGCCTTGGTGCCCTCGATCAGTTTGAGCAACGCCTGCTGCACGCCCTCGCCCGACACGTCGCGGGTGATGGACGGGTTGTCCGACTTGCGCGAGATCTTGTCGATCTCGTCGATGTAGACGATGCCGCGCTGCGCCTTCTCCACGTCGTAATCGCAGGCCTGCAACAGCTTCTGGATGATGTTCTCGACGTCCTCGCCGACGTAGCCTGCCTCGGTCAGCGTGGTGGCATCGGCCATCACGAACGGCACGTTCAACAACCGCGCCAGCGTCTGCGCCAGCAACGTCTTGCCGGAACCGGTCGGTCCGATCAGCAGGATGTTGCTCTTGGACAATTCGACACCGTCGTCATTCTTGTGATTCAGGCGCTTGTAGTGGTTGTAGACCGCCACGGAAAGGATCTTCTTGGCCATGGGCTGGCCGATCACATATTCGTCCAGGCGCGCGCAGATCTCGTGCGGGGTCGGGAGATCCTTCTTCTCGGCGCTCTCGCTGCCGATGGCGTTCTGCGTCTCCTCGCGGATGATGTCGTTGCACAGCGCGATGCATTCGTCGCAGACGAACACCGACGGTCCGGCGATGAGTTTCTTCACCTCGTGCTGGCTCTTGCCGCAGAAGGAGCAATACAGCAGCTTCTCGCCCTTGTTCTTTTCAGATGTCATCTCTTCACCTCCATACCTGACATGCGGCAGCGTGCCCTATCAAGCCCGTTTATCCAGCACCTTGTCGATCAAACCATACTCCATCGCCTGTTGCGCCGGCAGGAAGTTGTCGCGCTCGCTGTCGCGGGCGATCTCCTCCACGCTGCGACCGGTGTGCTCTGCCATCAACTTGTACAGTTGTTCGCGCAGGCTGAGGATGTACTTGGCATGGATCTCGATATCGCTCGCCTGCCCCTGGAATCCGCCCAGCGGCTGGTGGATCATCACGGTCGAGTTGGGCAGCGCGTAACGCTTCCCCTTTTCGCCCGCCTGCAACAGGAAAGCCCCCATCGAGGCGGCCATGCCTATGCACATGGTGGAGACCTGCGGCTTGATGAACTGCATGGTATCGTAGATCGCCATCCCGGCAGAGATCGAGCCGCCGGGAGAATTGATGTACAGATGGATGTCCTTTTCCGGATTCTCCGATTCCAGGAACAGCAGCTGCGCCACCACCAGATTGGCCACATGATCGTTGATCGGACCGACCAGGAAGATGATGCGCTCCTTGAGCAGGCGCGAATAGATGTCGTAGGCGCGCTCGCCACGACCACTGGTCTCTACCACCATCGGGACCAGGCCCGAATCCTGCGGTTCCATCATGCCGCCGAGTGCGCCGTACGTCATATCAATTCCCCATCAGTTCGTTCAGTTTCACCTGCTGCTCGGTCACCTTGGCACCCGCCATCACCCAGGCGACCACGTTGTCTTCCAGCGCCAGGTTCTCGATCTCCTGCATGCGCGCAGGTTCGGCGCGGTACCAGCGACGCACCTCGTCCGGACGCTCGAAGCTCTGCGCATATTCCTCGATCAAAGCCTCGACCTGCTCCGGCTTGGCTTTCAGGTCCTGTTGCTTGACGAGTTCAGCAAGAATCAGGCCAAGCTTCACACGGGACTCGGCACGCTCCAGGAACATCTCCGCCGGCAGCTTCATGCCCTTGGGGATCTTCATGCCGCGCGCTTCCATATCGCGCATGGATTGCTCCATCAGGCGCTGTGCTTCGCCCTGCAGCAGTGAGGTCGGCACTTCCAGTTTGGCCACCTTGAGCAGCACCGCCATCACGCTTTCCTTGTTGCGCACTTTGACGCGGCGCTGTGCTTCACGACCGACATTGTCGCGAATCTCCTGTTTGAACTTCTCCACATCCCCGTCCGCCACGCCGACCGACTTGACGAATGCTGCATCGACTTCAGGCAGTTGCGGCTCTTCGACTTTATGCACCGTGACGGTAAAGGTGACTTTTTTTCCTGCCACATCCTTGCCGTGGTAATCGGCCGGAAAGGTCATGTCGAAGGACTTGGTCTCGCCCGCCTTGCACCCGATGAGGGCGTTCTCGAAGTCGGCCAGCATACGGCCGGAGCCGAGCAGCACCTTGAAGTCCTTGGCGGAACCGCCCTCGAACGGTTCTCCGTTCAGCGTACCGGTGAAATCGATGAGCATCTGGTCGTCCTTCTGCGCGGCACGATCCACGGCTTTGTAAACCGCACGCTGCTTGCGCAGGGTGGCGATGGTGTCAGCCACATCATCCTCGCTGAGGGTGAACGAGACGCGGGTCAGGCTTTCGCCGGAGATGTCGCCGATGATGACTTGCGGATAGACCTCGAATGTCGCGCTGAACTCGATCTCCGGCGCTTTCAAGTCGGTGGTCTTGATCTCGAACTCGGGATAACCGGCCACATCCAGCTTGTTGGCGATGGCAGCCTCGGCGAACGAACGCTGCAGGGATTCTCCCAGCACTTCCTGCTGCACCGAATCGCCATATTGCTGCTCCAGCACCTTGATCGGTGCCTTTCCGGGACGGAAGCCGGCGACCTTGGCGGTGCGCCCCAGGCGTTTCAGGCGGCTCTCGACCTCGCTACGGATCTGCTGCTGGGGAATGGTTGCGGTCAGACGGCGCTGCAGGCCGGTCAGGGTTTCTACGTTAGACATACTGATTCCTTCGAATATAGGGAGACATGCGACGATAGAGTCGCCGCGAATGATACATCAAAGCGGATGAAACGACCTTCCCGGCATCACCCCTCGTGCGGCGGGATGTGCGACAAGCCCCACACATCGCGGTTGTACTCCATGATGGTGCGGTCGCTGGAGAACTTGCCGCTGGCCGCGGTGTTGATGATGCTCATGCGGGTCCATTCATCCTGGTCGCGGTAGACATCGGCCACACGCTGCTGGGCATCCACATAGCTGCGGAAATCGGCCACGGTCAGCCAGGGATCGTGCGGATTGAGGATGGCATCCACGATGGGCTGGAACAGGCCGGGCGCGAACAGGTTGAAATGGTTGCAGCACAGCAGGTCGACCACGCGCTTCAGGTCCGCGTCTGCCGCCACGATGGCCGCCGGATCGTAATGTCCGCGGGTCGCCTCGACCTCCTCGGCGGTCAGGCCGAACAGGAAGAAGTTGTCGTCGCCCGCCTCTTCGCGGATCTCGATGTTCGCGCCGTCCAGCGTGCCGATGGTCAGGGCACCGTTCATCATGAACTTCATGTTGCCGGTACCCGAAGCCTCTTTGCCCGCAGTCGATATCTGCTCCGATAGCTCCGCTGCCGGGCAGATCACCTCCATAGCGGATACGCGATAGTCGGGCAGGAATGCCAGTTGCAGCAGCCCCTTGGTATCGGGATCCTGGTTGACCACCTCGGCCACCGCGCCGATCAGGTGGATGATCTGCTTGGCCATGGCGTAGCCCGGTGCAGCCTTGCCGCCGATCAGCACGCAACGCGGTGTCCAGTCGCCGGTATCACCGCGCTTGATGCGGTTATACAGATGGATCACATGCAGCACGTTGAGCAGTTGGCGTTTGTATTCATGGATGCGCTTGACCTGCACATCGAACAGCGCCGAGGTGTCGAACTCGACCCCGCAGTCGCGCAACACCATCTCGGCCAGACGCTGCTTGTTATTGTGCTTGATGCTGCGCCATTTGCCGCGGAACGTCTTGTCGTCGGCGAATTCGCGCAGCCCCTGCAATTGCGACAGGTCGGTGCGCCATGCATCACCGATGGTGTGGTCGATCAGCGCGCTCAGCTCGGGGTTGCTGGAAGCCATCCAGCGGCGCGGTGTCACGCCGTTGGTCTTGTTGTTGAACTTCTCCGGCCACATCTCGTAGTAGTCGCGGAACAGGTTCTGCTGCAGCAATGCGGAATGCAGCGCGGCCACGCCGTTCACCGAATGGCAGGCCGCCACGGCCAGATAGGCCATGCGCACTTGCGGCACATCGCCTTCCTCGATGATGGACATGCGGCGCTGGCGCGCCACGTCGCCCGGCCAGCGCAGCGAGACCTGTTCCATGAAACGGGCATTGATCTCATAGATGATCTCCAGCAGTCGCGGCAGCAGGCGGCCGAACATGCCCACCGACCACTTCTCCAGCGCCTCCGGCAGCAGGGTGTGGTTGGTGTAGGCCATAGTCTGCGAGGTGATCTGCCATGCATCGTTCCAGGACTGGCCGTGCTCGTCCATCAGCAGGCGCATCAACTCCGCCACGGCACAGGTGGGATGGGTGTCGTTCAGCTGGAAAGCGTTCTTCTCGGCGAACTGTCTGAAGTCCTGGCCGTGCCTGCGCACCCAGCGGTTCAGGATGTCCTGCAAGCTGGCCGAAGCCAGGAAATATTGCTGGCGCAGACGCAACTCTTTGCCGTTCTCGCTGGCATCGTTGGGGTACAGCACCATGGTGATGTGCTCCGCCGCGTTCTTGGCGGCCACCGCCTCGGTGTAGCTGCCGGCGTTGAACTCTTCCAGATTGAACTCTTCGGTCGCCGTGGATTTCCACAGGCGCAGCGTGTTCACAGTGCCGTTGCGGTAACCGGGGATGGGCATGTCGAACGGCAGCGCCATCACGTCCTGCGTATCCACCCAGCGCACGTGCAACTTGCCGGACATATCGGTGAACATCTCGCTGCGGCCGCCGAACTTGACGCGCACCGCATGCTCGGGACGTTCCACTTCCCACGGATTGCCGTTGCGCAGCCAGTGATCCGGATCCTCCACCTGCCTGCCGTGTTCGATGCGCTGGCGGAACATGCCATACTCGTAGCGCAGGCCGTAGCCGGTGACCGGCAGTTGCAGGGTGGCGCAACTGTCGAGGAAGCACGCGGCCAGACGGCCCAGACCGCCATTACCCAGACCCGCGTCGCTCTCCTGCTCCTGCACATCCTCCAGCATCACGCCGAAATTGCGCATCGCGTCGGCGGTCTCCTGCTCCATATCCATATTGAGCATGGCGTTGCCCATGGCGCGCCCCATCAGGAACTCCAACGACAGGTAATAGGCCTGTTTGCAGTCCGTCTCGTCATGCGCGCGCTGGGTGTGACGCCAGCGTTCGATCAGCCTGTCGCGCAGCGTGTGTGCCAGCGAGGAATAGACGGGATAGCCCGAGATGGTGTCCTTGCCCCAGCCCAGGGTGTGGCTGAAATAGCGCCGGAAGTCCTCCATGACGCTGATCGCATCATTGCCCAGCGGGGGCATGCTCATGATGCTGTGGTGTTTCTCGATGAAGGGCTTGCTGGCTGCGTTCACGATTGGGTTTCCTGCTGAGTGGAGGGTGCGAGAGACGGGGATTCTATCAAATCGCCCTCCCCTTTCTCCCGCGCATCATTATTGGATTGATTAGAAAGGCCTTATTCCGATCTGCGCATGGTGCCGCCTGCCGCAGGCGAGCCGCCGCCGACACTGATCACATGCTGCAGATCGACCGGCGGTTCCAGCTTGAGCAAGCGATACAGGTTGCTCAGGTTCTTGCGGAACAGCACATCGAACGAGGAGACGCTCTGCGCCGAGTTGTAGTCGCCGAACCACCAGAACCAGTCCGAGCCCTCACAATCGGCCAGCTGCTCGGTCGCCAGCTTGAGCTCGGCGGCATTCAGGCGACCGCTGTTGGCCACGATGTCATAACTGCGTTTCGCCTCGCACAACAGGTCCCAGCCGCGGTTCTTGTCCGGCGAACCGATCCAGGTGCTGAACGTGCCGTACACCCAGCTGCCGGCCACCATCTGTTTCAGCTTGCCGCAGCTGCTGCGGCTCTTGCCTTGATCCAGAGCTTGCGACACTTCGTCGAAGGTGGTGGTACTGATGTACGGGTGATCCTCCAGCAGCGCATACAGTTCCGACAGGAAGTAATAGCCGTTGTAGGGGTAATACTCCCAAGCATTCTCGCCATCCAGGATCACTGACACGACCGGGTCGTGTTCGCCGTGCGAATTCTTGTAGATGTCTTCCAGTTGGTGAACGAAATCAGCAGCCGCATCGTCGCCTTTCCACTTCGCGTATTCGAAGCCGATACGATCGGACAGATGATCGTCGCGGAAGAAGCAGTACACCGGCTTGCCTGCATCCTCCAGCACATAGGGCTGGTACAGATACTCGGACTTGTCCGGCAACGGCGCACCGTTCAACTCGCGCTGAAGACTGTGCGCCAGCACCGCCTGACCGGTCGCCGTCCAGTGGCAACCGTGTTCGCCCAGCAACTTCACCGTAGCGCGCGACAGACTGCCCTCGGACGGCCACATCCCCGCAGGCTTGCTGCCGAAATTGTGTTGATGGCTTTCCACCGCCCTGTTCAGGTGGGCCTGCGCACGACGCAGACCGCCGGGATAATTGTTGGCCCCCGGTAGCGGCGCATCCGGCTCGCTCTCGCGCGCGGTCTTGAAATCGAGCAGCAAGGGCAGGATGGGATGGTTGTAAGGCGTGGTCGATATCTCGATCTGGCCGCGCTCGGACAAGGCACGGTAACGAGGGATGATGCCGGCGATCAATTCGCCGATCAGCCTGAACAGCTCCATGCGCTCCTCGAACGTGAACTGTGCCCCCTTGGTCATCAGGCGCGCCACCACTTCGTTCTCACGGCGCACACTCTCCCCCGTCCATACCAGGTGATACCACACCAGCAGGTCGGCCAGATACTGGCCGGAGAGGTAGGTCACGCTCTCGCGGCCACGCTCCTCCACCATCTTCTGCAAGTCGAACAGATGCTGGTAGGCACGATAGGGCTGCAGCATCTTGGTGTGGTTGCTCTTGAAGCAGCTGTCGAGGATGTGCAGGCGCTCCGCATCGCCCAGCGCATCCAGGTCCTCGCGGCACAACATCTTCAGCAGGCCGTCGCGTATCTCGCCCGTCTGGAACTGCTGCTCGTAATCCTGCAGTTGCTCGACCAGGATGGGCACGAAATTCACCACGGCACGTGCCTTCGGATGCTGTTCCAGGTGATAAGCCATGTCGGTGTAATCCTTCATGGCGTGCAGATAGGTCCACGGCAGAGTGAACTCACCGCTGAGGTAGTCGCGGTAATCCGGCTGGTGCATGTGCCAGCAGAACACCAGCTGCAGTCTCTTCCCGGTTTGTTGCTTGCGTTGCGGCATAAGTTGCTTCGATTCCTTCTGATTTATCTGACGTGGTGGATGGACTGCCCCAGCATGTCCGGCGTGACCAGCGTGACACCGCCCTTGGAGACATGGAAGCGTTTGGCATCCTCGTCACGATTGAAACCGATGGTCATGCCATCGGGTATCTCGCAACGATTGTCCAGCACCACCCGTTTCAGTTTCACATTGCTGCCGATGCGGCAGCCCGACAGTATGACCGAGTCGGTCACTTCGCTGCGCTCGCCGACACGCACGTCGGAGAACAGCACGCTGTGGAACACGCGCGCCCCGCTGATGATGTCGCCACCCGACACCATGGAATCGATCGCCTCGCCGCGCCGCCCTTCCTCGTTGAACACGAATTTGGCCGGCGGCAACTGTTCCTGGTAGGTCCAGATCGGCCAGGTCTTGTCATACAGATCAAGAGCCGGCACCACATCCACCATCTCCATGTTGGCTTCCCAGTAGGCGTCTATGGTCCCCACATCGCGCCAGTACGCGCCGCCCGAATCGGTCATGCCCACACAACTCTTCTCGAACCTGTGCGCGTACACGCGATAGCGCTCGATCAGGTAGGGGATGATGTCGTGGCCGAAATCATGGGTGGACGACTTGGTGTCCGCATCGCGCACCAGTTGCTCGTACAGGAACTTGGCATTGAACACATAGATACCCATGCTGGCCAGCGCGCGTCCCGGCTTGTCGGGGATCTCGGTCGGATTGGCAGGTTTCTCGGAGAATTTGACGATACGATCCTCCTCGTTCACCGTCATCACGCCGAAAGCCGTGGCCTCCGCCACCGGCACTTCGAGACAGCCCACGGTCATGTCAGCCTCGCTGCGCACGTGCGCGGCCAGCATCTCGCCGTAGTCCATCTTGTAGATGTGGTCGCCCGCCAGGATGACGATGTACTCCGGGTTGTAACCGCGCAGGATGTCGATGTTCTGGAACACCGCATCTGCCGTACCTCGATACCACTCCTCCTGGATGCGCTGCTGCGCCGGCAGCAGGGCGACGAACTCGTTGAACTCGCCGCGCAGGAAACCCCAGCCCTTCTGGATGTGTTCGATCAGGGTGTGCGCCTTGTACTGGGTGACCACGCCGACACGGCGGATGCCCGAGTTGATGCAGTTGGACAGCGGGAAGTCGATGATGCGGAACTTGCCGCCGAACTGCACGGCCGGCTTGGCGTTCCAGTCGGTCATATTGTGCAGGCGACTGCCGCGCCCGCCCGCCAGGATCAAGGCGACGGTGTTCTTGGTGAGCGCGCTGATGAAGCGTGGTGAATGCATATCCTGTGCCATGTAGCTCTCCCTGTGTTTATTGATGCTGCTTTTCCAATACTGACCGGTACAGATCCAGATACAGCTGGGCACTATGACGCCAACCGACATCCTTGTTCATGCCGTTCAGTTGTATGCGGCGGAACGTCGGCGCATCGTGGTAACACTCGATCGCCCACTTGATGGTCTGCTGCAATGCCGCCACACCGGGCTCGTCGAACACGAATCCGGTGCCGCCTTCCAGACTGGCATTGATGACCGAATCGGCCAGTCCGCCGGTGCGGCGCACCACCGGCGGTGTGCCGTAGCGCATGCCGTACATCTGGTTCAGGCCGCACGGTTCGAAACGCGACGGCATCAGGAAGATGTCCGCCCCCGCCATGATCTGGTGCGACAGTGCCTCGTCGAAGCGGGTGGTCACCGACACCCGGCCGGTGTAGCGCTGCGCCAGCAGCTGGTAGCGCCGCTCGAACTCGGGTTCCCCGCTGCCCAGCACAGCCAGTTGCGCGCCGCTGTCCAGCAAGGTCGGCAGACATTCCAGCAGCAGATCCAGCCCCTTCTGGTAGGTGAGGCGGCTGACCACCCCCAACAACGGTGCCTGCGCATTCGCCTCCAGCCCCAACCGTTGCTGCAGCGCACGTTTCACCCCGGCCTTCCCGCTCAAGTCTTTCGTGTCGTAATGGGCGGGCAGATGCGGGTCGGTCGCGGGGTCCCACTCGCTCTCGTCGATGCCGTTGAGGATGCCGCTGACCTGCGCACTGCGCATCGTCAGCAATCCCTGCATGCCATAGCCCATCTCCGTCACCTGGATCTCGTGCGCATAGGTCGGGCTGACCGTGACGATACGGTCGGCATACTGCAGACCGGCCTTGAGGAAGGAAAGATGGCCGTGGAACTCCACGCCGTGCATGTGATACAGCGACTGTGGCAGATGCAGATGTTTCGTCCACTCATGGTCGAAGTTGCCCTGGAAGGCGATGTTGTGGATCGCCATCACGGTCCTGGCGTGGGGGTCCTGATCCAGATGCAGGTAGGCCGGCACCAGACCGGTCTGCCAATCGTTGCAATGCACCAGCTCCGCCTGCCAGTTCAGCGGCGATGCGCTGCTGCCCAGCATGGCCGCCACACGCGACAGCAGGCCGAAACGCATCGGATTGTCCGGCCAGTCGCCGCCCAGGTGGTACTGGTAGGGGCCGCCCACCCGGCAGTAATAATGCGGCGCATCCAGCACATACAGCGTCACGCCGGTCCCCGGCATCTTCGCGCTCAGCAGGCGCACCTCGGCCTGATCCTCGAACGGTTTGAAGGTGGCGACCACCTTCTTGCCCTGCAGCCTATCCAGCACTTGGGTGTAGCCCGGCAGCAGCACGCGCACGTCCTGTCCCAGCGCCTGCAAGGCGGCCGGCAGCGAGGCGCTGACATCGGCCAGACCGCCGGTCTTGATCAGCGGGTGCATCTCGGAAGTGGCGAACAGGATACGCATAGTTCTACTGCCTGATTGATTTGTAATGGTTGATCAGCCCGTTGGTCGAGGCATCGTGGGCGGTCACTGGCTGCGCATCGCGCAACTCGGGCAGGATGTGCGAAGCCAGCTGTTTGCCCAGCTCCACCCCCCACTGGTCGTAGGAATTGACGTTCCAGATGACTCCCTGCACGAATATCTTGTGTTCATACAAGGCGATCAGGCGTCCCAACGTGCGCGGCGTGAGACGCTCGAACAGGATAGAGTTGGTCGGCTTGTTGCCAGTGAACACCTTATGCGGCAACAGCAGCTCGATGTCTTCCTCCGCCATCCCGCTCGCCTCCAGCTCGGCACGCGCCTCGGCCTCGCTCTTGCCCTTCATCAGTGCCTCGGTCTGCGCGAAATAATTGGACAGCAGCGTGGCGTGATGTTCGCCCAGCGGATAGTGACTGTTGGCCGGCGCGATGAAGTCCGCCGGGATCATCTGTGTGCCCTGATGGATCAGCTGGTAGTAGGCATGCTGGCCGTTGGTGCCGGTGCCCCCCCACAGGATGGGGCCGGTGGCGTAATCGACCGCATTGCCCTGCCTGTCCACGCGCTTGCCGTTGCTCTCCATGTCGGCCTGCTGGAAATAGGCGGTGAAATATTCCAGTGACTGGTCATAGGGCAGCATGGCGATAGAGGCCGCATCGTGGAAATTGCGATACCACACGCCGAGCATGGCCAGGATCACCGGCATGTTCTGCTCCAGCGGCGCACTGCGGAAATGTTCGTCCATATCGTTGCCGCCCTGCAGCAACTCCTCGAACCGGTCCATGCCGACATACAGCGCGATGGACAGGCCGATGGCCGACCACAGCGAGTAGCGCCCGCCGACCCAGTCGGAGAACTCGAACATGTTGTTGGGGTCGATGCCGAACGCCTTGACCGCCGCCGCATTGGTGGACAACGCCACGAAATGTTTGGCGACATGCGCCTCGTCGAGCGCAGCGGCCAGCAGCCAGTCGCGCGCGGAACGCGCGTTCATCAGCGTCTCCTGCGTGGTGAAGGTCTTGGACGCGACGATGAACAGTGTCGTTTCGGGATCCAGCGTCGCCAGCCTGGTGGCGATATCCGCGCCATCCACGTTGGAAACGAAATGCGCACGCAGCTGCGGCAATGCATAGGGCTGCAAAGCCTGGCACACCATCAGCGGTCCAAGATAGGAACCGCCGATGCCGATGTTCACCACATCCGTGATCGGCTTGCCGCTGTAACCGCGCCACACGCCGTTGCGCACGCTGTTGCAGAAAAGGCGCATCTTCTCCATCACGTGCCGCACGCCGGGCAACACATCCAGACCGTCCACACGGACCGGCGCATGATCCGCCACGGTTGCCGCGCGCAATGCGGTATGCAGCACCGCGCGGCCTTCGGTGAAGTTGATCTTGTCGCCGGCGAACATGCGCTCGCGCCAGCCTGCCACATCGGCCTGGCGCGCCAGCGCCATCAGGTGCGACATCGTCTCCCCGTCGATCAGGTTCTTGGAATAGTCGAGCAGCAGATCGTCGAAGCGCAGCGAGAATCTTGCAAAACGTCCCGCATCGGCGGCGAAGGCCGTACGCAACGAGAAACCCTGTAACGATGCCCTATGCTTTTGCAGCGCCTGCCATGCCGGTGATTGCGTTAATTGAGACATATCCTGAACCCTGCCCGCTCTTGTTGTATCCGTTGTCCCCTGTCCCGCATCAAGCCATCCGCTGCAATACGATGCCCGCCAGCGGCGGCAAAGTGATCGCGACGGACTGCACCATGCCGTCGCATTCGACATCGTTCGAATACATGCCGAAGCCGTTGCCCATGTTGCTGCCGCCGTAATAGTGCGAGTCGCTGTTGAATATCTCGCGGTAACCGCCCTTCTGCGGCACGCCGATACGATAGTTCTCGCGCGGCACCGGCGTGAAGTTCAATGCCACGATCACCTCCGAACCGTCACGCGCGATACGGCGATAGACCAGCACCGACTGGTCGGCGTTGTTGCAGTCGACCCAGCGGAAACCCTCATGCGAGAAATCCAGTTCATGCAGTGCCGGCACATCGCGATACAGCCGGTTCAGATCGCGCACCAGGTTCTTGACCCCGCTGTGCTCGCCGCGATCGAGCAGATACCAGTCCAGCTCCGCGCCGACACGCCACTCCTGCCCCTGTGCGATCTCGTTGCCCATGAAGTTGAGCTTCTTGCCCGAGATCGTCATCTGGTAGGTGAACAGCAGACGCAGGTTGGCGAACTTCTGCCAGCCGTCGCCCGGCATCTTGTCCAGCAGTGAATGTTTGCCGTGCACCACCTCGTCGTGCGAGAAAGGCAGCACAAAGTTCTCGGTGTAGGCGTACAGCTGGCCGAAGGTCAGCATGTTCTGGTGGTAGCGGCGATGCACCGGATCGTGCTCGATATAGGCCAGCGTGTCGTTCATCCAGCCCATGTTCCACTTCATGGAGAAGCCCAGTCCGCCCAGATAGGTCGGGCGCGACACCATGGGCCACGAGGTGGATTCTTCGGCAAGGGTGAGCGTGCCGGGGAAATGCTGGTGGGTCATCACGTTCAGCTGGCGCAGGAAGTCCACCGCTTCGATGTTCTCGCGCCCGCCGTAACGGTTCGGCAGCCACTGGCCCGCCTCGCGCGAGTAGTCCAGATACAGCATGGAAGCCACCGCATCCACACGCAGACCGTCGATATGGAATTCTTTCAGCCAGAAATAGGCGTTGGTCAGCAGGAAGTTGCGCACCTCGTTGCGACCGTAGTTGAAGATCAGCGTGCCCCAGTCCTGGTGCTCGCCCAGGCGCGGGTCCTCATGTTCATACAAGGCGGTACCGTCGAAATGCGCCAGCGCCCAGCTGTCTTTCGGGAAATGCGCCGGCACCCAGTCGAGGATCACGCCGATGCCCGCCAAGTGGCAGCAATCGACGAAATAGCGGAAATCGTCCGGCGTGCCGAAGCGGCTGGTGACACCGAAATAGCCGGTGGTCTGATAACCCCAGGATTCATCCAGCGGATGCTCGCTGACCGGCATCAGCTCGATATGCGTATAGCCCATCTCCTGCACGTAGGGCACCAGCGTATCGGCCAGTTCGCGGAAATTGTAGAAACGCCCATCCCAATGCCGCTTCCAGGAACCGGCGTGCACCTCGTAAATGTTCAGCGGTCGATGTTGCCAGTCGCACGCTGCACGTTCCGTCATCCAGCTTTCATCCCGCCAGTCATGGTTGGCCAGCGAAACCACGCGCGATGCCGTTCCAGGACGCATCTCGAAACTGAAGCCATAGGGATCGGTCTTGGTCAGCAAGGCACCGCTGTGGCGACTGCGGATCTCGAACTTGTACAACTCGCCGATGCCGATATCCGGGATGAATATCTCCCAGATGCCGCTGCTGCCCAAGGAACGCATAGGATGCACGCGACCATCCCAGCCGTTGAAATCCCCCACCACGCTGACACGTTCCGCATTCGGTGCCCACACCGCGAAACGCACGCCCCACACTCCCTGCAACTCCATATGATGCGAGCCCAGAGTACGGTAGGCCTGCTGTAGCGTGCCTTCCGAGAACAGATGCAGGTCGTGTTCGCTGATGCTGCTGCCAAAGGTAAAGGCATCATGCACTTCCAGCAGATGGTTGAAATAGTTCAGCCGCAAACGGCAAGGTACAGGCAAAGCCTGTTTGCCACGCCATTCGAACAGTCCTGCTGCATCGACACGCTCCAGTTGCAGCCATGCCTTGCCGTCGAACACCGAAACTTCGGTGGCATAAGGCTGGAACACCCGGAATATGTATTCTGATTTGGATCGGTGCAACCCCAGGTATGAAAAGGGGTCATGGTGACGCGCTTCTAATACGGCGCGCTTGTTCTGGCTTTCGTTCGGCATTTATCGCTCCTGTGATGCAATATAGCCTGTAAATGCTGACAGAACAATGTGAAGGTATGAATACTTGGCGAAAAGCAGGGGATATGACTGGTGCGAAAGGAGAGACTCGAACTCTCACGCCTTGCGGCGCTGGAACCTAAATCCATAGATTAAATCCCACCAAACCCATTGCCTGCGCTGTTTATATTGATTCAAAAATAATTATCCGGCAAAATCCGGCAAATAGTTCGTGGGCACCATCATGTGGAAAAAGGTCGAGAAAGGCATATACCAAGAAGGTTTGTACTCTTTCCGCGTACGCATGATGGTGAACGGCCACAAGCTAGACAAGACGCTCGACAGTCTAGCAGAGGCGCGCGTCTTTCGTGACAGTCACAAACTCTCTCAAGCGCTCGATGTACATGAGAGCGCAGTAATTGAGAGTCGCATAAAAAAACAGACAATAAAGGGTTTATCAGTCAGCGATGCGCTTGATCGCTACCTGCTGGAGATAACTCCGCACAAGAAAGGTGCCGATACCGAGGAATGGCGAATCGGCAAAGCGAAGCGCATGCAGTTGGCAAAGAAGCCTTTCCATGGGGTCACCGCTGACGACGTAATCGCTTTCATGGGAGAGATTGGCGGAAGCGAAAACAATCAACGCAAGTATGTCTCACTCATCTCACACCTGTATCGCGTAGCAATACGTCAGTGGCGCCTGCCGGTGACGAATCCCGTCACCGGCCAGATAGATCTGCCAGATAACGGAGTGGCGAGAACCAGGCGGCTCAAAAAAGGGGAATACGACAAGCTGATGAAAGCGCTAATCGGCGAGCCGAAGCAATTCGTCATCATTGCGGTAGAAACGGCCATGCGCCAATCGGAAATATTCTCCTTGCGCTGGGAGAATATAAACAAAAAGAAATGCACAGCCCTACTCACCGACACAAAGAACGGCGAGTCTCGCACCACCATCCTTTCACGCGTTGCCATGAACGCCCTTGATGCAGTTGGCTGGGAAGATGAAGGTGAGGTGTGGTCGATCAACAAAGGGCAGCTCAGGAGAGCCTGGGAGGCCGCCAGAGATGACATCGGCGCCCACGACCTACATTTTCATGATTTGAGGCATGAAGGCGCATCGAGACTGTTCGAAAAAGGTCTCAACGTATTTGAGGTCCAAAGTATCACTGGGCACAAGACGCTTTCGGAGTTGCGGAAGTACACGCATCTGACACCAAGTTCGATACTTGCAAAACTGAATAAGTAGGCTACTCCTCAGGCAAAAGCAACTGCCAAGGCTCGACATTGAGTGCAGCGGCAATCTTCCCGATGTTTCCTAGCGACACATTCCAGATGCAGCGCTCGACCGCTGAAATATAGGTTCGATCCAGATCACTCCTGAATGCTAGGTCCTCCTGCGAAAGAGACTGTTCACGCCTAATGCGACGAACATTCTGCGCAAGAATGCTTCGCAGATCTTGCTCCTCCGAGGATTTCCCAACATTGACTGCTGTACGTTTTGCCATGCCGCGAAGAATCCATTCTTGCGGTGTTTGTTTCCACGGAGTTTGCTTCTCATTTGTGCTAAATTGGAGCCCTACAGATAAGGGGATAACCAGAATGACTACTGTTCTCGGAATTGTCATGTTGGCTGTATGTGCGATCGGTGCCATGTCCGTTCTTTCTTGGCTATACAGGGAAGTGGTGAAGTTGCACCTCGGTCAGTGGGGTGCGTTGCCACTCGCAAATTTATTCAAGCCAAATGGAACTGGGACATTACTGAAAGTCTGCAGGACAGAAGAAATGTGGGGGGAAAAGCTGACGCGATGGGAAGACCTTCCTCAATACAAAGGCCGCACAATGCCCTTTGGCCTCCCCCACTATCGTGACGTGAAGGTGCCAGACAAGCACAACTATGCAACCGTGGAATACATGAATCATCCGGTCAAGCAGTACGTGTATGACGTGATGACCAATTTCTCAGGTGGACTGGATGCCAAAGGGATTGCATATCAACTGTTTTTCCCAGTGACGTTCATACTGGCTGGGGCTCCTGTAATCACCGTATTGGTACTTTCCGGCCTGTTCTATGCCTGGTCATTGTTATGGCTCACACCTGCAGCAAACCGCGCATCTCGACGCTCCGCTGAACGGTGCAGAAACCTCAAGCCAAACGACTGGAGGAAGATCTACCAAGAGATCGCCGAGGAAAAAGCTCAAGAAGATATGCTGGTCCGAGCCCTGCGTAGAAGCGGGATTCGGAGATTGTGAAAGACGCTCAAACTTTGAAAGGGGACTTTCTGTGAATTGCCATCATCTTCGAAAAGTAACAGCAGGGTTCGTGATGCTTGGATTGGCCCTGATGTCTCTAGCTCATGCAGGAAACATTCCAGACAACAGCACCACGCCATCACACTACAAGAAAGGCGCCTCTTGCGTGCAGGAAAGCAGTAAGGCCGGGATGTTCACTTGCTGGGGAATGTTCGGGAACGAACTTGTCGGCGTCGATGAAATTTACAAGCATGGATGGCGCGTAGTTGCATTCAAGCCAAGGACGGATGATCCCAACACCATCGACAACGGAATTTTGATTATCGAAGAACAGTGAGTTGCATTTCCAACTTATCTTCTCGATAGCTCCTCTCAATTTTCAGTGCACGGCAACACGCAGAAGCTGCCGACTCCCTTCTCAGAAGTGTCCGCACAGACCATCTACAGTTGGGAAGCAGATAAATCGAGCCCGCGAACTGCGAAAATGGCAAGAATCGTAGCGTTGAGGAGGTTGGGCAAGCGAGCGGCCACTGAACAGTTAACCGTTGGGCTGAGCTTATTACGATATTACAAAGTTTGACTTGTCACACCTATAGACGGACAACCCCTTCAGTACTAAGCCAGATATTGCCCATGCAGATAAAAATAACGCCAGCTTTTTCCTTATCATTCATCACATTAAACTCAAGACAGCCCTAAAAATAGGCGCATTTTACTGCACTTGTGGTCGTTAAAATTCAGATAGTTGCAGATGGTTTTACAAGTCCACGACTGAACAGACGACACTAGTTTTCGTGCGCGCGCCGCCAGACGTTTGCAACTTAACTCACCTGCTTCATCCATCATGATATCGAGAGTATCAAATTCCCCCCCCCCACTCTACCCACCATCTCACTCCTCGGACAAGGATTAATGAAGTCACTTGTCAGTAATTGCCTGAGGATGCGACAGGCTGTAATTCGGCCATAACTGCCGGTGAGTACCAGATGAGCCAATGGCTGCTATGGAATCGTTAATCCCCATAGGCAGACATTGCTAACTAAACGCTCAGCACTTGGATGTTTCACATATCGCTTCAAAGCTATAGGTGGAGGTATAGATACTTTGTCATATTGACCTATGGGATATTGCGGCGTCATATCCGTCGCAGAACCAAAGATTGGATGTGGTGATTTTTTGGCAGTGTATTCAAACCAAGGAATAGAAAAGTTCTACTTCGTAGTCTACGTTGCTGTGGCTACCACTCTTCAGCAGAGGTGGTTTGACTGGCTGGTTTCTTTGCTGGATATACACGCAAATCAGAACTCATACTCCGCTTGCATCCTGACTGTATGGCCGGGAGTCGCATGATTTGCGCCCATAAGCCAGGCTGCGTTGTACTTGATTGCTTGCCGGGTACCCAGAGCCAATTTACCGAAGATTGCCGGCCCCATTTGATGCGACTGCTCGGCGCTTTTACTCCAGTTGTTCCATTTTCCTACCTCGCCCAATCCTTGCATGCCGAATTCGAAAACGGGCTGCCAGCGATATTTGACCTGCCACTGATAACCGAGGTTGGTACTGAACGGAACGCCGCTCTCATCAGTCTTGCCGAAGGCGCGCTCGAACAGCAAATTTCCATTCAACTGAACCCTGCCGAAATCCGATTGGAGCAATGGACCAAGTCTGACTTCCCACGGGGCATTGCTGCTTAACGGCGCTTCCAACTCCGTGATGAAGCCCAGATCAAGGGGGTATTCCCCGGCCTCGGTAAGCTGAAACTTGTTTTCCCATTCAACCGAGTTGGACTCTTGGTTGCCGTTGCGCTCCCGCTTAAAATAGACCTCGGTGAACCAATATTCCTTGGCGCCATAACCCACACCAAGGCTGGCAACCTGCCTAAGCGTTCCATCCGGTTGCCGGGCAGATCCATATTTTGAATCGATCTCTTTCTCGCCGTATTCCACCATTGGGGTGTACACATAATCTGCGGGGCCGGCGACAACGGGTTGTGCGAAGAGCGCCCAAACAAAGGCTGTCGGCAGCAGGAAGGCTAATTTTGTGCTCATGCGTCCCTCACAGTTCGATTCTGTGCCGACGTTTGGACGCTGCTAGGCGCATCCCTAGGTAGGTAACGGCCAACACGGCGATATAAAAGATCAATTGCATTCCTGCCGGACGCGAGTCGTATCCGATAAGGCTGCGCAGCAACATACCAGGGAGAGCATCTTCCGGCAGCGAATTCGAAGTGTCCCATAGCGGTGCCGCAAGGCTGGGTAACAGGTCAGCTTGGATCAAGAAGTGAGCCGCTTGCGAAGCCATGCCGGCGGCCAAAAGAAGCACGAGTACGCCAGTCACCCCAAAGAACCAACGCATGGGAATGCGTAATAGCCCGGCATAAATCGCGTAACCAGTTGCGATGCCAAGCAACATGCCAACCAGACCGCCTGACAGCATTGCAGAGCGTCCACCGCCGTCGGTCGCCGCGATGCCATAGAGAAACAGCACGGTTTCCGAGCCTTCCCTCAACACAGCCAGACTGACAATGATCAACAATGCAGAACATTCGCTGCGCCCATCGCGAATATCGCCGCCTACTATTCGCGCACTGGCTGCCAATTCAGCGCCATGCGATGCCATCCAGATGTTGTGCCACATCAACATCAGCACCGCGAACCCAAGAATGACGGCATTGAACAGTTCCTGCCCGATTCCGCTAGCGAGCGATCCAATCGTGTCGGTGAACGCTGCAACCAAGGCAGCTCCGGCCAGGCCGGCCAATAATCCGGATGCCAGCCAGAACCTGCTGCCGGGAACGCTGCGTGTCGCCGCAGCGACTATGCCGATAAGAAGGGCGGCTTCCAGGACTTCACGGAAAACGATAATGGCGGTTTCAAACATGATGTGACTCCTATTGAGCGATGATTACCCCTTGGGCGGTAGCTTCATGGAATTCCCCCATGAACTGGTAGCGGCCTGCTTCCAGCGGCCCGATGAAGATTACGGTACTGCCATTTCCTGCAATCACTTTTTCGCGGTTCAAGGCATGGCTCTCGAACTCTTCAGGTGTCGCATCTTTATTGATTATCTGTAGCTTGATCTTTTTCCCTGCCGGAACCCTCATTTCGGAGGGCAGAAATCGGTGATCCTTGATTGTAAGGATGAAGTCTGCATCAGCGGCAAGTGCGTGCAGAGGCAATAAAGCCAATAAAAGAATGAGGTGTTTCATGTCGGTCCTTTTTAATTGAGAGTGCGAACGATAACTATTCTCGTTTGCATTTGCAAATGATTTCTGACAATATGCTCAAAATCAAAAAACCAAGGCACATTGAACAGATATGGATCAAGCTCAGCCAGATAGCCTGAAGAATGTGGGCCTGAAATCGACTCTGCCACGGCTCAAGATTCTGGGATTGTTCGAATCTGGGCAAGAACGCCACCTGAGCGCGGAAGACGTTTATAGACTTTTATCGGCAAACGGGGGGGACGTTGGACTGGCTACGGTATACCGCGTGCTGACCCAGTTCGAGCACGCAGGGCTGTTGGTGCGACACAATTTTGAAGGCGGAAAGTCGGTGTTTGAACTTAATGAGGGCAAGCACCACGATCATATCGTGTGTCTACAATGCGGCCATGTGGAAGAGTTCCATGATGCGACCATCGAGTCGCGCCAGAAAAAAGTCGCCGCCGACCTTGGATTTACCGTCCACGATCACTCGTTGCACATTTATGCGGACTGTACAAAACCAAAATGTCCGCATAGGCGTTAATCTCCAAACCGGTTAACATGCAGCCATGAGAAAGTTTTTTCGACAGACCGCCTACTTCCTGATGCTCACGTTGATGAGCAACGCGGTCGGCTGGACGTTCAATAACGAAGCTGTTGCCGACGTGTTGTTCGAGGCACAGATTAACTTGGCTGTGGCTGCCGATCAGGTTTCTGGTGAACATCAAGAGGGTAATGCTGCGGCACATGAAGGCCAGTGCAATCACTGGTGTCATGCAATAAGCCATTTCATGGGCTTATTGAGCCAGACGGCTTTTGCGGTTCCCCAATATTTCGGTGAATACACTGCCCAGTTGCAAGTCGCTGTTCAGTCTTCTTCCCCCGACGCACTATTCCGTCCGCCTAGGGCAACGCTCGCCTGATCCGGCGGGGTTCCTTCAGTTTCGTTTTTTTTCGCAATCAGCGACACTAAGCCTCGCCGAATTCCAACGTAGTCTTGTCTGGAGAATTCGATGCTTAGATTTTTATTGCCGCTGTGGATGGCGGCGCTGTATTCCATCCCTGTTCTTGCAGAAACCATCTCTGCCACGATGCCCGCCGTGTCTGCGGCAACGATCACCCACGCGAATGGCAAGGTCTGGACGCTTGAATCCTCGATCCGCCGGGTGCTGGAAATAGCGCCGGAGCGCCGCCAATCAGAAGCGACCATACAAATGCGTCAGATGGAATTGACTCAGGCGGGAAGTTGGCCCAATCCAAGTATCGATCTGCGCACTGACAACAGGATCGGCCAGCTTAGTGGTCAAGGTGGTATCAGCCTCTCACAGATCGCTCTCTCCCAACCACTACCGATCCGTCGCCTTGCGCATCAGCGTGCCGCTGCCGAATCCGGTTTGTTGGCGGCGCAAGCCAGCCGCCGCGAACAGTTTTTATTGCTAGAGCGCGATACAGCCCGTGTTTTTCATGCGGTGCAGTTTGCTGTCGCAAAACATCAGTTGTCCCACGAACGGTTGCAACTCACCAACAGTTTCGCTGCGGGAAAAATAGCGGCAAAAGAAGATCGGATAAAGCGATATTTGACCCCACTTGAAACGGGGCGGCTCGCTCTTTTGCAGGAAGAAGCACATCAGGCAGATATTCTCGCCGAGCGTGACCTTGAAAATGCACAGATCGGATTCAAGAGCCTACTCGTTCTTAATGGCAAGGGTGACCCGGAGGCGATGCCGCTGATACTTCCCGAGCATCCGGCAGCATTCGCCGTGTTGGCCGACAAACTAGATCTGCATCCCACTGTTGAGGCGGCTCGCCGTGAAACGGAGTCTGCGGAAATGGGTATCAAGGTGGCGGAATCAAGGCGCTACGCCGACCCTGTACTGAAGTTTTTCCATGACCGTGATTTCAACAACGGCACCACCATGAACATCACGGGGATTGGCGTAGGGATAGAGATTCCTGTTTGGAGCCGGAATCGCGCCATGGAAGGCAAAGCCCAGGCCGATGCCGATGCGAGCCAGTCACGCTACGAAGTGTTGCGTCGAGATGCCAAGATGCGACTGGAACAGGCATATACCCAACTGACTCGCCTGCAAGATCAAACCCGGTTGATGGATGAGCAACTTATCGAACCGGCGCGAAAAATGTTCGAGCTCACCCGCCGCAGTTTCGCCGCAGGCGAATCCAACGTGCTGACGCTGGTCGATGCCAGCTATGCCTACTTCGATGCCCGTACACGTTATTTGGAACTGCTGCACGAATGCGTTCTGTCCTCGGCGGAAGTGAGATTTGCTGCCGGATTATCCGTTGTTGACCTGAAGGAGTATCAGCCATGATCGCCGCACTTATCCGTTTTGCGCTGATCCAGCGCCTGATGATGTTGATCATCGCCGTCGCGGTAGTCATCGGCGGGCTGTGGGCATTTCGCACGTTACCCATCGATGCCTTCCCCGACATTTCGCCACCGCAAGTACAGGTACTCGTCAAGGCCCCCGGACTTGCGCCGACCGAGGTCGAGTCGCGCATCGCCTTCCCCATCGAGATGGAGATGCAGGGTATCCCGCGCCTGAAGCTCCTGCGTTCGACCACCAAGTACGCCATATCCAACATCGTCATCGACTTTGAGGATGGCACCGATATCTATTGGGCGCGCCAGCAGGTTTCTGAGCGGCTCAATCAGGTACGCGGGGCGCTTCCCATGGATGCGGAAGTCGTGCTGGCACCGATAGCCACGCCCTTGAGCGACATCTACATGTACCGGGTCAAGGGAGATGGGTACTCGAACAGCGAACTGCGCACCCTTCAGGATTGGGTGATCCGGCCGCAACTGCGGGCTGTCGATGGGGTGGCGGACGTGAATGCAATGGGCGGCTTCGTGCGCGCCTTCGAAGTTCGCCCCGAACCGCACAAACTTGCCGCACAGGGCTTGACGATTGAAGATATAGAGCGCGCCATCGCGCGTAATAACCGCAACGCGGGCGGCGACCGCGTCAACCGCAGCGACAAGATGCTGCTGGTGCGCACGGTCGGACAACTCAAGAATGCCGACGACATCAAGAGTATCAGCGTTGTGACCCGAAGCGGTTTGCCCGTGCGCATCGGCGATGTCGCGCAAGTCGCCGAAGGGTCGCTGGTGCGTTTCGGTGGTGTGACAGCGAACGGCGAAGGTGAGATTGTGACCGGCTTGGTTTTGCTACGTGTCGGTGCCAACAGCCGCACGGTGGTCGAATCCGTCAAGCAAGAACTCGCGCGCCTTGCCCCCTCGCTCCCCAAGGGCGTCACCATCGAGCCCTACTATGACCGCACCGATCTTATCAACGCGGCGGTGCTCACGGTGGAGAAGGCCCTCGGCGAGGCGGTGGTGCTGGTGATTCTGGTGCTGATCGTGCTGCTCGGCAATTTGCGTGCAGCGCTCACCGTGGCGCTGATCCTGCCGCTGACGGTGCTGTCCACCTTCATCCTGATGAAGCTGTTTGGCGTCAGCGCCAACCTGATGTCGCTCGGAGGGCTTGCCATCGCCATCGGCATCCTGGTGGATGCAGCCGTGGTAGTGGTGGAGAACGTGCATACCCAGCTCGCGCATGCGCCCAAGGGGGTGAGCCGCTTGCATCTGGTCTATCGCGCCGTGGCCGAGGTGTCCGCTCCGGTACTGTCCGGCATCCTCATCATCGTCATCGTGTTCCTGCCGCTGTTCTCGCTCACCGGGCTCGAAGGTCGCATGTTCGGGCCGCTCGCACTGACCATCGTGTTTGCGCTGCTGGGCTCACTGCTGCTGTCGCTCAGCGTGATTCCGGTGCTGGCGAGCTTCCTCATGCGCTCGGGCGCGCACGGCGAAGACCGTCTGCTGGCGGCGATCAAGCGCGTGTATCTGCCGACGATGCGCTGGGCGATTGAGTATCGCAAGTCCGCCGTGTTCGGGGCGATTGTGCTTCTTTTAGCTGCCGCAGCGTTGTTTCCGTTGATCGGCAAGGAGTTCATGCCGACGATGGACGAGGGGCAAACGGTGGTGAGCTTGGAGAAAGCTTCCGACATCTCACTTGAAGCATCGCTGGCGCTGGACAAGCCGATCCAGAAAGCGATCTTGGAAATCCCCGAGGTCACCGGCATGATCTGCCGCAGCGGTGCCGACGAGCTGAGGCTCGATCCGATGGGCTTTTACCAGACCGACTGCTTCCTACAGACCAAGCCGCGCAAGGATTGGGGCTACGATCTCGAAGCTTTCCAGAAAAAATTGCGCGAAAAGCTGGAGCCGTTTGAAGAGCTGGGTGTCGAAGCAGGTTTTAGCCAGCCGATTGACATGCGCGTCTCGGAGATGCTGTCCGGGGTGCGCGCCGCTGTTGCCATCAAGCTCTTCGGCGACGACTTCGCCACACTGGAAGCGCTGTCCGGCAAAATCGAGGAAATCGTCAAGCGCACCCAAGGCGCAAGCGACGTGTTCAGGGCGCGCCTTTCCGGGCAAGGCTACCTCACCGTCGCTATCAATTCGGAAAAGCTAGCGCGTTACGGCCTCAACAACGAGGATGTGAATGCCGTGGTGGAATCCGCAGTCGGTGGCAAGGTGGTGACCGATGTCATCGAAGGTAGCCGACGCTTCGGTGTGTTGGTGCGTTATCCGGAAGCCGCGCGTGCCTCGCCTCGGGCGATCAAGGCGCTGCTGATCCGAACTGCAGGCGGTGCGCTGGTTCCCCTCGGTGAGGTTGCCGATGTCAGGGAAGCGGACGGGCCGGTACTGATCCAGCGCGAATCGGCACGTCGACTAGTCGCCGTGCGCACCAACGTCGAGGGGCGCGATGTGGTGGGTTTCGTCGAAGAATTGCGGGCTGCCATCGAGCGCGAAGTGAAACTGCCCGAGGGCTACCACATCAGCTACGGCGGACAGTTCGAGAACCAGCAACGGGCGGCGCAACGTCTGGGCGTAGTCGTGCCTGTATCCATCGCGCTAATCTTCTTCATGTTGTTTTCGACCTTCCGCTCGGTGCGCCAGGCCGGACTGATCATCCTGAATATCCCGTTCGCCCTGATCGGCGGGGTGGTGAGTCTTTATCTCTCCGGGCTTTATCTGTCGGTACCCGCATCGGTGGGCTTCATCACGCTGTTCGGCGTGGCGGTGCTCAACGGTGTGGTGATGGTGGCCTATATCAATCAGTTGCGCGAGACGGGACGCACGATATTGCAAGCAGTGCAGGAAGGCGCGGAGCGCCGCTTGCGGCCGGTGCTGATGACGGCGCTCATCGCCAGCCTCGGCCTCATGCCGATGCTGTTGGCCACCGGCCCCGGCTCCGAATTGCAGCGACCACTGGCCGTGGTGGTGATCGGCGGACTAATCACCTCCACACTACTGACGCTGGTGCTATTGCCCACACTCTATGCCTGGATCGAGACTCGTTTTGAGTCGAGCATCCAGAATAACCAAAGGAAAATGAAATGAAGAACCTCATGTTGATCGTGCATGCCGATATTCAACAGACGCTGGCGGATACGCTGCACAGCCTTGAGCAGGTAACCTGGTTTACCTTCATCCAGGTCGAGGGCCACAGTCCCCAGGACGAATCTGATCCTGTGCTTTCCGCGCGCGACCGCGTAATCGGCTACACGCCGCACGTGCGGGTGGACATTCTGCTCAAGGACGAGGATGTGGAGAATGTCTTGCAGGCTTTGCGTGCTGCCAACTGCGGTCTGGCGGGGCGCTGCACCTACCAGGTGACTGCGATTGAAAGAAAGGGGGCGTTATGACATTAACGGCACTAGGAAAGTGAAGCGGTACGTGAACGGGATTGGGGATGCGGCCACTTGCTGCCAGTGGCCGGAATTTCTGGCGTACTGAAGTTGGTTATGAGTTCAATACTTGATAAGGAGAAGATCATGGGTATTCGTTATGGCTTTGGCAAGCAGGTTGCACTGGATTTTGAAAGTGCGTTGGAGCAAGTGATCCGTGCCTTGCAAGCCGAGGGGTTTGGCGTGCTGACCGACATCGACGTGGCGGCAACGCTCAAGAAGAAGCTTAACCAGGACATACCGCCCTATCGCATTCTCGGTGCTTGCAACCCGCCGCTGGCGCATCGAGCTCTTGTGGCCGAGCCTTCCATCGGCCTGCTGCTGCCATGTAACGTGGTGGTGCGCCAGGACGAATCGGGTGCTGTTTACGTCGAGATCATGGATCCAAACGCTGTGCTCGATCTCGTCGACAAGCCTGCCATCACCGACTTGGCGCGCGAGGTACGGCAGAAACTCGAACGGGTGTTGCAGGCAGTCTCGTAGGTGAAGTATAGGATTTCATAAGCATAACCAAGCGGAGTAGTATGGTATTTAAGTTATCGTATTTGGTATCACAACCTGGTTTGAACCGGGCCGTTTCGGCCCATGTAGTGTGTTTTCAACCATAAAGGAGAAGTGATCATGAAAAAGACGATTTTTATAGCTGCAATGTCCGTTGTCTTGTTTTCTGCTGTACCGGCACTGGCCGAGAAGACTCCCCCTGCCGGAAAGGAAAGCCAGTCGGCGCAGCAGGCACCCGATGTTGCGAAATTTGACAAGCAGATGTCGCAGATTCAGGAAAACCTGAAGACCATGCAGGAGCAGATGGACAAGATTCGCCAGACACAAGACCCGCAGGAACGGCAGCGTTTGCTGCAGGAACACTGGACGACCATGCAAAGCACGAGCGGAATGATGGGCGGTATGTGGGGGCCGGGCATGATGGGATGTTGCGGCGGAGGGATGATGGGCGGTCACATGATGGGCGGTCACATGATGGGAGGCCATATGATGGGCGATCACATGATGGGCTGGCGTGGCATGGGTGGCTACTACTCCAATCTCACCCCAGAACAGATGAAGCAGCGCCAGTACATGATGGATCAATACATGGGCACACAGCAGATGATGATGGACCAGATGATGCAGCGCCAGCAATGGATGTGGCAGCCAAGGTAAAGGATCGGAAAATCTTTGGAGTTATGGAAGGAATGAAATGAAACAATCGGTATATGTCATCAGCAACATGGACTGCCCGACCGAGGAGGCACTGATTCGCAAACGTCTCGGATCAGTGCCCGGCATCGGTGAGCTGTCATTCAACCTGATGGCTCGCCGTCTTACGGTGATGCATACGCTGGACGACGATCAAGCCATTCGCGATGCCTTGCGCGAGATAGGCATGAAGACAGACACCGGGCCGCAATGCCAGCCTGGTTCCTGCTCCACTTGCAAGGTGGAATCTCCTGTGGTGTCGCGCCGGACCTGGATGCTGATGGCGGTGTCCGGCGCTGCGGCCATCGCTGCGGAAATCGTTGCATGGAGCGGGGCAAGCGAGCAATCGGTTGCGGTGATCTCGCTGGCTTTGCTATCCATCGCTACCGGCGGTCTCGGCACCCTGAAAAAGGGATGGATCGCGCTCAAAAACTTCACCATGAACATGAATTTCCTGATGAGCGTCGCCGTGATCGGCGCGATTGCCATCGGCGAATGGCCGGAGGCTGCGGTGGTGATCTTCCTGTTCGCGCTGGCTGAATTGATCGAAACGCTTTCGCTGGAACGTGCCAAGAACGCGATCAAGGGGCTGATGGCCATGACTCCGGAAATCGCCACCGTGCAACTCGACAACGGCGAGTGGCAAGACATGGCGGCTGCCGATGTGCGGATCGGACATACCGTGCGCGTCAAACCGGGCGAACGCATCCCGCTGGACGGCGTGGTCACGGCGGGCGGCAGTTCGGTGAACCAGGCACCGATCACCGGGGAGAGCATGCCCGTGGTGAAGGCGGCGGGTGATCCGGTGTTCGCGGGAACCCTGAACGAACGCGGCATGCTGGAATTCCGCGTCACGGCGAACAAGGGTAACACCACGCTGGACCGCATCATCCATACGGTGCAGGAGGCACAAGGTCAGCGCGCGCCGACGCAGCGCTTCGTCGACCAGTTCGCGCTTTACTATACCCCGGCGGTAGTGGTCTTCGCAATACTGGTGGCAGTCGTACCGCCGCTGTTGTTCGGCGCTGCGTTCCAACCTTGGCTCTACAAGGCGCTGGTCATGCTGGTGATCGCCTGCCCCTGCGCGTTGGTGATCTCCACGCCTGTTACCGTGGTGAGCGGTCTTGCCGCAGCGGCGAGGCTGGGCATTCTGGTCAAGGGCGGCGTGCATCTGGAGAATGGCCGTTTGATCAAGGCGATGGCGCTGGACAAGACCGGCACGCTCACGCACGGCAGGCCTGTCGTGACCGATGTGGTTCCGCTGGTCGAATGGCCGAAGGACAAATTGCTGCAACTTGCCGCCAGCGTGGATGCACATTCCGAGCATCCCGTTGCGGCGGCCATCGTGTCGGCTTGGCAGGATGGCGGTGAGACGGAACGGGCGCTGTTGCCAATCACATCGTTTGAATCCATCACCGGGCGCGGAGCCAAAGCGGTGGTGGACGGGCAACTTTACTATGTGGGAAACCATCGGCAGATCGAAGAACTGGGTGTCTGCGGAGTGCATGTCGAGGAGGTACTGCATCGTCTGGAACAGGCGGGCAAGACAGCCGTGGTGCTGGCTACGGCAACCGAGCCGCTGTGCATCATCGGCGTGGCCGATACGGTGCGGAGCCACAGCGCCGAGGCCATCCGCCAGCTTCACGCGCTCGGTGTGACATCGGTGATGTTGACCGGCGACAACCAGACAACGGCCAGCGTGATTGCCGCCCAAGTGGGTATAGACGATGCGCGCGGCAACCTGCTGCCGGAAGACAAGCTGGCAGCGATTGATGAATTGGTCAGTCGTTATGGAAAAGTTGGCATGGTGGGTGACGGCATCAACGATGCACCAGCGCTGGCCAAGGCATCCATAGGCTTCGCGATGGGCGCAGCCGGAACCGACACGGCCATCGAGACCGCCGATGTCGCCCTGATGGATGACGATCTGCGCAAAGTGCCGCACTTCATCCGGCTAAGCCGCGATACGTCCCGCGTGCTGCGGCAGAACATCGCGCTGGCCATCGGCATCAAGGCGGTATTTTTCATCTTGGCGCTTGCTGGGCAAGCCACGCTCTGGATGGCGGTGTTCGCTGACATGGGGGCCAGCCTGATCGTCGTATTTAATGGAATGCGCTTACTGAAATACAAGGCCACAGTCCATCAGGTCTAACTTGCTTAAATCTGCAGGACTGGATGCGCATATTTTTAGATGGATGAGCTGTTACTCTGGAATGAGAAACGCACCTAAACTCGAACAATCATAACTAGGCGCAATGGATCGAAAGCGGAAGTAATATCACCTAGTTTTCAGTGACTGCTTTGGCCGAATTGCCGACCTGGCTGACCTAAATCTTTGCAGCCTGATGGGCTACAATGAAAATGCAGTATTCGTAGAGTGCTACTTAAAACACCGTGAACAATCCTAGGAGGGTTAATTGTGGCCAATCTTACTTCAATGTTGAAGGATGAGATCTCGCGAATCTCTCGCAAAGAGATACGTGGCGAGACAGACAAACTCAAGAAAACATCCACGCAATACCGCTCAGAAATCGCGTCACTGAAGCGGCGTACATCAACTCTTGAGCAGCAAGTCGGACGATTGGAAAAGCTCGTTTCAAAATTGGCTGGTGAAGCGCCCTCCTCCGAGCCTGCGAGCAAACCGCGTTTTACAGCGAAGGGATTCAAATCCCATCGAAATCGATTGGGTTTGAGCGCAGAAGCAGTTGGCTCCCTTCTTGGAGTGTCCGCACAGACCGTTTACAGCTGGGAGGCCGGCAAGTCGAGTCCGCGAGCTTCGCAAATGGAAAGGGTCGTAGCTTTAAGGGCGCTGGGGAAGCGAGCGGCCGCTGAACTGCTCAACCGTTGAAGGGGCTCTATGGTGGTATAGCCCCCATAGGGATCTAGCCAACAACGCCCTTCCGAAAAATCGATACAACGTTCGTTCCGGCGAATTCCTTGTGCTCTTCAGTCATCTCGACAGAGCGCTTGATCAGATCTCCGAAAGAGCCAGGAATCTGCTCCCCCTCCACAAGGCCGGCAATCTCGTCCTGGATGAACTTGGGCGTTCGCCCGATGGTGTGAGCCATTCTTTCTGGCCGCACCAGTCCGTCGATCATCTCTTCCGTTTTTTGTTGTTGCTGATCCATGGTGTCGCACTCTGTTGTGTGATGCGTCGATTGTATTTCAGAACACGGCATTGCAGATGCTTGTATTTGCAGGTGTATTGTGCCGTTTTGAACGGCGGCTTGTATTACCTGCCACTTTATCCACGAAAAGTGCAATTCCTGATAATAGGAGTTATCAGGAATGCCGATTGACCGCGTACCGTTTCAAGATGAGATTCGGTAGTATTGGTCCGGAGGTTCAAACCGGCCAGTCATCTCTTGATTGTGAACGACAGCTTTACGGCGGGCAGATACAAATGCTGTCAGGCGGCTGCGTGCCAATTGCAGTCACTCGATGGCGCTGCTGGGAAAGCTCACTCTTCGGCCTGAAGAGACATTTCCGATTTCTTGAATTGCTAATTAGTCGTAACGAAGTGATGTCCGTTATTCACTCAGCACCAGACATTTGAGCATCCTAAGTAGTGGTGCAACTTAGGCAAAAGAAGTCTGTATGCAATGAGCACGCAACTAGCAACCGTCTTAGAGATCGTCGGGAGTAATTAGGGGATGACCGCGACGTGTTGCAGAGCCGATTGCCGGACTGAAGCGTTACATCAAACCCATATTGCGGGCTTGCAGCGCGGCTTCGGCACGTGATGAGATGTTGAGCTTGCGATAGATGTTCTTCACATGGTCGCCCACGGTGTGGTGCGAGATGCCCATCTCCTGCGCGATGGCGGCGATGCTGATGCCGCGTGCCAGCTGCCCCAACACCTCGCGCTCGCGAGGGGATAGCAGGCTCTTCTGCTCTTCCTGTACCGCGTCCGGTATTTCCCTGAAGTGACTCAGCATGCGCCGTGCGACCGAGGGTGACAGCGGCGGTCGCCCTTCACGTATGCCTTGCAGTTGTCTGGCCAATACCTCAGGTGCCTCATCCTTAAGCAGATAGCCGTGCGCCCCGGCACGCAGAGCGGGAAAAAGATGTTCGTCGTCGTCGAAGATGGTTGCCACGACGATCGTGCACGATGGGCATTCCGTAGCCAGCCGCTGGATCACCTCGATGCCGGATCCATCCGGCAGCGAAAGATCGATCAGTCCAAGCTGAAAACAATCCGTAGCGTGCGCCAGCGCGTTTTTCACATCTGCCACGCAGACGCATTCGATCCCGGGAAAAGCCGCCGCCGCGATCTCGCACAGCATCTCCTGCGATTCCGGCATGTCCTCCAGGATGAGTGCTTTCATGGATTGAGTCCTTTCAGCGGTACGGACATCAGCAGACGTACCGACCCTTCCTGCGCTGCGATGACCAGCGTGCCGCCGAGATCATGCAATCGCCCGCGTATGCTGCGCAAGCCATAGCCTTCCTGCCAGTGCATGGGGTCTCCTCTGTTGCCGTCGTTGCCCACACTCAACGCCAGTTCCGATCCCTCAGCCGCGATGCGGACTTCCACTTTGCAGGGCGTGGCATGCTTGAGCGCGTTGGTCACCGCTTCGCGCAATACCGAACCGAGCGCGGCCTTGATGCGTGGCTGCAGGTTCGATCGTGGCAGTTCGCCCTGTTGCCACTCCAGCGCCACCCCCGCCGCTGCGCAGCGGGCATCGATCTCGGCACGCCAATCGGCCAGCGCCTCTTGAAGCGGGGCAGGTGGCGCGTCGATGGCCGCGATGGCCGAGCACAGGTCTTTCATCGCATCGCGCGCGATATCCGCATCGGGCGAACCCCTCAGGTGATGGATGAGCCGCAGCAGACGCGCGCCGATGTTGTCGTGCAGGTCGCGCGCCAAGCGCTGCCGCTCCTGATGTACCCCGCGTTCGTAACCTTCGCGCCCGGTCATCACCTGTTCGACCAAATGGCACAGCGTGGCGGCAAAACTGGCATCGCGCGTGGAGAACAGCCGCCGACCACCTGCCGCGAAGCGCAAAGTGCGCGACTGCAAACCGCCGGAAGCCGGGAGGCACAGCGCGAGGCCATCTTCAAGTACGGTCACCTCCGCACAGGCGGCCTCGCCGCGTCGTATCTCGAGCGGATCGAACATGCGTCGCAGCACGGCTTCCAAGTGTGCCTCGCGCGATTCACCCTCGGACAGGAACGCCAATTCGGAAATCTGCGGCAACAGCGTCTCCAGCCGCACCACGTTGCTGTTCACGATGCGCTGCCACAGCCATTGCCGGAAGGGGAAATACATCCAGCCGCTGACCAGCAACGAGACGCCGAGCGACATGGCCTGCTCGATGCCCGCCATGATCAACAACACGTCCAGCGTGATCACCGCCGTCGCTCCCGCGATCCAGAGCAATACCCTGTAAGCCCATTCGTCCATGTCGAACAGCCGATATTTGCGCAGCCCGAGCGCGATGCCCGCATACATGATCAGAAAGAACCCGAAGGAATAGCCTTGGGATAACGGCGGCAATAAGCCCAACGTGGAATAACCGGGGACTGCCAGGATGAACAGACTGCACCCGAGCAGACTTGACAGCGCGAACCAGCGTAGCGAGGCACGCTCCAGAGGCTGGCGGTAGCTTCTGCGCCATTGCATTACAGCTAAGGTGATCGCCAGCAGCAATTCAATGATAAGTGGAATGCGGAAGCCCCAGTCGGTATCTGGTGCCCAACGAAAAATATCCGCAAGGAACCATGCGCCAAAGATGGCGGGCAGCACCAGCAGATTGCGAGGCCGGAACAGCATGCGTGGATAGCACATGAACAACGCTACCAGTGCGATACCGAAGGCTGTGGAACCTAAATGGTTGAGTGTGGATAAATGACGAAACAGGGCTTCCGGCAAGGCCAGCTCGCGCGTACTGTAGATCGCGGCAGTCGAGGTCGCTATGGGGAAGGCAAGTCCGGTCAAGGCGAACATGCGCGCCCCCCAGTCCCGGGGCCGCAACAGATAAACCCAGCCTGCAATCATCAGGCAAGCGAATCCAGCGCCGAGCTGGAACCAGAAGACCATCGACAGATCCCGCATCGACCGCTTGCCCGGGACGATCACCGTTGTGCCCGTTGTGCCGTCTTCAGCTTGCCAGTGCAAGCGCACTTCGCCCGAGCGCAGGATCGCATCCAGCACGGCCTGTCGCTCGAAGAAGGCCTCCATCTCCTGATAGGTATCGTAGAAATCCGGTTCTTCGATGATATCCATAGGCGCGATGTCGATCATTTCTGCATCGCGCCCCTGCATCCGCAGCACGGTCGCGCCTGTCGGCACATCGCTCCTTTGCGTCGCCCCGACCACAACCGCCTTGCCCGTTTCGGACAGATCGAAACGAACACCCAGCCAGGGTGCCTGCAAAGCCAGCCAGATGGTGAATGTGCCTGCTACCATGATCGCAGCCCATAACGCATACATGTGGCGTGCTGGTCTTTTCAACAGGCTCATGGTCCCCGGCGCCCCCGTAATTTGAAGTACGCAGACTCTACCAAAAGTCCTGCTGAATACCACCCCCCGAGTTCTCGGGATTGTGTGCGGCTGTTTGCACACCCAAAATCCCCTGCCAGCTACAGGCTAATCCATTCACCCATTTTCGTACTCAGGGAGCACAACATGCATTCGACTTCGATCCGCAGATTCCTTGCAGCCTTCGCGCTGCTCACTTTCACCTTCTCCATCCCCGCCCAAGCCAAGGATGACTTCAGGGACGAGAATCTGTCCAAGCTGAAGAAGCACGGCGTCAAGCAGGTGGTCGTACCCTATTTCAAGGTCAACGTGCATACCAAACTGAACAAGACTGCCAAGGCGAAGAGCGGACTCTTTGGCGGCGGCAATGCATCTGCCAAGGCCTCCATGTTCACGGAGTGGACCGATCCGGACACCAAGATGCTGCAACAGGTCGCGGACAGTGCTTGGCAGGCTTTCGAGAAGCAATTGACGGCAGCCGGTTTCGAGGTCGTGCCCTTGTCCAAGGTGACCGCCACCGAGGCGTTCAAGAAGATCAATGCCGGCACCGAGCCAGTGAAGAGCGACAACATGCTCTCGCTGGCACCGACCGGCATGAAAGTCTACGACCCCATGGGTAAGATCGACCCGAACGGCAGCTTCTTCCTCGGCGTGGGCAATATGAACAGCAAGCTGGAAGGCGATATCGCACGCGAGGTACTGGGTACGCTTGATGGCGTCGCCGTGGTACGCATCACACTCAATCTTGCTTACGGTGCCTTCGAGACCGAAGTGGATTCCTACACTGCAATGGGCAGCTCGGACCGCGATTCTGCCTCCGCAAAAGTGGCTTTCATCCCCGCGATCTCGATCAAGCCCTCTTCACCGACGGTCACACCCGAGATCACCGGCATCGAGTTCCAGACCAACTTCGATACCGGCAAGCTGCCGAACGGCACTGAGTTCAACATGCCCAAGGATTTCACCCGCGTACAGCTGACGACACCACTGGTCGGTGACAAGAAGGTCAGCGCTCTGGAGGAGGTCACCACTTCCGGCGAGAAGGCCGCCACCGGCGCGGTCGCCCTGTTCGGCGCGATGATGGGTCAGGGCGCTAGCCTTGAAGCTGGCAAATATGTGGCCAAAGTGGACGGCAAGGCATTCACCGCCGAGTCGAAAAAGGAGATCGGCAAATTGGCCGAATTGATCGGCCAGAAAGTCGCTGTAAAGTAGTTTTGTAGAGGCCCCGTGAGGGGCCTTGTTTTTATCGGAGAATCTTGATGTTCAATTTTGGCTTCCAATCAAAGTATTTATTTGTCCTTGTTTCACTCATTTCATTCAACGCGACAGCCAGCGACCTGGAAGTTGGCTACGAATACGGCAATTTTTCACTGCAAAGCCAGTATTACCAGTTTGCCGGAGCTGCCACGCCAGTCCGTGAGGATTCATCTTTCGGTTTGCACCGCTTCGTCTGGTTCGATACCCAAGGGGCGATGACTTCTGCCGTGCGCGGTGCGCTAAACGAAAGCGCAGCGCGTATGGAAAAAGAAAAAGAGGTGAGCGAGGCGTATCGCAAGGGCAATACCGCCAGCTATGAATATTCATGGCAACAGCCCGAGCCGGTACCAACGGCAGGGGATACTTGGGCGCTGGTAATTGGCTCCAAGGGTAATCTGCTCACCGACACACTGGCACCACAAACTTCCTCGACCAAGCAACCCTCTGTCGTTGGGCTTGAATTCCAGCAGAACGTCTGGGCACTGACGGCCGCCCCAGTCTCAGTAGCATTCGGTTGGGGCCTGCGCACGTACTATTTCTCTCACCTCAACGGATCGCACTCGACCCTCTCGACACCCTTAAGCATTTCCGCTTCCACACAAGTGATCGATGGCGTGGTTCCCTATGTCGAGTATTCGCGAGGCCTGATGGGTTTGTTCAATGCTGCGAAGTTCGGCCTTTACCAAAACGTGGAGGCTGGTATCCACTGGCAATTTTCACCTGAGTGGAAAGCCGTATTGACCTACCGCAAGACCCATGACGAAGTTGCCTTCGCCAACAATAATCCACCCAATACCGAGCATGATTCCACGCTGACCATGGTCGGCATCCGCTGGACGATGTAACCCAGATACAAGGAGACGAGCATGAATATTGTTAGAGTCATTTCAATGGCGCTGTTGCTGTTAGGCTTCGCCGCCCCTGCCTCCACCCTCGCAGATGACCTGAAATACTGGAGCTTCAAGAATTTTTCCCCCGCGCTCGGCAGCGCATGTCATGAGCGATGGGAGATGCAGAACAAAGGGCCAGGACCCAAGTCTCCTCAGGTCTGCGACCCTGTCGGCAACCAAGTCCAATCCAATACTGCAAAGGAAGGGGCTTAGCGGCTGTCACTTACTACTTTGTGCAGTATCGAATCCTCATGGCATGCAGTGGGCAGCACTCGCCCGATGATGTCCTACAACGCTCCTGCTGTAGTCGAGAACTATGGCGACCACATGACGTTCACCTTTCTGTCGCAGTCGGTAACTGACGAGGAGGTCGCAGAAGTCGAGAAGCAGATCAAGGATCGCCGCGAGGAGATGGCCAAGGAATACAAGGACACCAAGGTACAACTGACGCGCACCAACGGCGGCTATGCCATCACAGCACAGACCGATTTTGCCAAAGGGATGGACAAATCTGATGTGACAGATCGCATCGTCTGGCTGACCGGGCAGGCTCAGTTCCTGATGTGCGACATCACCAACGGCCAGGAGCTGTACCGCATGGCCATGTGGGATCGACTCAAGGGCGCTGATTTGACTTACCTGAACAAGGCTGAGTTCTATACGCTCAATCCCACCTTGCACGAGGGATACAAGGAAGTCAAAGGGGATGGCAAGGAGGGCAACTGGGGCGTGTCTTTCGGAGGCGGATCGTACAAGGTCTGGATGGAGAACTTCGGGGACAAGATGATCCTGTGGGTTGCCGTGCCACACAAGGAAACAGATTCGGAAGATGTGAAGAAGAAAGCCACGGCTGCCGTTGAAAAGTGGGTGAGTAAGAATAAGTTCGAAGATGCCGCCGAGATGACCGTGTTATGGAACGACGAGTGGGTATGGATCGGCGCGGACTATCCCTACAAGGGCCTGACCGGCAAAAAGGTGATGAACCTGGCCAAGGATTTCGAGAATGAATACGCCCCCGAAACGGCAGATGACCTGAAGGATGAGTTGGAAGATTTCGATCTTTGATTTCTGCCATAGTCCAACTTGCCGGTACGTGTTTTTTCGGAGCAGCTCAATGAATCTTGCTTTCAAAATTCTAGTGTCAGTCCTGATCGGATGCACGTTTTCATACGCTGCTTCGGCTACAGATATTAAGGCCTCCATGTTCGAAGGCGACCTTGCTTTTGACGTAGACAAGGCACCTGCTTCGGACCGCGGCAAGGCCACCCCCATCGGCGGAAATCCAGCCTATGGTTCCAGGTTCACGGAAGCGAATGGTCTGTATACCTTCATACTTCCAACCGGCTGGTCATGGCAGCCAGATGAGAACAATCCCAAGGCGATCTTTTTTTCAGGAAAAAGCGGCAATAACTATGTCGAGTGCACGGTTTACCCCCTGAATTACTGGCGAGGTCCCAGAACACTGGCAGAATTGCAGGCAACATCGGAAAAAACGGTACTGGATCATTACGAAAAACAACTCGTAAAACTCCAGGGATGGGAGAAGGTGGATTCACGCGGTTTCTGGCCGCTTGGTGATGGCGGCTGGCCAAAGCGCACGCCGATCAAGGCCCCTTTCTGGCGTGCAAAACACAAGGGCGGGGGCGTTTTTTACGATACTGATGCAGTGGTAGAGTCGCCCGCCAACACCTTCCTTATCCATTGCTATTCTGCCGACCCGAAGGCAGGCGAAATCGCCATCAAGAATGCATTTCGCCTAGCCGAAGGCGCGCTCGTTCCGGCGGCGGGCAAGGCCGATGTCGCTAGCAAACCGCTCAGCCCGGCCTCATCCGCAACACTATCTGCTGCTACTACCAGGCAAAAACTGGCGGAAGCATTGAAACTGGAAAAGCAGGGCGAGACCGCGAAAGCCGTGTCCATATACAGAGCGCTTGCAGAAGCCGATGACCCTTTGGCCCAACTCAAACTGGGCATGGCCTACAACGATGGCAAAGGCATAGACAAGGACAAGACGCAGGCCGCGATCTGGTTCCGTAAATCCGCCGCGCAGGGCGATGTCATGGCACAAGGCTTTCTTGGCCTTTCCTACCAGACCGGCGAAGGTGTACCGAAGGATAAGATTCTGGCCTACATGTGGTTCAAACTGGCTGAACAAGAGCCCTTGTGGGCGCAGATGGCCAGCCAATTGGGGATGGGGTTTACTACTTCCGAACTTGGCCGTGCTAATAAGCTGGCAACCGAGTGCCGTGCAAGTAATTACAAGAACTGCCCTTAAATTGATTGGCATCGGTACGCCAATCCCAGTACACGGGCATTATCCGCGTGCCTTTGCTTGCAATTGCACCGACGATCCGGACGGATCCCACACTACTTGCGACCGGTTGCCACGGCGTAACGCACATGTCGAACACAGTGCAATGTAATAACTGGCGAGCCCTTTACCGAAACGACAGGATTGGGCGCGTGCGTTTCGTGCAAGTCGTGTGCCTTGTTCTTGCCGGGCTTTGTGCCTACTTGCTACACCTTGCATTGTATGGGCGACCGGGCTTGGTTCCGCCTGCGCCAGTGCAGGAGCTGCTATTCGTGGTTCCGCTGTGCCTTGCCGGAATCCTGCTGCCCAGTTTGGGCATGGCTGCGTACCTGCGGCGCTACATATTGTCCTTCGAGGTCTGCGGCGAGCACGCGCGGCTGACCACACCGCGCTTGGTAAAGGGCAGGGTCTTGCGGGAATTCAAGCGCGAAGATTTCCTGGACAACCAGTACGAGGAAGGCAGGTTCAAGTCGTTCCACGCAGTGATGGTCCACGCGCCATGGACATGGCTGCAAACACGTCATTCCCGTTTTATCCTCGACGAACAAAGTCCGGGCGGGGCAGAAGTCACGGCCTGGGTTACCGCTAAAATATGAAGGCTCGAAACGTCGCATATAGTCACTTAGGAGGTGTTCCATGAAACGATTGTCCATTTCTATCTTGTCCTTGCTTGCCCTGCTTGCGGGATGTGCCGGGACAGGTGGACTCGGCGGAGGGCCGGTCGCACTTTCCGCATGTGAAGAAGTCAACAGCGCCAACCCGAATGGCTATTTCCCATATTGGCGCGAAACCGGCATCAGAAAAGGCCTGAGTGACTGCTACTTCGCTCCTTCATGCAAGACTTGGCATTGTCCCAAACGTTTCCCCAGTGATTTTTACGCGACCTATCAAACCTGTTGTGAACAGCTGAATGCCCAAAAGGATCTGGCGAAGAGATACCAGTCTGCTGTGGAAACCTATTACAACGATTCCAGCAAGGATCCCCTCACCGGTTTGCAGCCTGCCTCGCTGACCCTTTCCAGTAAGGGTAAGGTGGTCGCCAGCGGCAGCGTGGAACAGGTGATGCCGAAAGTCCGGCGCGGGGACTCGATCGAAGCCGGTGAAGGCAGTATCAACATCACTGCATACACCAAGAACATCCCGGACAGCATCTCGTTGCGCGGCCAAGGTCTCAAGACCGTCCTTTACACCACCACGATGGTCAAGATTCCTTCCAAGGGCTTGTTGTTCGAGAACCTGCTGATCAAGACCAAGAACGTCTCCTTCGGTAGTCGCGAACAGGGTGGCACACCGAACATTCTGGTGAACGTCACACTTTTCGGGTATCTGTTCGTTCCGGAATACGGCTATCTGTGGAGCAAACCCGATGACCGCGACATCGCGGGCAAGTTCGACGGCTGGAACAATGTGATCATGATCGGCGGCTCTTTCGGGGTGCAATCACCAGAAGCCATCCAGACTCTGCCCGAGCTGGCATTCGGTACGCACGCCGTGACATTGAGCGAGTATGGCGACTCGTTCGATATGTATGCCGCTCCGGACTGGTTGCCTGAAGGTGGATTGAAGACCTTCCTCAAGGGGCTGTCGCGCCAGTCACGTTCGACTTCGCTGGAATCTCGGCTGAAACCCGTAGCCGTGAACATGCTTGCCGACCTGAATCCTGACACTTTGCAATCTTTGCTGAAAACACGTCCCACCAAGGGCATGCCGGGCGCTCAAGCCATGGCGTTATCCAGCCTGAACGACTGGCTCGGCAAGGCGGGCGGCGGGCTTGACATTCAGGTAACTGATGAGGATCGCAAGATTGCCGAGATCATCGAGTCAGATATGAACAGCAAGCGCATCTTCTCGGCGCTGGCCCGTATCGCCACGCTGGACGACAAGCAGGCGCGCCTGAAGGCCGGCATGGCCGGCAACATCCTCGCGCTTAAGCGTGACCTCGCAAACCGTTATACCTGTCTGGCCAGTTACGAGGACGTGCCTGCCAAACGCGGAGAGCAGACGAGCAGACTTGGTCCGCCGAACGAAGTGCTCAGCAACGGCATCACGCAACGTCTGCTCCGTGATTTCGTTCAGCTGGTCCCGGCGGCGGCATACGGAACCGAGGTGAAAGCCAGCGCGGGGGACTTCGACTGCGAATACCGCATCAAGATCGGCCTCAATGATTTCACCTATGGCAAAACGGTGCGCAATGCCTATCTGGCGAATACGGAGTGGTGGATCAGTGCACAGGGGCAGGCCAGGAAGAATCAGGCCCTGTCGCAAGGTTTGACCAGTATGGGCAACAGCTTTGATGCGGCGGGGCGTTCCATGGAGAGTACTTGGAAGAACTTCGAGGAATATCGCTCACGCACGGTCACCACCCAGACTGGGGATCAGTATCTCAAGAGCTACAAGGGAGACCGCAACGCGATGAACAAGAACACCTTCGCTGAACTCGATGCATTGCGCAAGAATGCACCGACCACAGGCGGGCCGGGCGCGCCGGGTGACTACTATCCGGTACACACCTACAAGATCACGGCGATGCAGTCGTTCACCCATCAACTTCAATACGAAGTCAAACCTATGTTCAAGGGTAAAGCTGCCCATTGGAGCCATTCACAAAACCTCTATGAGCAGTGGAGCGATGGTCCATGTGAAGACAGCTTCATTGACAACGGAGCTTCTGTCAGATCCGGTGGCACAACCTGTTTTATGCATTCAGGCCACAGGGTGGTCAACAAAGCCTATCAACTCATCTATCAGGATTACGCAAGCTTCCTCCAGACACATCTGCTCAAGCAGATCGCTGCCGAGAATCAGCAACGCAGCAAGAACAAAGCCGTGGCCAATCAGGCTGAAGCCATCCTTGCGCGTTTTGCGAATCAGGAAGCCGTAAATGCCAACGAGTGGCGTACTGTCTCGCAGGCGCTCGGTGTGACACTGGATGCGGCTCGTGCCAAAGACTTGATGGATAGCATCAAACAGCTCTGACATAGCACCACGCACCTTCACTCTGAATCGACAAGGAATCTTGCGATGCACAGCCTTCAATTCTGCTTTCGCCGCATGCGCTGTCCGTTGCTGGAATACCTTGCCGATAATCTCTAACTACAGGAAGGGCCTCATGTTAATTAGCGAACAGCAATGACCGTTTTGGATTAACAATTGTTCCTTTAGCTTCAAATAATCGCAGGTAGAAAACGTCCGTTGCAGAATGAACAACGGACATACTTTCATCACAACTGATTAGCTATTTCAGAAAATCGGAAATGTCTCTTCAGGCCGAGATTGAGACAGGCAGGTTCTCGGCCTTCACTTTATGGTTCGCTAATTTTCGACACCTAATGTGTTCATGAACACGTTCAATCTAAATTGAATCAATTCCTCGGTATGAACACAGTTTATGTACAGTCACCAATCAAGTTAACTAGACAAATGCACTAAATCCTTTATTAATCATTTTGATAGGTCTGGATTTTAGTTCATATGTACATTTTCCAGTTCTTAGAAGTCAAATGAAGGGGGCGATAGGACAATATCAAGCAGCTCTTGTGAACTCGATTTTCCTTGCTTGCATCAATTCGTCTCCGGCGGCTGCACGATAGGCAGCCAAACCCTGAACGCGGTGCCTTTACCCGCCTCACTCTGCACCTCGATCCGGCCGTGGTGTTTCTGCACGATGCCGTACGACAGCGACAGCCCCAGTCCCGTGCCCTTGCCGACCGGCTTGGTGGTAAAGAACGGGTCGAATATCTTCTGCAGGTGTTCGGGCGCGATGCCGCACCCAGTGTCGGCGATCTCTACCCACACCTCGTCGCCTTCGCGGCCGGTGCGCAGGGTGATGGTGCCGCGTTCCTCGATGGCGTGAGCGGCGTTCACCAGCAAGTTCATGAACACTTGGTTGAGCTGCGACGCCAGGCATTCCACTTCGGGCAAGACGCCGTACTGCTTGACCACTTCCGCTTTGTATTTGATCTCGTTGTTGACGATGCTCAGGGTGCTGTCCATACCGTGGTGCAGGTCGGCATAGCGCCATTCGTCGCTGCTGTCCGCATGCGAGAAGTCTTTCAGGTTCTGTACGATCTTCTTGACCCGGGTGATGCCGTCCTGCGATTCGTCCATCAGCGCGCGCAGGTCGGTCTTGAGATAGGCGAGATCCAGTTTCTGCTTGGCCGCCTGTAGACGCGCCAAAACTTCTGGGTCGGTGATCGCCCCTTCCGCCTGCTCGTACAGTTCGATCATGCCGAAGGCGTCATGCACGTATTTTTTCAGCATGCCCAGGTTGGAATACACGTAGCCGATCGGGTTGTTGATCTCGTGTGCCACACCCGCCGCCAGCTGACCGATGGAGGCCATCTTCTCCGATTGCAGCAGTTGGCTGTGCGCATCTTCCAGTTTCCTGATGAGGATATCCTGCTCTTCCTGTTTCTTTTGCAGGATATGTTCTATGCGCCGGTGCTCCGCCAGTTCCTTGCGCAGTCCGCCATTGGCCTCGGTCAACTCTTTCGACATCAAATCAAGGGAGCGTTCGATCAGCAGGCGATCGGCATCGGCGTTGTCATAAGCCTCGTCCACAGCGGCGATGAATGCCGCAAGCCCCGCCGGCAGTTCGGCCGGATCTCCGAGGTGACGCTTGATCTGGCGTGCGAGCAGCCTGTGCATGGTTCATCGCTCCGAGAAAGTGGTGATCGTCATAGTCTGGTTGTGCAACTCGCATTTGGTGAACGCACCGTACGGACAGATCTCGCCGTAGGAATAAAAGCCGGCGAGCACAGTGTCTTCGCCCAGCACCTCGCGCACGCCTTCCACCTCTTCCTCCACACGCTGTTTGAGCACCAGCTTGCGTCCCACACAACTGACTAGCAGAGCCAGTTCGGGGTTGGACGCGCCCAGCGTCTCGCTGGTGGCGTGCGCCGCATCGGCTGCGCCGTCGATGAGGCGTTCGAAGTTGGCCTTCATCAGACGCGCATAGCCCCCTTCCGGCATGTCGCCGGCGAAGGTCATGCTTTGTTCTTCCTCGTTTATCACCATGACCGAACGCACCAGGCCGTAGCCCTCGCCGTCGGTGCGCAGCGCCAGCGGGAACAGCAGGGCTTCCGCCGGCCCGGCCGCATGTTCGCCCAGATATCGTTTGTACAATTCAAGGGCGGATTGCCCGTCCAGTTCATACAGCACGTTGCCTTTCGAGCGCGTGATCAGTCGTTCCGCGCCGAAGGAGTCCCAGCCACCGAGGGAGCCATAACCGACCTTGAGGCGATCACCGTAGAAACCCAGCGCGGCGATCATGCCTTCGGCGGGCGGGCCGTCGGCACAGACCAGTGTCTGTTTGAAGTTCGCGCCGTCGCCGGCCATGCCGCCGGTCACGGCCACGCCCTGCGGTAGGTTCTCGCGCAAACCGCGCGCCAACTCGGTGCCGTTGACCTTGAGCCCGTCCGACAGCACCAGCACATGCACCAGTTGCGGCTGCACCAGATCCTGCGCCAGGCGCTGGCCGGCATGCGCGCTGTCTGCGCTGCCGTTGACGGTCGTCTGCGCCAGCTTGATCGCGGTATGCTCGAAACGGACGGCGGTCACGACAAGCGAGTCGTCGCGCACGCGGGTGCCGCAGATCTCACCCGAGGTGGAACACCCGAGCAGCGGGGCGGCGGGATAGAACGCACGCACCTCGTCCATCCGCGCGGCATCGGCCAGCACATGGCCCGCGCCGAAGACCAGCACCAGCGAGGCATTACCGTCGACGGTGGCCGCCGATTCCTTTTGCCAGCCGTCACTGGCCGTCCAGTATTGCTGTTCGATGTACATGATCGCCCTCCGTTGGAGTTGATGGAAAAGCGGGCGTCAGACGCTACGCCTGTCCCGGCCTTTTTTCATAGACATACAGGGTCAATTTGTCGCCCTGTTGTTCGAAGTTCCTGATCTGCCCGATCAAAAGTTCGTCCAGCCGGTAATCCTTGGACAACAGCAGTTCGCCTTGTTTGGTCAGCAGATCGCGCGAAAGCACCATGCCGGGCCTGAGCTGCTCCGGATGCAGCGCCAGTTCCGGCCGCACATGGGCAGTTTCAGTGTTCGCTCCCATGACGCTGATGAAAGCATCCACCACCGCCGGATCGTAACGCCGCCCGCGGCCATCCTGGATGAACAGCAGCGCGTCGGCCTGTTTCAGATGCTTGTTCAACATCGTGCCGATCTGCACCGAGTCGTATTCGTTGGCCACCGCGATGATGCGCGCGCCCAGGGGGATCTCCAGCCCGGCCAGTCTGTCCGGGTAGCCGGAGCCGTCGAAATGCTCGTGGTGGCTGCGGATCAGCTTCGCGGCATTGTGCAATTGTTCCAGCGCCATCAGCGCCGTCTGCCCTTTGGCCGGATGTTTGATCACCGCGCCCCGCTCCTCGGCGGTCAGGGTCGAGAACGGCTTCACCAGCAGGTAGTCCGGAAAACCGATCTTGCCGACATCATGCAACAGCGCCGCCAGGAATACGTCCTGCACGTCCGGTTCCTTCATCTCCATCTGCCAGGCGATGGCTCTGGACAGTTCGGCGACCCGGCGCGAGTGCCCCGCCATGCCGCCCTCGCGCATCTCGATCAGGTTGGAGAACACCCGGATCGAGGTGATGAAACCCTGCTTGAGCTTCTCGTGTGCGGCTTCGAGGAAACTCATGGTCTGGCGCAGCTCCTCGGTGCGCGCCTTGACCTTCGTTTCCAGGCTGGCGTTCAGCTCCTTCAGCTCCTCGTTCTGCCGGTAGGTCAGTTCTTCCAGTCGCTGCTTGTCCCGCTCCAGCTGTTTCTGATGCAGCGCGTGCCGGATCGTCAGCGTGATGTCGTTGTCTTCCCACGGCTTGGAGACGTAACGGTAGATATGCCCCTTGTTGATGGCCTCGATGGTGGCGTCTATCTCGGCATAGCCGGTCAGCAGGATGCGCAGCGTCGCCGGCCATCTTGCACGGACCTGCTCCAGGAACTGCGCGCCGTTCATTTCCGGCATGCGCATGTCGGAGACCACCAGGTCGACGGGCTCGCGCTGCAGGATCTCCAGTCCCTCGGCGCCGCTTTCCGCCGTGAGGATGCGGTAACCTAACGGGCGAAACAGTCGCTTGAGGGAGGACAGGATATTCGCCTCGTCATCGACGAACAGTATCGTCGCTGTCGTGTCTGGTGTCTCGCTCATACGCGCCCCGATCGTGTGTGCCGTTGCATATTCGATATCCTTTTCCCCGCTGCTGCGGCTGACGTGATCATTCCGTCCTGTTGCGCGCTTGCTCAACGGGCAACCATACGCGGAAGGCCGATCCCCTGCCCAATTCACTCTGCACTTCTATCCGGCCGTGGTGTTTCTGCACGATGCCGTAAGACAGCGACAGCCCAAGCCCTGTCCCCTGCCCCACCGGCTTGGTGGTGAAGAAGGGGTCGAACAGTTTCTTCAGGTGTTCCGGGGCGATGCCCTTGCCGGTATCCGCCACTTCCACCCATACCTCATCGCCTTGCCGTCCGGTGCTGACAGTGATGGTGCCGCGCTCCTCGATGGCGTGGGCGGCGTTCACCAACAGGTTCATGAACACCTGGTTGAGCTGCGATGCCAGGCACTCCACTTCCGGCAACTCGCCGTACTTTCTGACCACTTCCGCCTTGTATTTGATCTCGTTGTTGACGATGCTCAGGGTGCTGTCCAGTCCGCGGTGCAGGTCGGCGTAACGCCACTCGTCGGCGCTGTCCGCGTGCGAGAAGTCTTTCAGGTTCTGCACGATGTTCTTCACGCGGGTGATGCCGTCCCGCGATTCCTCCATCAGCGCGCGCAGGTCGGTTTTGAGAAAGGCGATGTCCAATTTCTGCCTGGCTGTCTGCAGGCGCGCCCGCACGGCCGGGTCGGTGAGCGCGTCTTCCGCCTGTTCGTACAGTTCGAGCATGCCGAAGGTGTCCTGCACGTACTTTTCCAGCGTGCCCAGGTTGGAATACACGTAGCCGATCGGGTTGTTGATCTCGTGCGCCACGCCCGCCGCCAGCTGGCCGATGGAGGCCATCTTCTCCGATTGCAACAGCTGGTTGTGTGCGTCTTCCAGTTTCTGGTTGAGCTGTTTCATCGCATGGATGTCCGCCTCCAGCGCCTGCTTGGCCTGCTCCAGCTCGGCCGTACGGTCACGCACGCGCAGTTCCAGTTCCGCCTTGCTGTCGGCCAGTGCCGCGGTGACCGCCAGCAAGCGCGTGATGTCGGTGCGGATGGCGATGTACTGGCGCGGCAGCCCCTGCTCGTCGAGCAGGGGCACGATGGTGGTCTCGACCCAGTAATGTTCACCGTCCTTGCTCCGGTTGCACAATTCACCCTGCCACACGTTGCCGGCAGAGATCGTTCTCCACATGTCGATGTAGAGTCCGTCCTCGTGCATGCCGGATTTGAGAATGCGGTGGTTCTGCCCGAGCAGTTCCTCGCGCCGGTATTTGCTTGCCTTGCAGAATTTCTCGTTCACGTAAACGATTTGCCCCTTGGCATCGGTGATGCTGACGATGGCATGCCTGTCCAGTGCGAACTTGAGGGAGCGCAACTCTCCCAGCGAAGCCTGCAACACCTTCGCGTCATGTGTGCGCCGGCGCAGTTGCGCCACCATGGGCCGGAACAGGAACAGATACAGCGCGGGCGAGATCAGCACGACCAGCATGGCCGCATCGGCGAACGCCTCCTGCAGCATGGAAAGCGGCGGGAGATAGTTCAGCAGCAGCATCACCGACGCTTCGGCCGCCACCACGGACAAGGCGATGACCAGCAGGATCAGGGCGGGAGAATTCTCCAGCAGGGATGCGCTGCGCTTTGAAAGATCCATGGTCTCCGTTGCCTCCTCGCAATATCCTTGTGCATCAATCCTGCGTCGCCAGCATCAGTCTTGCCGTGGCATCCAGTTGCTGCGGCTGCGGCAAACAGACCTCCAGTTCCGGCCAGCTCAGTTGCAAACTCTCGCGCAGCGTTTCCGGCAGACTCTCGATCAGCGCCTCGCCGCCCGCGCCGCGCTCCAGTTCCACCGCGATATGCACCATCGCGGTCACCGCCTCGAACGGCTCATGCGCCGGCGCGCGCCAATAGCGGATGGCATGTTCCAGTTTGGCCGGAAAATTCCAGCGCCTGGCCATATCCGCACCGATCTCGGCATGATCGAATCCCAGTTCTTCCCGCTCGCATTCGAGCAGATCCCGGCCGGAAGCCGCTTGCTGCGCCAGTACGTCGGCGAACTGTTCCGGCATGCATACATCCAGCACCAGTTGGCCGACATCGTGGAACATGCCTGCGCTGAACGACATCGGCCGCTCATTGCCCAGACATTGCGCCAACGCCTCGGTGTAGGTCGCCACCCGGAAACTGCGCAGCCAGTAGGCATGGCGGTCGAAACCCTTGCCCGCGGCGGCGGGGAAGGCGCGCATGAAGCCCGCCGACAGCACCAGCGAACGGACGGTGTCGAAGCCCAGCACCGTCACCGCTTCCTGGATCGAACCGATCTCGCGCGGCAGGCCGTAGAAGGATGAGTTCGCCACCCGCAGCACTCTGGCGCTCAAGCCCTGATCGAGCGCGATCTTGTGTGCCAGAACAGCGCTGCCGATCCGCTCGTCATTGAAACTTGCCAGCACCTCCTGCACCACCAGCGGCATGGCGGGCAACTGATGCAGGCGGTCGAGAATCGCGTTCTTATCCATCGTAATTCGCGTAGTCATATTGGTTCGGGCCAAATTTCGGAATGATTAGTTTCATATGCCGGCATCGATAACGAGAACGAAGCCTTTTGATAACGAAAACGCCCCCATCCTGCAGCACCAGCAGCTGGCTTGCCGACCATCGTCCAAACGGTACGGGTATTTTTCATCCGGCCTGTCGCATTCCGCGCCCGCCATGCACGCCAGCAATTCGGGCGGGATGACGTCGCTGGCCGTCTCGCCCAGCAAGGCACGCGCTCCCTGCTGCGAGAACAGGCTGTGCGCGGCCCGGTTGGCAATGGCGATCACACCGTCTTCGCCAATGCCGATGACTGCCACCGGCAAGTGTTCCAGCACTTCCTGCGACACCCGCAGCACGTTCAGGTTGCGCATGACTTCACTGGTTTTCTCCTCCACCCGCCGCTCGAGCTCATGGTTGATGCTCAGCAACTCTGCGTTCGCGCGCTGCAACTCCTGCGCCAGCCGGACGTTCTCCATTTTCAATTCGTAGCGCTGGAACGCCTCTTCCACGTTGGCACGCAGCAGTTCGTCCTCCCATGGTTTGGTGAGGAACTTATAGACCGCACCGCGGTTGATGGCGTCGGTCACCGAGTTGAGTTCGGTGTAACCGCTCAGAACGAGGCGCACGGTGTCGGGATACAGTTCGCGCACCCGGCCGAGGAACTCCACTCCGGTCATACCCGGCATGCGCTGGTCGGAAATAATCACGCCGACCTCGTTCTGCGCCAGCAATTCCAGTCCCGCCTCGCCGCTGTTCGCGCGCAGGATGCGGTAGCCATCCCGGCGCAACAGGCGCAGCAGGGCGGAAGTGATGTTCTCCTCGTCGTCGACCAGTAACAGTGTGCGTTCCATCACACCTCCAGTGGCAAACTCAGGGTTTCGCCGTTTTGCAGTAAACGTGTCATTTCCGCCGCGGACACCGGCCGGCTGAACAGATAGCCCTGTATCTCGTCGCATCCCATCTCGCGCAGGCGTGCAAGTTGCGTTGTGGTTTCCACCCCCTCGGCGATGACGTTCATCCCCAGGCTGTGCCCCAATGCGATGATGGCGGTGACGATGGCTGCATCGCTACGGTCGCTGGACAGGTCGCGCACGAACGACTGGTCGATCTTGAGGCTGCTTATCGGAAAGCGTTTCAAATAGCTCAGGCTGGAATAGCCGGTGCCGAAGTCGTCGATGGAGAACTCTATTCCCGTTGCGTGCAGTTTGTTCAGCGTGTCTATCGTCCCGGCCACGTTGTGCATCAGCAGACTTTCGGTCAACTCCAGTTCGATCATCCTCAGCGCCGGATCGAGGCCGTATTCCTCTAGGATGGCGATCACCACCCCGGCGAAATCCGGCTGCCCGAATTGCAGCGGAGACAGGTTGACCGCAACATGAAAACCGGAAAGTCCGGCCGCCTGCCATGCGCGCGCCTGCTTGCATGCCGTGCGCAGCACCCACTCGCCCACCGGCACGATCAGGCCGGTCTCCTCCAGCAACGGGATGAACTCGCCGGGAGAGACCAGACCGCGCTCCGCGCTTTGCCAACGCAGCAGCGCTTCCATGCCGATGATCTTGCCGTGATCCAGATCGACTTGCGGCTGGTAATGGAGCACGAATTCATCGCGCTCCAGCGCCCGGCGCAACCCTGTTTCCAGTTGGAGCCGCTGCCATGCCGAGGCATTCATGTGGGCGGCGTAATACTGGAAGTTGTTGCGTCCCTCGGTCTTGGCGTGATGCAAGGCCGCATCCGCATTCCTGAGCAACGTCGCGGTGTTCGGCCCGTCGAGCGGATACAGGCAGACGCCGATGCTGAGCGTGACGAATATTTCGCTGTCGCCTATCGACATGGGATTCTGCGCGATCGAATCGATTATCTTCTGCGCCACATCGCCGACGTCATGCGCGGCTTTCACGCCCGTCAGCACCACGCCGAATTCGTCGCCTGCGATGCGCGCCACGGTATCGCACGCACGCACCTTGCCGGCCAGCCTTCCCGCCATCACTTGCAACAACTGGTCGCCCATGGGGTGTCCGAAAGAGTCGTTGATCTGTTTGAACCGGTCCAGGCCGACGGCCAGGACGGCCACCATACGATCTTCCCGATGCGCGCGGGCCAGCTCTTGATCCAGACGGTCGTTGAACAGCAGGCGATTGGGAAGACCGGTCAGTGCATCGTAATGGGCGATATGCTCGATCTGACTGTCCTTGTGCGACACCACCTCCGCCAGCTCAAGATTGACCTGCGCCAGCAGGTCGTTTGCGGTCTGTATCTCCTGCAGCAGATGCGCTTTCTCCCACGCCAACTCGTGGTGCCTGAAGGCCTCCAGCACTTCGGCCCGCAATATTTCGTTGTCCCACGGCTTGGCGAAGAACTTGTAGATGGCGCCGCGATTGATGGCATCCATCACCGAATCAAGGTCGGCGTAACCGCTCAGCACGATGCGTATGGTGTGCGGATAGAGCTCCTTCACCTGGGTCAGGAACTCCACGCCGGACATCTCTGGCATGCGCTGGTCAGAGATGATGACGCCGACATCGTGTTGTGCGAGTAGCGCCAAACCTTCCTTGCCGCTGCTCGCGCACAATATCTTGTAGCCGTCGTTCCTCAGCACACGCAACAGAGCGGAGGTAATATCTGCTTCGTCGTCGACCAATAACAGCGTGCGTTCCATATCCCCCCCTCGATTCATGGATTACGCGTGCACTTTATCACGGCATCCGCCATCGAACACGGAGACGCGCCGCAATGAAAGTCGCCCTGTACGCTACCCAGTGCACTGAACTAGGTTTTGCGGCAAGCATCATCTAACCGCATCAAAAGCAAGTCGGATTGAGGACAAGCATGGTGATCAAGACCTTCTGATCTCGACTTTACCGGCCTACATAAAAGAGGCGATAGCAATTCTTGCCTGCCTGTTTTGCCAGGTACATCGCCTGATCGGCATGACGCATCAGGATATCGGCATCGGCATCATCGTCGGGATAGAGCGTCACGCCGATGCTGGCGGATACATTCACTTCAAAATCACTGATCTGAACAGGCGCCGAGGCGGCTTCCAATAGACGGGAGATCAGTTGCTGCGTTACGGTCCGCATCTGCCTTGCTGCTGCCTGTCTTGGCGGCCAGTGCATCAATCAGTTCCTTGCGATTCATGAGATCTCCATATCCATGGTTGCCAATAGGGTTTTGGATTGTTTCCCAAATCGCTGCCCAGTACAAGGATAAAGAATATCTATATCTTTTCGGAAAAGGCATAGATATTCATGGCGATTCCTTTGCTGCGCACGATAGGCTATTTTAAAAAACAGCCCACCTCTCAGGAAGCAAACCACATGTCAGACAATCTGAACATCCGTCAGCCGCAAGATCCGCAACGCATCAACGTGAACGAACCGTGGGAATTGCGATACTGGACAAAGAGAATGGGGGTGTCGGAAGCGCAGCTAAAACAGGCCGTTAAATCTGTCGGCCCGATGGTGATGAAGGTGAAAATCTATCTGGGCGTCAGGTAGCGTCACGCAAACGCTGGATGCAAGGAGGCTTATTCCAAAAGGGATGACTGCTGGCTGTCGGTATGTCGCTATCCTGTTAGCACAAATCCAGCGGATTCTATTTTATTCAGTCCGGATACATTAATCCCTACTTTTAGAATGGATACTGCTAGTATCCATATGCAACACCCTTAATCAGCCAAGGATAACCAACTTTATGCAACTTGAACAATCCGGCTCCACATTGATACAAGCCGCCATCGTCATGGCGATCTTCTCCATGTTCGTCACACTAACCGTCAAGGGGCGCGAGATGCTGGAAAGCTCACATTGCAGTGACCTTGCCAATAAATTCAGGGCGATAGAACAGGCTCTTTATGATGGACAGATTCGTTCCGTTACTTCAGGCGGTACCAGTCAAGCCAACAAGCGCAGAACGCAAAACAACGAGAGTACAGGCGTCACCCAGGACAATCAACGCATCGCTGATCTGCTTAATACTTCCCTAAACGAACCGTTTTATATCTGGCAGAAGATACCGGAAACGGAATCAACGCATAGCGCCTCGAAAAGTCGCGTGAGCGGCTATGCGCCAATCAATTTGTCCAAGGGGGGAGTGAATGCAAGCGACATCCGCAACGCGCCCGTCCGCGGCATGGGCGGCGGATTCATCATCTGCTCCGACAACATCCCGGGTCGCCTAGCGAAACAGCTGGACATGATGCTGGATGATGGCATCACGACCAAAGGTGCAATGCAGATTTCCCACGCGCAACATGGCGGCGCGCCGCTCTCGGAGGATTTTATCAATGCTCACGATTTCTATCTTGCTTGTTTGAGCATCAGACGGACGCCTCAATAATTTCATTTTCGTCGCTCCCTCGCCTGCTCCGGTACGCGCAATCCGCCGGGCCTCAAATCTAGCCCGCCGGATTGGCATCACCCATCAGGTTGATATAGACAGGGGATAAATGAGCAATCCCACTTTATTTCCATAATGATGGTGTGGCTACTGATATAGATACAGGTATAGATAAGTATCTATATCTGTGCGGCATATATGAAAATCCTCCAGGACAGGGTAGTCTGATTAATCGTCGGCGATTTCTCCGGCGCTGTTGTCGTTTGTTCACATTTTACGTGATCAAGAACGCACAAAGAGGGACAGCATGAAAGTTCGTGCCCCATCATTGATCAGGATGCTGCTCATTGCGGTCTTGCCGCCGCTCGTTGCCGGCATGCTGCAATGGGTCTTCTGGGCCGCAATTCAGCCTTACGTATGGCTTCTATTCTTTCCTGCGGTGTTCATCAGCTCCTGGATTGGAGGATTGCGCCCGGGCTTGGCCTCCACGTTTTTTTCGGCAGCATTAGTCACGTGGTTCTTCATCCCTCCTCAATTTTCCTTCGCCGTCGACACGCCGATGACACTCGTCTCGGTCAGCGTGTTTTGCTTGATGGGTGTCCTGTTCAGCATTTCGCACGAAAAAAGAATAAGGTCAGTGCGGCAGGCTGTGGAGGCAACCGTCGCCCTGCGTGCCAGCGAGAGAAAATTGTCAGTGACGCTCGATTCCATTGGCGATGCTGTGATGTCGACCGATGCCCAAGGTAGGATAACGCGCCTGAATTCCGTGGCGGAACAACTGACCGGTTGGTCGCAGGTGGAGGCGCTCGGTCATCCTGTGGCCGATATTTTCCGCATCATCAACCACAAGACACGTCAACCCGCGACTATCCCTGTAGAAGCTGCGCTGGCGGAAGGCATCATCCACGGTCTTGCCAACGATACCGTGCTGATCGCCCGTGACGGCAGGGAAACCCCTATTGCCGACAGTTGCGCGCCCATACGCGACACCGATGGCAGCGTGATCGGTGCGGTGCTGGTGTTTCGCGATGTGGGCAATGAATACGCCGCGCAACAGGCGCTGCGGACCAGCGAGGAGCGATATCGCATGCTGGTCGACGGCGTCAAGGATGTCGCGAACCTGATGCTCGACCTGCAGGGCCATGTCATCACGTGGAATGAGGGGGCTGAACGGTTGAAAGGCTATACGGCCGAAGAGATCATCGGGCGGCACTTCTCGGTCTTCTATCCTGCAGAAGACATCGCATCCGGAAAACCGGCAGCAAAGCTTTCCCAAGCGATGGAGCATGGCCGTTGCGAAGACGAAGGCTGGCGGGTGCGCAAGGACGGAACGCGATTCTGGGCCAATGTAGTCATCACCACCCTTTACAACGAAGAAGGCAAAGCGCTGGGTTTTTCGAAAATCACGCGCGACGTCTCTGCCCGCAAGGCGGCAGAGGATCAACTGGACCGTTTCTTCGAACTATCGCTGGACATGATGTGCATCTCCAGCGCGGACGGTTACTTCAAGCGCGTCAATCCCGCATTCACCAAAACGCTGGGTTGGAGCACCGAGGAGATGCTGACGCATCCCTATCTTTTTTTCGTGCATCCGGACGAACATGCCGTCACCCTGCGTGAGGTCGAGCGGCAGGTCAAGTCCGGAGAGACCGTGCTGCGGTTCGAGAACCGCTACCGGCATAAGGATGGCTCATGGCGGATATTGTCTTGGTTGTCGGCGCCCGACAAGGATGGTCTCATGTACGCCACTGCGCACGATGTTACCGCCTACCGTGAGGCCACGAAACAGCTTGAAGCCGCGAAGCAAAAGGCGGAACTCGCCAACAAGGCTAAGGACTCTTTCCTTGCCACCATGAGCCACGAGATACGCACGCCGCTCACTGGCATGCTGGGCATGCTGGAGCTGCTTTCCATGACGAATCTCGACAAAGAGCAGCATGCGACGCTGGATGCTGCATGGGATTCCGGCAGAGGCCTGTTGCGTATCGTCAGCGACATCCTGGACTGGTCCAAGATAGAAGAAGGAAAACTTGAACTCTCTCCGCGTCCGACTTCAATACCGGGCTTGCTGCAGGATGTCGTCAACACCTACTCGCGTGTCGCCAGCGCCAAATCGCTGATGCTTTGGCAGCATGCCGATCCGCGTCTCAAGGCAGCTTACGTCGTGGACCCCTTGCGCCTGACGCAGGTACTCAACAACTTCGTCAGCAATGCGATCAAATTCACCCTGCAGGGAGAGATCGAGCTGAGGGCAGAGCTTGTGAAACATCTTGATAGCAGCGATCAGGTGCGTTTCTCTGTCAAGGATACGGGGATGGGGATCGCCCTGAAAGACCAACAGCGCCTGTTCCAACGCTACCGGCAGGAGAGCGCGGATACAGCGCGTATGTATGGCGGGACCGGACTCGGGCTTGCGATCTGCAGGCGATTGGCGGAGCTGTTGGACGGTGATATCTCATTGCAGAGCACACCAGGAGAAGGTTCCGTCTTCAGCCTTACCCTGACGCTTCCAGTCTCCGGTGCACCGGGCGAAGAAATAAGAAGTTCGCACCTGGAAGTGGAGCAACGTAAGGTCGTTCCTCTGCTCGACGTCGGTGCCGATGCCCCGCTGGTGCTGGCGGTCGACGATCATCCCATCAATCGCGATCTGCTGGCACGCCAGATCCAGTTGCTGGGATTGCGCGCCGAAACCGCGGAGAACGGATCGGTCGCTCTGTCGAAGTGGCGCGAAGGGCGTTTTGTGCTGGTCATCACCGATTGCCACATGCCTGAGATGAATGGTTACGAACTCGCTCGCGAGATACGCAAGGCGGAAGCGGACGAGTCCCTTCCCAGAACCCCGGTCATCGCCTGGACAGCCAACGCCTTGGCCGAGGAAGAGGGGCGTTGCCGGGATGCCGGAATGGATGAACTGCTGGTGAAGCCCGCCAACCTTGCCCAGCTCAAGCAGGTATTGGCCAAATGGCTATCTCTTGCACAAAGCAACGGTGCATCGAGTATGCCTTCCGTGACGACCACGGATGACCATGAGCAACCTTTAGACCACTCGATCCTGGATGCTATCGTGACGGACGGTTCCGGGCATGCGCGCGTATTGAATGACTTCCTGGCACATATCCGGGACGATCATGCCAAGCTGCCCGGAATGCTCGAACAAGGAAATATCGCCGATGCGGAGACTACCGCGCATCGCATGAAGGGCTCTTGCCGGATGGTCGGTGCCACGGCCATGGCGCGGGCATGTGAAGCGCTGGAGCAGGCGGCGCGGGATCATAATGAAAAAGCAGCGGCCATCGCCAAGGCAGCGCTTGATCAGGCACTTGAGAGGCTGGCGTCGTTTATCTCGGAAGGTGATAACACGGAGGGCGGGCGATGAACATCCATGACCTGAGCGTCTTGATCGTGGAAGATGACGAATTCCAGCGCAGCATCATGACGACCATGCTGAAGTCGCTGGGAATCACTTCCATCCAGACCGCCGGCAATGGCAAGCAGGCGCTGGATATCCTCCTTAATCCAGATTCGAAGAACGTCCATATCGCACTGTGCGACCTGAGCATGCCAGAAATGGATGGTATGGAATTCCTCCGCCATCTGGGAGAAATGCACCGGGATGTTGCTGTCATCCTCACCAGCGGGATGGACGACAAGATATTGACGTCGGTCGGCAAAATGACGCAGATGTATGGCGTCCAGTTGCTGGGCATGATGGAGAAACCGATCTTGCTGGAACAGCTCCGGCAGCAACTGCTCAAGTACGGCAAGACGGCGCAAAAAGCACCGCAGACCAACACGGCAATGAGTTTCCAACTTGAAGAGATCATGCAGGCGATAAGTGCCGGCCAGTTCGAGCCGTTCTTCCAGCCCAAGGTGGATATGAAGAGCGGGCGACTGGTGGGCGCCGAGGCGTTGGCACGCTGGAAGCATCCAGCGCATGGAGTGGTCGGTCCCGGTATGTTCATCCCGGTGCTAGAACAGACTGGCAACATCGATGAACTGACCTTCCATATCCTGAAAAGGTCGGCGGAGGCAGTACGTGTGTTGCATGGACAGGGGCACCTGCTGACGGTATCGGTCAACCTGTCACTGGTCTCGCTGGACGATACGACATTGGCAGACAAGATCACCCGGATCGCACGCGCGGCAGGAGTGGAACCGCAGTTCATCGTGCTGGAGATCACGGAATCCGCTGCCATGACAGATGTCGCGTGCGCATTGGAGAATCTGGCGCGACTGTGTATGAACGGTTTTGTGCTGTCCATTGATGATTTCGGTACCGGCTCTTCAAGTCTGCAGCAACTCACGCGCATAGCCTTCGGAGAGCTGAAGATAGACCAGTCCTTCGTAACCGACTTCGCAGACAACAAGGCACTGCGCATCGTGGTCGAATCAAGCGTTGACATGGCGCATAAGCTGAAGGTCAAGAGCGTGGCGGAAGGCGTGGAGACCCAGCAAGACTGGGATGCCCTGAAAGCCATCGGATGCGATACGACGCAAGGCTATTTCATTGCGAAGCCGATGGATGAAAGTTCATTCCGCGACTTCGTCAACAGTTTCGGAATAACGTTCGCGCACCTGACTCCCTCTTCAGCCCGGGAGGTCTCGCATAAGGCGGCTGAGCTGAAAGTCCTCGTGATCGAGGATGATGACTTCACCAGAAAACTCACACTTCAGGTTCTGCATGACTTGGGCTATTCGAATATCGTCGATGCTGACAACGCGACGGCTGCTATCGAGTTGCTGAATGGGCATGTATTCGATCTGGTCATCACCGACGTCAACATGCCGGGGATGAATGGTTTGCAATTCATCCAGAAGATACGCGCTGGTAAGACCTGCGCAAAACCAGAAACGCGGGTAGTGGTGCTCACTTCGTTCTCGCAGACCGAGATACTCGGTTCAGCGCTGGCACTCGACATCAACGGCTTTCTGGTAAAGCCCATCATTCCTGCCGTCGTGGAGGAAAAGCTTGCGCAGGCTTTGTCGGAACCCCTGCACCTTCATTCCCCCGTGGCATACGAAGCGGTCAGAACCGAATTGAAGAGTCTACCGTCGTCCGAGGAAACCAACACTTCCGTCCATCGCTCGGCTACTGTGAATGCATCCGGAGTTCGTCAGGTGCGCAATGCCAAGGAGCCGACTGGAGGACGACCGATCTCGCTGAACCGCTTGCGCCCCGGGATGGTGCTGAAGGAGAGCGTCCGCCTCAAGGACGGGACGTTGATCCTGTCACAAGGGCACGCACTTTCCGAATTGACCATCAACCGCTTGATGGATCTTAAGAACATGATGTACATGAACGGCATCGTCGTAGAGGGCGTGCTATGAAGGCAACTGCTCGCCACTCCGCAGGCTCACCGGCTTGTGTAACGTACTGGAAAATCATCCGCGCCTGTACCCGTGCCTTTCTCGGGTGCGCGTAATGCGGCGTACCTCTTTCAAGGCGTCTGACATGCAGAGGAACACTTGTTGTTTTGCGCCGCCTCTCCGGTTGTTCAGGCCATACCAACGCCTGCGCAAAATATATGCTCCGAACAGATCCTCACTCAGCTCGACCATGTATCCGCGCTGATTGCTCTCGAAACGCAGAATCACACCGCCCCCTTGCTCGATCTGCTCTGCCCTGCGCTTTCCACCGCACGCCACATATTCTCATCGGAGGCATCGGTATAAATGCTGGTTGTTTGAAGGCTGGCATGGCCCAGCAATCGCTGAATGACGTTCAGGGGAACGCCGCTCAACGCCAAATGGCTTCCGCAGGTATGACGCATCCAGTGGACCGTAGCCTGCTCGAATGCTTTGGCCTCGATGCTCCGGCCGTCTTCCTTGAGTTTTCTGGCCACGTCATCAAAGAACCCGTCCAGCGATTTGGAAAGCGCACTGGTGGTGACCGCTCCCGGGCCGGTCAGGCTTGCGATGAGCGGCGTCTCAGGCGGGTTGCTGAGGATGTCCGAGTTCAGGCCCCGATGGTCAAGGTAGGTTTTCAGCGCCTCGATGGTGTCCGATGGAATAGGCACTGCGCGCCACTTGCCGCCCTTCCCCAGCACCTTGAGCATCCACCTCACTCCCACACCATCCGTGAGCGGCATGGTGTAGATACGACCAATGGTCGCGTCCACCAGCTCCGAGATACGCATGCCGGTGGAATAGGCCAACGGGAGGACGAACTTCAGCCTCACGTTCTGTTTGCTGATCGGCTGGCCAGCCAGACCCGACATCAAATGTTCCCATTGGCCAACCGAGAAGGCGCGCATGAACTCAACCTCCGGTGCCGGTTCGTCGGCATTGACCCGCAGCGTCTTCGACACCCCTACCCATGGATTGAATGCGCAGTAATGTACGCGGACCAGCCACTCATACAAACCACTGACAACGGTTACGGCGTACTTCACGCTGCGCGCCGATAGCGCCCCATCGAACGGCTTCCAGCCTTGTTTGTGGCGAGCAATACCCTTCTCACCCAGCCATGATGACTGCGCAATACGGAAGGGCCACTCTGCGTCTTCTGTGCGGCCGAGCATGGAAAGCCAATCACGATAGGCGGCACAGTCTTCGACCGACAGGCTGGATAGTGCCTTGCCGCGTTCCAGCACCGCCCATAGCAGCATCCGTTCAGCTTCCTTCTGATAGGAGCGCTGCGTGTTCGGATTTCCGGACTTCGTGGCCAGCCACGCAAAGATGGCCTGGTAATCGTTGGCTGCATCGATGCGCGGTGCTCCAGGGTAGCGGTTCGAGCCGTCCCGTCCATCAAGGTCTGCCGGCGAGGCAAACGACTCCAGCGGCACGATTCCTGTGCACATCTGGCGTGTTTGGATCAGTGCGCTGGTGGATATGCTACGCAGCGGCATAAGTGACAGTTCCGGAAGTGCCCCCAGTGAGGCTTCATAGCCCCGCAGCCACGCCACGATACGCGCAGCGCCCTTTTCTCCTAGTCTTGGCACGCCGATCCACCACCGATATCCGGCGCTGGCAATACAATCCAAGAGATGCCCCAGCGTAGGCAGCCCGGCCAGCAGCAGGCGCTTGGATATCGTTTCATCGAACCATGCCGCAACCCAGTCTTCGCGCACAGGGTCGGCAGAGATCAATGGCTCTATCCATTTCAGGGCTTCCAGCTGCCGACTGATCAGGCGCTGCCTCTTCCGAGCTTGTGTATCGACGGACTGGGGATGGGCTTCCAGATAGGCTTGAAGCAGCTCTCTCTCGGTGTAGAAGCCGTTCGGGTCGAACTCATCCCGGAACTCATCCAGCGAAGGGATCTTGGCCGTGACCTCGACGGGACTATGGATGGTCACCCGCAGACGGATCAGGTGGGCCTCACGATGTTTGCCATGTCGCAATGCAGCCTGGCGCAGCGTGTCCCAGATCCACACCAGCGTCGTCTTGGCGCGGCGGAGATCCATGCCGGTCTCAAGATACTTGTCGGCCATGTCGCCGATGTCCAGCCCTTGCAGACTTGCACGGAAAAAGGCGATGTGATGCCGACCGATTTTTCTTTGCACGAGGTTGCCGCTCAAGGTATGTGCAGCACCTCGAACTCCAGCAATTTCCGGTGGCTCGACGGCCTTGTTCACAACCTTATCCACCATTTTTGTGGATAGATTTGAGCGCAAGGCGCGGAACAACCAGCCACTTCCAGATGCCCATCAAGCTTGTGACCGTGAAGCCGAGCTGCTGGACCACCAACCCATTAGCGTGTGTCAACAGGCCGTATGCAATCCAGGCAACATTCGACAGGATGAATAGCACCCATCCCCATGCAGAATGGCGGGAGTTCATGGCAAGCAGTGCTGCGCCGCCCAATCCGATGATGCACCCTACCCATTCAATCAATTCGATCATTCAACCCACCTCATCAGCGCTTCCAGATGTTCGCCTTCGAACACCTCGCGTTTCACTGCACTCAATTTCCGATAGTTCATCTCGGCCAGTGCCTCACAGAGTCTTTCCGCGTCCGGATGCAACAACCGTTGTGCCGTGTACTCGGGATGTGCTGCAGAACACTTCGTATTGCCTCCCCCAACTGTTCCAGCGACACCCATTCATGAGATAGGGCGCGCGACATCACTGCGGTCTTCTCGCTCATGATTTCTGACTTCCCGCTAGCCATCTGGATACAAGCGGCGCATTTCTGCTTCATGCTCCCGATCCCAGCGATAACGAACTTCTCCGGCCGCGTTGCTCATGGCATCGGCGAGTTCGATCATGCGCGGGAAGTTCTCGACGCACCAACGGCCAGCGATCCGCAATTCCTCGGTTTCGCCGTGGCGCGCGTACTCGTGAAGCATGGCAAAGACCGCCGCCGAATACTTGTTGTCGAGCGGTGCCAAGATCTCGCTGATCGAGAACGAGTTCCGGCTGTTGTACAGCGACAGGATGCACTTCACCATTGCGGATTGACCGCTTGTGCCGTGGTGCTGCTTGGCCAGATCAAGGCCGGCAAGATAGGGATTGCTAATCGTCATTCGTCTGCCCGAAAACACTACGCGTAATGGACTTTGCTGTGCTGCTAGCACCCTTGCCTGGTGTCGTCTGGATTGCCGCAGGAGCTGCCTGCGTAGCAACCGGCGCTGCTGCCGGTGCAGCGGCGGCGTGGGACCGACCATCGTTCATGAAAGCCAATCCCATCGCCGCAAGGAATCGCATCCGCTCAGCACGGGCGCGTGGCGAGTGCTTGGCCAACTCGGCCTCCAACTCAGGGTATCCCTCGAAATAGTTGACGGTTATCCGCATGACCCCTCCAAGCTCTCGCCGTCCATTACGCCGCCCCGCCGTGCCAGAAGCCGCGTGCGTTCGCGAACACGGACGATTCGGAAATCGTCAGCGGTGTCTTGTCGAAAGCTTCCTTGATCGCGGCTTGGAACAACGGTGCGCCACCACCCACCATCACGATGGCATCGACCGCTGACTCTTCCTTGCGCAGGGAGGCTTGCAGCTGGGAGCTGACGATGTGCCCCACTGTTGCCGAAGCAGCGGCCAGATAGGGGGCGATGTCGACGCGAGTGCCGTGCACCGACACTGTGTTCCGGCCGGAACGTACCGCGTTCTCCATCTTGCTGCGTCCTGGGCCGCTCCCGTAGTCCTTGCCGATCAGCGCGCTGGCTTCGTCCAGGATGACCGAGGTGGCATCGAGACTGGTACCGGACGAGCCGCGCTTGAATTCGCCGTTCACCAAAAGCACCCAGTCCACCGAGAAGAAGCCCGGGTCGATGACCAGTACCGAGGCATCTTCGATCTCGGATGGATCTTCGAGGTGGTTGAGGTAGTCGACGAAACCGCCCAGCGGCTGGGGCACGATCTTCACGTCCTTGACGATGATCTTCTTCTTCGGGGTGACTTGATGCTCGCCCTTCATGGTCTTGGCCAAGTGCTTGCGCAGACCGTCATCGAAGTATTGACTGGTCGGCAGACCAGTCACCACGCGATCGATCTCCGTCATGCCGGACAGCAGCAGACCGGCATTGAACAGGGCGCGGTAGGAATCGGTGGAGGTGTAATCCTTGTGGAGTTCGCGCGCCCAGTTCTCCAGTCGATCATGGCTGCATCCGGCGACATACTCTTTGCCATCCACCAGAACGCGCAAAGGCTCATCTGCGCCGGCAGGCATGATGCGCTGGCCGATATGCTCCGATGGTGCGGCACCGGCAGGACGGCTTACGAGCGCTGGCTCCTTCCCATCTTCACCAAATGCCACCTTCAAGTTCGAGTAACCAATATCCAGTCCGACGATTTGCACAGCATTCTCCTTGTGTGTAGTGAAATTCCAGTTCACCCACAGGCGTTCTACCGAACGTCTCGCAAATTTCACGCCCTCATCTTCAACACATCTACAAGGCGTCTGCGGCGCGTTTCCCTGCGCCTTCAAATCTTCCTTGCGTGCTGTAGTGCGCCTGTGGAGCGTGTGGCGATTATCAAGAGATGCTTCTCTGAAATCCTTGAAATACGGTTCAAATTTGAACCGCATTCCGAGGATTTTCTTGGGGGGCTGCGGCAAAGTCATGCTCGCAATACCCATCCCATTCACTTAAGGAACAACCATGGCAGACAAGACGGAAGTAAAGAAAGCAGAGATCCCGGCTGCGAAGCGCAAGATCGAATTCAGTAACCCCTATATCCAGAAAACGATATCGCTGAATACGACCCCTGCCCAACTGGCTTTTGATACCGCATTCGATGAGTGCGCAGTGTCGATGCGCAATTTGAGCGCGGTGCTCCCCACCATCATCAAAAACCAGAGCGACATGATGGCTGTCAACGGTGCCGTCGATCATCTGATCAACAAAGCGCTGGCCGAGCTGCGCAAGGTAGCAGCTCAGATCAAGAAGATCGCCGACGATAACGGTATTGAAATGGGTAGATTGAGCTACACGAATGCAGCGACCGTTGAGGCCAAACTGACCTGTCACAAGGCTGGCCAGTACCTGCAAATCATCACCGAACTGGACGAGCTGATCTGCCTTGTCCACTCAGCCTGGTTCGCTGGTTTCATTGCCGACGATGTGAAATCGAGCATGGAGCGCAAGTGGCGTCGCAAGGCCATCGGCGTGGCTGCCGAGATCAAGAGCATCACGAACCGCGCATTCAAAGCCCACAACAACAAGGGACCAGACCAGGAGCACGATGACGATCTGACTTTGACTGATGGCGCATCTACCACCGAGACCGGTACGGAAGGTTCGGAACCTGCTGCAACAGCGACCAAGCCGAAGCGCACAAAGAAGGCCGCCGCCGCAGCTCAACCTGCTGAAGCTGTCGTTGCTTGATCGAACTCAACCCGCATCAAAATCGGGCTATCAGCGCCGATGGGCATTGCTCGATTCTGGCCTGTCCAGGATCGGGCAAAACCAGCGTGCTATCCATGCGCGCTGCCCGGCTCCTCTCTGAAAACAAAACCGGACGGCTCTGCGCCGTCACCTTCACTCGCGATGCTGCAGCCGAACTTAAAGCCCGGACACTACAGTTGTGCGGGGAGCGCGAGGCGCAGCGCTTAGCTGTCGGCACCTTCCATTCCGTCGCACTTTCGCAAATTCGCCGCCTGAAGCACTTGTCCCGTATCAAGCTGCTATCTGATGGGGAGCGCATGGGCATACTGCGTCGGTGCTACTCTCAATTCAAGTGCCACGCACCTTTCGAGGACGTGCTGTCCGCCATCGACCGCGCCAAATCCCAACTCGGCGTCCCCAAGTTCGAGGATGTCGAGATCGAGGATGTGTTCCATGCCTACCAAGGCCTGCTGGCCACAGAGCGCGGCATGGACTTCTCCGACATCCTGTTGACCGTGGTGAACGGTATTCGGGATGACAGTATCAAGCCGCTCTCCATACGCTGGCTGCTGGCTGACGAATTTCAGGATGCGGATGAGATTCAGACGCAGTGGGTGATCGAGCACGGCAAGGCAGGCATCGAGTGCACCATCGTTGGCGACGATGATCAGAGCTTGTACTCCTTCAGGAACGCCCTCGGGTACGAGGGGATGCAGCGCATCACCCAGCAGCTTGTCTCCCAAGAGATCACCCTACCCGTCAATTACCGGTGTGCGCCGAACATCCTTGCTCACGCCGCAACGCTGATCGCCTGCAACAAGCTGCGTGCCAACAAGGCCATCACGGCGCATCGCTCCAATGTGGGCGTCATCAATGTGCATCGCGTTGCAGATCGGCTCGATGAGGCTGGCCGCGTAGCCAAGGCAATCAAGTCTTCCCCCGGCCAAACTTGGGCGGTTCTGGCCAGAACCAACAGCTTGCTTGAGCACGTCGAGGCGGAGCTGATGGCGAACGCTATCCCCTATCGCCTGTCTGGCGGCAAGTCCATCTGGGATGGCATGGTAGGAAGCGCGCTTGTCGGGCTGCTCAAGAGTGTGCATTCGGACAACTGGACGGGCATGGCCAACGCGCTCTCTATGTGCGGCATCAAGCCGGAGCTGCTCAACCTGGACCACAGCCACAAGAACTGCGACCAGATGCTGGAAAAGATCCGCCAGCACGTACCCAACGAAGATGTGCGCGCCATCAAAATCATCGACGGCGTGAGGCGCGGTTGCGCCGACTGGCGCCGGCAAATGGCAGACGGCAACACCTCTCTGGCCATCTATGCGGCCACGAACTGGTTTTCTCAGTACCTGAAGTCCGATAGAGGAAACCTCCTCAAGAAGCTGGCCAACATCGTGGCAAAGCTGAATGGATCTCTCGCGCAGCGGCTGAACACCCTGACCAGGCTGAATTCGGACACTGCCGCGGCCGAGGTCGTTCTCTCAACCTTGCATGGCAGCAAAGGACTGGAGTTCGACAACGTTTGGATCATCGCGGCCGAGGACGGGAACCTCCCCCACCTTGATTCTACCGAGGCCGAGGAAAGGCGCTTGTTCTACGTCGGTATGACGCGCTCCAGAAACCGACTTGAGATCAGCAGTTCGCTTGATGATGGGCCGGAATCGAGATTCATGAGGAAAGCTGAGCTTCTTTAGATTACCAAACTCCGGTGGGCTCCTTTTTGACATCCTCCCCGGCATGAGTGCCGGGGAGGATGTCAACCCCGCCTGTTGGGAGACGAAAAACCGGGGGGAAGGTCACACCTATTCCCTCAATGGAGAAATAGTCTCGCTTTGTTGCGGTGTGTGTCCGCCAAGTCAACGAAGGCACGCAGGTAATCTATATCAGCGTCCACCTCGCGGAATCCCAGAAAAATCTGCTTGGCCAAGCCACGCTTCCCCAGCTTTACCGGCGCGACGTCGAACTTGGCTGATTGATCCTCGACCAACCAGCGCGGCAGGGCAGCCACACCGCGACCGCTGGCGACCATTTGCAGCATGATGTCGGTGGTCTCGATGATTTTGTGGCGCTTGGGTGCAGCCCCGGCAGGGATCAGGAATAGCGTGTAAATGTCCAGCCGCTCGATGGCGACCGGGTAAGTGATGAGTGTTTCTCCCGAGAGTTGTTTGGGTAGTACATATTCCACCCCGCGCAGCGGGTGCTGCGGACCAACGACCAGCACTTGTTCGTAGTCGAATACCGGCTCAAAGGTGAGGCCAGGTTTGTAGAGCGGATCAGGGGTTACCAGCATGTCGATTTCATAACCAAACAATGCACCGATACCGCCAAATTGAAATTTCTGTTTTACATCCACATCCACGTCCGGCCATTGCGCGAGATATGGGGAGACAATCTTCAATAACCACTGATAACACGGGTGGCACTCCATGCCGATGCGCAGGCTGCCGCGTTCGCCCTGCGCAAATTGTTTTAAGCGTTCCTCGGTATGCACCAGTTGCGGCAACAGACGGTTGGCAACTGACAACAGATATTCACCTGCCTGAGTCGGACGCAAGCTGCGCCCCTCGCGGTACCAGACCGGCAGACCCAGTTGCTCTTCCAGCTTGCGCACGGTGTGGCTCAAGGCGGATTGGGTCAGGTGCAGTTTTTCTGCGGCGGCGGTCAGCGAACCGTGTTGTGATACGGCGCGGATGATTTCCAGGTGGCTGCGTTCGAGTATGCCCATAAGTCTATTGCATGAAAAATAATAATTGATGGTTGAAATAATATCATTTTATCTCATGGGATGATTTTTCTATCATTGCGCTCCTGTTCTCATCTGAAAGAAAAATCATGGTCGTCACGCATAACTTGGGTTTTCCGCGCATAGGCGCGAAACGCGAACTGAAATTTGCCCTGGAGTCTTACTGGAAGGGGCAGTCCTCCATATCCGAACTGAAAATCCAAGGCACAGCACTGCGCAAAACGCATTGGAATGTGCAATCCGGCCTAGACTGGAGTCCGGTGGGCGATTTTTCTTTCTACGATCAAGTGCTTGATATGAGCCTCACACTTGGCAATCTACCCCTGCGCGCACGCGACTACCATGGCGATCCGCTGGATAATTATTTCAGAGTCGCTCGCGGGCGTTCCGCACAAGGTACCGAGGATCATGCGGGCTGTTGCAGCGGGATCGCTGCGGGCGAAATGACCAAGTGGTTCGATACCAACTATCACTATATCGTGCCGGAATTTACTGCCGACACCGAATTCAAGCTGGATGCCACACGTCTGCTGGCGCAACTAGCCGAGGCTAAGGCGCAGGGCGTGCATGCCAAGCCGGTGATCATCGGCCCCGTCACCTATCTGCGCATCGGCAAAACCAAGGATGACTCCAGTCGACTGAACCTGCTGCCGCGTCTGTTACCCGTCTATTCCGAACTGCTGGACACACTTGCAGCACAAGGCGTGGAGTGGGTGCAAATCGACGAGCCCGCCTTGGTTACAGAATTGGATGCCGATTGGCAGAACGCTTACAATCTAGCTTACCACCACCTCAAGAGCATTCGCATCAAGCTGCTGCTGGCGACTTATTTCGGCACACTGCAAGAGAATCTGTATTTGGCATGCAATCTGCCGGTCGCCGGTCTGCATCTGGATGTCATCAATGCACGCAACGAGATACAGCCGCTGTTGAATCTGGTGTCTTCACACAAGATCGTGTCGCTCGGTGTCATCAATGGTCGCAATATCTGGAAGACCGACCTCAATGCCACGCTGGACTGGCTGGAACCGCTGGCCGAGCGCCTTGGTGAGCGTTTGTGGATCGCGCCGTCCTGCTCGCTGCTGCATGTCCCTGTGGATTTGAACAGCGAGCAGAAGCTGGATACCGAGATCAAATCCTGGCTGGCCTTTGCGGTACAAAAACTCGATGAACTGCGTGTGCTGGCCACCGCATTGAATCAAGGCCGTGCCGCCGTCGCCAACGAATTGAAAGCGAATCAGGGCGCACTCGCCAGCCGCCGCGCTTCGCCTCGTGTCAGCAACCCGGCGGTCAAGCAGGCACTGGCTCGCATCACACCTGAACTCGGACAACGCCAGAATGCCTATCCGGTGCGCGCCGAGAAACAGGCAGCATTTCTGAAGCTGCCGCTGTATCCGACCACCACCATCGGCTCGTTCCCGCAGACGGCGGAAATCCGCCAGGCGCGCAGCCAGTTCAAGGCGGGCGAGATCAACAATACCGACTACCAGAGCGCGATGCAGGCTGAAATTGCGCGCTGCGTGCGCGAGCAGGAAACACTGGGGCTGGATGTACTGGTGCACGGCGAGGCCGAGCGCAACGACATGGTGGAATACTTCGGCGAACAACTGGATGGCTACGCCTTCAGTCACTTTGGCTGGGTGCAGTCTTACGGCTCGCGCTGCGTAAAGCCGCCCATCCTGTTCGGCGACATCAGACGTCCGCAAGCGATGACGGTGGAATGGATCAAATACGCACAATCACTGACCGACAAGCCGATTAAGGGCATGCTGACCGGGCCGGTGACGATGCTGAACTGGTCCTTCGTACGCGACGACCAGCCGCGTTCGGTTTCCTGCTACCAACTGGCGCTGGCAATCCGCGAGGAAGTTCTGGATTTGGAACAGGCCGGGGTGCGCATCATTCAGATTGACGAGGCCGCGTTGCGCGAAGGATTGCCGCTGCGCCGCGCACAATGGCAATCCTATCTGGACTGGGCGGTGGAATCCTTCCGTATTGCTGCCAACGGCGTGACAGACGAGACGCAGATTCACACCCATATGTGCTATTCGGAATTCAACGACATTATCGCCGCTATCGCCGACATGGATGCCGATGTCATTACTATCGAGACCTCGCGGTCGGATATGGAGTTGCTGGATGTTTTCGACCATTTCAAGTATCCGAATCAGATCGGCCCCGGCGTGTATGACATCCATACGCCCAACATCCCGACTGAACAGCACATGGTGGAGTTGATGAAAAAGGCCGCCCTTCGTATTCCAGCCGAACGCTTGTGGGTGAACCCGGATTGCGGTCTGAAGACACGCCAGTGGGCAGAGGTCATTCCCGCACTGACCCACATGGTGGCGGCGGCAAAAACTTTGCGTGCCGCAGCAGTTTGAATCAAGGTCTATTTACATCCTCCCCAGCTTGAATGCTGGGGAGGAATTGATTGGCAAACCGCACGCCATGGAGCCTGTCCCGATCTATTGGATGTAAATGGATGTGTTTTGGATGGCGCACTTGAAATGGGTGTAATTGGGTGTATCATTGGTTCCGTGATTAAAACCGACACAATCCATATCACCCCGGACATTCTGTCACTGATCGCTAGAATTGATGAATTCAAGGGGGCGTGGCGCGCCTTGGGGACGCTCGCCCCAGACAGGCTGTCTGCCCTGCGCCGCGTTGCCACTATCGAAAGTATCGGCTCGTCAACCCGGATTGAGGGCAGCAAATTGTCCGACCGCGAGGTCGAGGGATTGCTGTCCAACCTGCAGATCAAAAACTTCAGCAGTCGTGACGAACAGGAAGTGGCTGGCTATGCGGAAGTAATGGAGCTAGTTTTTTCGTCGTGGAAAGACATCACATTCACCGAAAACCATATCAAGCAATTGCACCAGAATCTGCTCGTCTATAGTGAAAAAGATGCATGGCATCGCGGCAATTACAAGACCACATCCAATAGCGTCGCAGCCTTTGATGAAAACGGCACGCAGCTCGGTATCGTGTTTCAGACAGTTTCACCATTCGACACGCCACGTTTGATGACCGAACTGGTGACATGGGTACAGGAAGAACGCGATTCAAAACACCTGCATCCGTTACTAATCATTGCAGTTTGGGTAGTCGTGTTTCTGGAAATTCACCCATTTCAGGACGGCAACGGTCGCCTTTCGCGCGTGCTCACAACCTTGTTGCTGTTGCAATCAGGCTACGCCTATGTGCCCTATAGTTCACTGGAAAGCGTCATCGAGCAAAGCAAGGAAGCCTACTATCTGGCACTGCGTCAAACCCAAGGGACGATTCGCAGCGATGCCCCGAACTGGCAACCATGGCTGGTGTTCTTCCTACGTTCGCTGACGGAGCAGGTCAAGCGACTGGAAAAGAAGGTTGAGCGCGAAAAACTGGTGCTGGCCACCTTACCGGAACTTTCGTTACAAATCGTCGAGTTTGCCCGCGAGCATGGTCGTGTCACGATCGGCGAGGCAATCAAACTGACCGGTGCAAGCCGCAATACACTCAAGCAACATTTCCGCACGCTGATTGAACGTGGGCACTTGAACCAGCACGGTAGCGGACGGGGTGTCTGGTATGAGCTTCGGTGAAACCACTCATCTAGGACGCGGGTTCAATTCCCCAATCGCGCTATTTGAACCCGCGTCGCCGTGACACTCGGCGCACTTACCCACCGGCAGCAAGTTGTCAATCCAACGATGAGACGCTTTGAAGAACAACAACCTCGATGCCGCCACGCTCGGCAAAATCGTTTTCGCTCGCTTTCTCACTTTACCGCTCAAGGCCTATGATCGAAGCGTAGAAAAAATTGAGCTTTCTCCGCATTTCCGGTCGCTCAAACCCCATGTGGAAGTATCAGCACTGAATAGTGCAGTACTGTGCGCACAGACTGTGGAGCGATCTTCAAGTGCACCTTTGGCATTAGGGGAAATTCGCACGTCAGAAGGTTACCCAAGCTTTGTCTACCATCGGACGGCCTTCGTCCGCGAATACCGCTTCGACGAGGACGAAATAGAGCGCATGAAACTAGCGCAAGGTATTTTGCCGGAAATACATTCCATGCTTCATCGGCTACGCCTCATCAATAGCCGCAACCGATTGACTCATGCATTGATGCATTCGCTCATTGACGTTCAGGCGGAATATTTGATGTCTGGGAATCCGCTTGATCTGGCAGCCATGCCCCAAGCGCGTCTAACGAGAATATTGGCAGAGCGTGCCCAACTTCCCATGGTGGCCGACGTAAGTAGAGTGTCGCGCCTAGTGCGTGGACTGGCCTTCAAAATGCCGGATGGCAAAATTCAGCCATTAACGACACTCCTTCCCAACGAACGCCAACTCCATTGCCATCGCATTGATCACTTGATGAAATTGGAAAAAACGCTGATTCTGGAGAGGCGTATCGAACATCCTCTGCCAGACGAGGCTGTCGCCTCACTGCTCGCGCAGCAATATGGAGTTTTGATCACGCGGCGCTCGGTCGCCGCGATACGCCATCATCTGGCGATCCCAGACTGGCGTCGCCGTGCCGGACGTGAAAGCTATTTGTCCGTGGCTGGTGGGTTCTCTCCTCTCCTGCCCATGACGCAACAGGGAGTCAGCGCCATGATCCCTTCCCATTCTGGCGTATATGAAATCCACGCGACCAGTCCCTGTGAGGATACCGTCATGCCAGATAGCCAACTGTCGACTGAGCGAACACAAGTTGTATATATCGGTTCGACCAGGAATTTGCGCAAGCGTTTGTCAGATCATTTGCGCGGCAATGGTAGTGTATTATTATTCAGCGCACTAGCTGAGGGGGGCGCAAGAGTAAGGTACCGTGTAGTGAGCGAAGACTGGCGTTTGCTGGAGCGACAGTTGTACCATGCTTTTTGCGAGACGTTCGGTGCACCATCGCCATGTAATCGGATGAGTCCATGAAAAATAACAATCATCGTGTAATGGAAAGAACATTGCGCAAGCAAGCAAGCAAGCAAGCAAGCAAGCAAGCAAGCAAGCAAGCAAGCAAGCATAACGACCGGTTCGTCTCTTCCGAATGGGTGGCAGCGAGGGCCGGAGAAATGAAGCCGGTTGCTGAAACTGTCGAGTCAGTGATTGCAGCCCTCGGCCTGAACGATGCGGAAGTTTCGACACGCAAGGCATTCCTCGGCTTTTCTGAAGCAGATATCCATCTCCTGAAAAAACTCCACGAGGTACTCGATGGATTGGGACCTGAATTCGCCCAGCGCTTCTACGACCACATGCTGCGTTTTCCGGAAACGCGTCGCTTCATACCAGACCCCGAAACGCTGGGGCGTCTGAAACAGACCCAAGGCGAATACTTCGATTCTCTCACTGCCGGGAATTATGACTCCGACTATGTCCGTCACCGATTGCGCGTCGGCATTGCACATCAGCGCATCGGCTTGGAAACGCAATGGTATCTCGGCGCGTACGCCAAATACCTTGTGGATATCATGCCTGAAATATGGCAACGAATGGGCGAGGAACATGAACAATACATTCCCACCCTGCAAGCACTCCTCAAGATCGTCCTACTGGACATGGGGCTTGCCGTCGACACCTACATCCACGCTGATCGCCGATCGATTCTTGCGCTCAAGGAATATGCGGAACTGGTGTTCTGCGCCATTCCTGACGGGTTGGTCGTTCTAACTTCTGATTTCACCGTACTTTCCGCGAACCGTGCATTTCTCAAGCGATTCAATCTGACTGAGGCAGACATGCGTGGACGCTCTTTCCTCGCCTTTGTGGTTGCCGACGGACTCAACGACAAGCTCTGCGAGGTGCGCGATTCCGCTATCGCCCAGCACGATCTGCTACTCGACATGGGATTGGTCGGAGCATCAGAGCGCAATCCAGTGCGTGTAACCCTTACTGGCATGCGTCTTGCGGAAGAAGAAGAAGAAGAAGAAGAAGCCCGTATTCTGGTCGTTGTGGAAGACATGACCGAGCAAACCCGTTTGCAGCAGGCGCTCAAGGAGAGCGAGGCTACCTTGCTGCACGCTCAGGAGGTGGCACATATTGGAAGTTGGAAGCTGGATTTCAAGACCGGAACCTTTTCTTGGACACCGGAAGTGTCCAGGATCATTGGGCTGCCTCTGGACGCGCCAATCAGTCATGAGTTGTTTCTCGACCAAATCCATCCAGATGACCGGGAAATGGTCAATACAGCCTGGACTGCGGCAATCAATGGTGCGCCGTATCACGTCCAGCACCGCATCGTGGCGCGTGGCAAGATGCGCTGGGTAGAAGAGAGGGCTGAGATTGAATTCGACCGCAACCACCAGCCGGCAATGGGAATTGGCACTATCCAGGACGTTACGGATCGCAAGACCGCCGAAATGCGGATCGAAAATCTGGCCTTTTATGACACCTTGACAGGACTGCCCAATCGCGCGCTGTTCATGGACCGCTTGAGGCATGAACTGGCAGTTGCGGAACGGCGTAGCCAACGGCTTTCATTGTTTTTTCTCGATCTCGACCGCTTCAAGGAAATCAACGATACCATGGGGCATGATGCGGGCGACTTGGTGTTGTCCGAGGTAGCTCGCCGCTTGAAGCTGGCTTTGCGGGAAGATGAAACCCTGGCGCGGCTTTCCGGCGACGAGTTCGTGATCATTGCCGCAGATTCTGTGCAAACGGCTGGTCATATCGCCGACCGAATCGGTCGTGCGCTGTCCGCGACCTTCCATATTAGCGGCCAGAGTTTCATGCTATCCGCCAGCATTGGTATCGCGGTCTTCCCGGAAGACGGACGATCTACAGAAGATCTGCTCAAGCATGCCGATATCGCAATGTACCGTGCCAAGGGTGATGGCGGCGGCTATCGTTTTTACCGTTCTGAAATGGGCGAGGATTTGCTCCGGAAAATCACCGTTGCCAAGCGACTGGAAGAAGCGTTGGTGAATGGTGGTTTGCAGCTCCACTATCAACCCCAAGTGTATCTATCCAACGGCAAACTGGCAGGGGCCGAAGCGCTGGCCAGATGGCAAGATGCCGAGTGGGGTATCATGTCGCCAGCAGACTTCATTCCCATAGCTGAAGAACGTGGCTTGATTGGGCGCTTGGGCGAATGGGCTCTCCACGAAGCATGTAACCAGGTACACCTCTGGCAGGAACGGAATTGTCCTATGCCGGGCAAGGTGGCAGTCAATGTCGCGGCAAAACAATTCGAGGATGACGATTTCGTAGACCGGATGCTACGGATCGCCCGGGAACACCGTATTGCAGCTAGTCACATTGAACTAGAACTTACGGAAAGCGGCATGATGCGCGACCCAGAGCGCGCCATCGACATCACCCGTGCGCTGGCTTCCGCCGGTTTCTCGCTTTCGATTGACGATTTCGGCACCGGATATTCTTCGCTCTCCTACCTCAAGCGTTTTCCGGTGAATAAGTTGAAGATCGACATCTCTTTTGTGCGTGACATGCTGACCGATCATAACGATTACTCCATCGTCAGCACCATCATCGCCATGGGAAAAAATCTGGAACTGGAAACGCTTGCCGAGGGAGTCGAGCAGGCTGGGCAGGCCAATGCACTTCTTACTCTGGGATGCCAACTTGCTCAAGGCTATCACATCGGCCGACCGATTCCTGCCGAAGAGTTCGAAAGTAAATGGCTGATTCGACCGTGAGCCTGACTTGTTACTGTTTACCTACTCTGGCGATAGACTTTAGCGTGACCATCGGCAAATCCCTGTGTATTGAAGATTTGTTCCCATCCCTTTTGCGTGTCTCCGCCGCCTGCCTTACCCAGCTTTCCGGGTCATGAAGCGCTTTCTGCAACTGTTCTTCACTCAAATCGCCGCAACGTACTGCGACTTGTCTGATTCCCTCGTCATGGTGGGAAAGCATCATATCCAGGTGCGTAGGAAACATACATGCCACAGAAAGGTTGAGCTTACCAGCCGCCCAATGAACTCCAGAATCGAAAGCATAATCCGGCAGCCGGGATTCAATCTCGCGTTGTGCCACGGACAGATTTGAGAGAACACGACCGGTCAGGAGTTGGCCATCTGAAATGCTTGCCGCTGTAACAGCGCAAAGATGAGGTGTATGGCTTTCCATGCGTTGCAGTTTCTCGAAAAGCATCTCTGCTGTCTCTTGGGCGGACAACAGTTGATCGATGATGACTTTCAGGTTTTCATTCTGAGACGACATGGCTACCCCTTGAAGTTCGATTTACGTTAGAGGACTTGATTGATAAACCGTGAATCACGCCAGTAGAACCTCAAGGATGCGGACTACCAAAATCGACGCGCGCACGCAGTTCTAGACCGGCCTTGAAGCGTGGGACATATTTGCCGGGAACGGGAACTGAGACTCCGTTCTTTGGATTGCGTCCCATCCGCGGAGGACGGTAGTTAAGGCCGAAACTGCCGAAACCTCGGATCTCAGTCCGCCCTCCCCTGGACATGGTGTCAGCCATGGCATCCAAGATAATGGTGACTGCCAGTTCTGAGTCTTTGATGGTGAATTTCGGAAAACGATCAGCCAGTTTTTTTATAAGTTCAGAGCGTGTCATTTTATTCAACTGCCAGCTTTAGGTTGGTTTGAGTGATACTGATACTTCACCACATGCCCCGAGCAACTTTTTATACCTTCGGATCTGGGCACTCCTGACCAATCCATTCATCGTACTGTTCCGGTGAAATCATGCCGACCTCTCCGGACTTTTCTCTCATCTTGTAAATGAGGGAGTACAACGAGGATAGGCTTTCAAGAAGATTGACCATGTATCTTTTTCGTTCGGACTTTGACCATGCGCAGAATTGAGCCGCCCTGCTTCCAATCTTTTCTTCAAGCACGGGAGATTGTGGATCGAGTTGTAGCCACCTATCTTTTATCAATGGCGCGAGGCCTTCAAAGTCATCCTGCAGCGCATTTTCAATTACCCACTCAAGCGCGTACGTGATGGCCTGATGCTTTTTTCCAGAGTCTATGAAGGCAAGTGACGTTCGCAATATGCGATGTTGGGCTAACAATACTGGCCATAAAATCTTAACGCCGTATTGAACGCCCTGCTCTTCAAAATTCCTCGGTGGCTCGATAATCTCGCGCTGACGTTCAAATGCCTTTCTAACGTCATACGCAAGGCCAATAAAAAACCCTTCAACATCTCGAATCAGCGGAGAACGCTCATTCACATCATGGATGACTTCATGCAACACCTTCAGCGTGCCATAGTCACCAATCAGCATGATTCCACCGTGATTCTTCAGCAGTCTGTAACTTAGCACTGTATTAACTCTCTTGAATTGGCGACAACAACGCAGCTCGCGTGTCTTCTATTCGCATTTACTTTCGTCATTCCAACTGCTAGTCATTCAGTGTCTGGATGTGATGCAGCCCAATCATGGGCGACTTGGACTACATCATCGATGTCGTATCCCATGTGTTCGCCAGAGACGAACATCTTCGCGGTCGCAGCCGCATACATCACGGCTTCTGAAATCATAAGAGCACCAGGCTCATTACCCTCGCGGATCAGGTCGCCCAACCGCTCACGCGCCTCCAATATCTCGCCAAAGTGCATGAGGCGGTTCAGATATGCTTGATGATTCTTAGCTTCCAATTCGTTCAATTGCCCCTTGGCTGCCAGCATGCCGCGATTAATCGGCATGTCCGAAAAAGAGTATTGTTTTCCATTCATCTCAAGAATCGGACGCGCACTTGGATTTTCTACTGGCATGGTCATCCTTGCAGCAGCCTGATAGGTTTGAGATACAAACTTGAAAATCTCGAAATCAACGGGCAATAACATATCATCGAGCCAGTTTTCGTCTTGCCTCAACTCTTCTGGCGCCAATTTCTTACGCTTGTGTTCTCCCATCCCCTATTCCTCCGTCCATGTCCGCGCGACATAACTTGCCGCGAGAATCTGAGCTATTGTAGTTAATTAGTCGAATTACTGGTAGAAACGATGCGTCATTACGACCTATCACTTCATATCTATCCAGTTCGGAAACTTGGATGGAAGTGCTCTGGTTATCCAGAATCGCATCAAATGTCCTGTTGGATCCTGTTATTCGATGCCCTCTCTGAAGAATTTCAGAAAACCTGGTACCGGGCGGCTCGTACCCCAGTTCTTCTATGAACTTCAACAAGTCACTCAAAGCATTTTCCGCATTATCGAACAGCGCAATCATGCGTTTGGCTTTGTCGATATTTCCATTTCCGTCGATTACAACCTCTTTGTCCATGATGATCTCCTGTTTGTTGGCACACGCGGAAGTCCGCGTGATTGAACAAGCTATCACGGCTTTTTGAAACCTATTTCCTACGGCTCGATTTCCAACTGCAGACCACAAATAGCCCTTATGAAAAACTATACGGTATGAAAAATTATATGGTCCCCGAACGCAAACGACGGGTGTGAAAAAACCCGCCATCCATTCGTGACTGGCGGGCTCTCACAAAGTCTTGCAGCTTACTTCTTGCCGCCGTTCACGGCTGCTTTCAGCGTAGCGCCAGCCTTGAATGCCGGAGCCTTGGAAGCCTTGATCTTCAGCTCTGCGCCGGTAGCAGGATTGCGGCCGGTACGTGCTGCGCGCTTGCGAACTTCAAACGTGCCGAAGCCAACCAATGCAACGTTGTCACCCTTCTTCAGGGTGCTGGTGATGATTTCGATCAGTGCTGCGATGTTGCGATCTGCGTCAGCCTTGCTGCTGCCGGTCTTTGCGGAAAGTGCGTCAATCAGTTCCTTACGGTTCATGCTTATTCTCCTGTGTGGCGGTTAATTGTGATGGGAAGCATATCTCTGCACCAAGTGCAGAGATATGCTTTACTTATTGGAGTGCATTGTTATGTTTAACATCAATTTTCTGTGACACAACCGTTCTAGTAAACTTTTCCTTCAAATTTCAAATGGAATCACTTGATTGGTTGAAAGACGATTTCAATTAGGTTTTTGTCGTCTATCGACTTACTCTTTTCCAATTTTGCATAAGCCTTAACGAAGGCTGGATTCGATTGTGGTTTTCTTTCCCCCGCCTGATCAAAAACGACGATGTGTTTGAAACTGATGCCTGTTTCCGCTCCCAAGTCACCGCTTCCGTTGAGCGCCTTTGAGTCGTGGCCTCTGAGCAAATTAAGAAACTCTGCGACCTGCTTTGTATTGAAGTGCTTGGAATATGCTGGCTCAAGTAGGGTGGTTAACTTGTCTGCGATTTCGATTCGAATATCTGCTGCAATATGAAGGTCACACCCCCCTTTTTGTGGGCGGATTACACCAATAATATCGCCACTATCGATATCGACTTCAGCAACACGCCCCCTCCCTTGAAGCGCAACAGCAATTGATATTTTGGCAATGTAATATACAAAATGAGGAGTTATCGGAAGGCCAATTCGACCTAATTCTTGCAACGCCGCACTTTGAATGCTCAATGCATATAGTTCGTTTAATCTTCCAATCAGTTTCAACAATTTTCTATTATTGAGCCTTTCGGCACTTAAGGTACGTAGATTCTTAAACTCCCCCCAATCAATTGAGTAATACTTTCCATCAATCTGATAGACCTGATGCTTGCGGTCGATCTGATCAATCGTCAGTTTAAGTAGTGAGGCCTCTGTTTTCACGTCAATCGAGTTAAGGGTTCCTTCGACACAAAGAACCTGATCATTTGTAATTTTGTTATGGGTCAAGTCGCAAGTTTGCGAAATCACCAACAGCACGACATTATTTTCACAGGCAGCCTTGTATACATTAGCAAATCTAATTTCGGCGACACCAGCATCTAATAGTACTTGTTCTGTGCTTGGGAAAAATGACGCCTCGTAGAACAGTGCAGGGATTAGTTGTTGAGGCTTTAGTTGCCCTAACAGAACCTCATCGGAGTCTTGGACGATTCTTGCTGGGCCTACAAACTCAGCACACCTAAGCAGCTTTGATGTAAGCACCTGCCCGAACAGCCATGCTAAATATTCATCGAGCGTGTCTTCCTTTTGAAGCTGCGCAGCATGAAATGTAGCCAAATCCTCTAATTCAAGATCGTCGATTGATTTGGTAATTTCTGCAGCCGCATTTTGATAGCCCTTCTTGAGCCCTTTGTATACAGAGTAGAACCCAGACAACCTTTCTGAAGTTGTCTCTTGAAAATATTTCGCATGATTTACGATGCGACAAGAAAAATCAGCATCTGTTTTCGGTACAAAACGAAAATAGCTGGAGCGAGTTTTCGAATCAAGACGAAATGCTTTAGCCTTTGTTTCTCTATCTTGGCTTCTTAAGGAAGTGCTAATTAGCAAAACAAGTGGGGGCTTAGCGTCATCACTGTTAATGCAATGATCAGAAATTGCACTTAGCCACAAATTGCTCTCCCTGATTTTCTCTGGGTCAGCCTCCTCTGATAGTACGTAATCGAGAACGATGACTTCTGGAATTCGTAGCTGGGTGGCATCAGGCAATTGCTTTTGAAGAACGACTTCGAAGCCTTTTTCCTCCAGCTCCTTTCGGACTTGTTCTAGCAAAATAACGGACTCTCGCCAGATATTTGCAATTTCTCCCCAGTTATCCTGCAACTCATTGAACTTCGGTGACGAAGATAGTCGTTGCCAGAATTTTATGTCTTGCTCTGCCTCCCGCAACCAAGCATCAAAATACGTTGGGTCTGAAACTTCACCAGTTGTTCCATATTCCGAAGAAAACCAGTCCCTCACATCTTGATAGTCTTGAAGTATTTCCCGAATCTGAGGTATGCAAGAAACGAGCTTGCCTCTGGCAGGCGCGGCCCAAGCATCATCAATAAATAGGACTTGTGGTTGACGTTGCTTTTCTGCAGACAAAGAATCCATGGATCACGAAAAACTAAATTGGAAACCGTTAAAGACCTGCTCATCCTCACTCCAGAGCAGATGAATTTTTATCCCATTGTCGTCACACAATCGTTTAGCTATATATAGTCCCAAACCTCGCCCTGCAGAGGCCGGCTTCTTACTCCAGAAAGGATCGAAAATTTTATCTCCATCTTCCTCCTCCATACCAGGCCCGCTGTCTGTGAAGCAAATTATTTTCTGAGCCAGATCGAATTGAACGGTGATTTCCGACTGCCTGGCGTGACTTGTAGTCGAGCTGTCCCCCAAAAGCGAATCTCGAGTCGACAACCAATAGACAGAATTGGAAATCAAATTCTCAAAAATCTGGAACATTTGCCCAGGAACAACGTTTGAAACAAGCTTCTCGAATGGCTCCCGGTCAAACTTTATAGCTATCTTGTGGCGATCAAACTGAGCCTGATGGGCACTAAACAATGTTTCCAATACTTCCAATATATCGCATTCAGTTTTGATTTGTCGTCCTGGAGTACTCACGGGATCCAATATGCGGAGCCTCTTCTCAAGTGTTTTGAGTTGTTGCTGGAGTGACCGCAAGGAAGGTGAAAGTCTCGTAGACTTTGCCTCCATATCGAGGTCGTTCAAAGTGTACTTGGTTGTCCTTGCTAGCTCATGCACGATAAATTCCACTAGCAATCCGACTCCTGCAAGATGAACATAAGTCTCGGCACCGCTCTGTTGTTTCTTGATCGTCGATTTGGCATGAGCCCATGCGAGTTCCAGCTGATCAACATGAGATCTTAACTGTCGAATAGTAGAGTCACTTTCCGGTAGCTTCTTGGCTAAGACGGTCAATGACGTTTTCGCTGATTTAGATTGTGTCTTGACCAATTGATCAATCTTTTGGACCGAGTTCAGAGCCAAACGGGCAGAGCGCTCCTCATGAGCGGATACCCGAACACCCAATTCTTTCCAAATACCATATTGCAGACATTGAATTAACGCTCTCTTTTCGGGTGAGTCTCGCATTCCCTCCCGATTCGTCTGATCTTTTAGCGCCGGGTTTTGCAGGGCGCCAATTCGCACGTAGCCAACAAACTGACCTCGATTTAGCTTGAATGACTTGCGTCTCAATGCACGCTGATCAAGAGACAGCCAGTCATCCTCGGGAGACGCATATGGATAAACCCGAAATCCGTCGCGATATACCAGCAGGCCTCCGCCCCACTGGGTTAGCCATTCTTTGAATTCACTCTTTGCCCCCTTCTCTGGAAGTTCCAAGCCTTTACGCTGACGGTTATACCAATAACCCTTCATTTCGAAAGCCCCTAAAGAATCAATGCCCAGATAACGCGGAGCGTTACTACGCGTTTGTCCTGGCGCTATCGGCTCATTCTCGTCTGCTAACAGACTAAATACCCCATCTCCTTCGGCATAGATTTCCTTTTCATCTTCCTCAACGTTCCCTCCAGTTGCAGGTACGCGAAATATCGCTTTTCCAGTCAAGACCGGAATTTTTTTCGATTTACTTGGGCTATCTTGCACTGGGAGCTCTTTGTAAGAGAAGTTTAGTTCAAGATATCCATGCCATTGATCGAGCCAAGTTTTATCGATTTCGATCAATGCGCCTCTTATCTGAGTACTGTTAAAAAAGAGTCGAATATCCAGTCGAGGGGATTCCAAATCAAATGGATCCTGCAATTTGGAAAGATGCTGTACGGCGATTTGCCGAAGCTTAAGTTCTGTCCAATCGCTTTGCAGATCAGATATTGATATCGTCGTACCTTTGTCTTTGTTTTTTTCAACTTCAAGAGTGTTAATTTCGGGATGAAAATCTCCCAAATTTAAGTCCAAGTTTTCTTCGAGCGCCCCCCAATCACATCGCAACTGCGAGTAATGATTATCATGAATAGTTGTTGTCGTTACAATCAAGCGACGCCCAAGGCGCATTGTAGACAAGCGTCCAATGCCTTTTTCACCAAGGTATTGCTTAGTACCTTTCTGTAGGCGATTGGGCGTACCTACAGTCAGGAAATTTGTCTCCAAATTATCTTTGGACATTCCGTCGCCGTAGTCCTCAACCTCAATGTACGTGCAATTCGAATAGAGGCTACGCAATGGACTGAGAACTTGTGCCGATGTAGCCCCAACCAGAGTATTCACAAAACTCTCTTTGAACTCATGGCTGGCTTCTGCACTCACGTAGTGTTTGAGCCATTTCGTGACCTGAGCCGCTTTGAAAGGGGAATCTGCCTCCAAGATTTCTGCCAACAATGTTCGGTAGTCTGAGTGTTTCAGCCACGAATGAATGCTGATAATGATCTTTTTGCTGCCCGCATCAATGGCATTCTTGATTAACTCATACAGCGCTACTTCATCCGAACTGATGAGTTCAGCCCCGAGTTCAAGCAAAACGCGGGCTTTGACATTGAATTTATACATGGCGTGTAGTCATTTATCTTGAGGGGTACAAACAGGTGAGTATGTCTACAATTGACACACTAGGCAGCCTTGGTCATCATCTTCTTCAAGCCCTTCTGCCTGATCAGCTTCAGCAAAAATTTCAATAAGCTTTACGTTTTCCCTTCTTGCAGCATTTCGCTGCATCCGTATTACGTGCTCGCGCCTGATTTGTTCCATTCGCTCTGGTTGCTCCAATTCGGCAAGGCTCTCACCTTGACTCCACGTAAAGAAATTTCCTGTCTTCTCGTATGGCCTCTCGTACTCTTTAGCCTTGTCATAGAGATCAGGATAGGTTTCCTTCAGTCGAACCCATTCAATCTTTTGTTGATAGAAGCAGAAATAGCACCCTGACCTTGTACGGCCCCACTTGGTGTATGGAGGCATACCCACTCCTGAGGTATGCAGAATTTCTTCAATGTCACGCAACACCAGTCCGTCTTCTCTGAACGGGTAGACTGCTTTGATGTTTGGCTTATGGCTGATATAGCCACTACGATTTTCTTCTGCTCTCAAGCCAACATAGTTGATGACCTCTTCGTTGCCACAATACTGCTCAAAAGGTTTGAGCTTGAGGGCTCTAGTGCACCACCTACGATGGTTCGACGGAATCATTCCACCGTACATCTCATACCAGTGGTCAAAACCCACATCGGCATTTAGATGAACTACTTCTTTGCCTAAATAGCTGGATATTCGATCCAGATACTCATAGGTTTCTGGCAGCTCCTTCCGAGTATCACTGAATATATACTCCATCTCTGGCACACGATCACGCAAGTAGATTGCAAGCGCTGCACTGTCTTTGCCGCCTGACAGGCTCAAAATGTGCCTTGGACGTTTCTCTTCAGCCATGGCTGGTTCTCTCCTTCGCATTCTTACTTACATCATCTGTTTGAATCCCCATTAATGCTTGGGCCAATGATGTGGCCGCCAACTGGGAGTCACCCTTCGCAAACTTGGCAACCAATTCAAGGACGCTTTTCGCGATCGATGTTGACGCATCGTTGGTAGAGGAAAACACAGAGACTTCCTCACCTCCTGGAGTTGTTAACGTGACACCAATAAAGCGATCCGCAGCACGAGGAGCCTTTCCTCGAAGCATCACAACCTTCATCCAGCGCTGGTATCGACCGCAAAGATCAGCGAGTCCTTCCTGAAACTTGCTCATTGTGTCATCAACCCATGAATCCAAAGGTCGTTGCACTATAAGGCTCCCAACAGAATCAAGCCACTTTTCATCAGTTAGCAGCAAATCTGTACACCGCAGGATAAAGCCTTTTAATTTCGCATCTGCAAGCTTGGAACTCTCTTTAGTACACTCAGCTTGCAATTGGCCGCGAACGCGACTTAAAGGACCGCTTATCCCAAAGCCTCGCCCCAACTCATTAGCAACGTCCTCTTGAAGCTTACGATGAGCCATGCCCAGATTCGTCAAAGTGTTTGTCAGCCAAATGGAGAAGCTGTCTTTTGACTTCGATTCAAGATGTGCACGGCATAGCGTATGAGTAAGTAGCTCTATGGGGTCCGTAGCCTTGTCCAATATTGAGCGAACCAAAGTTGCGTCCTTACTAACGCTCAGAGTTTGTTTGGTGAAGTCTGGAAGTCTGTAGAACCACCGAATGAGCTCTCGCGCAGTCTCTAGGTACGTTGCATTCGTTTCAATGGAACAACCAACTGCCGTGAGCGCGACCCGATAGTCTGCAAGCAGCCTCCGACTTCCTTCAACTTCGGGCAACTCTCTCATCGTAAATGCCGACGGATTCTTGTACATCCGCTGCAAATGCTCGGAGGTCATTTCCAAAATCAACGTGCCTCGCTCGAAAACAGCACATCTAGCACGATTTGTTAGCAGATATACAGCAATCCAGATCCCAGCTGGTCCCGCCCTAACACCCAGAGGAGGCGCTGCAAGTGCCTCAAGAATTTGTTCAAAACTCTTTGGCTCTTCAGAGTCAAGTTGGAGCGCAATAGCTGACCATACTGCAGAAAAAGGGGATGACTTGGAGAGAATGGGCGCATGAAGCCCCCAACGACCGTCAACTTCCCGCCAGATGCCTGTATTACATAAAAGCGTGGTGTGAATCAGTCGCTCTGGGGGGTATTCGGCATCGCCACTAATTTGACGCGCTTCATCTCCGCTCAAGTAGACATCGAACATCCGTTGTCTTGCTAAAACTATAGCCGAAGCGGGCTTGTCTTTATTGATCAACTCGTTCACGATTCGCGGCGTCTGGTGATACACCTTATCGAATAGCCAAGAGGCCAGTTGGCTGACGTTCATGAACTCACTATTTGGAATAGTGGAGCCGACATGCCAATAACAGGGGCCGGGACGATCTGCAGATGGCACTAACGCTGAAGTCACAAGACGCTCGACAACATCGCCGGCATCCTGTAGTCGATCTTCGACATACCTAGTTGTCCATGGATCCAACCGCTTATTATTTACTTCTCCCAGTACAGTTTGCCAAATAGCGAACTCTGCAAGCGCGGCACGGCTTTCATTAGACAATGCCAAGCCAGCACTGATACAAAGTTCGTCCTGCTCGTCCTTTAAACGATCTGCCAGTTGCTGTTCTGCCTTTGAGCCCTTAGTAACCAATACAAGCCTAAGCCATGCATCTGGCCGCACATCATCTGATTTTCCGACTTGGATTTGCGGCCAGGCATCCGCTGTACCCACTAGCATGCCCATGGTGCGAATCGTGCCAGTTGCGTCATAGTGACGGTTGGCTACAACGAGACGTTTAGATAGTGCTTTGGCAATGCCCTTAACAACTAATTCACTTTCGCTAGAACCTGCCGCACGCTCGTAAAGCGCCTCAATGTTGACGGCATCAGACACTGCCAGACTATATTCCGGCTTCTTGCGACGCTTTAGAAGAATGCCTTGATCAACCAATCGTGAGAGTGCCGAACTACTCTCCATCACATCATCATCACCCAACGCGAAAGAAATCACCTCAGCGGTTATTGGCACAGTAATACCGGCCTGCACCAACTCTAGCACTGCAATTGTCTTTAAAACTGATAGTGCGACCGCATCCTGAGTAAGTCGCTCGACGGCTGCCTTAGCAAAAGCCCAACGGCGCTCAGCACCCAAGTCTCGAAAGCGCAGACTGTTCCCATCCGATAGAAAATCGTAGAGATCCGTAAGCCTGTACCAAGCACCAATAGCATGGCTAGCAGCAAAATCACGAAGTCCTTTAGGTTCGCTGCCTTTGAGGAATGCGTGAAAAGACCTTTCACTCTGACCGTATCGTTTCGATACTGTGGCAATAGCGGCTAACGTAAGCGGATGTAGCGGGTAGAGATTCTCTGGATACTCAAAGAGTTCTTTGTCAACAGTAGAAGTAGAGCGCAATATGCCCAATTGCAGAGCTTGTGTATAAAGAGTCTTGCCTTCCGAGACCAGATCCTTGCGTTTATACAAAACCGGCTTGACGCCCAGGGCGTGACTGGCAAAGTGAGCGTAACGCTCTATGGGTTCATCAAACGGAATTTCTTCGAACCGCGCAGCAACTTTATGCCACTCATCGTTGAGGGAGCGCCCGACACCGGCCGCATAACTGGCAAGATGTTGGTGCAACATTGCAAATACAACCAGCTTATCGTCGTTAGCCTTGCATGCAGACTCAGCAACTTGTTGAAGTGCAATTAAGTCTCCTTGCTCAGGGTAGAGAGCTGCGTACTCTACGAATTTACCCACCTCGTCGATCAATAGCGCTATGCCTTGGTAACCCACCGAGGTAACAACAGTGGCAAAGTCCCCGGCCAAATCGCCTACTACCGAATTAATTGGGAGTTTTTTGTAAGTTCCATTTTCGATATCGAGTTTTTTTCGAAACGCGATGACCGCTTTTGTCCCCTTGATGTCTTGAAGCGCCTGATCTATCGAAGCGGCCAAAGCCAAGCCAAACGACGTGCGCGAGCCAACAACTGCCAGACCAAGTCTGTTTGTCGATTGAAACTTGGCGGCGATATCTGGCGCAATTGCAGCAAGACATTCTGCAGCGGCAGGATAACGGCTTGGACCCGCTAACAACTGAGCAAGAATAACCCCCAAAGCAGACTTGCCGCTCCCATAGGGACCTACAATCTTCCATGCGCGTTGCGCTTTTCCCGTGACAAGACCCTCACCAATTTGACGAAGAGCAGCAAGGCCATTAGGCGTCATCAAATAACCATTTGTAACCTGGTCATCATATAAGTCCCGATTTAAAGCAATAGAGCGAGTGTGTCGCCCACTGAGAGTCAACACATCAATGACATGTTCATGCATATTCCAATACCTCCTCCCGCACCCACTGACGGTATTGTGGTCCAAGCTCCGCTGGCTTCAGGACAACGCTTTGCGTATCCGCAGTATCAACAAACCTGAGCGCCCCCTGGAACGGCCCTGCAATTGTGTTTGTGAGGAATTGACGCAATTGATGCTCATCCAAACGAAAAACAACCCCTGGACTACATTCCCCCTTGAGCACATTGCTAAAGTCAGCTGTCCATTGATTATTACCCTGACGGGCCAAGAAATTTAACAAGGCAAATCCGAACACACGAGCGGACAGCCCTATTGGTAATGCCGCATCTGTATTGTATTTGACGCCCCCATCCTCGGCTTTCGTTGCTTTGATCAAATTCAAGTCCTGCAATGGGCACCAAGAAGTATCGTCTGTACTGCGCTCGGCCTGATAGTAGCTCTGGATGAAAATTGAGACATGCTGCTCAAGAGTGCTGGACGCCAGAGGGCGAGACAACCCAGCGCTCCTCCTCATCAAAGCATTTACCAGTCCTTGCCGATCAAAACGAATAAGCCGCCCCTCGCCAAACACCTCATTCCACGCAGCCAAACCTGCCTTCGTGCTTAATTGCCAATGTATAAGCCACAAGGATTCTAACGATTCGAGATAAGGATCCCATCCTAACTCACCAAACAGGCATGAACCCACAAGACCGGGAACGTGTCCAGCCTTATCCGGTGCGATAATGTCAGTTGCTTCAGCCCAGAACTGCAGTGACTTCACCATATTTCGCCCGATGCCAAGAGTATCCATCGCCCCCTCATGATTTCGAAGCAGTGCCGGCTCGTTCACAACGGCACGATAAATCTTTGGCAACCAGCCGTAGCGACATACAAAAGACTCGTGACCCGAAAAACGCTCGGCCCGATCAAGCTCATCAACCATTTATCCACCTCGTTTCTTAGCATTTTTTGGCACTTCTGTTGCCCCCAAGACGGCCCCAGCTTTCTGAACAAAAATGTGCTTGGCTATAATAAACTGTATATGCATCACAGCTAATCTTAATTAAGTTAAATATTAGTACTATTTGCAAGCCAAATAGCGTCCTTCTCTGATGATTGAGATTGCCCGATCCGAAGACGTGTCATCGAAAAATCAGACTGACATTCGCATTTTTTCAGCTCAAATAACGAAGAACAAAATACGCCACGATTGCGCAAATGATTGCTGGCAATGCTACCAGCCAATCCTGGCGTGACGGTAGACTCGCGGCAATCAGCGTGCCAGCAATCCACACATGGACCAGATTCCACCCACCCGTAACCTCGGGATGGGCGACGGCATACCAGATGCTAAAAGGAAAGAGCGCAATCGGCGCCAGTGCAATCGGGATGCGCGTCAGGATGTTGGGAGCCATGCGAACTGATCCCAATGTCCAGGTGCCGCCCTCCCGCTTGGGGATAATGTTCGGGAAGCTAGGCTTAGCTCCCAGCAGCAGCGCAACAAGCCAGTGACTCAGCTCGTGCACCGCGGTACCAGGCAAAGCAAACAGGCTAAACGCCCACATGCCCAATCGAGGCGCGATGACGAAATGAATCACCAAAATGCCGCCAATCAGCAGGTGTGTGATAGTCGGCAGCGCAGTGAATTGGTCGAACAGGCTTGTCACTGCCTACCCGCCCTTCCTCATCTCGGAATAGAGAATGCGCTCGTCCCAAAGTAGTTCAGCCAGCTCTCTGGTTTTGCCCGTCGGGCCAATCGACTTGCACTCAAAACATTCCACTGCCCAGCCTTCAGTATCAATCTCGATGGTTCCAGTGTGTTCACTCGCGCAAAATGGGCATGCTGCATTCATGGCTTCACCTTTCGTTTCCGCCACTCCCATGGTGGCACTGCGTCTTCCAATCGCCATAGGCCGCGCTTTTCTCTTTTTGCGTCATCCTCGGCACGGTAGAGCGTTGTGTCATGCGCATACCTGCGATACACCCAAGCCATGCCGCGCTGGACTTGCTCTCTGTTCACATCGATGCCGTCCACAGAGATGCCGCACACAGAGATGCCGCACACAGAGCGGCCATAGCGGTCTGTATCACCACAGGAAGCCGTTACCATCTTGCCAAAGGTGAGTTGAGCCAGCGATTGCTTGGAATCGTTGCCGAAGGGCTGTCCGGGCTTGTTCTTGCCGTGCGAGGTCTCCGGTGCGTCGATCTGGGCAAGGCGCACCTTATGCTGCACTCTGGCCACATCCAGGATGGTGAGGGTATCTCCGTCCGCGACGCTGACAACCTTGCCGGTGATGGTGTTGGCCAAGGCAGAAGTGGCGAACGCGCATGAAATCAACAGCAGCAAGGCCGGAAGTCTCATCGTGCCGCCCATCCGTTATATCGCAAAACCTGAAGCATTCATGACATACCATGCGTCATCAACCAGATTGCAGGATACAGCGCCCTGGATGACCTGCTCGCTACCATCCACAAGTCTGAGTTTCACGAATGGTTGTCTCTGGCGCTGGCCAACCGAGCATGCCAGCACGTTTGTGAGGTGCGTTTTCTTGCCAGTTTGATGTTCAACCACTGCACAGTTCATAGCTCACATCAACCTTTATCCCCAAGAATCCGCCTCATTGCCCACCACATCAGCGGATGCACGCGCCGGTTGTTGCCTGACTCCAGTGGCGATTCCCATTTCTTGACCGTATTGATAGTCGTCATCCAGTGCTCTGCCGCTTCTGTCTGTGTCAGGCCGTGGCGCTCGCGCAAGGCGATTACCTCTTCCGGTAGTGGCTGATAAAAGGTGTGCCTATCAACGCTCATTGCATAATTACATATTTCATCGCTTGATGAGGGCTCCACCCGCCTGAATGCTCTTCTCTTGGAAGGCTTGAAACTCTACTGCCGCGTAATATCCACCAATCAGCAGCAGGCCAATTGCGATGATGCGAACAAATAACTCCATACGACTCTTCCCTATTGCAATTTAACTGCTTCGTGGTCATCGCCCAGAAATGCCGCTTGAGCATCTGCCTGCTCAAAATTCAGCGCGATCCAGGCCATCTCCAAAGGGCCGTAAACCGGTTCCTGCGTATCCGAATCGAACTTCGTCATCCTCAAGTACAGCCCAGTCGATATTTGCCGCACAACGTGAATCGTATGCATTCAATTTCCTCCAGCACATCGAGAGTCACTTCACCGGGCAAGCATCCACCATCATGCCGCGCCCGAACTATAGACCCAGTGGGTCTATGTAGCAAGTGCAAATAATGAACTGCAAACGCTTTTCATCATTCCCGCGAACTCGGGCCTATTCTGCCAATTCGTGTTCATCAACCGATGTTCCTCTCGGGTAACAAAAAAGCATTTAGCAGTGTCTCTTGGGTCGAACTGTTGCCATCTCTGATCGGCTGGTGATGGAATGGCGCGATAGCGGTAGCAATCATTCTTTTCAGCGCAGCCTTTGCCGGTACACATCGTTATGCTTGCCATGGTCACACCTTCGGACTATTCGCCAATTGAGCCAGGGCCGGATCAGTCACCGGTGACTTCGTGCCCTCTACCGCTTTTGCAATCTCGGCCACGGTTGGTTTCTTCTTGGAGTTGAAGCGCAACGTCGCATACCCTGCCTGACTGGTCATTGCATCCCGTTTCCCGTCCTTTTCTGACGAGTGCATGCGGTCATCCAGCTCGATCAGCGCGACAATGTTCAGCGCTTGGTCGCACACCACGAAATCAACCATCTTCTGCGAGAACGTCCCGCGAATGCGGTAATAGTTGCGCTTGTCCTGTCTGGTCACGGCTGGCTGCAAAATCGCCCCCATCGCCACTTGCGGGAACACGTAGAAGTCCGGTAGCGCCTCAATGAGCCGCCCAAAGAACTCTTTCTCGTTGTCAGTCAGAATCGGCTTTTTCAAATACTCCTGCGCGCCTTGTGAGCGTTGCGCCATCAGACGCATCAACACCAGAAATACGGCGACTATCAGAACCACGAAGACCACGAATAAAAATATCGACATCAATCCCTCCCTTTCACTTGATAAAGATCCGCATGGCCGTAATGGCCACCCAGCCATACATCAACAGCGCCAGAATGTACTCCCGGAAGTCCCCCGTGCACAGTTTCAGCGGCGAGACGAAACGCATTTTGCTTGGCCATAGCAGCGGCACCCCAGAGTTGGTCAGCCAATCCCCCATCAGATGCGAAAGATACCCGACCGCTATTCCCACCAGCACCGGTACCGCGATGCCTTGGTGCCAGTTGGCCTGCTGAAACACCCACCACAGGAGGCAGGACATGGCCACGACCGCAATCAGGCTGTGCGTGATACCGCGGTGCCCGAATATCGCGGAGATCGGCAAGGAAAGCGGTAAAACGCGGCTTCCGAATGCGCTTTTCGGGTGGTCGATGTCGGGCAGATAGCTTCCAGCAACACCACCGGACAGGACCAGCAACGTTTGAATCGGCCCCGCGTGAAGATATTGCGCAACCAGGAGCGAAGAAGCTGCCCCGGCAGCGGCATGGGTGAAGGCCATCATGGTCTCAAATCCGCTTCTGCAAGTTGCTCAACCAGATCCAGCTGGCAATCCCCATCGCGAGGATAGAGAGCGGCGCGAATACGGCCGGAATCGGGATCGGCAAGACCATCCAGAACGCCACAAAAAACAGATTGGCGTTGGAGATGACCACGCCCATCCGGTGTTTCATCGGCGACTGCGATGAAAACCGGTGCATGCTGATCTCTCGCACACCCCATCCGTCCATCGAGATGGCGAACACAAAGGGCATCAAGACAAAGAAATACAGCAGGAGCATATAGGCGCGGTAGGTGATGAGCGAGGCCCACAACCAGGTAACGATGATGCGCTCCTGCGCCCATCTTCTGACCGGCGCCGGCAGCGATTCTGTGCCTTTGATGACCGAGGTGGAGTCTTTGATGATGTCCATGCTGCCCGATATGGAGTGGGTGTAGATCCAGTGATCCGCATCCACGCCCCCCAACTTCATCGAGAAGTCGCGTTCCGACTGGAGGGAGCCCATCAGGTACTCTGGGGTTATCAGCGCCCACACGGCGGCGGCCGCCAAGATTGCAACCATCGCTATGGTCGCGCCGAAGCTCCCTTTGTTCTTTTTTTCAGCCATCGTGATTATTCCTCGTCCTGGAGTATCTTGATCTTGCCTTTGATGATTCGGCCACCGGAGAGCTTCGCAAAGAAGTGAAGCGGCGCTAGCTCGCCAAGGATTGCGGGGGGAATGACAGGCGCTTCTTCTTCGTTGACGGACTCTTGATACGAGGATTTGTATTCATCCTGCAGGTGTGCGTCAGCACCGTGTCCGTAACGCAAGGTGATGGATTTGTATTTGAACTTCGGCAGGCCGTTTGTGATGTATTCCTGCGTGTCGCCATCGGTCACACGGAAGCAGATCAGGTTGTTGATGTTGCCCATCACCTGTCTGGCCTTGTTCTCATCTCCCAGACGAGCCGGGAGGTCGGCAAGGGTCTGCATGGCCAACGTGACGCGGAACAGCGCACCGCCGCCCTTGTTCATCAGCTGGATGGTCGGCTGGTTGATGACTTCGGCCGCTTCGTCAATGAACAGGTTCACCGGCTTAATGGAGTCGATACCGTAGTTGTAGCGATCACCGGCCACCGCAGTCAGGTCGGCGAGCATGATGGAGCCGATTGCGCTGCCAACGGTGCCGTCCGCCAAGCTGTCCAGCCCCAGATAAAGCACTTGGCTGTTGTTGATGATCTTGGCCATGTCGGTCGATTTCCGCTTGCCGCCGATCTCTGCCGTGGGCGACAACAGGTCGGTCAGCGGGTCCGAGGTGAGCATGGACAGAATCGGGATGAGAGAGGCGACCATCTTCTGGAAGTGGTCCCGGTTGTGCTCGAAGGTGGAGATCAGGCCGTCCAGGTCGGATGACTGGGCTTCATGAATGGCAATCTGCTTGTAGAAGTCGATGTAGGCTTCAAGAACCCTGTCCTTGTGCTTTTTGACGAAGCCGCTTGAGCGCGACTCCCAATCGGCCACGTGGTCGATGAAGTGGTGACGCAGGGTATTCAGCACAAGGTTGTCTGCGCCGCCCTCGATGTATTGCTTGAGGTGCGCGAGGTTCGGGCTGACACCGGTGGCCACCAAGCCGTTCACGATGTCGTTGAGCACCTTCCAGCCAAAAGCCGCGAATGGGTCAGCGCCTGTTTCGGATGGAATCAGGGCCGCAACCCGGCTGGCGAGTTCTGTACGGCGGTTCCAGTTGCGCATGGGGTCGATCGCGACCGAGCGTTCAGGGTGCGCCGGATGGAAGTAGACGAACCGTTCGGGCTGCCCAATCTTTTCGCAAATGCGCTTCATGTTCTCCTGGAGCGCGTGATCACCCTTGGGGTCGATGACAATGACGCACTCTCCGCGAAGGATGGCTTGGCCAATCAGAAGCTCCATGCCGCGCGTCTTACCCACTCGGGTAGTTCCGACGAATCCGGTATGCCCCACAAGGTTGTCGAGGCTCATGAATCGGTCGGTCTCTTCATCCAGCCCATGCAGCCAGTACGCGCCGTTCAGTCCGTGTGCGTTGGTGCTCTTGCCAATGGTTTTTGCGATGCCCAAGCCAATCATGGAGTGCATCTTCTGGGCCTCGATGTCCGTCCAGTCGAATCCGTCGCCCAGCCAGACCGATTTATTCCTCTTCGCCTCTTCTGTCTTCTGCGCCAGTTCCGCGATGCTCATGAATTCAAAGCCTGAGTTATTCAGGCGCGAGCTGTCCACGAAGCGGTTGTAGGCTGCAATTCCACGGTAGGCGGCCATGCCAGTGCACACGAGCGCTGCGATCGCGCTGAACTTCATAGGGATGGGAACCGGCATGTATTTGCCGATCATGAGCGTCGCCGTTGCCGCCCCGCCCCACACCGCCGCCATCTTGGCCTCGATGTTCGGACGCCAAGGATTCTCCCAGTCAAACGACTTTGCCATGCGTTATTCCCTTGTCTTGAGTGTGAGGATGGTTGCGGAGAGGTACACGCCGACCAACGCTTCAATGAACGGCTGGCCAGCACCAACCAGAGTCAGGAATGCCATCGCGGGGATGGTGAGCAGGAACACGGCAGACAGAAGGCGCTTGTTCAGCCCCATCGACCCATCGTGCGAGGCGAACAGCCAGATTGCACCCAGCCAGACTGACGGTATCGCCACCGCAACAGCGCCGCCATATTCAATCCAGACCGCCAGCACGCAAGCCGCGAATGACAAGACGCCCAAGGCAATGCACAGGCCTGTCGAGTCAGGCATATCGCCCCAGCGGCCACGGAAGGTGTTGTACCGCCACGAGAGAGACGCCAGCGCCCGGATGAGTTGGCCTAGTTCGCTCATTTCGGCTGCGCGCCCCGCACTACATGATTGAGTGATGTGATCGCTTTGTTTGTTAGGTAGACCCTGCGGCGAATTTCACTCAGCTTCGGTTCAATGGCTTCAATCACGTCCATTTCCCAAGGTTGGGCCAACTTGCCCAGCACAGCCAAGTTGTAACCATAGCTACCCTTCTGCTTGGGAATAAGCCTCTTTGTCATACGGCGCGTCTTCGCCGACTTTGAGCCATACCACCGAATCTCGTACCAATTCGCTGTCAAGCTGTTACCACGAATCCGCGTCTGAACAAAAAGTACGCTCTTGTCGTTCCATGACTTCTGCTTGTTTCCGGCCATAACCAGTTCGAAATGCTGTTTGCATAACTCCTCGGCTTTGGTCCCGAGTTCTTCAACGCAATTCTTCAGGTGTTCGAGCGCCTTCTCTGCCTCCTCGCTGGCATGCCCCAATGCTTCACTCAATGTCTCCATACGTCCTCCATAAGTAGCAGCTCACCTAACAATTACCCACCTTGCTTACCCTGTTAAGGCCTAGCTTTACTTCTAGGCCGCGAGGTTCTCGCGGCGCGGTAAATTGGTACTCTGGTTTCGCCTTGTTTTCGTACATCGCGGAAAAATCGTCCTTCGTAATTTCAATAGGTTGAGTACGGAAAACGTCTCCACAACGCATGCGGAATTTTCTTCCGGTTGCGGAATTTTCTTCCGCTCTCACATCAAAAGGATGCTTCGAGGAAAAACCTTCCGGCTTCAGCGTCAAAACTTCACATTTACTTTCATGGTGTTGCATGTGGAATATTTTTCCGCTCTACGCTGATAACTTATAGGTTCGAATCGCGGAAAGTTTTTCCGCCCCATCGTCCTTGTCGGAAGAAAATTCCGGCAGCGGCTTGGCTATCAGTTCGTCGATGAGTGGTTTGAACTTGCGCAGTGGCGAGGTCGAACCTGTCACTTCATGCAACTTTGCGTATGAAACGGTCAGTCTTTCTGCGCTCCCGCAGTGCTGTTTGAGGAACAGGTAGATCAGCCTGCGTACAGCCGACTGATTGAAGTAATCGCGATGGATCTTGTCGAAAAATTCATTGTGCGCAAGGCAGTAAATCGAGTGCGGCAGCCTGATTTCAACCGTTTTTAATCGCCCTGCTTCGTCGCGACCCAGCTGGTACTTCTCGATGAAATTCAGCGATGCATATTCGAGGCCTATGGGCTTGGTATTGGTCGAAATGCTGCAGTCAACAAGACGTTCCAGACCTTGAATGAAAAGGCTTTCGCGCTCACCGTGCCGTGGCCGCCCTGCAAAGCGATAGAAGTCCTCTATCTCGAACTCATAGGTTGCTCCTACATCGGCATCCCGTCCGTCCAGGGCCGCGTTGGCTATCCACGTGACGCAGTAGATCAGCACATCGAAATCACGAATGGTCGGGAGTCCATTGGGGCCGGGCTTGAACTCCATGAACTTGCCCTTGTATTCGAACCTTCTGGGCTTCACGTCCCCTGCTGAAATCGCGAATGGCGAGCAGAATGGTAAGTCGGCCGAGAATTCTTCATACATGGCCTGCCGATCAGCTGGCGGGGCATCCGAAGGAAATAGATCCTCATCCTTGATAAAGGATGCTGCGAACAGGTCTAGGGATGCAATGAGCTTGAACGCGGATGATTTGATTCTGATGGCTTGTTGCTTCCCCATTGCGATACCACTTCGATTTGATTGACCGTCGAAGTCTAGTTTTTCGGGGAGGGGAAATCCCTTGAATGCGGTTCAAATTTGAACCGTATTTCCTGATAGAGGATGAAACTCTTCTGGACTGCGCAAAGCTTAAGCCTACTGTAGGCGCCCTGCCGTGTGTGTGCACCTTACTGGCATATCGTTCACATGCTCTGCAGTTGTTCTGCAAGCGCTATTGAAACGCAGTCTTATTGTCAGCTAACCTGCAGGCGTTCTGTAGTTGCGTTGGAATAGGCGATATATCTTCAAGGTCACTTTCACGGCCTCCCATTCTTCCGACAACATGGGATTCAACTCATCGAAAATCTTTGACGACAAGGTGTTGGCCCCGTTGGCCTTGGCAGTCTCATACATGGTCATGGCAGTCAGCGCGTGTGCATTGAACTGGGCGATTGAGACATTTTGTTTATGAGTAGCAGCTCAAAGCTTGTAAGGCGATTTTCCGGTGCCAAGGACGTATAGTCTCCAAATTACAAATTTTGAATCTAATTCGTCAGGTTGACACGGGGCTCATGATGTCGCTGGCCAAACGCTCAGATAGCCATTTAGCCAAGCTGGTGCCATCCAACCGTGCGTCTTCCAAAATCCTCGCAGCTTCTGCGCGCCAAGCGAGATCACCCGGCTCCATGAAAGTCCTGCGCAGATCGCGAATTGCTACCAGCGCTACTTCCGCCCACTGCCGGAAATCCTCCAATGGCCAGTAGCTCACTCTGCCCAGCGATGGCATGGCACCGCTGCAGGCTTTAGTGGCCGGGGTTACCAGCACCGACACGATTGTGGCCGACTCTGTACCCAATACGTGTGTGCGAATCCAGTCTGGGTGTGAAGCGGCCTGTCGAGCCTTGGTGGCGTCGATGACGGCGTCCGCTTTAGCGCCGGCATGGTCCTCAAAGACAATCACTTGGTCGCCAATCAGCCACCAAGGGTCCGGCGATGCATCCGACTCTTCCTTGCCGGCGGCAAAGCCTAGGTGCTCGCCGAGCTGCTGCTGGGCGCGTTCGAACGTTTTTGCCGAAGCAAGGCCACTGCGAATTTCGTTTTCCCGTACTACGAAGTCGCGATTGTGCAACGTACCGAGTCTGGCCAAGTAGGCCTCAAGGCGCTCTACCTGCAGCATAAGCGCGGCGTTATTAGTGGCCGCCGCTTCCTCAGCCTCCGCTGTTCCGCCTCGTGCCAATGTCACTAGCCAGGGAATGCCAGTTGCCGCTTCCTTTGCCTTGCGATAGGCCTGACGCGCCTTCGTATCGAAGCCGGCCACGCCCTCTGCGGCTGCACTTTCTGCCGCAGCACCAGCTAGATAGAACCACAGCGCGCGATAGCCTCGGAGGCCAGCGTCACTGAGGCCCGCCAATACGTCTCTCGCCGCATCGTGGGCACGCTCATAGTCTTCATTCCACATCGAGGTCTGCCATTCGATTTCATTGGCGACCACGCCCGTGAGCTCATCTATCGCAGGAAAGTCCTCTTGCTCCGCAGCGCTGCGCATCTCCAGAATGCTGTCATTGGCATCCTGCCAAGCATCGTCATGCTCAAGGAAAACCTTGAAATTTTCCAATATCTCCCGAGCTGTGGTTTCGGACGATTGCAGGATGCCGAACTCGATTTCGGCTTGCAGCTCTGGGTGGAAGTGCACGCGCCTTTTGCGATCGGTCAGATATGTAGGCAGGTCTACGCCAGTCACAAAGACTGCGGAATAGTCGTTAAGGCCGCGGGTGCAGCGCCCCAAGGCCTGCATGATTCTGGTCTGGACCCGCTCGTTGAATAGTAGGTTGGCACCCATGCGGGTCATCAGGAAGCGCTCCTGAAGATTGGTGGCCTTGGGCAGGCCCTCAACTAAGAGCAGCCGGCAGTCGTCATCCGGAAAATCGATGCCGTCGTAGCGATTCGCGATCACGGCCACAGCTCTCTCCTCTGCCACGAACTTGGCCTTGGTTTTCTCCAGTGAGTCCGCGTCGAACACGGGGTAGCCCAGCTTATCGCTGATGTCCTGCCTGATTTCCTCGGCGCTATCCTTTCTTGGGGTTAGCACCAAGCTGCGACCCGCAGCGCGCATGAGCGAATGGCGCAGTGTCAGGGTGTCGTCTTCGCTCAGCGATTTCTCAGGGAAGACAAAGAAGCGGCGGCCGATACCTTGAACATCCCATCCTTCCGGAATCGGCAATCGAAGTATGTTCGGGCGGCCAGTGAGCCGCTCTAGGTCTCCACCAGCACCAAGCGTGGCCGACATGAAGATACGCTGCTTCGCACCAGCGAAGGGGGCATGGGACCACGTTGGCGGAATCAGCGGACGAATCATGATCTCGGTGGCCGACATATATAGCTGACATGCGTTCAAGTGGCCCACCAGACTCCTCCAAGCATAGCGCTCGCGCGTATCCTCAACATGTCCGCTAATCGCCGATGCCAGTTCGTCAGCCACTTCCGCGAGCATATGAGTAGGCAGCTTGTCCACCCAGGACGCATCGTCAACGTCGCGAGTGATACCCATGATGCGGGCGTAGCTGCTGGCCGGAATCGCCTGCTTGATCACGCTGGCCACTGCGTTATGTAAGTGAACCGTATCATCGTTCAGGCGCGACATCGACAGGGTCCATTGTGCGGCAATGTAATTCTCGGCGGCATGGGCGTCGTCGACGATGATAATGTCCGGATCCTTGAAGAATGGGTTGGTGTTGAACAGGCTGCTGTAGGTAGTGACGGCGACCCTCTCACCGTCCATGTATGCGGCCTTGGCCGCCGGTGCGTAGTCCTTGACCCCACCGGTGAAGGCCTCGATGGACAGGCCGTACTTAGCGGAGGCCTCCTCCGCCACTTGGTTAACCAGTTGCTTCGTCGGGCATAGATAGACCACCTTTTCGCCGAACTTGCGGCGACGCCACTCCGCCAGCAGCAGGCCGACCAGAGTCTTGCCGCTGCCCGTCGGCAACTGAAGCGCGACGTCCTTCGCGTTGAGCGCCTTGGCTAAGTAGTTCCGCAGCATCTGTCCCTGGTGGTCAAATAGGCTGGGGTGCCGACGCCTGGGTAGGTCGCGGAAGAGTCGGTCTGGGCTTTCCGGAACGGCGGCGGTGATTGTAGGTTTCTTAAATGCCATTTTCACTTTCTCCCTGTAGCCGACATGTCGGCCCAATCTACTGTACCGGCTCGCCTCCATTAATTGCATGTTAATTTCAGCTTTCGCCTCTGGGCACCACTTCTCTAGCCCGCGGAGGCGCGCTCTAAGACACGATCTTCAGTACCGGCCTCTTGTCGCCCGGCACGGATGGTGGAGGTGGCTGAGTGACCAGCTCGCCCACTAATGACTCGATCTCATCCAGCGGGATGTGCAACTCAGCAGCGATGCGGTCCCTAGTAATGCCATCCTTCCAAAGCTCATCAAAGACCATGCGCCAAAGTATGGACTTCTCACGCGCAAGACCTTGAGGCTCAGTAGTTCGGTATCCCAAGTGGCTCATCTGCTTGCACAGATCGCGGTAGTGCCAGTCAGAGATCAGACCGGCATCGAACGCTGTCCGTGCTAGAGCCGACACCGAGACGCCCCACCGTTTTTTAGCGGACACCAGCTGCGTCAGGGAGTTGACCCGGCCCAAGTGACCAATCAGGTCGCCCCGGTTGATCAGAAACGCCGAGGCGAACATATCGGCCTCGCGCTCGATATCCCGACCGCCATTTGTCATGCCGTGGATGTGCAGGACTAGGTGGGCCAGCTCGTGGGCCGCATCAAAACGGCTACGCTCCGCTGACTTGAAGGTATTCAAGAAGATATAAGGAGTATTGTCTCGCCAGCAGGAAAAGGCATCAACATGCTTGTGCTGCTCGGCCAACGAGAAGACCCGAACACCCTTGGACTCCAACAGCTTAATCATATGCTCGATCGGCTTAGATCCCATCCCCCAATGGCTGCGCAGAACCTCGGCAGCCGCAATGGGATTTTCGTCACGCAGGTCAAGCAGCTGCGCTACGGGAAGCTCGAATCTCTCGGCCACCCAACCGTGTAATTCAAACGCCAAATCGCCCGCTGCCAGAGCTGCGTCGCGCTGGCGAGCCGTGAGCGATGACAAACTACGAAAGCTCACCGCTTCGGCACTAAGCGCTTCGCTGTCGCTGAGATACAAGAATTCCGTCGGGTAATTTAAGGCGAGGGCCAGCGCGCGCACGGTGTCGCTGCCCGGTTCTGGGGTATCGCCTGCCTCTAAACGCGTTAGCGTCAGAGCTGTCAGTTGTGCCTTCTCTGCCAGTTCCTTTTTTGTGAGCTGTCTGCGCTTTCGAGCTAGCGTAAGCCTGCTCCCGTTAAACATACGCTGATTCGTTCTTCATCTTCACTTCTTTGCTATTCGTACCACATGGTCTACGGGACCGCTGTTATCGTCGGGGCGACCGATGTCGCAGGGCGTGGGTTCCATATCCTCATCAACGACCCAGATACGTTTACTAAAGCCCTCGAACTGGTTGCCCTCGAAGGCTTCAGGGCAAGACACCTCGGCCCGCAACCTCTTGGAATCTGCGCTCACGCAAACAGCCCACACGGTCGGCGTACTGCCAATGGCGTCAACTGCCTCCGGAGCGTCTCGATTGAACAGCTCAGCCTGACCATTCTGGATGAGCTTGCGCGACCCAGCTCCTTTCCCAGAAATGGCCTGAGGGTTCTGTTCTGTGCAGGCGATGTCGACGTTCTGAAAACAAATCTGAACCCCTATCTTGTCGTTGACTGTTGCCTCCACGTTGCCGGTACGGCTTAGTCGCCAGCCCAGAGGCAAGAGCTCCATGCGGATGGCCCGGACGCCATTGATATAGGCCAAGGTGCCCGGCGTGCTCGAAGGGTCGATCTCTAGGGCTTCGGCCTTAGCTGCCGCAGCTTTCCGAGCTATGGACGTGACTATATCCGCCGTCAGCCCGAGCGAGTGTAACTGCTGATGGACAGAATAATCTTCACTAATAACAATGGGCGATTGCTGGGTCATAAGTTATGGGCATGTTGATTTTTAACGCCTACATTGTAGGTCAAATTAATCAACATGTGTGAATTTTATCCAGAATATTACAGCGGCGTTGCCACGCCCCCCCACCGAAGCGTGTGAACGACATCAATGTGTGGGCATTTGACCACATTCCAAAATTCTGAAAAGTAGCATTGACCGCACGTATGAGTTCGCGAGATCCGGGGGAGACTGCCACCCGCAGCTATTGGCCGAGCGGCAGGTAAGCAACGCATTGCTGGCAGTGATGATTCTGCATGCCACAGAAATCCACTTGTTTAATCCAACTTAATCAAGCAGCGTAAACGCTCCGCCCTTCCCCCTGATAACTCTGGTACACATGCTCGAACACAGCTGAACACTTGGCTTCGTAGAGCTCCTTGGAATAGGCACGCGGCAGCCCCTCATCCAGAGCATTCTCGATCTCGATCTTCACGCGGGCACGGGTGGATATCTTCTGCCGCCATCCCAGCACCAACAACTTGTGCAGCTTCTCCAGGAGGTGATGCGCGATCTTCTTTACCTCATCCCGCTCTTCGGTGGTTAGCTCTGGCGCAGGACGGGTGAGGATGTCCAAGATCGTCAGCTCTTCTTCGCTCAGGTTCTCGCGCACATGCCTTGTTTGCTCGTCAGTCAGCACCTGAGACAGCGCCAACAGCTCTTTGAATATCTCCTCGATATTGCGGCTACCGGAGTTATAGCCTTCGATCAGGTCTTGGAACTTGGCCAGATAGTCCGCCCTCGTAGGGTTAAGGCGAACCATGCGCTCCAGTTGCGCGCGCACAGCCGCCTTCAGCCGTTCGACATCCGTATTGCTTGGCTTCTTGTCTTCGAAGCGTTTGCGCAATGCCTCGAAATTGATCTTGGAAAGATCGATCTGCCCATAAGCCGATGTCTTTTGCCGGATCTTGAAAGGTTCAGCCTCAATTGAAGCATCGAGCAAATTCTGAATCCCCCGCATGATGTGCGAAATATCCGGAGGGTCAGTTACGGTACGGATGCACTCGGCTATTGCGGCAAGACAACCGCAGCGCTGGGCAAACTCGACCGCGACCGGATCGGGCTTCACTGCGCGATATAAACTATTTACCAATGCTTCCAGAGCCAGGAAATCGCGTTTGATCGTCTCTGGTGCCATCAAACGATCTGCGGCCGCCTGGATCGCACCAGCCTGTGCAAAGTTGGCTGTTTGCATATCCTCGATTTCAGCGAGTGAGATGCCGAGCTCCAAGCAGAACATATTCGCGTCATTGATGGCATAGCGCAGCTCGTCCGCCAGCGCCTTCTTATCCCGCACCGGCATCTCACCGCCGCCACCCTGGCCATAGATCGCCAGCGCCTTTTCCAGCGAAGCGAACACATTCGCGTAGTCCACGATCAAGCCGCTCTGTTTGCCGGCATAGACGCGGTTGGCGCGGGCGATGGTCTGCATCAGGGTATGGTTGCGCATCGGCTTGTCCAGATACACCGTCGAGCAGCTTGGTGCATCAAAGCCGGTCAGCCACATCGCGCACACAAACACGAGGCGCAATGGGTCATTGGGGTCTTTGAATTTCTCGTCCAGCTTCTCATCGAGCATGCGCTTTCGGTGCGGCACGATGTCGAGGCCCAGTTTCGCCATCTGCTCGATCTCGTTCTGCCCCGCAGAGACCACCACGGCCATATCAGTTCCCGTGAGGTAATCCAGACGCTCTTCCAACTCTAACTCGTGCTTCATCTCCGGGCTGTCTTCAGGGTCCAGCGTCCCCACGTACCCCGGCAGATTGTTCCACTTTTCAATCTCTTTTTGCTGATTTTCCAGCTCGATCTTCCAGTACTTCTGCACCTTGTCATACATGCGCAGCGCGGTCGCCTTGTCGATGGAGACCACCATCGCCTTGCCCTGGAATCCCCGCCCGAGGAAATGCTGCACGATGTCCTGTGCCACCGTATCCAGGCGGTCATCACGGGTGATGAGGTGATACTGCCGCCCCAGCTCGCGCTCCAGCTTCCTCTCGGCGTCTTCGGAAAGGTCGGCGTTCTCGATCAAGTCGTAGATGTCGTCGTTCAGGTCTGGGTTGTCGAGATGCAGCTCGGGCGTGCGGTTCTCGTAGAACAATGGCACGGTCGCACCATCCTCAACGGACTGCTGGAAGTCATAGATAGAGACGTAATCACCGAACACCTCGCGGGTGCGCTCCTCGCCGGCGATCAGCGGCGTACCGGTAAAGGCGACGAACATGGCATTCGGCAGCGCGGCGCGCATGTTCAGGGCCAAGGTGTCGTATTGGCTGCGGTGCGCCTCGTCGGTCAACACGATCACATCGCGCCGGTCACACAGCACCTCGGCGGCCTGGAATTTGTGGATCAGCGTGAATACATAGCGGTTGTTGCCGGAAAGCAGCTCACGCAGCTGTGCCCCGCTCTGTGCATGGCAGGCGGTCGCATCGCTCACTGCGCCACATGCGGCGAAAGTCTTGGCGATCTGCTCGTCCAGTTCCACACGATCGGTGACAACCACGAATGTCCAGTTCCCCGGAATCTTGCGCAGCACCTTCTGCGCGAAGAACACCATCGAAAAGCTCTTGCCTGAACCCTGCGTCTGCCAGAACACACCGCCGCGCCCATGCCCCTCCTCGCGTGCCTTGAGCATGGCCTGGATGGCGTTGTTCACGCCGATGAACTGATGGTTCTGCCCAATGATCTTGGTCAGCCCGCTCTTGTGCTCGGAGAACAGCGTGTAATTTTCGGTCAGATCGAGCAAGCGTGAGGGATCGCACAGACCGCGCAACATCACCTCCAGCGACACGCGGCGCGGTTCGTCCTCGCTCTCGATGCGCTTCCACTCAAAGAAACGCTCCCAGTCGGCGGTCAGCGAGCCGACGCGGCTATCCGTGCCGTTGGATGCAATGAGCAAGGCATTCGACCAGAACAGGGCTGGCACGCCATTCTGCGCATGCTTGTAACTGGTGAGGTTGCCGTCGAAGGCTTGTTTGGCCGGCACACCGGGCTTCTTCAGCTCGATCACCACCCACGGCAGACCATTCACGAAGCCGATCAAATCCGGGCGGCAGGTGTAAAGCTGGCCGACGATGGTCATCTGGCTCACCAGCAGGAAATCATTGGCAGTGGCATCGTCCCAATCCACCACCCGCACCCGCTCGGCCTTCACCCCGCCCTTCGCCAGGTCAGGCACAGACACCTTCACCCCGTCGCGCATCAATGCCCAGAGCTCACGGTTCGCGGCGGCAGGCGTCATTGCTGAACGGTCGCGCGACAACTCATCCACGGCGGCGTTGATTGCTTCAGGGGGTAAGGATGGATTCAATCGCGCCAACACATTGCGCAAGCGCGCGGCCAGCACCACCTCGGATTTCGTCTCACGGCCGAGCGTGCCACTCTCCCCCATCACCTCTTCCGAGGCGACCAGCGTCTCCCAGCCCAGCTCGGCAAAGAGCTGGATGGCGGGTTGTTCGACGAGGCTATCCTCGGTGTAGCTCAATTTTTATCCTATTTATCCAATTATTTTTTCTAATATTTCAATGCACTATCAATAGTCCGCAGTCACAAGAAGGATAAGAATGGGATAAAACGAGACATAGCGGGACATAGCGATGGCCAGTGAGCATAGTTAATCTGATTGCGTTAGAGGTAATGACCAACCACTTCCCGGGCCTTTGCCAGTTGGTTCTACTGCTCCTTCCCTGCGCATTTCAGCCAACAAGTTTTTTACCATGTTCCTCTTCTGTTCCTCACTTAGAACCTCCGGCAACTTTGGCAACAGTAGCCGTTCAATCTGTTCACGATTCGTTGCCCCAAAACTCGTCAGGTGGCTAATCACCAGCCCTTTGTAAAACACCTTGTCCAGCCCCTTGTTCCGTGTGTACTGGGCGGCATCGCCGACTGCGGCAGCTACATCTGCCGCCACAAAGAAATTAGGTGCACGGCCTTCAATCAGTTTCTTGCCGCGCAACATCCTCACCTCGTCAGGAGTAATCTCCAACCGCTTCTGCACACGGTCCAGCAAGATAACCTCATGTAGCGTCAAATCCGCATGTCGAATCAGCGCGAAGGTATAGCGCTCGTCAATCAGCCGCCCCGCGATATGCGCCTCCACCCGCGAACGCTCACGATCGATCAGGTAATCCGGCAAAGGGAAGAAGCGATTTCGTTGCAGCATGAACATGCGGCGGATGCCGCTGCCGATGGTATCAATCAACTTCATCTCCACCATCGCATCGGCCAAGCAGCGGTTGCGGTATTCTTCCGGCGGCACATCCTGTTCGATCACCTGCTCGACGGAGCCGGGAATGAAATTGCCCAGGTTGCTGAAAATCAGCTCACCCGGTTTTTCCACCACTCGCACCAGTCCGCCCATAGCGTAATCTTGGTGCGCGAGGCAGTTATGCAACGCCTCACGGATCACCCAATTGTCGTACTGCGGAACCTCGGTCGGAAACAATGTGCCCGGCGGCATATAGCGCACCGTCAGGTTGCGCACCCGTGCGAACAATGCATCCGGTAGCTTGAGCAATGGCAGGCCAAAATGCTGATAGTCCACATCCATGCTCTGCGCATCTTTCAGAATCCAACTGATTTTCGGCTGCACAGGCAACTTAGCCGCAGCCTCATCCCGGCCAAACAGCAACAACGCAGCGCGCGTGAGTTGCACATTGATGCGCAGCTTCAGCTTGTCGAGAAACTTGGCGTCATCCCAAGTTGCTTCCTCCGCAAGCAAGCGCACATTACCCTCATGCTTCTCGCGATACTTCTGCCGCCCCAAAGCCAAAGCCTCGGCATCGAGATCAGCCATCCCGGCATCAACCACCAACTCGGCCGACCAATCCACACGCAAAGCCTGCCGCCGGATGCGCTCGATCTTCTCGATGGAGAGACCCGCCAAAGATTCGCCATTGCGCCCATACATGTGCATCTTCCAGCTCACCGGCATCCCAGCAGGCGCAGGCGGGATCTGGAACATTAGAACCCGCCCTTCGGGGCGGATAAGCTCAAAAATATCAACGAAAGTGAGGTTCGGAGCTAACTCACGCGCCACCTCCTGCTTCAACGATTGCAGGCTGACGGCGGTATTGCGGTATTGGCTGCCAACAATCTGGCGCGGCTTGTCCTTCACGCCAAACACTAGCCACGCGCAGGGCTGACGATGCAGATTGGCCTCGTTGGATAGTGCCGAGAAATACTGCCCGAGGTCATTAGCACCGAAATCAAACTTGGCTTCCTTGAACTCCACCCATTCGGTTTCCACCGGCAGTGCAAGCAGGCGGTCAAGCAGCGCGTTTAATTCGGGCTTGATCACGCGGCCCCCCCAGCATAGACATGGAGATTCATTTATCCCGAGCCTGTTTAATTAAATTCGCGATCTGAGCGATCAGATTGCCCGCCTCTTCAGTGCTTGAATCAGCAGTTGATTGAGCACCCTCAGAAAAAATACCCTTGGCAATCTCAAGCTTTATTTGCTGTGCCTTATCGTCATCCAACAGCGCCAGATACGGATCGATTGTAGAAAGAATCAACTCGCGCCGGCGATTCAGCACTTCGGTATTTCTGTGCTTATTAGACTCCCGTGCAAGATAAAAGGCAGGAACGAATAAGATGATCGAGAATGGTATTCGGCCAAGCGTGACATGCCAGTCGAGAACGTAGTTTTCTGCTTCTTTGACAAACTTCGCTATCTCAGGAATCACCAACACTGCAACGCCAAGGATCATCAGCGCGATTGCCGACCAACGCAATATATTTGCCGTCTTCTTCTCTTCATTTGCATATGAAGAATAGGCACCAGCTTGCAGCGTGTTAACCACCACGCCAAAAACCTTGGCGGCATCATCATGGAATTTACCAAGCACCTCGAGCGTTGTGCCAGCCTTAGTTGACAGCTTCTCGAATTCTGCGTCAGCCTTTGTACCCAGCCTAACAACTTCGTCATCAATCCGTTTTTCGAGTTTAGCCAAAGCGACATCATATTTATCAACTCTGGCTTTTTCGCTTGCCTGGAATTGGGTATTAAATTCGGCAGTCTGCTTCTGGATAGTCTGGCTAACTGACTGAAGCTGTTCTTTCAAGGCGGCAAGAGTTTTTTCATTCTCGCTGATGGATATTTGAATAGTTTCGACATTCTTTTTAATGCCCCCGACCTCAGCATCCACCGCCTCATTTAATCGGTCCAAGTGCCGGTCAAGCACTTCGGAATAGGCACTCGCAGCCTTCGAGAGATTTCCCTTCTGTTGTCCCGCAAGCATAAAAGGCGTCTGGCTGAAAATTGTTATGATCGAATCAATATATGAATTCACATTGTGCAAATGCCCGATGGCTTGATTGCTCTTAAATGTATTCAACTGTGAAATGGAGTTGGTTGCGTGCTGGTTAAGCGTGTCAAACAACGAAATCGGCATCAACTCAGGATCAATCTGCTCCATGACAGAATCAATATATTTCACGACCTTGCGAAGTCGAGCAATCTCTTTAACCGCAGGCTCGTTATTATTTTTCTCAAGTTCAGCATCATCTAGCAACGCTTTCATCGAGTTCCACGAAGTCCTGAAAGCATGGTTTTGAAACTGATCGTTCCATCTAGACATGAGCTTCCTCCTGATTGATTGCTTGTATATTTATAGCACCAGACAACAGGCGTGGCAGAAGCAGGTCACGGGTGCGGCGAAGGTTGCCCAATGCAAAAAAAGATTGTGCAAGCTGCGAAAGCATAGGAGCCACAACAGTCTCAAACCGTTGCAATACTTCAGTAGACGGCAAGACAAGCGGCATTTCAGAAAGCGAGCCATCCCATACCGCATAAGGGATAGTCGCGCCCTGACTGTGCGCGTTGGCGTAAGCAACCGTTGTCTCGTCAAACACGGTCATCGTCGCAAAAGCATGCCATCCAGGCTGCATTGGTTTAAACACGAAGCACGTTGTCCGTGTTACTCCGGCGAACGGCGCGACTACAACCTTGTGGAAATAAGGGCGCATCGCGCCGAAAAGAATGTCACCTTTCTCAAACAGTTGCAGGCTGCTTTGAGCTTCCTCAATAGGTTTGGCCTCCAACAATGCAAGGCTCTTTGAAGGCAGGCAATCAATAGGAACATATCGACGTTCATCCAGTTGCTGGCCCGGCTTCGTTGATCGGCGCTTGTAATTGATTAGGTCACCAAGCTTCTTCACCTCCCACCCCTGCGGAATCTGCCCAAGTGGTGAATCGACGAGCGGAGCGGACTCGTGGCCGGGGTAGCGGAAGTGGACGAACCATTCGCGGTAGAGGCTGCGCGCCATTTCTTCCAGGATGCGGATGCGCCGCTGGTTGTTTTCGATCAGCTCGTCGTAGGCGGAGAGGATGCCTGCGATGCGGCGTTGGATATAGATTGGCGGAAGTTCTGGAATCGGGAGCGATCGCACATCCTTCATGTTTAAGTGCGCAACAGTAGCTCCGTTTGTTTTTGCATGGATGGCCCCCTGAATTTCAGGCCCATTCAGCAAGTAGTTCAGAAAAGCAGGAAATACCTTTGATCGATTAGGCCGAATCAGAAGTGTTCTTTGCCCCAGACACGGTTTTAGTCCGTCTGGAATCAACGCTGCATTCCCAACGGGAGCTTCACGAGCCATGATGATGTCACCAGACTGTGGCTCGGCACGCTTGGTCCAAAGCTTGTAGGTTTCCTCAGAGACCCGATTGACACCATCCAAGATGAAGTAGCCACGCCCAATGTTTGGAGTGCGAATTGACGGATAGCCGACCTCCTGTGTCGGAGCAGTCTTATGCTCACAATCAACTATTAGTTCAGAAAGTTCCCCCAGTTCCATCATTAGACTTCCAGAATTGCCGTCATATTCTGTGCGATTGTCTGCTCCAACTCACGCGCTTGGGCATTCAGTACTTCCAGTTCCTCATTCAGCGCTTCCAGTTTTTCCTTGAAATCTTCGTCGCTGACCTCTTCACCTGCAGCAACACCAACATATCGCCCTGCATTGAGGCTCCAGCCTTGAGCTTCGATTTCGGCCAGGGTGGCGGCTTTGCACAGACCGGGGATGTCGGCATAGCTCGGCTTCTTACCAAAAACCTCTACCAGCTTGGCCTTGGCTTCTTCGCCGCCCAAGGTGTAATCCGGCGCTTCTCCGCGATACAGGCGCACGATGTTGGAGATGAAGCCGATTTGCACATCTGCCCAGTCGCGATGGGCGCGGTCGATCTGGCGGTAGATGTGGCGAGTGTCGATGAACAGGATGGTGTCGGCGCGCAATGTGCCCTGCTTGCCCTTATCCAGGAACCACAGCGTGCATGGCAGCGTGACGGTGTAGAACATGTTGGGGCCGACGGCGACCATCACGTCCACAGCGCGGGCTTCGATCAGCTGTTTGCGGATCTCCTGTTCGCTGCTGCGTGCATCGCTAGCGGAATTCGCCATGACGAAGCCGGCGCGGCCTTGGGCATTCAGGCTGGAATAGAACAGTTGTATCCACAGCATGTTGGCGTTGTCGGTGCGCGGCACACCAAAGGGGAAACGGCGGCCTGCGCCCACGTCCGAAGCCAACCTATCCTTGTCCACGGCGTTGACGTTGAACGGTGGATTGGCGAGGACGAAATCGAACTTGCCAACGGCCTCGTGCGGGTCGTCGTAGTAACTGTTGATGTGCCCGCCGTGGCGGATGTCGCCTTCAAGGCCGTGGATGGCAAGGTTCATGCGTGCCAGGCGTCCGGTGTCGTCGGTCTTTTCCACACCGTGGATGAACAGTTCATCGGCGGCATTCTTCTGGTGTTCGGACACGAAGCGTGCGCTCTGCACGAACATGCCGCCGGAGCCGCAGGCGGGGTCGAGAATGCGACCATGGAACGGTTCGATCACCTCCACCAGCAGGCGCACGATGGAGCTGGGCGTATAAAACTCGCCGCCCTTTTGACCTTCTGTGCGTGCAAACTGGCCAAGGAAGTATTCGTAGATGCGGCCGAAGGCATCGTAGTCGAGGCTGACAGGGATCTCGGAGACTTTCTTCAGCAGCTCTTTGAGCAAGGTGCTGGTGAAGATTTGGAACGTGCGCGGCAACACGCCCGCCAGTTGCGGATTGTGCTGCTCGATCGCCGCCATGGCATCGTTGATGGCTTGCCCTACGTTCGCGCCTTCCGGCAGGTTAAGCAGATGTTCGAACCGGGCGGCTTCGGGCAGGTACATAACGCCCTCTGCATGGTAAGCGGCAGGATCATCCATCCGGCTTGTTGAGCGGCGGGAAGTTGCACCGACTGATTCGAGGTCCTTGCGGCGCTTGGCAAAGCGAGATTCGGCAAACAGCAGGAAGATCAGACCGAGCACCGGGGCGGAATATTGTGCCGCAGTCAGCCCGGAATTGGCCCGGAACTGGTCGGCTGCATCCCAAAGTCGTTTTTCAATGGTGTCGGTGGCTGTATCTCGTTCTGTTGGTGCTATCCAATGCATGCGGCTTCCCTGTTCTGTAGCTTGTTGTTTTATCGCCGGATGCTAGCACGAAGGGGGCTTCAAGACATATATGCCGTTTGGCCTATATCTATAAGGGTGTGCACAGCCTTACGCCTAACTGGTCCACCCCAATCTCCCCTGACGTGGCAGTGGCCAGTATACGAATCATTCCAGCCCCCTCGCACTGGAAGCCTCAATGCAGCTGTATCGAACAGCCCGCATTCTGGGCTGAGGCATATGCGCGCCCTTTAAACTTCTCACAGGTGCCGATCAACTGCTTCAGGATGTCGATCTGTAGCGAACGACGGCTTTCTGCAGTTTGCTGAAGTGCGACCTGCTGAATGTGCGCTTCCGCCTCGGCTTGAATCTCATTCAGCCCCTGAATGAATTTCACTGCTGGATAGGAAGCCTCCACGTTGTTCATCGTGACCAGAGATAGCAACTTCACTTCATCCTTATCCAGGAAGAGATGGTCATCCTGATATTTCATGGTGGCTCCTTATCCAGAAGTGATTACAAATGATGCATATGACGCACAGCAGGAGCTTATCCTTAGTCAGCCCAGCAAGCAGCCTGATGGGTATCCTCAATGTGGTGCAGATATCCAAGGGCTTTTGCAATGAAGGACACTTCTCGACGTATCGGGATAAGTTCCTCCTCAATACGGGTGACCATATCCACCTCCCAATACTGGGCGCGCTTTAGCAACGTATTCATATTGTAGCCATGTTTGTTTTTGGGCTTGATGATGACCTTCTTTTCCATACGGCGGGTCTTTGCCGCATTGGCTCCATACCAGCGGATTTCGAACCAGTTGATGGCAAGCGTGTTGTCTCGTGCACGGGGTTGCGCGTACAGAATGCTCCTCTCCACCCATGCCCTTCGCTTGTTCTCGGCCATGACAAATTCAAAGTGCTGATTGCACAGCGCTTCTGCCATTACTCTCAAATCGCCCAGACGAAGGATAAGATTGTCCAACGCCTCTTCGATACAGGGTGATTTTCTGTTCAGATTGCTCATTCGATTCTCCTCGTATGCGGAATTTTTGTCTCAATTCTGGGATGCTGCTTTCGCCCAGCTTTACCTCTGTGCGGAAATAGGGGAAACCGCACGGCGAAATCAGCTTGGTTTGTGGTGCGGAATTTTCCTCCGGCACTCAGAATGACGTTCGCTGGTTGTATTGAGTGATGATTTGCCAGCCGCTCTGGAGTTGCACTACAGGACAAGTGCCCTGCCCACTTCCTAGGCCAATTTTCACGAGATGTTCCCGAGAGGTTCTGTGGTACCACTGACCGCAGTAGCCTTCGTGCTAGATAGTGCTCAGCCGTGCTGGAGACGTACTGGAATGCCACTGTCATTTTGAATCCACCTCCTCATCCATTCTCCGCTGAGCAACTGCAACACCACGCTCGGGAGTGAATTTCCCGTCAGCAGCTCGCTGAACGAGAGCCATCGTAAACGCAACGGGACTGTTGATTTCACGATGAGTCATAGCACCGAAAAGCTCATCCAGAATGACTTGCCATTGATCTTGTTGGATCTTGTTGCGCACCAGAATGGAGTGAAGACATTTGCGCTCGCTCTGCGAAATTGTTGACGGAAAATATAGTGCCATTCGATCGTCAAATTCCTGTTGCAGCGGCTCAGCAAGCTGCTTCACCTTTGCATCTGTGGTGGTGGTTGATTCTGAAGATGCAGATGGTGTTGTAGTTGGCAGGCAAATTAATGATTTTTCAGAAACTATTTTTTTAATGGCTTCCGAACGGATTTTCGAGATCTCTCGTTTAAGCATCGTTCTCGACGTAGGCGTTCTGAAGCGATGAAATCGGAACCAGCCATCAAGGGCCAGTTCCGCCGTCAAACCATCAACAAACACCAAGCCTGCTTTTTCGAGATTCGTTATGCCCGTCTCGGTAGATTCTGGCGAGATACCCAGCGATGCGGCAAAGGGGCAAAGCGGAAGTTCACCGTATCCCGCGCAACTCATCCAGGGGGCAAACCAGAGTGCCGCAAGAATCAACTTCTCCTCCGGCAAACGGCGTGCCACTGGCGGCCAACTCAGCAGATTCGTTGGAACCAAGGAGCTCTCTCTCATGATTTCCCCCCATTTTGTTTTGGGGGCTGCTTGGGTCGACGACCACGCTTACTGAATGATGGGATTGCAGTGCTCTGCTGCTGTGCATTTAAAGGATCGCCTTGCACGAATGCCTCGACATCTGAGCGGCGAAGCAATCGCCTGCCGCAAAGAAGCGTTGTAGGTATCGGGAAATCTCCTTTAAAGATGTGGTTGCGAATCGTTTGAGGTGCAATGCGCAGCAAGTGCGCAGCTTCAGGGATGGTCAAATATAACGTGGTATCCATTTTGCTTACTCCATAGGTAAAGAAACAACCCGAAGGAAGTACAGCGCAAGCGGACGGGGCTGATAATCGTCACGCTTTAAGCGCGACGAAAAATAGGAGTGGGGATTAGACGGGCAAACAAGGAGGGGTGAACGATGCCTAGCGCGATTCTGACTCGAACAACGGCCCGGATAGATTGAACCTCCATGCGCTGAAGCAATGCATTCAAGGAATTCATCATGACATGGATTGTCGAGATACATAGATACCCGACTCGGCCAGAACCGATCCATCTCAGCGCAGCCGATATCATGGCGCTCATGAATACCTTAAAGCAGGCTGCACCTATCGAAAAAATCCCATGGCATAGAGCCAAGAGTTGAAGCCAGTCGAACAATAGCTGCAAAGTTGCGTCGATTCGGAAAGTAATCACGAGTAAGGCATTTACTACCAACAGCACCATCAGAGGTTTGAAACTCCGCAAAAGCAAAGCTTCAATGTGCTGCCAGGATTCGCTTGGCTGCGCATCGAAGAATTTCATATCCAAGGCTTTTTGCACCAGATTCATGCAGCAACTGTAATTCACCACCGCTTAAAAACACAAGTATTTTTTCATCGGATTGCCAAGATATTTTTGGAAAAAACAAAGCGGTAAATGGAAGTAAATATAAGTAAAAGCGCGTGATAAATTCAGGAACGGAATTTCGATTAAATCATTTAAGAGTTTGCCAGCCATGCCTTCTATTTCTGCACCTCGGCCAAAGCGGACTGTGGGGATTTGCTGAAATGTCTGTCTGATCTGGCAGAAGCGATGTCCGCCTCACATCCAACTCCAGTCATTCATAGACACTGATCTGAAGGTGATCGAGTGGCGATTCCTAACCCGTGCAGTCCCTGACGACAGGCTACTATGTAGCAGTCCAATTCCTATGGTGATGACGGATTATGGCTTTCTTGGACGTTCATTTAATTTCCTTGCTACTGCGTTAAGTTTGGCTTGCGAGTAATTTGCCAAGCGACTTCTCCGAAGAAATTGATTGTGCGAAGTCGACATAATTTCTGGAGCTAGGCAATTGCCTGTAAAAGAAAATCAGTCATAGATTTCCTGTGAGACCGCACAGGCACTGATAGTGCCGCAATGTCGATTATGCGAGTGACACCTCGTCAACAACTCCCCACCCTTGGTGGATTGCGGATTATGTAGAACTTTGCATTAACGACCTCCGCAGTAGCAAAGGACTTAGGGTGGGCGCAGAGCATCAAGTCCACACAATCAAGCAGTCTACATAATCGGCCTTATGTAGCGCACCACATAAGGCCGAAGTCCGGAAAATGGCACGGCAGATTTCCAAAGCTCGTCAGCATATCTTCTGCTCAAACTATTCCGCATCCCAATTACCCAAAACATCATCAAAAGAAATTCAAAATCAGCGGATGCTGGTCAAGCGGATGTGTAAGTCGATTCATTTTAGGCGCTGAAGCGGTCTTTTTCCACAACTGTTCTGGTGCCAGTAGTCGCGGTACTTCATGTCCTCTGCTAGGAGATGGTCGATCAGCGCATTCTTGACCTCGAGCCCCGCCTCGACCCACTCATACTCCAACCCGCCAGATTCGAACCTGCCCATGATGCCCTGCAAACATTGCAGGATTTCGGCGTGCTTGCGCGCATGCTCTTCCGCCTCCGGGTAGCCCCATTGCTTAAATATCTGTTCTTCATGTGCAAAATGCGCGATGGCATCCTGCTGGATGGCCCGCAAGCGTTTCTTGATCTCGGCAAGTCCCATGCGCGCGATGATGGCCTCGTTCAGTTCGTTGACAAGACGGGCGAAGCGCTGATGATCGGCATCAATCTCCGGGATGCCGACGCTCAGACCGTCCTGCCATTCCAATCGCCACGGAGATTTTTCAATTAGGGATGACATAGTCCTTCTCCCTGAACAACGCCACACAGGCATCCACCACTTGTGCGTCGTAGCGCGTACCGCGTCCGCGCGCGATCTCTTCCAGCGCCGCCTCGATGCCCAGCCCGGGACGATAGGGACGATGGGAAAACATCGCCTCCACCACGTCGGCCACCCCGATGATTCTGGACTCCAGCAGGACCTGCTCGCCCTGTAGCGCGTCCGGATAACCGGAACCATCCTGACGCTCATGGTGTTGCTGCACGATGGTGGCGATCTGCCATGGGAAGTCGATGGTCTTGAGCAATTCGTGGCCAGCCTGAGGGTGCTGCTTGATCAGGGCGAATTCCAAGTCAGACAGCTTGCCGGGCTTGCTGAGAATCTCTGCCGGTATCTGTATCTTGCCGACATCATGCACGACACCGGCCAGATAGATGCCCTCGACCTGCGCCTCCGGGAGCTGCATCTCTGTCGCGATGGCGACCGCGAGTTGCGCCACACGGCGCTGGTGGCCCGCAGTATAGGGATCGCGCAGCTCGACCGTCGCAGCCAGCGCCGAGATTGATTCGAGCAGGCTGGCTTTGAGCTGTTTCTGGCTGGCCTGCAGCTCGGCCGTGCGCGCCTTCACAATATCCTCCAAGTGGTGGCGCAATCTGTTCAACTCCAGATGGGTGCGCACCCTGGCCAGCAACTCATCCCGCTGGTAAGGCTTGGTCACGTAATCCACCGCGCCGATCTCGAAGCCTTTAAGTTTCTCTTCCGTCTCCGAGGCGGCACTGACGAAGATCACCGGCACCTCGCGCGTTTCGGGTTGCGCCTTGAGGCGTCGGCAGACTTCATAGCCGTCCATCCCCGGCATGCGGATATCGAGCATCACCAGCTCAGGCGGGCTGCTGCTGGCGGCATGCAACGCCAATTCACCGCTGATCGCAGCGCGCACCTCATAACCTTCCGCCTTGAGCAGATCTGCCAGCAACTTCAACGAGGCCGGTGTGTCGTCTACCACCAGTATCTTGCCTTTATCGGCCATGTCGGTCATATCGTTCACCAGTCAGTTGTCCTGCAACGCTTGCAGGATGGGCAGATAGTCATAACTTCCCGTCAGCCGGGTCAGCGTCTTGTGCAGTGCCGGGTCGAGTGCGGCGACTTGCTGCACCGCAGCGTCGATACGCGCCCCTTCCAAGCTCTGCAGGGCCTCACGCAGCTCCTCGCGCAAGGCCGGCGGCAGCACCTGCAGCATCTCCGGCGTCAGCGTGCCGCTGCTTTCCGTCTCGGCCGGCGTCTCATTTGCATAGGTGTATTCTACGCCCAGCTGTCTGACCAGACATTCGTAGATCTCGTTGAAGCGATACGGCTTGCGGATGAAATCATCCATCCCCGCACCGATCATCTCGGCGCGCTGTTCGGTGAAGGCCGAAGCAGTTACCGCGACGATCTTCACTTCTTTTCCTCCGGGCAGTTTGCGGATGCGCCGGGTCGCCTCCAGACCGTCCATCACCGGCATGCGCCTATCCATCCAGACCAGGTGCGGATGCCAGCTCTGATACAGCGCCACCCCCTGCTCCCCGTTCTCGGCCACCTTGGCCTGGATGCCGATGTCCTGCATCAGCTTGGCCAGCAACAACTTGTTGTCCCGCTGGTCTTCCACGATCAGGACGCGATATTCGGGCTGCCCGGGGGCCAACCCCGTCACCTCTCGGGTCACAATGCTGTCCGGCCGCCTCACCTCGCTCGCCTCTACTGGCTCGAGCGGCAGCTCGACCCGGAACACGCTTCCCTGCCCCGGCGTGCTCTCAACCGAGATCTTGCCCCCCATCAATTGCGCGTACTGGCGGGCCAGCGGCAAGCCCAGCCCTGTCCCTTTTTGAGACGCATCTTCGGCCAGCTGCACGAACGGCTCGAATATCTTCGCTTGGTCTTCCGGACTGATGCCGACGCCGGAATCTTCGATCTCGATCAGCAGATGGCTCTGCTCCGCATTCGGCTTCACCCCGAAACGCACGGTGACGCCACCTTGCTGCGTGAACTTGACCGCATTGCCGACCAGATTGATCAGCACCTGACGCAGGCGCGCTTCATCGCCATTGATGTAGCGCGGCACTTTTGACGACTGCTCCAGCAGCAGGCGCAACCCCTTGTCCTGCGCACGCAGCTGCATCATGTCGGCCACGTCGCGCACCAGCGCGCCCAGGTCGAGCGGCGCTTTTTCCACCTGCATGCGGCCGGCCTCGATCTTCGACATCTCCAGCACGTCGTTGATCAGCGTCAGCAGGTGCTCGCCGCTGCGGTTGATGATGTTCAGGCTTTCGGAATGTCCGGGTTGCAGCTGCGGGTCTTTGCGCAGCATGCTGGAGAAACCGAGGATGGCGTTCAGCGGCGTACGCAGCTCATGGCTCATATTGGCCAGGAACACGCTCTTGGCGCGGTTCGCAGTTTCGGCCGCATTGCGTGCCAGCACCAGGTCGGCCGTGCGTTGCTGCACCTCTTCCTCCAGATGGTCCTTGTACTGCAGCAGCGCTTCTTCTGCCTGCTTGCGCTTGGTGATGTCGGTCAGCGCTGCGATGAACCCGGTCACCCGGCCGTCGGTGTCGTATTCCGGCACATAGCTGGCATGCACGGTACGCGCTTCGCCTGCCGACGTGAGGGTGATGTCATATTCGTTGGCCTGCCCGGCCAGCGCATCCTCCATATGCGGGCGCGCCTGGGCGAAAACCTCATCACCCAGCAATTCCCGCGCACAGCCTCCAACGATATCTCCCGGCTCCCGGGCGAACATTTCCGCGTACGGTCGGTTCACGAACTTGTAACGCAGTTCGCGATCGCACTGGGCGATGAGTACCGGCACATGATCCGCCACGAAATGCGGCTGCGCTTCCACACGCTTGCGTTCGATGCGTGCGCGCAGCACCATGAGACCGAAAGCCATGTCGCCCGCCAGCTCTTCCAGCAGCCTCGTCTCTTCCGGGGTGAACGCGTTGGGAATCGCCGCGTAGATATTGAAGATGCCGAACACTTGGTTATTCTTGTCCTTGAGCGGCAGCGCGATGCTGGAACGATAACCGCGCCGCAGGGCGGCTTCGCCCCAGGGCGCGGCGTTGGGATCCGTACTGAAGTCCTGGATGCTGACGCTCCGACCGCTACGGATGGCGTTTCCGCTGGGGCCATGACCGCGCTCCGTGTCTGCCCAGGTCAGCCTGGCCTGCTCAAGATAGCCGCTCTCTGCCCCCGCCCGCGCCACAAGGCGGATGGTCTGAGCTTCATCCGTTTCCGGATAACCTGCCCAAGCCATCAGGTAGCCGGCATCCTCGCAGACGATGCGGCAGATCTCGTCGAGCAACTCCTGCTCGCTCCCGGCCCGCACCAGGACCTGGTTGCAGTTGCTGATGGCCCGTAGTTCGCGGTTCAGACGCCGCAGCGCCTCCTCATCCTGCTTGCGTGCGGTGATGTCCATCACGATACCGCGCACCTGGGCCACCGTCCCGCTTGCATCCCGCACCGGCTCCCCGCGTGCCAGCATCCACCTGGTGCCGCCCTCCTTGGGCACCATTTCCAGTTCCATCTCATAGGCGATGCCAGCTTCTGCCGCACGGGCGATGGCAGAACTCAATCTTTCCCAGCTCTCCGGCGTAAACAGCTTCATAGATTCGGTATAGAGCGGCGGCGGCAGCGCCGGATCGAAACCGTACATCTTGTACAGCTCCTCCGACCAGTAGACCTCGCCGGTCGCCAGGGTCATGTGCCAGCTGCCCAGATGCGCGATGCGCTGCGCATCCTTCAGGTCTGCCTCGCTCTGCCGCAGCGCGTCTTGTGCCCGCTTTTGCTCGGTGATGTCAATATTGACCCCGACCATGCGGAGAGGCTTGTGCTGGCTGTCGTAGTAGGTTTTTGAGGCGGCTTTGATGATCCGCACACTGCCATCCGGACGAATGATGCGAAATTCGGGGGCATATTCCCGCTCCCCGCGCAATGCCGCCTGAATCTCCCCGTCGGTAGACTGCTGGTCATCAGGGTGCAGCGTATGGAGCCACGCATCATAGGCACCGCCGAAATCCTCTTTGCGGATGCTATACAAGGCGTACATGCTCTCTTCCCAGACCAGCTCGTTCTTGACCACATCCCAATCCCAGATGCCGATGTTGCCCGCAGTGGTGGCCAGATGCAGGCGCTCCTCACTCGCCCGCAGCAGCACTTCGGTATGCTGTCGCTGTGCGATTTCTGCAGCCAGACTTTCATTGCTCTGGCGCAAGCTGCGCTCTCGACTTGCCACGGCATCGGACATGGTCTTGAAGCCGGCGAGAACCGGGGCGAACTCCACATAGGTTTGCGGCAGATCATCTTTCCGGTAGCGCCCCTCGACCATATCGCCGGTTGCACCGATGAACAGGTCCACCGGCTTTTTCAACAGTCTCGACAATATCCATCTGGTCGCGCCAAACAGCGCCACGATCAGCAGCAACATGGTGCCGATGCTTGCCAGCAACAACTGGCGGTCGCGCGCTTCGTATCCGCTCAATGTCAACCCGAACTCGACGCTGCCGATGTTCTGCCCGTTGTGTTCGATGGCGAACTGGTGCCTGATCTGATTCCCGTTCGGTTTCGCGTGTTGATAGACGACGCGCTGCTGATCGTCGCGGATCGTCATTGAGGCGATCTCCGCATTCGATGCGAATGCACTGCCGATATTCTCTATCAGCTCGTCGTCCACGTTCCACAGCGGCCACTCGAGCGCTTCGCGCAGATAGCTGACATATTCCGTGGCGCGGCTTTCATAGGCTGCTTCTGCTTCACGGGTGAAATACAGGTAGTTGAACAGATTGACCGCGATCGAAACCAGCGAAACCAGCACGACCATGGCAATGGTGAGTTCACGATAAAGCGATTTCGGCTTGCCGCGGGATAGATCCATTTTGCTTTGTCCTGTCTGCCTGTCTAGTTATCCCAACTGCTCGAATATTGCCGCTCGAACCTTTTCAGGTGTTCGAGTCGGTCAGCGGGTATGTTGTTCTGGCCGTAGAATCCTTCCAGAACGTCCAGGTATTCCCGGCTGCGCAGTGTCTTGTCCAGCACGCGACGATAGCGCTGCGCAACGGATATCCCCTCAGGGGCACCCACATCAATCATGATGGTGATGGGGCGCACCGAGCCCGGAATGGGCACTTGGATGAACGCGTCCTGCTCATTTGGAAATAGCTTGCGGATCGTGTGCTGTCCCGCTGCATCTACCAAGATGCAGAAATCGATACGGCCTCGCTTCAGCTTCCTGATCAGCGATTCAACCGAGTCGCTCTCTTCCACCCTGACACCGTTGCTGGAGAAATATTCCTTGTCCTCAAGCGTCCCGCGCAGGACACCCAGCGTATGGCCCTGCAAATCGCTCAGGCGGCGAAATGCGATCACCTCGTGATGGGGTTTGTAGTAAAAGAAGGCGGAATGGAATATGCCGATTGGAAAGATGGCGCGCTGTTTCTGGTTGATCAGGATGTCCGGGTCGCCGACGATGAAGGTCGCGCCACTCAGCCGGAAGCGCTTCACGGGCAAGTATTCGATGGAATAGTTCACCCCTGCTGCCGCTGACACCACCCGCAACAGGGCGCCTCCCAGACCGTTTTCGGGCAGCGAGGCCGACCAGAATGGCGGCGTTTCGGTTGATTGGAAAACGATGGCCTGATTCTCGGCTCGTGCATGGCACGACATCAGCAGCGACAAGCCTAACAGCAGCCGGGCCGCGCTCGTGCAGAAGGCCACGCCGGACCGCCTCATCGAGGCGGTCCGGGTCATTTCCACCCCGGATTCTGACGTTTCAAACGCGCGGCATAATCAGCGGGCACCTGCCCCTTGCCGTGATACGTCTCTAGAATCTCCAGATACTTCCCGCTTCGAATGATGTCGCGCAGACCGGCGCTGAAAGCCCGGTGCAACGCATTCCCGCGCGCGGTCTTGCTGAAAATGAGCGCAACCGCTTTGTTGCCGGTTGTTTTCGAACCCAGATAGAAAGTCACCGCGCGGTACTTGCCTCTTTCCTTGGCCGGCAAGTCTGCCAGGCTGCCCATCAATGCCGCCGCCTCATCGTTCTGGAGTGCATAGGTGGCCAATTGTTTCGCGGGCAGCACATCGAGCACCGGCGCTTGGCCTGCCGCCTTGAAGGCCACCGTCACGATGTCCAGCAGCAATGCGTTCTCCGATTTGGCTGCCGCCTCCTTCGGCGAAAATTGAAAACCGACGATATCGGCTTTCTTTTCCTCACCGAACATCTGCGGTGCGATACGCGGTGCCGTGGCCTGCGCACTCCACGAACAGACCAGGCAGCACAGGGTCAGCATACGGATCGCGTGCCCCCGCACTCGTAAGGAGAAAACAGAATCATGTAGTTGTTTCATGGTGAACCTCGCTTGATCAGTCTGCGATGCTGGAACTGGACAATACCAGCAACTTGTCCCACAGCTCGAAGTGATGGTTGAACGGATGGGTCTGCGACATAAAGATGGTGATCTTCTCTTCCTTCGGATCGACGCTGAAGCGCGTGGAGTAAAGTCCCGCCCACTCGAATGTGCCGACATCGCCGGCGTCCACGTTGTGCTCGCGATCCATCTGGATACCCAGCCCCAGCCCGAACTTCCAGCCCTCGTCATGCAGGGTGGTCTCGAAATGTCTGCCGATCTGATTGGTGGTCATCAGTTCGACCGTCTTGCGGCTGACCAGTCGCACGCCGTCCAGTTCGCCCTTGTTCAGCAACATCTGGGCGAAACGGAAGTAGTCGTAGGGCGTGCTGACCATGCCGACCCCGCCCGACAGGAAGGTCTTCGGCCCCTGGGTCTGGAAAGTCGGAGAATACACGTAGACCCCCTCACGATGCGGACCCGGCGTCACCTTCTCCAGTTTGCCGTGCCAGTCGCTCTTCCACACCGCCGAGAGCCTGTCCTGCTTGCTCTCCGGCACGAAGAAATAACTGTCGTTCATCTTCAGCGGTTTGAATATATGTTCGGTGACGTAGTCGTCCAGCTTCTGGCCCGAGACCACTTCGACCAGATAACCGGAGACATCCGCCGCCATGCCGTAGATGAACGCCTCACCCGGCTGGCTGGCCAGCGGCAAGCGCGCCAGCCGCTTGACCATGTCACCTATCGTGCCTTCGGTCTCGTACATGCCGCTGCTGATGCCTGCTTCCTCGTACAGCACATGCATCTGGTGCAGCACGCGGTCTTTGGGATACCACTCGGTGGCGAACGGATAGGGCATGCCTGCGGTGTGCGTAAGCAGGTCCTTGATGGTCAGGTCACGCTTGGCAGGAACCAGCCTGAAGGCCGGATTGGAACCTTCCGGCAGCATCTCGATCACCTTGGGGTGCGAGAATTCAGGGATGTATTTGGCGACCGGGTCGGACAACAGCAGCTTGCCTTCCTCGTACAACTGCAGGATCGCCAGAGTGACGACCGGCTTGGTCATCGAGCAGATGCGGAACATGGCGTCTTTTTGCATCGGGTTGCCGGTGTCGGCCTCGCCGAACGATTCGAAGTAAGCAATCTTCCCCCTGCGTGCGATCAGCACCACCGCGCCCGCCATCTTCTTTTCTTCGATGTGGCTTTGAATGAAGTCGCCTATTTTTTCAAGCCGCTGGGATGATAGGCCGACATCTTCCGGCCGAACTGTCTTGATATCTTCTGCAGCAACTGGATTCATCCACAATGCCAGTGTCAGCAGAATCGGTAACAAAATTGATTTCATCATGCCCCTCCAACAGAAAGCCCGTTGCTTGGAAAACAAACGGGTTTGTCAGCGCATGGTATGCCTATTCTGCCCGTCATGGAATAACTCAACATGTTCAGTAAATAAATCATCATCATGGTACTAACAGCGGAAATCGTTGAGGAGACAGTGTCTATGAACGGCTCTAGCTGGATGTGAAGCTGACATTCATGCTGTCCGAATTGGTAGACATTTCTGCATATCGCCGATGTCTCTTATGGCCGATAAAGAGCCCCTAGATGACCTATCGATCAAGCAACCATGATTGGAATTGTTGGGCGTGCCTTATGGGAGAGGGACATCCACTTGCATGCTCCTAAATTGAATGCCTATTCAGTTTAGGAGCATCCAAACCATCGTCGGCATAGCACGATTGACAGAAGTGAGTCGGATCCAAAGCAAGAAGCCAGACTTTCTTTGCGAAACCCACAAAGAAATGTTCCGGCAAATTCCGGCAAATTTTGCCAAAATTCATAGGTAAACTTAAGGATTTGCCGGTACACAGAAGTAACGTAAGTACTTGGTGCGAAAGGAGAGACTCGAACTCTCACGCCTTGCGGCGCTGGAACCTAAATCCAGTGCGTCTACCAATTCCGCCACTTTCGCATTCGAAGCCTGATGGCTTCGAGGGGCGCGGATTATAACCGAGCGACCCTCACTTGGCAGCGCAATCGACCACCGCCCGCCCGCGTGCCTGGCCTGCGATCAATTGCTCGCAGGCTTGCGACAACCCGCTCAGTGGAATGGTATGGGCGATCTTATCCAGGCCATTGGGCCGCAAGTCGGAAGCCAGCCGGCCCCACAATCGTTTGCGCAACGGCATCACGGTGGCGGCCGAATCCACGCCCAGCAGCTTCACCCCGCGCAGGATGAACGGGAACACCGTGGTGTTCAGCGCCGCGCCGCCGGCATTGCCGAAACTGGCGATGACACCTTCCAGTTGCATGGTGCGCGTCAGCCAGGCCAGCGTATCACCGCCCACCGCATCCAGCGCTGCCGCCCACAGTCCTTTTTCCAGCGGACGCGTGCTGTGCATGTCGATGCTGCCACGCAATAACACTTCGCTCGCCCCCAGCTCCAACAGGAAATCCTGCTCGCTTTCCTTGCCGGTCAGCGCCACCACGTGATAACCCAGTTGCGCCAGCATCTGCACTGCCAGACTGCCGACACCGCCGGTCGCGCCGGTGACGATGACCTTGCCCTTGTCCGGCGTCAATTCGTTCTGCTCCAGCCGGTGGATCGCCAGCGCCGCCGTGAAACCGGCCGTGCCCAGCGCCATCGCCTCGAACAGGGTCAAGCCGACCGGCAACGGCACCGCCCAATCCGCAGGCACACGCGCATATTCGGCAAAGCCGCCGTCATGCGCCACACCCAGATCGTAGCCGGTGACCAGCACGGCATCGCCCGCCTTGAAACGACTGTCCGATGAATGCTCAACCACGCCGGACATATCGATACCGCCCACGCATGGGAAACGGCGGATCACTTTGCCTGCGCCGGTCGCCGCCAGGGCATCCTTGTAGTTCACACCGGAGTGGTAGACACGGATGACCAGCTCGCCCGCGTCGAGATCATCCAGGCGCAGATCGACCAGCCTGCCTTGGGACTTGCCGTCCTCTTCGAAGATGCGGAATGCGCGGAAAGTAGTCATCACAGATCCAGCAGCACCAGCCCCGGCATCTCCAGATATTCCTTGATCGCGACCAGGAACTGCACCGCTTCGCGGCCGTCGATGATGCGGTGGTCGTAGGAGACGGCGAGATAGTTCATGGGACGGATGACGACCTGGCCGTTCTCCGCCACGGGCCTGTCCTTGGTGGCGTGGATGCCGAGGATGGCGCTCTGTGGCGGGTTGATGATGGGGGTGGAAAGCATGGAGCCGAACACCCCGCCGTTGGTGATGGAGAATGTCCCGCCAGCCAGTTCGTCCATGCCGATCTTGCCGTCCTTGGCGCGCGCGGCGAAATCGGCGATACGGCGCTCGATATCGGCGAAGGACAACTTGTCCGCGTCACGGATGATGGGCACCACCAGTCCGCGCTCGCTACCGATGGCAACACCGATGTCGAAGTAGTTGTGGTACAGCACATCCGTGCCATCCACCGACGCGTTGACGACCGGGAACTTCTTCAGCGCATGCACTGCCGCTTTAACGAAGAACGAGGAGAAGCCGAGTTTCACCCCATGCTTCTTCTCGAAAGCATCCTTGTAGCGACTGCGCAGCTCCATCACCGGCTGCATGTTCACTTCATTGAAGGTGGTGAGGATGGCGGCGTTGGCCTGCGATTGCAGCAGACGCTCGGCGATGCGCTGACGGATGCGCGTCATCGGCACGCGTTGTTCGGTGCGCCCTTCACCCTTTACTGTGCTATCCGAAGCCGGAGCCGCAGCAGATTTGGATTGAACCGCGCTCAATACATCTTCCTTGGTGACCAGACCATGCTTGCCGCTGCCTTTCAGGCTGGCCGCATCGACATCGTGTGCGTGTGCCAGTTTGCGCGCGGAAGGCGATGCCGCGGCGGGCGCCTCCTTGGGGGCTGGCTCGGCTGGTGACGCAGCCACAACAGGTGCGGGTGCGGCGGCTGTGGCAGCGGAATCGATCTGCGCGATGACCTCGCCGCTCACCACCTGCGAACCGCTCTCCTTGAGGATGCGACTCAGCACACCGCTCTTGATCGCCGGAAGCTCCAGCACCACCTTGTCGGTCTCGATGTCGATGAGGTTCTCGCCTTCGCTGACCGGCTCGCCGACCTTCTTGTTCCAGGTCAGCAATGTCGCTTCGGAAACGGATTCAGAAAGTTGCGGAACTTTGACTTCAATGATGCTCATGGCGGTGTGCTCCTGGTCGGTTCTTGACGTCCAGATCGGGGCGGAAGGCGGCCTCGACCACGGCTTTCTGTTGTTCGTTGTGGATGGCGAGATAACCCGCTGCAGGTGACGCGGACGATGGCCTCAAGGCGTAGTCGAGGCGCATGCCCTTGCGCATGTGGCGCAGCAGGTAATGCTGGATGCGGTGCCAGGCTCCCTGATTGCCAGGCTCTTCCTGACACCACACGACTTCCGTGGCATTCGGATAGGCCGCGACCTGTGCAGCGAACTCGTCGTGCGGGAAAGGATAGAGCTGCTCGATGCGGATGATCGCCATATCGCTGATACCGCGCTCGCCGCGCCCTTTGACCAGATCGTAATACACCTTGCCGCTACAGGCGATGATGCGACGCACCTTGCCCGCATCCAGCGACTCCACCTCCGGGATCACCGGCAAGAAGCCGCCATGCGTCAGGTCTTCCAGCGGCGACGCGGCGTCCTTGCTGCGCAGCAGGCTCTTGGGCGTGAACACCACCAGCGGTTTGCGCGTGGGGCGCAGCATCTGGCGGCGCAGCAGATGGAATGTCTGCGCCGAGTTGGAGGGGATGCACACCTGGATGTTGTAGTCCGCGCACAGTTGCAGATAACGCTCGATGCGCCCCGAGGAGTGTTCCGGCCCCTGTCCCTCATAGCCGTGCGGCAACAGCATCACCAGACCGCACAGCCTGCCCCACTTGGCTTCGCCGGAGGTGATGAACTGGTCGATGACGACCTGAGCCCCGTTGGCGAAATCCCCGAACTGCGCCTCCCAGATGGTCAGCGTCTCCGGTTCGGCTGTGGCATAGCCGTACTCGTAGCCGAGCACCGCCTCCTCCGACAGGATGGAATTGATGACCACGAAGTCGGACTGGTCGGGCGTCAGGTTCTGCAGCGGTACGTGATAACCCTTGTCCCATTGCGTGCGATTCTGGTCATGCCACACCGCGTGACGGTGGAAGAAGGTGCCGCGTTCGCAATCCTCGCCGGACAAACGCACCGCATAACCTTCAGTAAGCAACGTGGCATAAGCCAGGTTCTCGGCCATGCCCCAATCCAGCGCCATCTCGCCCTTGCCCATCGCCGAGCGGTCGCCGACGATCTTCTCGACGCGCGAATGCAATTTGAAACCTTCGGGTATCGCCGTCAACCGTTCGGCCAGCTGCTGCAGACGCTCGCGCGAGACTCCGGTATCGAGCGGGATGTTCCAGGGCACATCGCCCCGGTATTTGGCCCAGCTCACACCATACTCGAAATGGTAGTCGGGAATGACCTTGGCGATCGGGTTGCGCCCCTCATCCAGCGCACTGCGGTAATCGGCGACCATGGCATCAGGTTCCCCCGCGCCGATCACGCCCGACTCCACCAGCTTCTTCCCATACAGGGCGCGCATGCCGGGATGCTTGTTGATGTAGCCATACATGAAAGGCTGGGTGACCAGCGGCTCGTCCTGTTCGTTGTGCCCCAGTTTGCGGAAGCACACCATATCGACCACAACGTCCTTGCTGAACTGCTGGCGGAAGTCGAAAGCCAGCTCGGTCACCATCAGCACGGCCTCGGGATCATTGCCGTTGACGTGGAACACCGGCGCCTCGACCATCTTCGCCACGTCGGTGCAATACTGCGACGAGCGCGCATCCTGCGCCATCGAGGTGGTGAAACCGATCTGGTTGTTGATGACGATGTGCACCGTGCCGCCGGTCTTGTAGCCGCGCGTCTGCGACAGGTTGAACGTCTCCTGGTTCACCCCCTGCCCTGCGAATGCGGCATCGCCGTGCAGCAATATCGGCAGCACTTCCTTGCCCTTTGTGTCCTTGCGTCGATGCTGGCGGGCACGTACCGAACCCTCCACCACCGGATTCACGATCTCCAGATGGGAAGGATTGAAAGCCAGCGTGACGTGCATGGGCCCGCCCGGCGTGTCGATGTCGGACGAAAATCCCTGGTGGTATTTCACATCGCCGGAGGTCAGGTGTTCGTGATGGATACCTTCGAATTCCGCGAACAGGTTCTTGGGCTGCTTGCCCAGAGTGTTCACCAGCACGTTCAGACGGCCACGGTGCGCCATGCCGATGACGGATTCCTTCACGCCCTGCTTGCCCGCGCGCTGCAGCAGGTGATGCAGCAGCGGGATCAGCGTCTCGCCGCCCTCCAGCGAAAAGCGCTTCTGCCCGACATATTTGGTATGCAGGTAACGCTCCAGCCCTTCGGCGGCCGTGAGCTGTGCAAGGATGGCGCGGCGCGTCTCGGCCGGATAGTCGGGCTGCCCCTGCTCGCCCTCCAGGCGCGACTGGATCCAGCGTTTCTGCGCCACATTGTTGATATACATGTATTCCGCACCGACGCTGCCGCAGTAGATGCGGCGCAGCCGCTGCAGGATGTCGCGCAGCGTCATGCGCGCGCCGCCCACCAGCGAACCGGTGTTGAACAGGGTGTTCATGTCCGACTCGGAGAGGTCGTAGTAGGACGGATTGAGTTCTGCGACCTCCGGCTTCACATGCCGCGCGAGCGGATCAAGGTCGGCAGCGCGCACGCCGAGGAAGCGATGCGCATTGATCAGCTGCAGTACCGAAGCCTGCTTTCGCATCTCCTCTGTCTGCGCGACGGATGGATGTGCGGCCGCCGCCGTATCGAGTGCCAGCCCTTGCCGGATCGGGGTGTGCGCCACATCCGCCTGCGCGCCGGTCGACTGCAACTTGCCGAAATACTCGCGCCATTCCGGCGGCACACTGCCGGGATCGCGCAGGTAGTCCTCGTACAATCCCTCCAGGAACGCATTGTTGCCGCCGAACAGCGGCGAACTGTCTTGCATCGCTTGCAGATAGCTGCGTTCCGGGGCGGTCATCGCGTTTCCGATCAGCGCTTGTCCACCGGCACGAAATCCCGGCGCACCGCACCACGGTACAACTGGCGCGGACGTCCGATCTTCTGTTCGGCGTCGGCCACCATCTCGTTCCACTGAGACACCCAGCCTATGGTGCGGGCCACAGCGAAGATCACGGTGAACATATTGGTCGGGATGCCGATGGCGCGCAGCACGATGCCGGAATAGAAGTCCACGTTCGGATACAGCTTGCGCTCGATGAAGTAGGGATCGTTCAGCGCCGTCTTCTCCAGCTCCATCGCCAGTTCGAACAGTTTGTTGTTCTCCAGCTTGAGCTCCTTCAGCACCTCGTAGCAGGTCTGGCGCATCACGCTCGCGCGCGGATCCATGTTCTTGTACACGCGGTGGCCGAAGCCCATCAGGCGGTATTTCTTGTCCTTCACCCCCTGCACATATTCCGCCACGCGCGACACATCGCCGATCTCTTCCAGCATCTTCAGCGCGGCCTCATTGGCCCCGCCGTGCGCCGGCCCCCACAGCGCCGCGATGCCGGAGGCGATGCAGGCGAACGGGCTGGCTCCGCTTGATCCGGCCAGTCGCACGGTCGAGGTCGATGCGTTCTGCTCATGGTCGGCATGCAGGATGAAGATGCGCTCCAGCGCCCTCACCAGTACCGGATTGGGCACATATTCCTCGGCCGGGGTGGCGAACATCATGTACATGAAGTTCTCCACATAGCTCAGGCGGTTCTGCGGATACATGAAGGGTTCGCCCACGTTGTACTTGTAAGCCATGGCCGCGATGGTCGGCACCTTGGCCAGCAGGCGGTGCGCGGACACCACGCGATGCTGCGGGTTATTGATGTCGAGCGAATCGTGATAGAACGCCGACAACGCGCCGACCACGCCCACCATCACTGCCATCGGGTGCGCGTCGCGGCGGAAGCCGTTGAGGAAACGCGCCAGCTGGTCGTGCACCATGGTGTGACGCGTGATATTGCGGATGAATTCAGCCTTCTGCTCGGCGGTCGGCAGCTCCCCGTTGAGCAGCAGATGACAGACTTCCAGGAAGTCCGATTTGTCGGCCAGCTGCTCGATCGGATAGCCCCGGTAATACAGCAGACCGGCATCTCCATCGATGAAGGTGATCTCGGAGATACAGCTGGATGTGGAAAAGAATGCCGGGTCGTAGGTGAACAGTCCGGCTTTGCCCAGATTGCGGATGTCGATCACATCCGGCCCCAACGTGCCTTTCAGAATCGGCAATTCGAGCGTGCGCCCGTCATCCAGTGTCAATGTCGCGATACGATTGGTTTCCATATTCATCTCTTCCCCCTCAAACCTGTTTTATCCATTCCAGCACTTCGCGCTGACGCGCCTGTTCCGGCTCTTTCTCACCGCGCACCATGTCCCACAGATCGGTGTCCGGCAGATCCAGCAACTCATCGAAAGCTGCGCGCTGCTGCGCGTCCAGTTGCGCATACCGCTGTGCGACGAAACGCCCCAGCAGGATGTCCATCTCGAGCATGCCGCGCCGGCAACGCCAGCGCACCCGCTCCAAAAAAACCGGATCGACAGGCTGCATCAGCATCGCATCCTTATACCATCCTCTTTACCATCATATCCTTGATCTTGCCGATAGCTTCCGTCGGGTTCAATTCCTTGGGACAGACGTCCACACAATTCATGATGGTATGACAACGGAACAGGCGATACGGGTCTTCCAGATTGTCCAGCCGCGCCGCCGTATCCTGGTCGCGCGTATCGGCAAGGAAACGGTAGGCCTGCAACAGACCCGACGGCCCGACGAACTTGTCCGGGTTCCACCAGAACGAGGGGCAGGCGGTCGTGCAGCAGGCACACAGGATGCATTCGTACAAGCCATCCAGTTCCGCCCTGTCCTTGGGTGACTGCAGGCGCTCGGTCTCCGGCGGCGGATCGTTGTTCACCAGATACGGCTTGATCGAATGGTACTGCTTGAAGAACTGCGTCATGTCCACGATCAGGTCGCGGATCACCGGCAGGCCGGGCAAAGGACGTATCTCGATCGGCTGCCTGAGCGAGGACAGCGGCGTGATGCAAGCCAGCCCGTTGCGCCCGTTGATATTCATCGCGTCCGAACCGCACACGCCCTCACGGCAGGACTTGCGGAAGCCCAGGCTATCATCCTGCTGGCGCAACAGCATCAATGCATCGAGCAGCATGGCATCGTGGTTCGTCATCTCCAGCTCGTAGTCCTGCATGTAGGGCGCAGTGTCGGCTTCCGGGTTGTAGCGATAGATTCTAAAACGAAGTGCAGACATGACTATATCCCTCGAAGGAACGGCATGGCTGCACGAAGTTTCAGTGCAGGCTCATATCGGCGAAGCCGATGTGAAGCGTAGCGGCCGTAACTAGATCTCATCGCCGCCTCCTAGTACACCCGCGCCTTGAGCGGGAAGGTTTCCACCGTCAGCGGCTTCAGGCGGACCGGTTTGTAATCCAGACGTTTGCCTTCGCTGAAATACAGCGAGTGCTTGAGCCAGTTCTTGTCGTCGCGCTCGGGGAAGTCCTCGCGCGCATGCGCACCGCGGCTTTCCTTGCGCGCCTCGGCAGCGGTCATGGTGGCCTGAGCCACTTCGATCAGATTGTCCAGTTCCAGCGCCTCGACGCGCGCCGTATTGAAGACCTTGCTCTTGTCCTTGATCTCGGTGGTCTTCACGCGCTCGGCGACTTCGCGGATCTTCGTCACGCCTTCCGCGAGCAGATCCGGGAAACGGAACACGCCGCAATGCGTCTGCATCACTTTGCGCATCGCATCACCGACTTCCGCGACGCTCTCACCGTTCTTCTGCTCTTCCAGTCTGGCCAGTCGCGCCAGCGGACGGTCGGCTGCGTCGGCCGGCAGCGGCTTGTGGTTAGGATTGGCCTTCAGGTCTTCGATGACCTGGCGCGCGGCGGCGCGACCGAACACGATCAGGTCGAGCAGCGAGTTGCAGCCGAGTCGGTTGGCACCGTGCACCGACACGCAGGCGCACTCGCCCACCGCGTAGAAGCCTTGCACCACCACGTCCGGCCCGGTGCCGTGTGGTGCCACCACCTGACCATGGTAGTTGGTGGGGATGCCGCCCATCATGTAGTGCGCGGTCGGCACAACGGGGATGGGGGCCTTGGAGGGATCGACATGCGCGAACTTGAGTGCGATGTCACGGATGCCGGGCAGGCGGTGACGGATCACTTCATCGCCAAGATGATCGAGCTTGAGCAACACATGGTCGCCATGCGGGCCGCAACCGCGACCTTCCTTGATCTCGGTGGCCATCGCGCGCGACACCACGTCGCGGCTGGCCAGGTCTTTCGCGGTCGGCGCATAACGCGGCATGAAACGTTCGCCGTCCTTGTTCACCAGGTAGCCACCCTCGCCGCGCACGCCTTCGGTGATCAGCACGCCCGCACCGTGCACGCCGGTCGGGTGGAACTGGAAGAATTCCATGTCTTCGAGCGGGATGCCCGCGCGCGCCGCCATGCCGAGGCCGTCGCCGGTATTGATGTAGGCATTGGTGCTGGCGGAGAAGATACGACCTGCGCCGCCGGTGGCGAACAGGGTCGCGCGCGCCTGCAGGATCATCACTTCGGAAGTCTCGATCTCCATCGCCACCACACCCAGCACGTCACCGTCCTGGTCGCGGATCAGGTCCAGCGCCATCCACTCCACGAAGAAATTGGTGTTGGCCTTGACGTTCTGCTGGTACAGCGTGTGCAGCAAGGCGTGGCCGGTGCGGTCGGCGGCGGCGCAGGCGCGCGGCACCGGGTTCTTGCCGTAGTCCTGCATGTGGCCGCCGAAGGGGCGCTGGTAGATCTTGCCGGAATCGAGCCGGTCGAAGGGCATGCCGAAATGCTCCAGTTCGTACACCACTTCCGGTGCGGCGCGGCACATGTATTCGATGGCGTCCTGGTCGCCCAGATAGTCCGACCCCTTCACGGTGTCGTACATGTGCCAGTGCCAGTTGTCCTCGTTGACGTTTCCCAGCGAAGCGGCGATGCCACCCTGCGCTGCGACGGTGTGCGAACGCGTGGGAAACACCTTGGACAATACAGCAACCTTGAGCCCGGCCTGCGACAGGGTCAGCGCTGCACGCATGCCGGCGCCGCCCGCTCCCACCACCACCACATCGAATGTTCTCTTGTTGACCGCCATCACATGCCCCAAAGAATTTGCACCGACCAGATCACATACAGGATGAGCACGAGGATCACCAGTACATGGATGAGCAGCCGCACGCCGGCCGGCTTCACATAATCCATCACGATGTCACGCACGCCTATCCATGCATGATAGAAAAGACTGAGCAGGAACAGCAGCGAGAAGGATCGCATCATGTTGCCGGAGAACAACTCGGTCCAGACGTCGTAACCGAGCGCCGGTTGCCAAAGCGCCCAAGCGGCCAGCGCCAGCACATAGACAGCCATCACCACTGCAGTGACACGCTGCACCAGCCAGTCGCGCAGACCGTAATGCGCGCCGGTCACGATACGATTCACCATAGCTTCACTCCCAGGAGAACGGTCAATGCCAGACTCACCGCCAACACCCAGCGGCTACTGGCGCGCGCGCCGCTCAGTCCGTGCACCAGATGCAGGTCGATCGCCAGATAGCGCAGACCCGCGCAAAAATGATGCAGGAAAGCCCACATCAATCCGATCAGGGCAAGCTTGACCAATGCATGATCCAGATATTCTGCAAGGTTGGTGAAAGTCTCGATTGAGCGCAGACTCTGGTCGAGCATGGCGAGCAACAGGGGCAAAGCCAGGAACAGGATCGCACCGGAGAAGCGATGCAGGATGGAGACATAACCGGCCAACGGCAACTTGATCTTGTGCAGTGCTAGATGTTTGGGGCGTGTCTTGTTCATGTCCTTTTCCACTACCAAGATCGAGTGCCGCAATGTTACACCCGAAGCGACGGATTTAGATATCAATACGGCACCCGGTAACGAGTATTGAATTTTCCAATGCTCACATTAGGCCGCTCGCGATAGACACCAAAATGATATGCAATCGACCTTGCCATAACTTTACATTCGAAGAAAATGCAGACCATGACCGCCTTCAAAAGACTAAAAACAATCAGGGAATTCGAGAAGGCACGCATGCCGCACCTGCGCTCCCATGAGGATTTCGACATCGTGATCGAGGTCGGTTATCACGAGGATATGGGAGAGCCATTGACTCTGAAGTGCCTGCTGCTGATCGGCATCACCTCGACTTCTACCACCCAACGCAGAGTGCATGCACTGGTCGAAGCCGGCATCCTCACTCGCAACCGCAGCGCCAGCGATCGCCGCAGTATCCAGCTCGGCGTCTCTTCACAGACGCGCAAACTGGTGGATCGCTACGTGCAGATCCTGCACGCGCAAGCGCCCAAAAAGAAAGTCTGACATGCTCAGCCGCCTCGCCGAACTGGATAGCGAAGAGGAGATCACGCGTCTCATCCAGCAAGTGCTGGGCACTTTCGGGACCGTGGAGAGCATCCACTTCTTCGAGCCCACCGCGCAGAACCCGCAACGCATCGTCCTCGCGACGATGATCGCCACGGAGCCGGCCAGCCTGGCCTGCAGCACCCTCGGCCTGCGCGCGTTCGGCCACAAATCGCTCATCATCCCCGTCCCGAAGCCGAACCGCTGAACGCTTCCTTCCGCTGCGCACGGAACACTGGCAGAATGCCAAGCACGCCCATCCGCAGGAGGAAGCCATGAAAGCACCCGTCCGTGTCACCATCACCGGCGCCGCAGGCCAGATCGGTTACAACATGCTGTTCCGCATCGCGAACGGCGACATGCTGGGCCGGGAGCAGCCCGTCATCCTGCAATTGCTCGACATCACGCCCGCGCAGCAAGCCTTGCGCGGCGTCGCCATGGAGCTGGAGGACTGCGCCTTCCCCATGCTGCAACAGATCATCACCACCGATGATCCGCGTGTCGCCTTCCGCGATACCGAAGTGGTGCTGATGGTGGGCGCGCGCCCGCGCGCCAAAGGCATGGAGCGCAGCGACCTGCTGCAGGCCAACGGTGCCATCTTCTCCGAACAGGGGCGCATCCTGAACGAGGTCGCCGCCCGCCACGTCAAGGTGCTGGTGGTCGGCAACCCGGCCAACACCAACGCGTTGATCGCCATGAAGAACGCGCCCGACCTCGACCCTAAGAACTTCACCGCCATGATGCGCCTGGACCACAACCGCGCCATCACCCAGGTGGCACTCAAGCTGTTCCAACCGATACAGGACATCAAGAAGATGGTGGTGTGGGGCAACCACTCCGGCACGCAATATCCCGACCTGTCGCATGCGGAGATACGCGGACGCAAAGTGATCGATGTATTGAAACAGAACAACTGGGAAGGCTGGATCGAGGACGATTTCATCCCCACCGTGCAGAAGCGCGGCGCGGCGGTGATCGAGGCACGCGGCCTGTCCAGCGCGGCCAGCGCGGCCAATGCCGCCATCAGCCATATGCATGACTGGCTGCTGCGTTCGCACCACAACGACTGGGTCACCATGAGCGTTCCTTCCGACGGCAGCTACGGCATCCCCGAGGGGGTGATGTACGGCTTCCCGGTGACCTGCCGCAACGGTCACTACGAGATCGTGCAAGGCCTGCCCATCAGCGAGCTGGGACGCAAACACATGATGGATAGCCACAAGGAATTGACGGAAGAACGTTCGCATGTGAAGCACCTGCTGGGCTGAAGCACCGACACCGCGACGGAATAGCCCTAAACTTTACGGGGTTCCGGCCGATAGGGTCTCTACATCGCAAGTCTTCAGGGGGGAAGGCACAGCATGCAAAACAGGACCGCTTACGTCTCGCAGAAGGAAGTGCCGTTCCCGGCCGGGACGGTGCTCATTTCCAAGACCGACACCAAAGGCATCATCACCTATGTGAACGATGCCTTCGTGCGCATCTCCGGCTATGCACGGGATGAGCTGATCGGCAAGAGCCACAACATCGTGCGCCACCCCGACATGCCGCCACAGGCTTTCAAGTGGCTGTGGGACACCCTGAAAGACGAACACCCGTGGCGCGGACTGGTGAAGAACCGCTGCAAGAACGGCGACCACTACTGGGTGCATGCCACTGTGGCACCCATCATCGAGAACGGCAACATCACGGGATATGTCTCGGTGCGCCGCCCCCCTTCCCGCGACGACGTGGCGGCCACCGAATCGCTGTACGCCGGGCTGCGCAACAGCGGACAGCAGATCGTCTCCCGCTATGAACGCTACAAATTCAAGAACTGGTCGCTGATCAGCAAGCTGCAATTCCTGATCCAGATGTCGCTGGTGGTCGTGCTTTCCGGCGCGCAGATATTCGTCTCGGCCAACCTGCGCGAAGAATCCAGGATCCTGGCGGAAGAGAAAGGTGCACAGGTAGCCAACGAGATCATCGACGGCGCCAACCTGCTGATGGTCACCGGACAGATCAGCGAGACCGAGAACCGCAAACTGCTGCTGCACAAGATCAGCACCGGTGTGAACATCAAGTCGGTGCAACTGGTCCGCGCCCAACCCGTCGTCGATCTGTACGGGCCGGGGTTACCGGAAGAGCAGCTCAAGGACGAGGTGCAGCGCGAAGTGATCGCCAGCAAGCAGGCGCGCATCACTTTCGGCAAAGATGCGCAGGGCAATCCCATGCTGCGCGTCATCACCCCCTATGCCGCCAGCAAGGACTTCCACGGCACCGACTGCACCGGCTGTCACCAGACCGAGGAAGGCACCATACTCGGCGCGTCGGACGTGACGATAGACCTCGCCCCCGACTATGCCCGCATCAACCATATGGAAGTGCAGACCGTGCTCGGCCAGGTCGCCCTGCACGTGTTCCTGTATTTCTTCATCGGCTTCTCGGTCAAACGCTACGTGCGCACGCCGGCGGCGGCCGTGCGCAGCGAGTTCCGCAACATCATGGAAGGCAATCTGGACGGCCAGCTGGACATCTCCACGCGGGACGAGATGGGCCAGTTACTGTGCGAGATCCAGACCATGCAGACCTATCTGCGCACCACGGTGGACGAGATCGTCACGCCGGTGAAGAAGATACAGGGGCGCATCACCGAGATGGACCAGCGGGTGAGCACGGTGGCCGACAATGCCGTGAACGAACGCGACAACATCCAGCAGATCACACGCTCCATGGAGCAGTTCAGCCTGTCGGTAGAGGAGGTCTCGCACATGGCGAACGATTCGCTGCAGGACGCCAAAGCCATGCAGCGCGTGGTGGAGGAGAACAACCGCAACATGGAGCTGAGCATCGAAGCGACCGGCGAAGTGGCCAATACCGTGCAGTCATCCAGCAAGACCATCTCCGATCTGGGTCAGGCCATCCAGCGCATCGGCGCGATCGCAGACACCATCAAGGAGATCGCCGACCAGACCAACCTGCTGGCGCTGAACGCAGCCATCGAAGCGGCGCGTGCGGGCGAGCAGGGGCGCGGCTTCGCGGTAGTCGCCGACGAGGTTCGCAAGCTGGCCGAACGCACCGCCAACAGCACCACCGACATCACGCGCAACATCGGCGAGATCACCGCCATCTCCGACACGGCCGTGGCTTCCATGGAACACTCCGTCAGCAAGGTGAGCCAGAGCATAGACCTGATACGCAAGAACGGCGACGGTCTGAAGGAGATCATGAGCGCCTCGGTCAACGTCGCTTCGCGCGTCGACCACATCGCCAAAGCGTCGAGCGACCAGACCGCGGCCGGCAAACAGGTGGCCGAAAGTCTGGAGCGCATCACCGCGCTGGTGGAACATAACGCCAGCTCATCGGCAGAAGCAAAATCCTCCGCCGAGGAACTGGCCCGATCGGCGGTAGAACTGCGCAAGGCCGGCTATCCGCTGACCAAGTGCGGCATGACCGACGACCCCGCCACCTAGCCCGAGAATTCCTGCTTGCCCGGCGGGGCCCGGCGTCCTATGCTGGGCGCATGCAATTCCCCGAAGGGAGTCGTCATGCCGAACACACGTCCGCCTGCTGTCGCCGGATCCTTCTATCCGGCCGATGCCAACACCCTGGCCGCAGATGTGCGCGCCTTGCTGGCCTCCCCTGCCGCGAGCGACCTGACACCCAAGGCACTGATCGTCCCCCATGCCGGATACATGTATTCCGGTCCGGTCGCCGCCAGCGCCTATGCCAGCCTGCGAACGATCGCCTCCCGCATCCGCCGGGTGATCCTGCTGGGCCCTACCCACCGCGTCCCGGTACACGGCATGGCCCTGCCCGATGCGGACACCTTCTCCACACCGCTGGGCCCCGTCGCGCTGGACACGGACGCCATGCGCGCCATCGCCGACCTGCCCCAGATCACGGTCAGCGCCCAGGCACATGCCTTCGAGCACGCACTGGAGGTCCAGTTGCCGTTCCTGCAAATCGCGCTGAACGACTTCACCCTGCTGCCGCTGGCGGTGGGCGATGCCCGTACGGAAGACGTCGCCGAAGTCCTGCTGCGACTCTGGGGCGGAACAGAGACGCTGATCGTGATCAGTTCGGATCTCTCCCACTATCTGCCTTATGAGGTTTCCAGACTGGTCGACCAGAAGACCGCCCAAGACATCCTTGCGCTGCGCCCCGGCATCACGCACGACGAGGCATGCGGCGCGACACCGGTCAACGGCCTGCTGCTCGCCGCTCGCCGGCATCACCTCACGCCGCATCTGCTCGACCTGCGCAACTCGGGCGACACCGCCGGGCCGCGCGATGGCGTGGTCGGTTATGCGGCCTTTGCCTTTTGCGAGGAGAACGGCCATGAATGATGAACAACATGGACTGACATTGCTGCGACTGGCGCGCGCCGCCATCGCCCGCGAGCTGGGCTTCGATTCGCACGACCTGCCACGCAGTGACTGGCTGGCGCAGGACGGCGCGACCTTCGTGACATTGAACTTGCACGGCCGGCTGCGCGGCTGCATCGGCAGCCTGGAGGCTCATCGCGCGCTGTATGACGATGTGCGCCACAACGCCGTAGCTGCCGCATTCCGCGACCCGCGCTTCCCGCCACTGGGCAAAGAGGAGTTCGCAGAAGTGCAGATAGAAGTCTCCCTGCTCAGCACGCCCGAGCCCGTCAGCTTCAAGAGCGAGGCGGATGCCTTGGCCCGACTCCATCCCGGCCGGGACGGCGTGATCCTCGAATATGGCCGCAGCCGCGCCACCTATCTGCCTCAGGTCTGGGCGCAGTTGCCCGAGCCTGCGGATTTCCTCGGCCACCTGAAAGAGAAAGCGGGACTGCCTGCCGACTTCTGGTCCGACGATATCCGCCTCTCGCGCTACAACGTGCAGAAATTCAGCGAAGGAGCATGAGATGGACGAACCGATCGGCATCGAGGAACGCTACCCCGCACGCTACTGGCACCGGCTGGAAGACGGCCGTATCCAGTGCGACCTGTGCCCGCGCGACTGCAAGCTGCAGGAGGGGCAGCGCGGCGCGTGCTTCGTGCGCGGCCGCATCAACGACGCGATGGTGCTCACCACCTATGGTCGCAGTTCCGGCTTCTGCGTCGACCCCATCGAGAAGAAACCGCTCAACCACTTCTATCCCGGCAGCAGCATCCTGTCGTTCGGAACAGCCGGCTGCAACCTCGCCTGCAAGTTCTGCCAGAACTGGGACATCTCCAAGGCGCGCAGTTTCGACCGCTTGGCCGATCAAGCCACCCCGCAGGCCATCGCCGCCAGTGCCGTAGACCTCGATTGCAAGAGCGTGGCCTTCACCTACAACGACCCTGTGATCTTCGCCGAGTATGCGATGGATGTGGCGGACGCCTGTCATGCGGTCGGCGTGAAGACGGTGGCGGTGACGGCGGGTTACATCCATGCACAACCCCGGGCCGAGTTCTACGCCGGCATGGACGCGGCCAACGTCGACCTGAAAGCCTTCACCGACGAGTTCTATTTCAAACAGACCGGTGCCCACCTGCAGCCGGTGCTGGAGACCTTGCAGTATCTGTGCAGGGAGACCGATGTATGGGTGGAACTGACCACCCTGCTGATCCCGGGATACAACGACAGTGCGCATGAGATCGGCCAGATGTGTGAATGGATCGCACTGGAGCTAGGTCAGGACGTGCCGCTGCATTTCACGGCCTTCCACCCCGATTACAAGATGACCGCCATCCCCGCCACACCGGTCGCGAAACTATCGGAAGCCAGGCACATCGGCCATGCGGCCGGTCTGCATCATGTGTATACCGGCAACGTGCATGACCTGGATGGCGGCACCACATATTGCGCGAACTGCGGACAGACGCTGATCGTGCGCGACTGGCACCGGATACTGGAATATGCGGTCAGCGAACAGGGGACATGCACGCATTGCGGCAGCCCCTTGGCGGGCAGGTTCGGCAAGTTCGAGGGGCAGTTCGGCCGGCAGCGCATCCCCGTTGTGATCCGGGCCCGCTGAGCGGGCAGCGCCGTCAACACTACCCTGCGAGCACCATGCCGCGCCCTTCGTCGCGGAAACGCCGCGCGATGCGGGAGAAATCGGCCCGGATATCGAGGAAGGCATCGACGATGTCGCGATCGAACTGCGTGTCGCGCCCGGAAGCGATGATGTCGACCACCTCCTCGTGCGCGATGGCCTGCTTGTACACACGGTCGCAGGACAAGGCATCATAGACATCGGCCAGCGCCATCAACCGTGCGGAAATCGGGATGTCGTCTCCGCCCAGTCCGTACGGATAACCGCTGCCGTCCCATTTCTCGTGATGCCCGACCGCGATCTGGCGTGCCACGCGCAGGAAATGGCTCTGGATGTTCACCTGACTCTCGGCCGCCGCGATCGCATTCCCGCCCAGTATGGTGTGTTTCTTCATGATCTCGAACTCTTCATCGGTCAGTTTCCCCGGCTTGTGCAGGATATGGTCCGGGATACCGACCTTGCCCACATCATGCAGCGGTGCCAGTTTGAACAGCAGTTCCACATTCTCGTCGCTGAGGAAATCCCGGAAGCGTGGATGCCGCTGCAGGCGCTGCGCCAGCAACCGTATGTATTGCTGTGTGCGCCGGATGTGGTTGCCGGTCTCGTTGTCACGCGTCTCCGCCAGCGAGGACAGCGCCAGTATCGTGGCATCCTTGATCAGCCCGACCTCCTCGGTCTGCATGCGCAACTGCGATGTGCGATCCTGCACCATCAGCTCCAGCTTGCTCTCATGCGCGCGCAGCTCGGCATTGGCCTTCTCCAGCTGGTCGCGCGCCGACTCGGTCGCGTTCTTCTGCGCCTCCAGCTGCTTCAGCAACGTCAGGTTCTCGAAACGCTGCTCCAGAGAGGTCTGAAAGGTCGTGCTCAACACCCTGCCCGCCACCAGCATGACGATGCAGAACAGCAGCAGCATCATGGCCAGTATCCAGTGCAGGGTGTCGCCCTCCGCCATCACCCGGCCGATGAGCGGCAGCATGATGCCGAACAGATAGGCGAACGAGGCAGGCGGATGGACCGGGTTCATGGCGACCCCGCCCGCGACCAGACCGAGCATGATGCAGATCAGTATGCCCTGGTAGAACATGTCGTCCGGGAAGAACATCAGACAGGCTGCGCCCCACAGCAAACCGGAAGCCAGCGCGGAGAAAGTGAAATGCAGGTGCCAATCACGGCACTCCGCCAGCGTGTCGAGCCGGTGGCGATGCAAACTCCACTTGGCGATCTCCGCCACATGCAACGCGAACGACACGGCCAGCCAGAACAGCAGCGCCGAGTGGGAGGCCAGGTCCCAGAACAACCAGACGAATAGCGGCTGCACCGCCATCTGGCTGAACACCATGGCCGGGAACATCTCCATCCTGGTACGCAACTGCTCCCGGCGTATCCTGAGCGATTCCGCATCCAGCGCGAACCCCCAGTTGAATCGCCAGCTATCAGGATGGGCGGGATGCTTGGATGTCATGTCCATGACAGACTCCTTCAGGGTCGCATCGGCAGCGTGCGGGAGTGCCTAGGCCATCTCGAACGACAGGTGGAGTTTTGCCAGATTGGACTGGTAGCGGTCCGAAGCATCCTTGAAGAAACGGCTGCCGCGCACGATGGTCATCGCCGCTTCACGCTTGCCCAGTTCGACCAGCAGCAATGCCTGTGTCGCCGCCTCGTGGAACTCATAGCAGCTCTCATGCAGGTCGTTCAGCAGGGCCACATCCTTGCATTGCTTGCCACCCTCGCCGTGTATCCACTCGCCGACCGGGCAACCTGCACAACAATCTTCGGGAAACTCTGGCTTCTCAGTCGAATAGCCATGGACATAGGCTTCCACCTTGGATCTTTGGTTGAGGTGCATCTGAATAGCGCGGATGCCGTCGAAACGTACCAAGGGGGGGGCATTGCGTTGAACCGTGTTGCCGACCTGTTTCCACATGATGCACCTCCTGCAAAAGACCAGATGGGATGGTCATTCTGCGCGTAGGAAACGGCCGGTTCAATATGCCGAACGGCCTATATATCGGCCTATACAACAGCCTATACCAAACGTCTAACGCATTGATTCAATGAGGTTCAAGAAATCACCCGCACCAGAGCGAATCCCCCGCCGGGTGTGCGGAAGTTCGTGGTCTGCCCCTGGTACAGTCGGGCGGCGATCATCTGGACGCGTCCGGCATATACATAGCACCGCACGTCATATTTCAGTGACACGGATTCGCCGCCCGAACACACCTTGCGCTCGCCGGGCATCGCCAGTTGCTGCGCGATGTAGTCGGCCTGCATTACCTCATCGAACACACGCTTGGTCATCTTGTCGCCGCGATAGGCGCCCTTGCTGCCATAACCGCTCACCGGCTTGAAGAACCACTCCTTGCGCTCAGGCCACCAGCGTTCCGCATCTGCCGCCCGCACGATCCTGGTGAGCGGGATGCCCTGCTGCAAGGTCTCGATCGCCTCTTCCGCCACACCGGCGGCCCGCAGTGCGGCGGCATCGGTGAGCCAGGCCAGCTTGCGCTTGTCCGCATATTTCGCGTGATGCGCGGGCCCCGGGGTCAACACCACCTGCCTGCGTTCCCACACTCGCCGCAGATGCACATGCTGCGCCAAATCGAAATCCGTGAGCCGGTTGTAGACCAGATCGATGCGGCGGCCTTCCAGATACAGACCATCGTCGCGCGCCTCCAGCTGCGCCGGATCGGCGATGAAAGCAGCGATGCCTGCGCGTTGGAACATCTTCTGCGCAAACAGGAATTCCGGATAGAGATACTGCGACGCCGGTTGCTCATCCACGATGGCGACCGACTGCAACGGCGCATCGCCTTGCGCCAGACGCCATTCATTGCGGAACATGTCGATGAACGCCTGCTCCGGATCGGCCTCTCCCACCGCCTCGCCATACAGGGTGGCATCACGCTGGCTGCCGATCAGCAGCGCATTGAGGAATGCACCGCCCGCGTTGGTGTTGATCTCGATCAGGTGCGCGCCCTGCGCGTTGAGGTGGAAGTCGTAACCATAGAACACGCCGAGCGGCGCAGCATCTTCCGACCTACCCAGCGCCAGTTCTGCCGCCGCGATGACTTGCTCCATCTGGCGCAACTGCAGATCGCTGATGAACACCGGGACTGCAGCGAACAGATGCGGGCAGCGCTCCTGGACCAGCCCGAACCAGCCCTCACCCTGCGCCTGCAGTGCCTGCTGCAAGGCGGCTCCATCCATGCCGTTCCAATCCAGACATTCGCCGTTCAGGTGCGCGACGAAGTCGTGGTCGACGTCGAAATGTTCGGTTGCCGTATCCGGCGACAGCGCATCAGCCACCGAGCATCGCCTTCTTCAAATCGTCCTGCGCCGGCTTGTTGCCCAGCCATATCTTCAACAGCGCGCGCTTGAACGTAGCGCCCGCAACGGTGCCGTACACCTTGCCGTTCAAACTGATCTGCGTACCGCCGGCCGGCTGGTAATCGAGCGTGATCACATCACCCTGCTTGGCCTCGCCGATCTCATTGAAGATGTTGGCCATCTGTTCGAGCTGCCCCTTCATGGCCTTCAATTCCGCGCCATCATGGTTCGCCTGGATGGCTTCGTTGAACGCCCCGTACAAACGTTTGCTGCTTAGGTCACGCAACATGTGGAGCGCGACGCGCTGCACCTGCTCGTCGGCGATCACCACATCGGCAGCCTTCTGCTTCTGCGGCAGGTACAAGGCCCCGACATAGACCTTGAAGAACCACTTGGTACGCACGCCCGCGCCGTTCAGCACCAGCGCCTGCGTGCCGACCTGCACGCTGTCGCTCAGTTTCACCCCTTCCACCTCCAGCGCCGCCGCCGCACTCGCCCACAGCAACAAACCCGCCATCACCACTCGTTGCATGACCACTCCCTCATTCAAGACTTGCTTGTCCGCAGTTTAGCATTGCGCCAGAACAGTATCCCCATGGCCGCCATGCAGATCACCGCGCCACCGATGAAGGTGCTGGCCGCGCCCAGCGTCTGCCACAACACGCCGGCCAGCACACTCGCCAGCAGCATCGCCAGCCCGCTCATCAAATTGAAGAATCCATACGCTGTGCCGCGCAGATCGGCCGGTGCGGTATCCGCCACCATGCGCGCCAGCAGGCCCTGCGTGATGCCCATGTGCACGCCCCACAGCGCCACGCCCAGCAGCACGAACCACCAGTGATTGTCCCAGGCCAGCGCCGCATCCGCCGCGATCAGCACCAGCAACCCCAATGCCAGTAGCTTGGTATGGCTGACACTGTCCGAGAGTTTGCCGAAAGGATAGGCCGTCGCTGCGTACACCAGACTCATCGCCACCATCACCAGCGGCACGAACGCCACCGGCACGCCGCTCTGCTCCGCACGCAACACCAGGAAGGCCTCGGAGAAGCGCGCCAACGTGAACACCGCACCGAAACCCACCACCCACCAGTAGGCGCTGCTCAGCCGTCTCAGGTTCTCGCGCCTGATCGGGTTCACCGGCTTGTGCGTCTCCGTGCGCTCCGGCTCGCGCACCCCGAACAGCAGCAGCGCCACCGCCAGCAGACCGGGGATCACCGCCACCCAGAACACCGCGCGGAAATCGTTGGCCCACAGCAGCATCAAGCCCACCGCAAACAGCGGGCCGAGAAAGGCCCCGACGGTATCCAGCGACTGGCGCAGGCCGAACGCCGCACCGCGCACCTCCTTCGGCGTGATGTCGGCGACCAGCGCATCGCGCGGCGCACCGCGTATGCCCTTGCCGATGCGGTCGGTGAGGCGCGCGGTGAGCACCATGCCCGCGCCCTGCGCCAGGGCGAACAGCGGCTTGGTCAGCGCGCCCATGGCATAGCCCAGCAGCGCCAGTCCTTTGCGCTTGCCGAGATAGTCGCTCAGCGCGCCGGAGAACACCTTCACCATCAGCGCCGTCGCCTCGGCCAGCCCCTCGATGATGCCCACCGCCAGCACGCTGATGCCCAGCGTGCCGACCATGAACAAGGGCAGCAGGCTATGGATCATCTCGGACGAGATGTCCATCAGCAGGCTGACGAAACCCAGCACCCAGACGCCACGGGGGATGCGTGACTTTGAGAGATTGTCATTCATGGAGATTCACGCAGATCACACCATCCACTCCGTCATTCCCGCACAGGCGGGAATCCAGCAAGAAACCATCCCTGCCCCTACCGTCACACCGGCGCAGGCCGGTGTCCAGCTTATCAAAAGAACTGGATTCCGGCCTGCGCCGGAATGACGAATCGATACTTGACCAGAGGTTTCCAAAATGCATCGGGATTGAAGCCACTGGATTCCCGCCTGCGCGGGAATGACGACATCACAAAGCCTCGAACACCCCGGCCGCGCCCATGCCGGTGCCGATGCACATCGTCACCATGCCGTACTTCTGCTTGCGGCGGCGCATACCGTGCAGCAGCGTGGCCGTGCGGATCGCACCGGTCGCGCCCAGCGGATGGCCCAGCGCGATGGCCCCACCCAGCGGATTGACGATCTCCGGGTTCAGCCCGACATCGTTGATCACTGCCAGCGACTGCGCGGCGAACGCCTCGTTCAGTTCGATCCAGCCCATGTCGTTCAACGACAGCCCCACCTGCTTCAGCACACGCGGGATGGCCTCCTTGGGACCGATGCCCATGATCTCCGGCGGCACGCCGGCCACCGAGAAACCGAGGAACTTGCCGATGGGCGTCAAGTTATAGCGCTTCAGCGCCGCTTCCGAACACAGCAACACCGCCGCCGCCCCGTCGGACATCTGCGAACTGTTGCCCGCCGTCACCGACCCCTTCAGCGCGAACACCGTCTTCAACTTCGCCAGTGCTTCCAGCGAGGTATCCGCACGCGGGCCTTCGTCCTGCACAACCATGCGTGTCATCACGTTCACCTCACGGCTATGCATGTCCGGTGCATGCTCAGTGATCTGATAGGGGGTGATCTCGTCCGTGAACTCGCCGTTGTTGATCGCAGAGATCGCGCGCAAATGGCTCTGCAAGGCGAAGGCATCCTGCGCCTCGCGCGACACCTTCCAGCGCTCGGCCACCTTCTCCGCCGTCATGCCCATGCCGTAGGCGATGCCCACATGCTCGTCCTCGAAGATGGCCGGATTGAACGCCACCTTGTTGCCCATCATCGGCACCATGCTCATGCTCTCGGTGCCCGCCGCGATCATCACGTCCGCCTCACCGAGACGGATGCGGTCGGCGGCCAGCGCCACCGCCTGCACGCCGGAAGAACAGAAACGGTTGATGGTCATGCCCGGCACCGTGTCGGGCAGTCCCGCCAGCAGCAGCGAAATGCGCGCCACGTTCATGCCCTGCTCCGCCTCCGGCATCGCGCAGCCCACAATGACATCGCAGACACTGGCCGGATCGAGCGACGGCGCCTGCGCCAGCACGCTTTTCAATACATGGGAAAGGAGATCGTCGGGGCGCGTGTTGCGGAACATGCCGCGCGGTGCCTTGCCCACCGGCGTGCGCGTCGCGGCGACGATATAGGCTTCCTGGACTTGTCTGCTCATGGCTCGCTCCATCGGACGAAGTTGGCTTGCGGGGTGTCGTCTGCATCATACGTCAGCGCCCCGCCGGGGTGAAGGACAAAAACAAACGCCCCCTCGCGGGAGGGGGCGTTCAAGCACGCGGTGCGTCGCCGCACCGGCAGCGCGGGTGTTACTTGATCTCGGACAGCAGCGCCGGCTCGGTCACCAGCTTGCGCACGCCGTGTGCGTGATCTTCCTCGAACTCGTTCGACTCACACCATTTGGCCACCGAATTGATGTCCAGCTTGGCGCACATCGGACGCACGCTCCAGGTCACCTGCAGCGGCGAGCAGGTCGAATCGGAATAGCTCGGGCCGGTGGTCGAACCCGCGAACAGCACCGGCTTGCCGGTATTGCCCGGGATCGACTTGGCCTGATGGAAACCGTTCACCATGTTGCCGCCATATCCCAGGTCGTTGAAGTTCAGCGCGTTCTTGTCGTTCACCAGCACGAACACCTGGGCTTCCACGCGCAGGTCCGGATTCTTGTTCTTGTCCGACAGGCAGGCACCCAGCGTCTTGCCGGGCTTCACGTCAGCGGAAGAATGCACCCAGTGCACCTCGATGGTGTCGCCGGGCTGCAGGTCGCCGTGCGCGCTCTTGCAGGCGGGCTTGGCCAGCGGCGCCAGCTCGGCCTTGCTCAGGCTCTTGCTGATGTTGCACTTGTAGCCGCTGCCATAACCCTCGTGGCCGTCACCGGCATAGATGGAATAGTCCTTGGCCTTGTGCTCCGCGTTCTCGTGCATGTGGATATTGCACAGGTTCATCTGCTTGTAGTCAGCCGCCAGTGCAAAAGTGCGTGTGTTCGCACCCTTCGCGCTGTCGATGTCGCGCGGTGTCTGCGGCCCGAAGCCGGTACACGCCGGCGCTGCCGCTTCGTGACCGTGCGCATCATGGCCGTGACCATGATCGCTCGCGAACGCGCTGCCCGAAGCCAGGCCCAATGCCACTACCAAACCTACATAACTCTCCCTGAGTCTTGTCATTTGCGTCTCACCCTAAAATGTTCGTTGGAAATGTACAGCTTGTTTTTATAAGTGTTACCGAACAGTGCGATTGCGGCGGCGGATTCTACAAGCAATCCGCAGCAAACGGGCTAGCGTTAGAAGCGACTAATATTCTTGACGTTTTTTTCACATTGGATCAGTTCAGCAGGCCCGCCAGCTTGCGGCGATAGTCCTTCACCAGCTCGCCCGAACCGCCCAGCAGATTGAATACATCCAGCAGCGTCTTGCGCCCGATGTCGTCCTTGAACTTGCGGTCGCGCCGCACGATCTCCAGCAACTGGTCCATGCCCTCGGCCACGCGGTTCGAGGCGATCAGCACATTAGCCAGCTTCAGCCGCGCCTCGAGGTCGTTGCCGTCCGCCGCCACCGCCGCACTCAGTACCGCCTCGCTCTCGCCGCTCCCGCTCATCTCGGCTAGCCGTGTGTGCGCCTTCAGTTGCAGCACCCGCGCATCCTTCAGTACATCCACATCCTTCAGACTGTCGAGCAGGCGCTGCGCCTCTTGCGTCTCGCCCTTGTGCAGCGACAGCTCCGCCGCATCCACGCGCACCCACTCGTTGCTCGGATCCAGCGCCGAAGCCTCCGAAAGCTTCTGCAGCGCACCGTCAATATCACCCGTGGCCGCCAGCTGCTGCGCCGCGAGGCGCAACTCTTCGGCCGGGCTGGGGATGATCTTCTCCAGCCAGGCGCGCACCACACTCTCCGGCTGCGCCCCGGTGAACTCGTCCACCACCTGGCCGTTCACCACCGCCTTCACCGCCGGGATGCCGCGCACCTTGAACTGCGCCGAGATGTCCGGATTCTCGTCCGAATCCACCTTGGCCAGCAGGAAGCGCCCGCCATACTCCTCCGCCAACTTCTCCAGCAAGGGCTTCAGTACCTTGCACGGCGCACACCACGGCGCCCAGAAGTCGATCACCACCGGCTGCTTGAACGAAGCGGCGATGACCTTTTCCTCGAAATCGGCTTGTGTCACGTCCTGCGAATACATTTGCTGCTTACCTTTCCTGTTCCAATTTCATCGCAGTAGCATCTGAAAATTCAATTCCGATGCTGCCCCCATATCGCCGACCCCATATTGTTATTAATCACGAAGATGTTCCAATATCTGAAGCACGCGAAAAATAGGATTCTTGGCGTCATGCGTTGTATCTCTAGCCTTCTCCTGCAACTGAATAATTCGTTTCTTGTACTCACCATTGATAATCAATTCGAGGCCCTTAACTTTCTCCAGATTTTCCGTGATATACCCTCTTGGAACTACTGGCGACCAAAATTGAAATTTAATATTTTTAAAGTTAGATAAATTTTCCGAGGCATACTTTTTCTGCCTTTCATGCTTCTTTTTGACTCTCTCGACAGTCTCTTGATTGTTCTTGTATAGAACACCTCTGATGTGTGTTGTCACCTCACATACGTAAGCCGTTTTCGTTTTGAAGTTCAAACCTACAACATCAAGCTCACCCAATCCTTCTAATCCTCCTCCTGGAGGCCTGATGTTGTAATCAACAAAATCACAACCTTCTTCAAGCTGAAGGTAGGCTCCAACAATATATTCACCTACATCAGTAAGCATCTTAGTTCCTCAACGGCTTCCCACTCTTCAACATATGCTCGATGCGTGCCTGGGTCTTATCGGTGGCGAGCAGTTCCATGAAATGTTTGATCTCCAGGTCGAGCAGCCATTGTTCGTCCACCAGCGAACCCGCTTCCACATCGCCGCCGCATAGCGTGTCGGCCACGCGACAGCCGATGTTGTAGTCGTGTTCGGAGATGAAGCCGCCTTCGAGCATGTTGATCATCGCGGCTTTCAGCGTGGCGGTGCCGGTGCGGCCGGCGACGGCGATCTGGCGCTGGTGCAGCGGTGGGCGGTAGGCGGTGGCGTTGAGCGCTTTCGCTTCTTCCTTGGCGATGTGCAGCAGCTCGAACTTGTTCATCACGATGCGGTCGCCCTGCCGCAGGTAGCCCATCTCTCTTGCCAGCTCGGCGCTCTTGGCGACCTCGCCCATGGCGATGTTCTGGAAGTACTTGCGAACGAAGGGGAAGATGTCCACTCGGTTGTCGCTGGAGTAGCGCTGTGCTTCATTCGCGGCGCGTTGCGCCATCTCCTTGCAGCCGCCGCCGGCGGGCAGCAGGCCGACACCGACTTCGACCAGACCGATGTAGCTTTCCAGCGTGGCAACTATCCTTGAGCAGTGGATGGAGAACTCGCAGCCGCCGCCGAGCGCAAGGCCGTCCACTGCGGCGATGGTGGGCACCTGCGCGTATTTGAGGCGCATGGAGGTCTGCTGGAACTTGGCGACTACTTCCTGCACCTTGGGCACGTTGCCGGTGGCGGCATTGAGGATGTCGCCCACGCCACCGCCGCCCGCTGCGGTGTATTTGACGCGGTTCACCGCGCCCTTGAGCTTGCCGAACAGGCCGGTGTCGGGCGTCTCCTGCACGCCCTGCATCAGTTGCAGCAGGTTGGCCCCGGCGGAGAACGGCGGCTCGCTCTGCCACAGGATGAGCGCGCTGAAATGCTGCTCGGCCTCGTCCACCGCGCGCAGGATGCCGTCCAGCACCTCGTTGCTGACGGTGTGCATCTTGGTCTTGAAGCTGAGGATGGCGATATCGTCTCCGGTGTGCCACAGGCGCACTTCGTCGGTCTCGAAGATGGTTTCGCCGTAGTGGCGTTCTTCGCCGAGCAGTCGGTCAGGATAGGGCTGGCGCCGATAGACGGACAGTGTGGAGCGCGGCGCCATCGCGCGTGTGGCCGGGGCATAGGAGCCCTGCGCCGTATGCACGCCGCTGCGCGCCGGATCGGCCACCCACACCGGTAGCGGTTTGTCCGCCATCGCCTTGCCGGCGGCGATGTCTTCGGCGATCCAGCCGGTGACCTGTTGCCAGCCGGCGGCCTGCCATATCTCGAACGGACCGTTGTCCCAGCCGAATCCCCAGCGCACGGCGAAGTCGAGGTCGCGCGCGTTGTCGGCGATGGCTTCCAGATGCAGCGCGCAGTAGTGGAACACGTCGCGGAACACCGCCCACAGGAACTGCGCCTGCGGATGCTGGCTGTTGCGCAGGCCGGCCAGCTTCTTCGCCCAGTCGCGTTCGCGCAGGATGTCTTTCACGGCATCGTCCACTTTCGCGTCGGAGAATTTGTATTCGCGCGTATGCAGATCGAGCACGTGGATCTCCTTGCCGATCTTCTGGTAGATGCCGCGTTTGCTCTTCTGCCCCAGAGAACCCTGATCGACCAGGTACTGGAACCAGCCCGGCAGCTCGAAATGTTTATGCCACGGGTCTTCGGTGAGGTTCTCGCGCATGGTGTTGACCACATGCGCGAACACGTCGAGGCCCACCACGTCCAGTGTGCGGAAAGTGGCGCTCTTGGGACGGCCGAGGTAGCGGCCGGTCAGCGCGTCCACCATGTCGAAGCCTAAGTTGAACGCCGCCGCATGGTGCTTGGTGGCGAGCATGGAGAATACGCCGATGCGGTTGGCGATGAAGTTGGGCGTGTCCTTGGCGCGCACCACGCCCTTGCCCAGCGTGGAAACGAGGAAGGTCTCCAGTTCGTCCAGCAGCGATGCCTCCGTGCCCTTGCACGGGATCAGCTCCACCAGATGCATGTAGCGCGGCGGGTTGAAGAAATGGATGCCGCAGAAACGGTGGCGCAGGTTCTCGGGGAACGCCTCCGCCAAAGTGTTGATGGAAAGACCGGAAGTGTTGGTGGCGAAGATGGCTCGCTCGTTCACGAACGGTGCGACCTTGCGGTACAGGTCGGACTTCCAGTCGATGCGCTCGGCGATGGCTTCGATGATGAGGTCGCACTCGCGCAACTTGTCCAGATGCTGCCCGTAATTCGCCGCTTCGATGTAAGCGACACGGGACGGGGATGAGATGGGCGCCGGATCGAGTTTCTTCAGGCCGTCCAGCGCCTTGTTCACGTTGCCGTTCGGGTCGCCTTCTTTCGCGGGCAGTTCGAACAGCAATGTCTCGACATTGGCGTTGACCAGATGCGCGGCGATCTGCGCGCCCATCACGCCCGCACCGAGCACGGCGACCTTGCGAATCTTCAGTTGACTGCCCATCGCTTTCCCCTCAATCATAAAGCAGTGAAAACGGCGGGGAGTTCCCCCAGCCGTTCACGAACTGCAAGTTAGAACTTGTAACCGTACTGCAAACTCACGATATCCACGCTGTTGCTGTAGCTGCCGACCAGATAGCCTTTACCGCTCAGTTCGGTATTGGCCGTGGCACTCTGATTGATGGCACCGCTCTTGACGAACAGGTGGGCGTAGCCGAAATCCAGCGTGCTGGCAGCGTCAGGCTTGTACTGTCCGCCCAGCGCCAGCCAGGTGCGGTCGGCATCCGGGATGCGTACGGTGCGGTAGGCATCAGGCACCGGTGCCTGATCGAAGGCCACGCCTGCACGCGCTGTCCACTGTTCGCTGTAGTGATAACTGGTGCCGACGGAAACGCGCCAGGTATCTTTCCAGTTCTCGGGGGTCGCGGTGCCCAGCGATGTCCCGTTGGTTTTCTTCACATCCAGCGTCTTGAACACACTCCAGCCGGTCCAGGTCGCATCGGCCATCACTTCCAGCTTGTCGCCGTACTGGTGCAACGCGCTCATGGAGAAGGAGTCCGGCATGGTGATGTCCAGCGTGACCGCCTGATCCGGCAAAGCCGTGGCCAGCAGCGCCGGACGATTGGCGAACTTCACATCGCCCGTGAGTTTGTATTTGATCTGCGAACGGTAGGCCGCGCCGATGCGCGTCTGCGAATCGAGTTTGAACAGGGCTCCAAAGTTATAGCCCCAGCCGGTATCGCTCCCGGTCATGGTGCTGAGACCTTCCAGGTTCGGGATCGCCGTTGCACCCGATGTCGCCTGATATATCGCCGCGCTGTAGTTCGTTATGCTGGTCAGCTCACCGGTGATGCGCTGGTAATTCAAGCCTGCGCCCACACTGAGCGTATCGCTCACGTCATACGAGACCGACGGATTCAGGTTGATGGTCTGTATCTTGGATTTGACTGCCTGGAAACGGCCCATCCAGGTAGCGTCGTAATCGGTCTGCAGGCCGAATGGCGCGTTGACACCCACACCCGCGTGCAGCTTGTCATCAAGCCGCATGGCGTAATACATGTTCGGCACGAATGCCATACCGCCCGCATCGCCGCCCGTACCCGTGCCGGCCGTCTGTAGCGGAGCCAGACCGGAGATCGTTCCGCTGTACTGGGCTGAAGGCTTGATGAAGGCTCCGCCGACGGAGATCTGCGAGCCGTCCAGACGGGACATACCCGCGGGATTGAAAAAGACTGTCGCGGCATCTTCCGCAGATGCCGCCCCGCCGGCGAATGCATTGCCCAGACCTCCGCCCTGTTCGATCAACGCAAAACCGGATGCACCGGCTTGTCCTGCCATCAACAACAAGGCCGCTGCAACGGCGGTGCTCGATATGGTCTTCTTCATGATCCCGTCTCCTTTTTATGATTCAAAAGAACTACCCCCAACAAGATCCCGCTCTTCCGCTCAGAGCGGGGGCAATGGTCGCGGCTTGCGATCCTCTCCCACCGCGACATAGGTCAGTTGCGCTTCCGTCACCTTGTGGCAGGTGGGATTCTCCGGATCGCGCTGCACATAGACTTCCACGTCCACGGTGATGGAGGTGGTGCCGGTCTTGACGATCTTCGTGTAGAAACTCACCACATCCCCGACGAAGATCGGTTGCTTGAACACGAAGGAATTCACCGCCACGGTCGCCACCCGCCCTTTGGCGCGGTGCACGGCGGGGATGCTGCCGGCGACGTCCACCTGCCCCATCAGCCAGCCGCCGAAGATGTCGCCGGTGTAATTGGCATCGGACGGCATGGCCGCCACGCGCAGGGTCGGTTCACGGTCTGGCAATGAGGTGACGGGGGTGATCATGTTCAGTGTCCTTCGTAAAGTGCATCGATCTCGCGCGCGAACTTCGCCACGATCTTGTCGCGTTTCATGCTCAGCTTGGGCGTGAGCAGGCCGTTGTCTATGCTCCACGGTTCGGTCAGCAACAGCACGCGGTTGACCTTGGCATAGCCGGGGAAGGCGCGGATGTTGCGCGCGATGCGGCGCAGCACCTTGGCTTCCACGTTGCTGTCGGTGAGCGATTCCGGCATGTCCGGCCTTACGCCGACCTTGGCCGCGATGTCCGGCCACACCACCGGGTTGAGCACGGCCAGCGCCACCAGATAGGGTTTGCCCTCGCCGAGGATCATCACTTGGTCGATCAGCGGATCATGCAGGATGGCCGCTTCCATGTCGGCCGGCGGGATCTTCTCGCCGTTGGCCATCACGATGATCTCCTTCAGGCGGCCGGTGATGTAGACATGGCCGGTCTCGCTGATGCGCGCGATGTCGCCGGTGTTGAGCCAGCCGTCTTCGTCGATCATGGCGCGCGTCGCCTCGGGATTGTTCCAGTAGCCCATCATCACGTTCGGGCCTTTCACCAGCAGCGCGTTCTGCGCGCCCAGCTTGATCTGCACGTCGCGTATCGGCTGGCCCACGCTGTCGGGGAAGTTGTTGTCCAGATGGTTGCCGGTGACGATGGGACTGGTCTCGGTCAGACCGTAGCCTTGCACCACCGGCAGGCCGAGGCCGACGAACATGCGCGAGATGTCGGCATCCAGCGCCGCACCGCCGGTGACCGCCGTGCGCAAACGGCCGCCCAAGCGCGCCAGCAGTTTCTTCGCCACCAGTTTGTCCAGCAGCGGCCACAGCAGGAAGGAGGCTTTCCACGGGCCGCGTCCCTGTTCGTGCTCGAAACGCGCCCATCCCACTTCGACCGCCAGGTGGAAAAGCTTCTTGCGCAGCGGCGGCCCCTCTTCCAGCTTGGCGCTGATCGCCGAATGGATGCGCTCGTAGATGCGCGGCACCGAGATCAGGATGGTGGGGTGTATGGTCTGCAGGTCTTCGGAAAGCAATGGGATGGAGCGCGCGTAAGCGACGGTCGCGCCGGTCATCACTTGCAGGTAATAGCCGCAGGTGCGCTCGAAGGTGTGCGACAGCGGCAGGAAGGACAGCAGCAGATCGTCGCTGTAGAGCGCGAAGGTACCCAGCGCGGAGTGTGTGTTGCTCAGCATGTTGCGGTGACTGAGCATCACGCCCTTGGGTTTGCCGGTGGTGCCGGAGGTGTAGATGATGCTGGCCAGTTCGCCCATCTCGCACGGCACAGGCGCTTGCAGTTCGGCGGCAGACGGCAAGGCATGCGCTGCCGACATCAGACGCGAGTCATCGCTCTTTACCTCGTCCAGTGAGATGAAACGCTGCACACTGGGCACCAGCGATTTCACCGCATTCAATTCCTGCCATTGCTCGGCGGTCTCAAACAGCAGCACTTTTGCCTGCGCATCGTTCACGATGTAGGCGATGTTCTCGGCGCGGTCCACGGTATACAGCGGCACGGTGACCAAGCCCAGCGACATCGCCGCCTGGTCGAACATCACCCATTGCGGGCAGTTGCGCAGCATCAGCGCCACGCGCTCGCCCTTCTGCAGACCTTCCCTGGCCAGCGCCGCCTGCCAGCGCGCCACTTCCGCCTGCATCTGACGCCAGCTCAGGCTCACCCAGCCGTTGATGTTCGCATCGAAATATCGGTAGGCTTCCTTGTCCGGCGAGCGCCTTACCCGCTCAAGGAACAAACCGTGCAGCGTCCCCGCCTGTTCCGGCGTGATCACGTCTACGTTGTCAGGTGTCGTCATGGCCCTCTCCCCTTGTTGTTTCAATGCAAGAACAGATCGTCGAACAGTCGCCCCCCCGGACTGACCGCATAGTGCTCGAAGTCGGTCACGCCTGCTTCGCGCAGCACGTCCTCGTCGATGAAGAAGTTGCCGCTGCACGTATCGCTGGGCCGCATCAGGATGGCATGCGCGGCATCGGCCACGATGGCCGGCTTGCGCGAGGCGCGCAGGATCTCTTCCGGGAAGTTGTATTCGATGGCGGCGGTAGCGATGGTGGTGCGCGGCCACAGGCAGTTGCAAGCGATGCACGCTGCGGCGAACTCGCGCGCCAGGCCCATGGTCACCATGCTCATGCCGTATTTCGAGATGGTGTAGGCCACATGCGGCGCGAAATTGTCCGGCCCCATGTTCAGCGGCGGCGACAGGGTGAGGATGTGCGGGTTCACCGCCTGCTTCAGATGCGGGATGCAGGCCTGCGATGCAAGGAAAGTGGCACGCATGTTCACGTCCCACATCAGGTCGAGGCGGCGCACCGGGGTATCCAGCGTTGGCGTCAGATAGATGGCGCTGGCATTGTTGACCAGCACATCGATGCCGCCGAAATGCGCCGCGGCCTGTTCGACCGCGTCGTGGATGGCCTGCTCGTCGCGCACATCCAGTTGCAGTGCCAGCGCCTGTCCGCCCGCCGCGACCGCCTCTTCCGCCACACTATGGATGGTGCCCGACAGTTTGGGGTGCGGCTCGGCGGTCTTGCCGGTGATGACCACCTTCGCGCCGTCGCGCGCGCAGCGCAAGGCGATCTCCCTGCCGATCCCGCGACTGGAACCGGTGATGAAGACCACCCTGTCGCGCAGGCTGCTCATCCGTTCGCCTGCAGCTGTCTGGCATCGAAATCATCCACCATGATGACCTTGCGCCGCAGCATGTAATCGCGCTCCAGCTGCAGCGCTTCTTCCGCCGTGATGAGGCCAAGATCGCGTGCCTCGACGATACGCGCCATCTCGTCCATCGCCTTGAGCTTGCCGGCCTTGGCTTCCTTTTCCAGCACGGCCTGCAACGGTTCGCACGCCAGAGTGCTGGCCAGTGCCGCCTCCAGCGCACCGATCGCATCCTGTTCGTCGCGCTTGATGTACATGCCAGACGTGAGGCGCTCGCGCACCTCGCCCGGCTTCAGCATCAGTGCCGCCACCTGATGCCCCCGCTCATCGGAAGGCGGCTTGCGGCACTGCCCCAGCGGGAAGATCACCACCCGCAGCAACAGAGCGAACAGGCGGTTCGGGAAGTTCTGGATCACGCCGTCGAACGCGGTCTGGATGCGGTACAGCCCGTCTTCCATGGCCCAGTGCAGCAGCGGCTCGTCGGCTTGCGGCCGGCCGTCGTCCTCGAACTTCTTCAGCACCGCCGAGCACAGATAGAGGTTGCTCAACACATCGCCCAGACGCGCGGAGAGTTTCTCCTTGCGCTTCAGCCCGCCGCCCAGCACCGCCATCGCGATGTCTGCCGCGAAAGCGAACGAGGCCGCATAACGCGTCAGCAACTGGTAGTAGCGATGCGTGGGTGCACCGGTCGGCACATAGATCAGACGGCCGCCGGACAGCGCATACAGGAAGGAGCGCACCGCATTGCTCAGGCTGAAGCTGATGTGGCCGAAGAAGGCCTGGTCGAAGTCCAGCGAGGCGCGTTCCGCGTTCTGGTCATGCGCCGCCTGCATCTCCTTCAGCACATAGGGATGGGAGCGGATCGCGCCCTGCCCGAAGATCATCAAACTGCGCGTGAGGATGTTCGCGCCTTCCACGGTGATGCCGATAGGCGTCTGCTGGTACATGCGCGCCAGATAGTTGTCCGGCCCCATGCAGATGCCCTTGCCGCCGTGCACGTCCATCGCATCGTTGATCACCATACGGCCGCGTTCGGTGCAGTGGTATTTTGCGATGGCCGACACCACCGACGGCTTCTCGTGCAGATCCACCGCCAGCGCCGTCATGCGCCGCGCCGCATCCATCACATAGGTGTTGCCGCCGATGCGCGCCAGCGCCTCTTCCACGCCCTCGAATTTGCCGACCGGCATGTGGAACTGCTTGCGCACGCGGCCGTAGGCACCGCTGCTGCGCACCGCCAGTTTGGCGCCGCCCACCGCACTGGCCGGCAGCGAGATCGAGCGCCCGACCGACAGGCAGTCCATCAACATGCGCCAGCCCTGGCCGATGCGCGACATGCCGCCGATGATGTAGTCCATCGGGATGAACACGTCCTTGCCCACGGTCGGGCCGTTGAGGAAAGCGGAATTGAGCGGGAAGTGGCGGCGGCCGACCTCGACGCCCGGCGTGTCGGTGGGGATCAGCGCCAGCGTGATGCCGAGCGACTTCTCCGCACCGAGCAGATGGTCGGGGTCATACAGCTTGAATGCCAGGCCCAGCAAAGTCGCCACCGGTGCCAGCGTGATGTAGCGCTTCTCCCAGTTGAGACGGATGCCGAGCACGTTCTGCTCGCCGTTGAACTCACCGTGGCAGACGATGCCGTAATCGGGGATGGCACCCGCGTCGGAACCGGCGAACGGCCCGGTCAGCGCGAAGCAAGGCACCTCCAGCCCCTGCGCCAGACGTTTCAGATAGCGGTCCTTCTGCTCCGGCGTGCCGTACTTCAGCAGCAGCTCGGCCGGGCCGAGCGAGTTGGGCACCATCACTGTCACGCCCGCCGTGCCGCTGCGCGACGACACCTTGGTCACCACCGCCGAGTGCGCCTGCGCCGAGAAATCCAGCCCGCCGTACTGGCGCGGGATGATCATGCCGAAGAACCCCTTGTCCTTGATGAACTGCCACACTTCCGGCGGCAGGTCCTGCCGCGTGTGGGTGATATCCCAGTCGTCCAGCATGGCGCACAACTGCTCCACCTCGTTGTCGAGGAAAGCCTGCTCGCGCTCGGAGAGTCCGGTCTTGGGCATGGCCAGCAGCTTGCTCCAGCGCGGGCGGCCGCTGAACAGTTCGCCGTCCCACCACACCGTACCGGCGTCCAGCGCCTCCTGCTCGGTCTGCGACACCTGCGGCAATATCTTGCGGAACAGCTTGAGGATGAAGTCGCTGACCAGCTTGCGGCGCAGCCAGGGCACGCCGAACACCAGCACGAAGACCGCCAGGGCAAGGTAGATGTTCTTCAGCGCACCGTCCGAGATACGACTCTCGATAGCGATCATCGGCACCAGCACGAGGATGGCGAACAGCCAGCCCCAGATCGATGATCGGAAGAACGCCAGTAAGAGGAAGACCGCTACTGCTATCACCGTGATCGTCATCGCCATTTTCGAACCTCATTTATTGTTATGCGGGGTTGGGCGAACTTTAACCCCATCAGCGCCTTACGGACAATCGATATATATGATGCAGCGCAGTTCGGAACCATTCCGTTGACACATTGACTAATCTTCCGGTTTTAGCCACACTGCACCCCATGTCGACACTGACCCGAAAGATCATCGCCGTGTTCATGCTGTTGTGGCTCCCGCTCTCCGGCGGCAGCGCACTGGCGGCTTCGCTCGGCATGCAGTTGCAGCAGGGCGAGTGTCATGACAGCACCATGATGATGGACATGTCACATGACGACATGGGTGAACATCACATGATGCATGCGGAAGACATGCAGGCATCCGCCGCCGAAACATCACAATGCACATCCTGCGGCGTGTGCCATCTGGCCTGCACCGCCTTCCTCGCCGCACCGGTCGTCGCCATGCAACTGGAAGAAAGCGCTTCCCAGGCTGTGCTGTCCGTCCCCGAGGATCTCGCTTCACATCTTTGCGCCCCACTGGTTCCGCCCCCTCTCGTAGCCGCTTGATGCGGGACGAGTCCGTCTGCTGAATCCGTAACACCCCACTCGTCCCGCTTCGTGCGGCGTCCGTTCGCGGTCGTCCGCCTGCATTCCAACTGCAACAGGAAGCGGAACATGAGATACGTATCAGTGATTTTCACTTTGCTTGGCGCGCTGTGGCTTGCACCCGCGACAGCCGCGCCACCGCTGGGCAGCGACCTTGACGGTCTGCTGGCCTATGCGCGCGAACACAATCCCGAACTGGCGGCGATGCGACACGAGGCGGATGCCGCAGTGCAGCGCGTGCAGCCCGCCGGCGCATTGCCAGATCCGGTGCTGCGCGCCGAACTGATGGACGTCACCAACCAGGGCACGAACCAGCCTCCCAGCCTGTGGCCGTCCGAAGTGGGCGGTACGCGCTATCTGCTGATGCAGAGCGTACCGTGGTTCGGCAAGCGGGGTTTGCAGCGCGAGGTGGCCGAGGCGCAGGTCCAACAGGCCGACGGTCAGGTCGCCGCGACCTGGGCCGAGTTGGCCGGGCGGATCAAGACGGCCTATGCCAGCTACTACTATCTCTCCGGCAGCGAACGGCTGGCGCGACAAACGCTGGAGCTGCTGGCCACGCTGGAGCAGATCGCGCAGACACGCTATGCCCACGGGCTAGGCGCGCAGCAGGACGTCATTCGCGTGCAGGTCGAGCAGACTGGCTTGCGCGCGGAACTGCTCGATCTTGAGAGCGAGCGGCATCACCAGCAAAGCCGGTTGAATGCCTTGCTGTCGCGCCCTGCGATGGCGGAACTGGTAGCGCCGTCGCAGTTGCGGCGGTTGCCTGCCGCAGCTCAACTGGACTATGAGTTGCTGGAGCAGAGACTGCGAGCACGCAACCCGCAGTTGCAGATCGCCGAGGCGCAGATCCAGTCAGCCGAAAAGAGTCGCGACCTCGTTCAGCTCAATCGCTATCCCGGCTTCACGCTGGGCGTCGCGCCGACCCAGTCCGGCAATTCGGTAAGGAGCTGGGACCTGATGGTCGAGTTCAACATTCCATTGCAGCAAGGTACACGCCGTTCGCAGGAGCGCGAGGCGGAAGCTATGCTGGCCGCGTCCGGCGCGCGCAAGGAAGCGCTGCTCAATCAGACGTCGTCCGAACTGTCCGAGAGCCTCTACGGGCTGGAGACCGCACGCCGTACCGAGTCGTTGGCGACGACGCGATTGCTGCCGCAGAGCGAACTGACCTACCAGTCCGCGCTCGCGGGCTACGAGACCGGCAAGGTGGAATTCGCGATGCTGATCGAGGCGCAGCGGCAAATCCTGAAGGCGAAACAGCAGCTGCTCAAGGCGCAGGTGGATGCGCAACTGCGGCTGGCCGAGATCGAACGTTTGTTGGGAGAAGAATTATGAAAAACATTTCCGTAATCATCGTCGCCGTGCTGGCGCTGCTGGGCGTGGCCGCGGGCGGCTACTGGCTGGGCACGCGTTCCGCTGCACCGTCATCTGAAGCCGTCGCGGTCAAGAGCGAGCGCAAGTTGTTGTACTACCGCAACCCGATGGGGCTGCCGGATACTTCGCCGGTGCCGAAGAAGGATGCGATGGGCATGGACTATGTGCCGGTATACGAGGGCGATGCGGAGCAGGGCGGCACTAACCAGATAAGCATCAGCACCGACAAGGTGCAGAAGCTGGGCGTGAAGAGCGAAGCGGCGGCGTTGCGCGTGCTGGACAAGACGCTGCGTGCGGTCGGGCGGATTGAGATAAACGAGCGCCGCACTTTCGTTATCGCGCCAAAATTCGAGGGCTGGGTGGAGCGCCTCCATGTGAATACCACGGGTCAGGCGGTAGCCAAGGGCCAGCCGCTGTTCGAGGTATACAGCCCGGAACTGCTCTCGGCACGGCGCGAACGCGAACTCGTCGCGCAAGGCATAGACGCGCTGAAGGATGCGGACGACGAGGCGCGCGACGGCATGCGCCGCCTCGCCGAATCCAGCGCCGCGCGCCTGAAGAACTGGGACATCGCGGACGGCAGGGGGAGCGGCAACCGCGTGACTTTCCATGCGCCGGTCTCCGGCGTCGTGCTGGAGAAGCGTGCGGTGCAGGGCGTGCGCTTCATGCCCGGCGAAGAGCTGTACCGTATCGCCGACCTGTCCACGGTGTGGGTCGTCGCCGACGTCGCCGAACAGGACATCGCCAGGATTAAGGCGGGCGATGAGGTGCGGGTCAAGGTCGATGCCTACCCGGAGCAACGTTTCGACGGCAAGATCGATTTCGTCTATCCGACGCTGAACGAGACCACGCGCACGGTGCAGGTGCGGGCGGAGCTCGCCAATCCGCGGGGCTTGCTGAAACCCGCGATGTTCGCGCAGGTCGAGCTGCCGGTGGGTGGAGCCACTCAGGTGCTGACCGTACCGACGTCGGCGGTGATAGACAGCGGTGTGCGCCAGGTCGTGCTGGTGCAACTGGCTGCGGGACGTTTCGAGCCGCGCACCGTCACGCTGGGCATGCGCGGCGACGATTATGTCGAGGTGCTGGAAGGCGTTGCGGAAGGAGAGCTGGTCGTGACCTCGGCCAACTTCCTGATTGATGCGGAGAGCAACCTGAAGGCGGCGTTGTCCGGTCTGGGCGCTCATGCGGCGCACGGCGGTGCCACGGCATCGCCGGTCGAACAGCGCAAGGAGACTGTAGCGCCCAGAGACAAGCCTGCCGTGGTTGGACATCAGGCCCAAGGCACGCTGGAGGCGGTCAACGCCGACGGCACGGTCAGCATCACCCATGGGCCGATCGCGACGCTGGGCTGGCCGGGCATGACCATGGATTTCGCACTGGCTAATTCCTCGCTCGCGCAAGGCATCGAACCGGGTGCGGCGATCACGTTCGAACTCGTCGAGCGCGGCGAGGGCGTGTGGGTGATTACCAAACTGCGGGCTGCGCAGCACGAGGGACACTGACATGCTATCCAACCTAATCGACTGGTCGGCGCGCAACCGTTTTCTGGTGTTGCTCGCCACGCTGTTCGTCACGCTGGCAGGCATCTATGCGGTGATCAAGACGCCGCTCGATGCGCTGCCGGACCTGTCCGACGTGCAAGTGATCGTCTACACGGAATATCCGGGGCAGGCGCCGCAGGTGGTGGAAGATCAGGTGACGTACCCGCTCACCACGGCGATGCTGTCCGTGCCGAAGTCCAAGGTGGTACGCGGCTTCTCGTTCTTCGGCGCATCGTTCGTCTACGTGATCTTCGAGGACGGCACCGACATTTACTGGGCGCGTTCGCGCGTGCTGGAATATCTCAACAGCATTGCGGGGCGTATGCCCAAGGGCGTGTCGCCACAACTGGGGCCGGACGCCAGCAGCGTGGGCTGGGTGTACCAGTACGCAGTGCTGAGCGAGAAACATAACCTCGCCGAATTGCGCACGATGCAGGACTGGTATCTGCGCTACCAGCTCACCAAGGCGCACGGCGTCGCCGAAGTCGCCTCCGTCGGCGGCTTCGTGCAGCAGTATCAGGTGACGGTCGATCCGGTGAAGCTGCGCGCCTACAACATCCCGCTGAGCAAGGTCGCGCAGGTGATACGCGACAGCAATCGGGATGTCGGCGGGCGCGTAGTGGAGATGGCCGAGACCGAGTACATGGTGCGCGGCAAAGGCTACCTGCGCGGCAAAAGCGACATCGAGAATCTGGTGGTGAAAGCTGAACGCGGCACGCCGGTGCTGCTGCGCGACATCGCGCGGGTCGAACTCGGCCCGGACGAGCGGCGCGGCCTCGCGGAACTGAACGGCGAAGGCGAAGTGGTGTCCGGCATCGCGATGGCGCGCTACGGCCAGAACGCGCTGGAGGTGATCCGGAACATCAAGGCCAAGATCGCCGAGATCACCCCGGGACTGCCGGAGGGCGTGACCATACAGGCGGTGTACGACCGCTCCGAACTGATCCAGCGCGCCATCTCCACTTTGAAGACGACATTGCTGGAAGAAGGCCTGATCGTGGCAGCCGTGTGCATGGTGTTCCTGATGCATGCGCGCAGCGCGCTGGTCGCCATCGTGATGCTGCCGATAGGTGTGCTGATCGCCTTCATCGCGATGCGCTTCCTGAACCTGAACTCCAACATCATGAGCCTGGGCGGGATAGCCATCGCCATCGGTGCGATGGTGGATGCGGCCATCGTGATGATAGAAAACGCGCACAAGCATCTGGAACGCATGAAGGAAGGCGAGTCGCGCGCGGAAGCGATGATCGCCGCCTGCAAGGAAGTCGGCCCCGCGCTGTTCTTCTCGCTGCTGATCATCACCGTGTCCTTCCTGCCGGTGTTCACGCTGGAGGCGCAGGAGGGGCGGCTGTTCGCGCCGCTGGCATTCACCAAGACCTTCGCGATGGCGGGCGCGGCGCTGCTGTCGGTGACGCTGGTGCCGGTGCTGATGTTGCTGTTCATTCGCGGTCACATCAAGCCGGAAGCCGAGAATCCGCTGAACCGCTGGATGATCGCCCTCTACCGTCCGATGATCGCGGGCGTGCTGCAAGCGAAGAAGACCACGCTCGCCGTCGCCGCGCTGGCGCTGCTGGTGAGCGTGTATCCGGCGATGAAGCTGGGCAGCGAGTTCATGCCGACGCTGAACGAGGGCACGTTGTTTTACATGCCCGCATCGCTGCCGGGCATGTCGGTGACCAAGGCGGCGGAACTATTGCAGACGCAGAACAAAATCATCAAGAGCTTCCCTGAGGTCGCATCCGTCTACGGCAAGGCGGGACGCGCGCAGACCGCCACCGATCCCGCGCCGCTGGAGATGTTCGAGACGGTCATCAACCTCAAGCCGCAGGAGGAATGGCGGCCCGGTATGGACACCGACAAGCTGATCGCCGAGATGGACAAGGCATTGCAATTTCCCGGCGTGGCAAACTCGTGGACCATGCCGATCAAGGCGCGCATCGACATGCTCTCCACCGGCATACGCACGCCCATCGGCATCAAGGTGTTCGGCAAGAACCTGGAGGAGATGGAGCGCGTCGCCAAGGAGATCGAGGCCGTGGTGCGCAAGGTGCCGGGCACGACCAGCGCCTTCGCCGAGCGCATCACCGGCGGTTTCTATCTCAACATCGAACCGGATCGGCAGGCCTTGGCGCGCTACGGCCTGACCGTGGGCGAGGTGCAGGAGGTGATCGCCACCGCGCTGGGCGGCGAGAACGTCACCACCACGGTGGAAGGGCTGGAACGTTTCGGCGTGAATGTCCGCTACCCGCGCGAATTGCGCGGCACGCCGGAACAGATCGCACGCGAGGTGCTCGTCCCCACGATGGATGGGGCGATGATCCCGCTCGGCCAGATCGCACGCATCAGCATCGGCAAGGGCGCGCCCTCGATACGCACCGAGAACGCGCTGCTCTCCGCCTACATCTACGTCGATATCCGCGACCGCGACATCGGCTCCTATGTCGCTGATGCCCGCAAGGCAGTGGCCGAGCAGGTGAAGTTTCCGCCCGGCTACTACGCGACCTGGAGCGGGCAGTTCGAGTACATGGAACGTGCCGCCGCGAAGATGAAGATCGTGATTCCGATCACCCTGTTGCTGATCTTCCTGCTGCTGTATCTCAACTTCAAGCGCGTTACCGAATCGCTGGTGGTGATGCTGTCCGTGCCGTTCGCGCTGGTCGGCGGCGTATGGCTGCTGTGGCTGCTCGATTACAACCTGAGCGTCGCGGTGGCGGTCGGCTTCATCGCGCTGGCCGGTGTCGCGGCGGAGACCGGCGTGGTGATGCTGATCTATCTGGAGAAGGCATGGCAGGAAGTGCAGGCAAAGTGCGCCGAGGTTGGCCGCGAACCCTCAGTCCATGACCTGTATGCCGCAATTATGGAGGGTGCAGTGGAGCGCGTGCGCCCCAAGATGATGACCGTGGTCGCCATCATGGCCGGTCTGCTGCCCATCCTGTGGAGCAGCGGCACCGGCTCCGAAGTGATGCGCCGCATCGCCGCGCCCATGGTGGGCGGCATGGTATCTTCCGCCGTGCTCACCCTGCTGGTGATACCGGTCATCTACGCACTCATCAAGCAACACCGACTGGCAACGATCACATCAACCACTGAAGGAGAAAATCATGGATAAAACCACGCTCGCACTCTGCATCACACTGGCGACCGCCAGCGGAACCACACTGGCCGCATCCCACGAACAGATGCAGGACCACAGCATGATGACGCATCACGCCGCGCAGGAACACACCCGCTATCCGGCGACAGGTGTGGTCAAAGCCCTCAAGGATGGCAAGATACAGATCGCCCACGAACCCGTCGAAGAACTCGACTGGCCTGCCATGACAATGTGGTTCGAACTCAAAGGACACGCCGGTCGCGGCATCAAGGTCGGCGACCGGGTACGTTTCGAGATGATGCAGGGGGAAAAGAAGAAGTGGGTGATCGAGAAGATCGGGAAGAAGTAAGACCTTTCCGAGGCAGGGAGAGAGCGGGCACTACATCCGCTCACTCCCTGTAGCGATTAACGCCAAGAGTTTATTGACTGTTTGTCGGCCAAATCGGACGAAGTAAGCATAGTCAGATTAAGGCAGCTTTACACCAGACTCCGGCCATTCTCTCGGCCGAAACTGCTTGCCCATTATTCGAACAAGTAATCCCTGTCACAAAATTCCAGACCCCATCGAACGATGACGAAACTGTAATGAGCAGGTCACCTTGCTGTAGGGGGGCGTTACCTATTATGGCGACGAGTGGGAGGCGAAATGCTCCTGCCCAATCATTTTATCTATGCAAAAGGAGAGAACCATGAAACGCCATATCATTAGCCTGACCTTGGTCGCCTCGTTGTTCGGCACAGGCTCGACGGCAGCCTTCGCGCACGGGACATTTTCTGAGGAAGAATCCATGCACTGGCTAACCCATGTCGCGGAGACCATAAAACAACCGACGGCCAATGAGCGAGCGCCTTTCGGTTACGCCGTCGATGGTAAAGCCGACCGCTCAATCGATATTGGCCAAGGCACCAAATATCTCAACGTGACGCGTCTTGAAACGATCCGGATCAATGCCGGTGGGAAATCTGTCACCTGGAAATTCGATACCATGGGTACTGCATCCTTCCCTCTGTCGAACGTTATTCCTGGTCTGAATGGTATTACGGTCTACGTTGAGGAGAGTCCTTTGTACCGAGGTTGATAATTGACGAAGCGAAGATTTCATTCTGATTTTTTCAAGCAAAACCTATTTAACTTCTAAAGGAGCAACACTATGAATAAACTGCTAATCGCCTCACTTTTCTCCGTAATGTCTGCATCCGTATTCGCTGCCGATTTTGGGCAAGTGGATAAGTCGATTCCGCTCAAGGATGGGTCTACGGTCTATATCTTCAAAGATGGCAAAATGGGGATGGAGGATCAGTATGGCCGTGCCGTTCGCATGGACGAAAACCAGGTGATGGAAACAGCGGACGGGCAAAAGATCAGGATGCACGGTGACGAAGTTCAGCGTCTGGACGACATTCTGCGGGCAGACTATTTCGGCTAATAGCATCATCCCTCAGAAAAGGTTGGCCCTTCTCGGGCCAATCTTTCAATTAACGACGCCGCGTATAATTTCGAATGTTTGAAATCATGTGCCGAGCTCGAATATTCTCTTCAAACAGCCAGCACGAATTTTATCGGCCACCTGACCAAAAAGTTTCTGGATGGGCGTGCGCGAACGATACGTATTGATCCGGCCATCTTCAATATCCACGCTAGCAGTGTGTCCGCACCAATATGCTTCGTCATCATGGATGAACCTGCTGGTGCAGGGCAGCGCGTCCATACCTCAGAGCGGACTCGCGTAATATCAAAATGCCTGCTTGCTGAATGGGATTTGGCATAAAAACTCTCTTTTGCGGTAATGACAGAGGCATGGCTTGTGATCTCTTCATTAATTGCAATATAGCGAATCGCATCTTACAGCTCGGCATTCTGGTTCAACTTTGCAGTGCGTGGGAAGAACAGGGTGAAACACGTCCCCTCCGTATCGGACGATACCTTTACGTTTCCGCCATGCGCCGTGACGATGGTCTTGACGATTGCCAAGCCCAGCCCCGCGCCCAGCGTGTCATCGCGCGTGCGCGCTGTGTCCGCACGGTAGAAGCGCTCGAACAGGCGTGGCAACTGCGCAGGCGGTATGGATTCGCCCTTGTTGGATACTTCGATTTGCGTTACTTCGTCACTCATGTCGAGGCCGACTTTCACCTGGCTGCCCTGCGGCGCATGGCGAATTGCGTTCGATAGCAGATTGCTGAGCGCACGGCGTATCATCAGCCGATCTCCTTGCAGCGCCCCCTGTCCTTCGAATACCAAGGTCACGCCCTGCGCCTCCGCCAGTGCGTCGTAGTAGTCGAATAATTCGCGTAATTCCGAGCCCAGGTCGATGCTTTCGCATGAAGGCAACATCAACCCGTGCTCTGCCTTGGCAAGGAACAGCATGTCCGAGATCATCCGTGACAAGCGCTCGAACTCCTCGGCATTGGATGCAAGTGTGTCTCGATATGCTTCGCTACTTCGCGCCTGAGACAGAGCGACCTGGGTCTGCACCATCAAATTGCTGATCGGTGTGCGCAGCTCGTGGGCCAGGTCTGAGGAAAAATCCGACAAGCGTTGAAACGCCCGCTCCAACCGATCCAGCATCTCATTCAGGGTCGCAGCAAGGTCGGCCATTTCCACCGGGACTGATTCGAGGGGAAGCCGCAAGTCCAGCTTGCGCGCGGTCACGCTCGCGGCCTGCGCTTTCATGGCGCGCAATGGCGCGAGCCCGTTGCGCGCGGCAATCCAGCCCAGCAAGCCGCTGAATAGCACTGCGATGACAACAAACAGTGTCATCGTCAGTGCAAATTGCATCAGAAAATGGTCGTGCTGGACGGTATCTATTGCAAGGCCAACCATCACCGACGGCATTCCTGCCATCGCCGTAGGGATGGCACGCGCAAGACCGCGATAGGTATGCCCTCCGCTACGCCACTCGAACAAGCTTTCGCCTCCATGCAGGTAGGCAGACGGTATGGCGATTGCGCCAATCGTAAACAAGGGTTTTCCATCCGTTTCCAACACAGTGACTAGCAGGTTGGGATGGCCCACCAGCGCGTCATGTAACTGGCCCGGCATTTGGTTCAGCGCAGCCGGTGTCGCAATACGCTCGATCTCGCCACGCACAAGCAGCAGCTTGCCTTCAAGTTCCTCCCTGTCCATGGATGCGAAATGCCGATCGATAGCATTTACCGTGATGCTGGCGAACCCCAGCAACAGCAGCCCCGACATCGCCGCGAAAAGCAGTGTCAGCCGACTGGTCAATGAAAGGCGATGTCTCATTCGTGAGCGGCTGACTCGAGCACGTATCCCATACCGCGCACGGTCTGGATCAGTTTTATCGGATAGGCATCATCAACCTTGCTGCGCAGGCGCCGCATGGCGACTTCGATCACATTGGTATCGCTGTCGAAGTTCATGTCCCAGACCTGAGATGCTATCAATGAGCGTGGCAATACCTCCCCCTGACGTCGCATCAGCAACTCTAGCAAGGCAAACTCCTTGGCCGTAAGATCGATGCTCGCGCCAGCACGCGTAACGCGACGACGCAGCAGATCGAGTTCCAGGTCGGATACGGTCAGTGTGGTAGGTTCATTGCTGTGGTGGCCGCGCCGCAGAAGCGTTCGCACGCGTGCCAGCAATTCGGCAAAGGCAAAGGGCTTCACGAGGTAATCATCCGCACCCAGTTCCAGTCCCTTGACGCGGTCTTCGATCTGATCGCGCGCAGTTAAGAACAACACCGGCATTTCGCGACCACCATGGCGCATGGTTTCCAGAACCTGCCAGCCGTCGAGTGCGGGCAACATCACGTCCAGTATCACGAGGTCGTACTCTTCCAGCAGCACCATGTGCAGGCCATCCGCACCGTTGCGGGCGAGGTCGGTGGTATAGCCAGCCTCGCTCAGCCCCTGCTGCAGGTAGTCTCCGGTTTTGGGTTCGTCTTCGACGATCAGTATCTTCATGATCAGTATGTGCTTTGCGCTGAAAGCATTATGCACGTACTGCTCTGACGTTGGCGGAACATTACAGAAATGTAATCGTGGTGTCAGGGTCCTGATGGCAACGCTCGGTCACAATTACGCACAAGTTTGTTTGCAACTTTTCAATCATCCGGTCGGCTTGCTGGGTGCAAACAAAAAGGAGGGCATCATGGATGGATTGTTGTCATTACTGCTGTTCGCGGGGCTGTTCTTCCTGATGATGCGTTTCGGCTGCGGCTCGCACGTCGGTCACGGCGGGCACGGCCACCGACATGGCGGACATGGTGCGGCGGAGGAAGGCCCCATGTACACCTGCCCGATGCATCCGGAAATACGCCAGACCTATCCCGGCAGCTGCCCCAAGTGCGGCATGCAGCTGGCACCGGAATCCACTAGCAAAGGAGGGCAACCATCATGAGACACGGCCTTTCACTGACGGCGGTCGGCCATGCCACCAGCCTGTTTCTGGCGATCACGTTTGCGCTGTGCGTGGCGTTCGACCTCGCATTTCCCGAGCATGCGATGTACGAGGCATGGCGCAAGTTGCTGCCGGGATTCGATTGGATCAGCTGGTCCAGCTTCGGGCTGGGGCTGGTCGAAAGCTACGGCTACGGCTGGTACATCGCGCTGATCTGGGTGCCGCTGTACAACGTGTTCCTATGTGGCAGCGACCGGCACGGTTGCGGATATTGCTGCAGCAAGGACAAAGCGGAGTGAAACCGGGATGAACGGCATGCAATACGTCTGGCTGCTCTGGTCCGGCGCGTTCCTGCTGGCCTGGTCGTTGCTGTATCTGTTAAGGCCGGGCTTCAGGCATAAGATGCTGCGCGTGAGCCTGTGGACCAGTCTTCTCGGCTTGAGCGAACCGCTCTTCGTGCCGACCTACTGGAACCCGCCCAGCCTGTTCGACCTCGCGCAGCGCACGGGTTTCGACATCGAGAGCCTGATCTTCTGCTTCGCCATCGGCGGCATCGGCGCGGTGAGCTACAACGCCGTGACGGGGGGCCGTATGGCAGAGCTTACGCACGATGAGCGCCATGCGGGACGTCACCGCTGGCACCGCCTTGCCATCGCCGCGCCGTTCCTGGCATTCCCTGTGCTGTATTTCCTGCCGTGGAACCCGATCTATCCGGGCATCGCCGCGCTCACGCTGGGTGGCATCGCCAATGTGCTGTGCCGCCCGGACCTATTGCGCAATACCCTGACGGGTGGCCTGCTATTCCTGTCACTCTATGCGACCTTCATGTTGCTGCTGGTCATCTTCGCACCTGGCTACATCGAGCAGGTGTGGAACCTGCCCGCGATTTCCGGTGTGGCGCTGGCGGGCATCCCGCTGGAAGAACTCGTCTTCGGTTTCGCCTTCGGACTGTACTGGGCGGGCATCTATGAACATTTCACCTGGCATCGCAGCCAGTTCAACCAAGGAGCGTAACCATGCATCACCACAAGGCAACACTGACCAAGCTGCTGCACATCGGCCTGATGGCCCTGTCGCTCAATGCAACCACCGCTTTCGCCGCCACCGGCATCACCGTGTACAAGAGTCCCACCTGCGGCTGCTGCGAGAAGTACGTGGACTATCTGCGCGACAACGGCTTCAAGGTGCAGGCCATCAACGAAAACGACATGGACGCCGTGAAGAAGCGCTACGGCGTGTCCCACATCGCCAGTTGCCACACCGCGCGCATCGGCGGTTATGTGGTCGAAGGCCATGTGCCGGTCGGTGCCATTCGCAAACTGCTGAAGGAGAAACCGGCGATCATCGGCATCAGCGCGCCCGGCATGCCGATGAATTCGCCAGGCATGGGCGAGATGAAGAAGGGCACGCTGACGATCTACTCCGTTCCGAAAGACAGACAGGAACCGTATGTGTTTTCGGTCGAATAAGCGCGTGACTTTTTCACGCATCAAGAAAACAGGAGATTGAAATGAAGCGACATCAAACCGGAGAAGTAATGCTGGCAGTAATGTCCGTGATGCTGCTTCTTGTCCTGCTCTCGCGCGGACACATCGGTATGATGGGGCATGGACCGCACGGTGACCACGGTACGGACCCGCAACCGGCAACCAATGCCGCTACGGCTGTTCCAGACCTGCCAGGGACATCCGAAAACCGGCCATGACATACGGAGACGACCATGATCGAAGTGATCCCGAATTTGCACCCGCTGTTCGTGCATTTTCCGATTGCGCTCATTTCCGTGTCGGCCTTCTTCCATCTGGCGGCCAAGCTACTGCGCGGCCGACCACGCTATGCGGCTCACTGCGCCGTGCTCGCGCATGCCACGTTGTGGCTGGGTGCGCTGGCGGTTTTGCCCACGGCATGGCTGGGATGGCTCGCGTTCAACTCAGTCGAACACGACGAGGCCGGCCATGCCGCGATGTTGCTGCATCGCACTTGGGCATTGTCCACCGTAGGGCTGGTCGCGTTCCTGGCAGCTCTGGATGCCTGGCGCCATAAGGTAGATGCTACACCGACGCGGGCGTTCATCGTCGCGGTCTTTGCCACTTGGATACTGGTGGTTGTCACCGCATGGCACGGCGCGGAGCTGGTGTACCGGCACGGCCTCGGGGTGATATCCATGCCCGATGTCCATACTGAGCAGAATGCAGTACCGCATGGAGCGGATGACCATGCGCACCCGCAATAGCGGCTTATATGATGAAGTATCGATGAGAGGCTGGGCTTGCATGGAAGTGCAATGCATGGGTTAAACAACGCAGGAGGTGTGAACGATGACGACCAAGGATGTGGTTTGCGGCATGCAAGTCGAAACGGGCAAGAATCAATCGGTCTATATGGGCACGCCGTACTCTTTCTGTTCGGAACAATGCCGGGAGCGTTTCGAGGCCAATCCCCATCTCTACATCGGCTTGCCCGGAAAGAAGGCACCGAAGCAGGCCGGACTCTCTGTCATCAGGCAGCGCCGTCTGCGCCTGGCGCAGCCCTTGTTGCCCGAACAGCAAACGATGTTACGTGAAGCGCTGCAATCCATGATGGGTATTCAGTCTGTTTCGGTCGTGAGCGATAGCGTAGTGATTGAATATGACCTGTTGCAGGCGACAGCAGAACAGATCGAAGCAAGACTGGGGGAGATCGGCGTGCAACTTGGTGAGGGGCTGGCAGAACGTCTGCGGCGCGCATTCATGCACTACGAGGAAGACTGCGCAATCGGCAATCTGGAAGTGCGTCCCTGCCATCACAACCACGGGCATTGATCCGTAACTGGGATATGCACGGCAGGCATGTATCAACACATGAAGGACAGGAGGGATAGCGACATGACCACCGAAAGATCCATGACATTAGCCCAGCCTGTTCTGATCGGCATCGCCGCATGTGCGATGATGCTCGCCCTCTATTTCGGCATAGTGGGCCTGATCTCGGGGCTGGATTTCGCACGCGATGAATTCCTCAGGTTCCGCTATTACCTGTCTGCCCTGGCGATAGGCTTCGGCATGCAAGTCGGGTTGTACGTCCATTTGCGGAACCTGGTCTCTGGACAGGATGCCTCCACCCGCGTACTCGCCGTTTCCGGCACCACATCGACCGCCGCGATGGTCTCATGCTGCACCCATTACTTGCTCAATGTATTGCCGGTGATCGGCGTGACAGGATTACTCACATTCGTCGCCCAATACCAGATCGAGTTCTTCTGGCTCGGCCTCACATTCAATGCGGCCGGCATCTTCTACATCGCACGCAAAGTCCTCATAGCTAGAAAGGAGCACGCAAAATGCTGAACAGACTGTTATCGATGTTCGTGCTGCTGTGTCTCGGCAGCCTATCCATCCCTGCAAGCAATGCCGACGGTTGGCAGCTTGCCCCACAAACCAGCAACGCCGCAGGTGTGAAAGTGACGGTAACTCCACAAGCCCCAACAGGCAATGACACGGCATGGGGATTCGAGGTGATGCTGGAGACACATATCCATCCATTGGATGAAGACCTGACGCGCAGCGCGATCCTGCTCGTGGATGGCCAAACGCTCCGCCCGAGCAAATGGGAAGGTGCCGCACCGGGCGGTCATCACCGGAAAGGCTTGCTGAGTTTTGGTCCCTTGGCGGCAAAGTTCGATTCACTGGAGTTGCGTATCCAGTTGAATGGCGAAGCCACGCCGCGGTCATTCCTGTGGTCTCAGGAAGGAGTACTTCATGGCAACTGATCCCGTCTGCGGCATGAACGTGGCAGAGGACACGCCACACCGCCACACCCATGCAGGCCAGAACTGGCTGTTCTGCAGCGCGCATTGTCTGCATAAATTCCAAGCGGCACCGCAGGCTTACCTTGCGCCTCAACCTGCGATGCCACCATCGCCCCCAACAGGGAAGACATACACCTGCCCAATGCATCCCGAAATTAAGCAGCCCGCACCGGGCAGCTGCCCGAAGTGCGGCATGGCGCTTGAGCCAGTCACACCGGTCGCGGCACCCCCAATGGAATACACCTGTCCCATGCACCCTGAAGTGGTGCGCAACGAACCGGGAACTTGCCCGAAATGCGGTATGGCGCTTGAACCGCGTCAGGCCACCGGCAGCGAGGACAATGCGGAACTCACGGATATGACGCGCCGCTTCAGGTTCAGCGCCTTGCTCGCCTTGCCGGTGTTCGTGCTGGCGATGCTGACCGACCTGCTGCCGAAGTTACTGCCGGAATCGTTCTCCATGGTCACCGTGCAGTGGATCGAGTTCACCTTGGCCACACCGGTCGTGCTGTGGGGTGGGCAGCCAATCTTCCAGCGCGGCTGGGCATCGCTGGTCAATCGCAGCCTCAACATGTTCACCCTGATCGCACTCGGCGTCGGCGTCGCATGGGGTTACAGCATGGTGGCGATGTTCGCGCCCGGCCTGTTCCCGCCTGTGATGCACAGCATGATGGGGACCGTGCCGGTCTACTTTGAAGCGGCCGCAGTCATCATGGCACTGGTGTTGCTGGGCCAGGTGATGGAGTTACGCGCACGCAGCCAGACCAGCGCCGCGATCAAGCTGCTGCTGGGCCTCGCCCCCAAGACCGCGCGCATCGTGCATGCCAACGGCAACGAGACTGACATCCCCCTCGAACACGTACAGGCCGGTGATGTGCTGCGCGTGCGTCCCGGCGAAAAGGTGCCGGTGGATGGCATAGTGCTGGAAGGCAAAAGCTCGCTGGATGAATCCATGGTCACCGGCGAACCCATCCCCGTCGAAAAGACCGCCGGCATGCCGCTGATCGGCGCGACGGTGAACGGCACCGGCAGCCTGCTGATGCGCGCCGAGCGAGTGGGCGCGGACACCCTGCTCGCGCAGATTGTACAGATGGTGAGCGAAGCACAGCGTTCACGCGCACCCATCCAGCGCCTAGCAGACGTGGTCGCCGGATACTTCGTTCCAGCCGTGGTGCTGACCGCCGCAGCCACCTTCGTCATCTGGTGGGGGTGGGGGCCGGAGCCGCAACTGGCGCACGCCATAATCAATGCCGTGGCCGTGCTCATCATCGCCTGCCCTTGTGCGCTGGGCTTGGCCACACCGATGTCCATCATGGTTGGCACAGGACGTGGGGCTGGTGCAGGCGTGCTCATCAAAAACGCCGAGGCGCTGGAAGCGATGGAGAAGATCGACACGCTGGTGGTGGATAAGACCGGGACACTGACCGAAGGTAGACCGAAACTGGTCTCGGTCGTGACGGCTGCCGGATTCGACGAAGACGGGATACTGCGATTCGCAGGCAGTCTGGAACGTGCCAGCGAACACCCGCTTGCCGCCGCCATCATCGAAGGTGCACAGGCAAGAAAGCTGGCACTCTCGGCTGTGGCGGATTTCGCATCGCACACCGGCCAAGGTGTGACCGGGACTGTAGAAGGACGCGAAGTAGTGCTCGGCAACCTCAAACTATTCGAGGCATTGGAGCTGGACGCAACAGATTTGTCGGAACGTGCCACGGCATTGCGCAACGAAGGCCAGACGGTGATGCTGCTCGCCGTGGATGGCAAGGCCGCCGGACTGCTCGGCGTCGCCGATCCGATCAAGGCTTCGACACCCGATGCGATCCGCGACCTGCATGTGGAAGGCATACAGGTCATCATGCTCACAGGCGATAACCGCGCCACGGCGGATGCCGTCGCCGGAAAACTGGGCATCGATCGCGTCGAAGCGGAAGTGCTTCCGGAGCATAAGGCGGCCATCGTCAGCCAGCTCCAGTCTCAAAGACGTTTTGTGGCGATGGCTGGCGACGGCATCAACGATGCACCGGCGCTGGCGCGCGCGCAGGTGGGAATAGCCATGGGCACCGGCACCGATGTGGCGATGGAGAGCGCGGGCATCACGCTGCTGAAAGGCGACCTGCGCGGCATCGTGCGCGCTGTCCGGCTTTCACGCGCGACGATGCGCAACATCCGCCAAAACCTGTTCTTTGCCTTCGCCTACAACGTGCTCGGCATCCCGGTCGCTGCCGGCGTGCTGTACCCCGTTTTCGGCCTGCTACTGTCGCCCATCATCGCCGCAGCCGCGATGAGCTTCAGCTCCGTATCCGTGATTGCCAATGCCTTGCGCTTGAGACGGCAAGCACTATGAGCAACCGCATCACACTGCACTTTCTATCGGATAAGGTTGTTCGCACCGAGCCTTGGTGTTCAGTGGCTCTCCTTGCGGCAATAGCAATAAATAAACTGCTGTGTTTTACCCGCAGGGGTGTGATGCACTTCTTCCTGATGTTCAACGAGAACAAACCCGCCACCAAATTCATTATGCAGAGATTCCGGGTTATATCTCATCACAGGCAGCCCGCTGCATTGGGTCGGTCCATTTTCTCCAAAGGTGGCAACGATTACATGCCCGCCAGGTCGGATAGCGCGCATAACAAGGTCAATATATGCCTGGCGATCAGCGGGATCAGTTAAGAAATGGAAAACAGCACGGTCATGCCAGACATCAAGGCAGTGTGTAGGGAAGTTTGCACGAGTGATATCGCCGCACATCCAGTGAACGGTGTCTGCACTTTTACCTAGGCGCCGCTTTGCAACGTCAAGGGCGGCAGAAGATAGATCAAGAATTGTGATGTCGGTGTATCCCTCATTTACCAAATCATCCACTAGGGTCGAGGCTCCACCTCCAACGTCGATGATGGCGGCATCTTTTCCAAGCCCGGCATCATGAATTAGCTTAAGCGATATATCAGCATGCTTCTGAAACCAGCTCACCTCTTGGGGCGATTTCGTGGAATAGACACCTTCCCAATATTGCTTTCGATCCATTATGCGCTCCAAGCTAATATGACGGTTATATGGGACACAGCGGACATAGTTTATCGCATTCCATAAGGGCGACTATGGCCGAGCAGCAGCCCTCAAGCCGCATCCGCACCACCCAGCGAACAATACAACTCTTCCCGCTTCAACCGCGGATGGATGTGGAACATGCGGAAGGCACCATAGCCTTTCGCGCTCTGTATGGTTCCCGCGTAACGGTAGCGCGCCCAGTGTTCGCCTTCCAGTTCCAGCATGGCGACCAGCGGTTCGGTGCCGAATATCTCGCCCGGCGGCGTGACCGGTTCGATGCGCGCGGTCTTGGTGACGTCGGTGCTGGCGTAGGTGACGGTCTGCGCGAGATGGTCGCGCAGTTTGTAGACCGGGCCGTAGTGCAGGCCGATGCGCAGCATGAGCGGTTCATCCAGCGCGAGATGCGATTGATCGACACCGCTCATCGCATCGTTCAGTTCGGCGGCGATGTGGGCGACGGTGGAGGCCTTGCGCGCCACGAGATAGATGGCGTCGCCCCAGGTGTCGACGAACTGGATATCGTCGCGGTAGCGGTCGATGACGGCAGCCAACACCGGATGCAGTTCGTTGAAGAACCAGACCACCCCGCTGTCGCCCAGTTTGCTGAATCCGCGCACGTCGGAGAACAGGATGGCATGCGGCTCGCGGCGCAGCGAGGGATGCTGCTGGCCGAACGCGCGCACCACGGCTTGCGGCAGTCGCACCGGACTGTCGATGATCTCGCTGCGGTGTCCCAGCGACTGCCACCTGGCGATATTCGAATAGGTGCTCGATTGCTGGTCCGACACCACGCGGTCCCAGATGGCGACCTGCATCACTTTGGCCTGCAGCGAAGCGGCGCGCATCACCGCCATGCCCATGGCGATCTCGGCACAGTATTTGAACAGCCCGTCCTCGCCGAGGAAGTCGGACTCGGTGGCGAAGGACACGAGGTTGGCCTGTTCCAGACAGCGGTGGAATCGTTCCACCCATTGTTCGCCCGCGGGGCGCACCGAGATGTCACAGAAGGCATCGACCGCGAACGGCAGCCACACGTTGAGTTCGCCGCCCTGCGCCAGCACGCGCTCGGCGAACAGGATGTCCGAACCGGCTGCCAGTGAACCGTAGGCGATGACGCAATGATTGTCGGCCAGCACCTGGTCGATGCGTTGCCGCACGTCCGCCTCACCCGCCTGATCCAGCGGACGGTGGCTGTCGAACATGTGGCCGCAATAGTGCAGCACGGTCTCCGGCAGCATGGGGTCGACGATCTTTGGGTCTATGCCCATGTAGCGGCACACCAGCCGCAACTGGCGGTTCATGCGCGCACGGGTGAGCAGGTTGTTCTGGTTGAAACTCGCGGCCTCGCGTATCGCCTCGCCGGCCTGCACCGGCTTGTCCAGCAACAGGTAAGCTTCGGACAAGGTCGCCAGCGGGAAGAAGCGCGGCCCGCTGTCCTGCAACGCCAACTCGATGGCGCGTTCGGCCAGCGCCCGCGAACTGGAGGCGGAGCCGGAGAGCATGTACAGCGTGGCCGCATTGATGGCGGAATAGTGTCCGCCGAAATGGTTGTAGGCCTTGTGGTAGGTGACGGCGGCCGTGTAGAAGCGCTCGACGCCCAGCCCTTCGAACGGCTTGGGCCGGGTGATGTCCACATCGAGGAAGGCCAGGTCCTTCAGCATGCGCGGCTCCAGTGCGCGCACGTATTCATTGCGGCTCTCATGCAGGCGGAACTTGTAGAAGGCATCCAGTGCACGCTGCTTGGCGTTGCAGCGCGACAGCGACAACACCGCGCAATACTGGAAGAACTCGTCGTGCGGACTCAGGCGCAGCCCGGCCTGCGCCAGATCGTGTTCTTTCAGGTGGTCGCCGGTCTTCTGCGCGGCCAGCATGGCGACCCGGATCGCTTCCAGATCGGCGCTCATCGCATCTTCTCTACCGCTTCTTCCACCCGCTCCACCGCGATGACCTGCATGCCCCCGATCTTGTGTTTGGGAGCGTTGGCTTTGGGGATGATGGCGTGGGTGAAACCGAGCTTGGCGGCTTCCTTCAATCTTTCCTGTCCGCGTTGCACGGGGCGCACCTCACCAGCCAGGCCGACTTCGCCGAACACCACCATCTTTTCCGGCAGTGGTTTGTTCTTCAGCGAAGAGACGATGGCCAACAGCACCGCGAGGTCGGCACCCGGCTCGGTGATCTTCACACCGCCGACGGCATTGATGAACACATCCTGATCGAAGCAGGCGATGCCCGCGTGGCGGTGCAGCACGGCCAGCAGCATGGCGAGGCGGTTCTGCTCCAGCCCCAACGACAGGCGGCGCGGCGAAGGCGAATGCGCCTCGTCGAGCAGCGCCTGGATCTCGACCAGTAGCGGGCGCGTGCCTTCCTGCGTGACCATCACGCAGGAACCGGCCACCTGCGCGCCATGCTGCGACAGGAACAGCGCGGACGGGTTGCTCACTTCGCGCAGGCCCTTCTCGGTCATGGCGAACACGCCCAGTTCGTTCACCGCGCCGAAGCGGTTCTTGAACGCGCGGATCAGGCGGAAGCTGGAATGCGTGTCGCCCTCGAAATACAGCACGGTATCGACGATGTGTTCCAGCACGCGCGGCCCGGCCAGCGCGCCTTCCTTGGTGACATGGCCGACCAGGATCATGCTCACGCCCGCGCTCTTGGCGATGCGCGTCAACTGCGCCGCGCATTCGCGCACCTGCGCCACCGAACCAGGCGCGGAAGTGAGCTGTTCGGAATACACGGTCTGGATGGAGTCGATCACCACCACCTGCGGTTTCTCGTGGGCGATTGCACCTTGGATCTTTTCCAGCTGGATCTCCGGCAGCAGGTGCACTTCGCGCGCATCGAGTGCGAGGCGCTTGGCCCGCAGTGCGATCTGCTGCGCCGATTCTTCGCCGCTGACGTAGAGGACTTTCTTCACTGGCGCGAGATGTGCCAGTGTCTGCAACAGCAGCGTGGATTTGCCGATACCGGGATCGCCGCCGATCAGCACCACGCCGCCTTCCACCAGCCCGCCGCCCAGCACGCGGTCGAACTCGGCGACACCGGTGGGCGTGCGCGACACCTCGCTGGCTTCCACCTCGGCCAGCTGCTGCAACTTGCCCGAGGCCGCCAGCGCGCTGAAACGGTTCTTGCCCGCCGACGGCAACGCCTCGGCCACCGCCTCCACCAGCGTGTTCCACTCACCGCAATGAGGGCACTGCCCCTGCCACTTCGGCGTCTGTCCGCCGCATTCGGTACAACTGTAGATCGTCTTTGCCTTTGCCATGAATATCTTCTCTTGTCCTGGGGTGCGCCAGAAATTCTGTTGTCGGGATGAAGTACAAGGCGCACGGAACGCAGCAACCGGAATGTACGAGAGGTACATGAGGATTGCGAGTACCGCGCAACGCCGTAATTCGCCCGACAACTGGATTTATGGCGTGCCGCAAGGATAACGCAGAGGCATCGGGTAGAATAGCGCCCATGCTACGCCTCACCGAAATACGCCTCCCGCTGGACCATCCCGCCGACGCCCTGCAAGCTGCCATCCTGCAGCGGCTGGGCATCGCCGCGCCTGCGCTGAAGCGCTATGCCCTGTTCCGCCGTGGCTACGACGCACGCAAGAAGAACGCCATCGTGTTCGTCTATACCGTCGACGTGGAAGTGGAGAACGAAGCCGCGCTGCTGAAGAAGAAGCTGCCACATGTCGCCCCCGCGCCGGACATGGACTACCGCTATGTGGCGCAAGCCCCGCAAGGCTTGCAGGAACGCCCGGTGGTGATCGGCCTCGGCCCGTGCGGCATCTTCGCCGGGCTGCTGCTGGCGCAGATGGGCTTCAAGCCCATCATCCTGGAACGCGGAAAGGCTGTGCGCGAAAGGACGAAAGACACCTGGGGCCTGTGGCGTCAGGGCAAGCTCGACCCGGAATCCAACGTGCAGTTCGGCGAAGGCGGCGCGGGCACCTTCTCCGACGGCAAGCTGCACAGCGGCATCAAGGACCCGCGCTTCCTCGGGCGCAAGGTGATGCAGGAGTTCGTGAAGGCCGGCGCGCCGGAAGAGATCATGTATGTGAGCAAGCCGCACATCGGCACCTTCCGCCTCGTGGGCATGGTGGAGCAGATGCGCCACGAGATGGAACAGCTCGGTGCCGAGATCCGTTTCAAGAGCAAGGTCACCGACATCGAGATCGCCGACGGGAAGGTGCAGGCCGTGCTGCTGGAAGGCGGCGAGCGCATCGCCACGCATCACGTGGTGCTGGCCGTGGGCCATTCCGCGCGCGACACCTTCGAGATGCTGCACAAGCGCAACGTCTACATGGAAGCCAAGCCCTTCTCCATCGGCTTCCGCATCGAACACCCGCAATCGCTCATCGACCGCGCGCGCCTCGGCCCCAACGCGGGCAACGAACAACTGGGCGCGGCGGACTACAAGCTGGTGCACCACGCCAGCAATGGCCGCGCGGTGTACAGCTTCTGCATGTGCCCCGGCGGCACGGTGGTGGCTGCCACCTCGGAAGAAGGCCGCGTGGTCACCAACGGCATGAGCCAGTATTCACGCAACGAACGCAACGCCAACAGCGGCATCGTGGTCAGCATCACACCGGACGATTACCCGGGCGATGTCCTGGCGGGTGTGGAATTCCAGCGTCAATGGGAATCACGCGCCTTCGAACTCGGCGGCCGCAACTACAACGCCCCGGCGCAGCGCGTGGGCGACTTCCTCGCCGGACGGCCTTCGACGCAACTCGGTGAGGTCGTGCCTTCCTACACCCCCGGCGTGACCCCCACCGACCTCGCCACCGCCCTGCCCGACTACGCCATCGCCGCCATCCGCGAAGCACTGCCCGCCTTCGGCAAGCAGATAAAAGGTTTCGACATGGACGATGCACTGCTCACCGGCGTCGAGACGCGCACCTCATCCCCCGTGCGCATCAAGCGCGGCGAGGATTACCAGAGTCTCAACGTGAAGGGCTTGTATCCCGCCGGCGAAGGCGCAGGTTATGCGGGGGGGATATTGTCGGCGGGCGTGGACGGCATCGAGGTGGCCGAGGCCGTGGCGCGGGATATGGCCAAAGACTGACTAATGCAGCGTCTTGCTGGCCGTCATCGCGGGCACTTCGCTGAACACCGCATCGGCATCCACCCTGTCGAACACGTAGCGCTCGTTGCAGAACTCGCAGTGCACTTCGATCTCTTCACGCTCGGCCAGGATCTCGTCCACTTCTTCGCGACCGATCATGCGCAGCATGTTGGCGACATTGTCGCGTGAGCAGGTGCAGCGGAATGCTACCTGCTGTGGCTCGAACAGGCGGATGTCCTCTTCGTGGTACAGGCGATGTACCAGCTCGCCCGCAGGCAGACCCAGCAGTTCTTCCGGCTTGAGCGTGTCAGCCAGTTTGGTTGCACGCTCCCACGCATCCACGTCGTGCATCTCGCCCTGTTCCGGCAGTTTCTGCAGCAACATGCCGCCCGCGCTGGTGCCATCCGCTGCCAGCCACAGCCGCGTCTGCAACTGCTCGGAGCGCGTCATATAGCCTTGCAGGATATCGGCGATGCTGTCGCCTTCCAGCGGCACGATGCCCTGATAGGCTTGCCCGCCGTCCTTGGGGTCGAGGGTGATGACGAAACGTCCGTCGCCCACCAGTTCCGGCAGCGTGCCGTGGCTGATCTCGCCCTCCCATTTGGCAGTGGCACGCAGTTCCAGATCGCCGCTGCATTCCACCACCAGCAGCTTCACCGCGCCGGTGCCGTGCACCTGCAACACCATGGAGCCCTCCAGCTTGAGCGTGGCGGCGAGCAGCACGGCGGCCGCGCATAGTTCGCCCATCATGTCGCGCAATACAGGTGGATAGTCGTGGCGGTCGGTCACATGCTGCCAGACGGCGTCGAGACGCACGATCTCGCCGCGCAGCGGCAGGTGTTCGAACAGGAAACGGGACAGGGAATCGGAGGACTTTTTCATGGCGCGCGATGATACCGCAGCGGGCGGATCAATGCGCGGGACAGAGCAGTGCGGAACGCTCCTGCGTAGCGGGGTGACTGGCCAGATAGTCCATCACCGAACCACCGCTGTCCTTGCGGGCTTCGGCCTGCCGTTTGGCATGCGCGGCTTCCAGCTTGTGCAGGATGTCGGGCAGCAGGCAGGGCGACTTCGCGTTCAACTGCAAGGTGCGCGCCGCATATTCATCGGCCTCGCGTTCCATGTCGCGCGAGTAACTGGCTTGCACCAGCATTGCCGGCACCGTCGCCAGCAATGAGCTGACGTCGCCCATGTACCAGGTCATCGCCAGACCAACCGCCGAACTCTGCAACACCATGCGCAGGGCGTGGCGCTGCTCGACATGGCCGCGTTCATGCGCCAGCACCGCGATGATCTCGTCATCGTCCTGCGTGAGCGCGACCAGCTCGTCCAGCATGACGATGTTGCCGTCCGGCAGGGCGAAGGCGTTGGGGCCGATCTGCGGGGCGCTGCGGAATTCGATGCGGTAGGCTAGCTGCGCATCGGGCAAGGGGGACAACCTGGCATAGGCGTCGCGTAGTGCCTGTTGACGTTCGGGGGCGAGCTTGCTGGGTTCGAGCATCAGCTTGTCCAGCGTCTGCAAGGAAGACGCACCCATCTTCTGCAACATGGCGGGCGGGATACTCTGCGCGACGACCTCTGCACCCCATGGCAACAGATAGCGATAGGCGGCTGCGAAGAGGAGCACGATGAGCAGCGCCGAGAGCAAGGCCCAGCGCATGCTGTGCTGCATGCCGTCCAGCCAGCCGCTGCGGTAGCCGCCCTGCTTGAGCAACACCTCCAGTGCGGCATGGTCGGTCACTTCGCAGTGGCCGCCATCCGGCAAGGTGATGCGGCGCGGTGTATCCCCCAGTCGCTCGCTGACCTTCACATCCCGCAACGGCCACTCGTGCGCCACCACATCGCCGCGCATCTGCAACCATTCGCCGTCCAGCGTCAGCGTCACCGCGTGCGCGGCGGTGGTCCGTCCGTCGAAATATTGCGCAGCGACCATATCAGAGCGAGATATCCAGATCGAACATCTCTGCGGTCTCTTCGCCGGTGGCGCTGTCCGACTGCACCTGCCCCGCCACGAACTCGGCCAGATCACCCTGCGCCAGCACGCCCATGCAGCTGAACTTGTACTGGGCCATGCGGATCTGCGCAAAGGGGATGTACAAACCCAGTGTGAATACGATGCCCAGCAGATTGGTGAGTGCGATCATCAGGTATTTACCGACTTCCATACGGCAATACAGATCGTGCTCCCCCAATCCGGTCTTGCTCCAGATCAAGTTGGGTAAACGTACTGCCAGGAAGCCGACGATATACAGATAGATCAACGGCAGGATCACCATCAGGATCGGCATGTGCAAGGCGGCGGAGATGCCGAAGAACACACCGGCCAGCAGCAGCAAGCCAAACGCCTTGAGATAGATGCCGTAGAAGTTGCCTGCCGTGGCATCGAAGCGGAAGAAGGTGTCGCCGAAGCGGCTGTTGTTGTGCTGGTACTGCTTGATCTTGTAATGCGTGAACGGTGCCAGCAGGTACAGAGTGAGCACGGTGAGGATGGGGAACAGCAGGAACACGGCATAGGCCGCGCCGTCGCTCCCCGCAAAACCGAAACGCAGGCCGCGATAGCTGCTGTTGAACAGCTTGAAGCGCAGCGAGCGCACGATCAGCCAGGGCATCACCGCCGCGAGCAGCACGAAGATCAGGATGCCCAGCAGCGGGTTCATCTGCCCGGCGACGGTGTAGGCCGCCAGCAACGCGAAAGCGATGAGCCGCCCCTTGAGGATGGCGATGGGCGTGCCGTGGTATTCGAAGCTGGCACCGGCCAACTGCGTGTTGCGGTAGAAATACTGCAGCCTGCGCACCTTGGCCCAGGCGCTGTAGATGCCCAGCGTGAGGATGGACAGCAGCAGGTTGACGATCCATATCCTGAAATATTCCCAGCCCTTGCCGGTGAACTCGAATGCATGTTCCTGTTGTGTCTGCATGACATCTCCCAATGGAATGTTCGCCCCCTGGTCGCGAACGCCCGCGCACTATAACTGCGGCACGATCAAATAACGATATATACGTAGGCCTATATACCGGTCTATACCAGCCATGAAAAAAGGCAGCCGAAGCTGCCTTTTCCCATTCCATCAACACAGAGCGTGATCAGTCTTCCCAGTCAGGATAGTTGGGGATGCGCACGGTGTCCTCGTCGAACACGGCCTTCTTGGCCTGGGTGTGACAGGCGTCGCAATAGCTCAGCGACTTCACATCCTTGTTGCCCTTGATCATCTTCTCGGGGATCTCGTGGTGCTTGCGCTTGATGTAACGCACCTCGGTGATGCGCAGCGGTGCTTCGCCGTTCTCGGTCGCCTTGGCGATCTTGCGCGCGCGCTTGTACCAGGACTTGTCGGCCGCATTCTCCAGCGCGAAGGCTCGCACTTCCTTCAGCGTGTCAGCATCCAGTTCCGCGTTCTCGCCGAAGTGGTCGGCCAGCGCCTTCTCGTCCAGCAGTTTCTCCCACGACTGCGTGGGCAGCAGGCCGGGCTGGTAGGCGAAGTGGCAGGAACCGCACTCCTCCTGCCAGGCATCGTTGCTGACTGCGTTCACTTCGTTCTGACGCCAGATGGAGCCCAGCCAGGTCCACACGGATTCCTCGGCCTGCGCCGCGCCGGTCGCGCCCAGCAGGGCCGCCAGCAGGATCATGGATTTAATCTTCATATGCATATTCGTTCTCCGGAATTATTGAGCCAGCAGGAAGGTCAGGAAATCGGCCTTCTCCTGCACAGTGCATTCGCGCCCCCAGGCATCCTTGCAGTTGCGCTTGAACCATTTCTCGATCTTCTTCACGTCGGTGTAGCGCTCGGCGTTGACCTTCATCGACATCGGCTCGATCACCTTGCCGGTCTTGTGGTGCTTGCCCGGCTTGCTGAAGTCGCTGCCGTGGCAGGTGGCGCAGGACATCTTCTCGCCTTCCACCACTTCCTCGCGCGTCCAGTCCTTCTTGCCCTTGGCGGCATCGGGTGCCTTCGCACCTTCGGACTTGTACTTCGCCAGCAGCGTATCGCTGGCCGGTGTGGCGTGCGCCGGAACGGCAGCGAACAACCCCAGCACCATCAACATCGCAGTCAGTCTTTTCATGTTGTTTCCCTTACCAGGCGATCTTGACGGCAGCGATCATGCCGTAGGCACCGGCCATGCCCATGCCGGCATGGCTCACCGGCGTGGTAGAACCGGCCGACTTGGCGGTGGCATAGGCCATCAGCGCGGCACCGGTCATGCCGAGGATGACGTGCAGGTTGTCCGGATCGGTGAGGCCGTCTTCCAGATGGAAGTCGTCCCAGTGGTAGTACAAGCCGGTCGCCACGGTCGCCACGGCCAGTGCCGTAGTGACCTTGGCCAGCTTGGCGTGCGTGCCGTCGGTCTCGCGCGGGGGCGCAACGTAGCCGGGCGGGCAAGCATCTTCACAGCCTTCGCCGGGCGCTGTCGCGCCGGTGGCGAGCGCGGTGACGATGGTCGCCAGACCCAGCGCCATGTGGGCCTTGCTGCCGGTGAGCCAGGATTCCTCGAACTCGGGTTGCGCGGCCGGCGCAGTCACGGCCGGCGTCTTCTCCGCCGCAACCATGCTGTCATTGGCCGCCAGCATCATCGGCATCGCGCGTTGTGCGTAGGCCTGTGCCGGGGTGGAAAGATCGAGCGGTGCTTCCTGTGCACCCGCCAGCCCGGTAAAGGCCAGCATCGCGGCACCTGCCAGCGCCATGCTGCAACGTTGCTTCACTTCCATAACTACCTCCTCTTGAAAAAACATTGTCGTTGTAACTTTCCCGCTATGCTTCCGGCGCATTGCGCTTCATTCCCGTCACCATCGCGCGCACCAGGTTCTCCTTGTGCTGGATACTGCCGCTCACCACCCCCAACAGATGCAGCGGGATCAGCAGCAGGGCGATGTTCACCATCCAGTCATGCGCATGACGGAAGAGATAGGCCGTCTCGTCGCTCACATCGTTCGCCAGGAACAACAGCGGCCCTTCGAAATCGATCACGGCCAGCGTCACCAGTCCGGTGCCGAAGATCGCCAGCAACACACCCAGCAATGCGAACACCATCAGCGCCCCGGCCGGGTTATGACCGTAATAGTGTCTGGCGTGACCGCTGCGCAGCGAACGCACATAGGCCAAAGTCTCCTGCGGCGAAAAGATGAAGGACTTGAAGCGGGCATATTCATTACCCGCGAATCCCCACGCCAGACGGAACAGCAACAGCGCGACCAGTGCATAACCGACCCACACATGCACCGCCATCTTGTGCATCTCGGCGGAGAGATAGGCGACGATGAATCCCGCCACCAGTGACCAATGGAACACCCTGACCGGCACGTCCCACACCTTCACCTGCGCTGCTTCTTTGTCCGGCATCTTGCTATGTCTCCTCGAAAAACGGGCGCGATTCTATAGGCGTTTTTGATTTTGCAAAGTTGACATTTCTGCGTGCATCGTTTATCGACGCCCAGGCTGGCGACATACACCCGACGCCTGCGACCGGGCTGCTCGTGATTGGTTCAATCCGGCACGGAAAAATCGTTCAGGGGAGCGGGGACACGCCGGGCAGCAACGCCTGAAAGTCCCGCAGCGGCAAGGGTTTGCTGAACAGATAGCCCTGATAGTCGAAGCAACCGTTGCGGCTCAGGATGTCGCGTTGTGCCTCCGTCTCCACCCCCTCGGCGATCACGTTCAGGCCGAAGTTGCGGGCCATGTCGATGATGGTGCGGACGATCACTTCGTCGCTGCTGCCCGATTCCAGTTCGCGCACGAAACTCTGGTCGATCTTGAGCTGATCCAGCGGCAGGCGCTTGAGATAGGAAAGCGAGGAATAGCCGGTGCCGAAATCGTCCATGGAGAAGCGCACTCCCAACGCGCGCAACGCATCCATCCTGGTGATGGTGTCATCCACGTCGCTCAGCACCAGGCTCTCGGTCAGCTCCAGCTTGAGCTTCTCCGGCTGGATGCCGAAACGCCGCAGCACCTGCGCCACCTGGTGGACGAAATCGGGCTGGCGGAACTGGCGTGCGCTGACGTTGACCGACAACGACAGATGACACAGCGCGGGCTGACTCGCCCACTGCTTCAACTGTGCGCAGGCGGACTCCAGCACCCAGGCACCGATAGGCAGGATCAGTCCGCTGTCCTCGGCGATGGGGATGAACTCGGCCGGTGAGACGAAGCCCTGTTCGGCGTTGAACCAGCGCAGCAACACCTCTGCACCGACGATGCGCCCATCCACACCGACCTGCGACTGGTAATACAGCTCCAGTTCGTCGCGTGACAGCGCATGGCGTAGCCGCCCCTCCAGCATCGCACGCGCCTCCACCGCCACCTGCATCGCGCGCTCGAAGAAACGCACCATGTTGCGGCCGCTCTGCTTCGCCTGGTACATGGCGGTGTCGGCCCGCTTCAGCAATTCTTCCAGACTGGCGTCGTGCCCGTGATACAGGCACACGCCCAAGCTGACGCTGGCGTGATGCTCCAGCCCCTTCAATTGATAAGGCAAGCCCAGCTCCGCCACGATCTTCTCGGCCAACATCTCCGCCTGGCTCGCCGCCTGCATCGGGGCGTCGCCCAGTTCGTGCAGTACCACCACGAACTCGTCACCGCCCAGTCGCGCCACCGTGTCGCTCTCGCGCACGCACTGTTGCAGGCGTTTTGCCACCTCGACCAGCAGCAGGTCGCCCATGTCGTGGCCGCGCGTGTCGTTGAGCACCTTGAAGTTGTCCATATCCATGAACATCAGCGCGCCGTAGCCGCCGCTGCGCTGGCTGCCTGCAAGCGCCTGCTGCAGACGGTCGGTGAGCAGGCGGCGGTTGGGCAGGCCGGTCAGCGTGTCGAAGAACGCGAGCCGGTGGATCTCCTCTTCCGCCCGTTTGCGTTCGCTGATGTCCATGAAGATGGCGACATAGTGCGTGACCTCGCCACCCACGCTGCGTACCGCCGACATGGTCACCCATTTCGGATACAGCGTGCCGTCCTTGCGCCGGTCCCACATCTCGCCCGACCAGGCATCCTTCTCCAGCAACTCGCTCCACATCGCCCGGTAGAAAGCCTTGTCGTGTTTGCCCGACTGCAGGATGCTGGGGTTCTGGCCGATGGCCTCGGCGGCGGAATAGCCGGTCAAACGCTCGAAGGAACGGTTGACGCTGATGATGCGCGGTTGCGTGTCGGTGACGATGATGGCTTCCTGCGTCTCGAAAGCGATGGCCGAGATGCGCAACTGCTCCTCGGCATCCTTGCGCTCGCTGATATCCTGCACCGTGCCCATAGAGGTCAGCGGTTTGCCGTCCGCATCGTAGTCGGTGTGGCCGTGCTCGCTCACCCACTTGATGCGCCCGTCCGGGAACAGCAGGCGGTGTTCGATGGCATAGTCGCTGTGCTCCATGACCGAACGCTCGTAGCTGTCCGCCACCAGCGCGCGGTCCTCGGGATGGATCAGATTGAGGAAGGCCTCGTAGGAGGCACCGAACTGCGCCGGATCGATCTCGAAGATGCGGTAGATCTCGTCCGACCAGGTCAGCTTGCCGCTGAGCAGATCCAGCTCCCAGTAGCCCAGCCGCCCCAGCCGCTGCGCCTCCTCCAGCATCCGCTGCTGGCGCAGGCTCTCGGTGATGTCGGTTCGGATGCAGATGAAATATTCGAACTTGCCCTGCTCGTCCGGCACCGGCACGATGGTGGTACGCACCCAGAAACGGTCGCCGCGCTTGCTGCGGTTGCAGATGTCGCCCTGCCACACTTCGCCCGCGTACAGGGTGCGGTAGATAGCCTCGAAGAACGAGGCCGGCTGCACGTCCGCGAGCAGGATGCGGTGGTGCTGGCCGACCAGCTCCTCTCGCGCATAGCCGCTGATGGCGCACAGGTTGTCGTTGACATGCACGATGCGGTCCTTTGCATCGGTGATGGAGACCAGCGCGTGCAGATCCAGCACCTCCTGCATCTTGTGCAGGATGGACGGGATGTGCAGGGATGGCCCCTGCGGCTCAGTGTCCCGCCGCGCCGGCATGCTGCGCCATCTCCATGACATGATGCTCGAACGCCGCACGCGGCAGCGGCTTGCTGAACAGATAACCCTGGAAGTAACCGCAACCGTAGCGGTGCAGCAGGGTGAACTGTTCTTCGGTCTCCACGCCTTCGGCCACCACGTCCAGCTCGAAGTTCATGCCCAGATCGACGATGGTCATCACCATCACCCGGTCGGCGTTGTCGCTGGCAAGGCTGCGCACGAAACTCTGGTCGATCTTGAGCTGGTCCAGCGGCAGGTTCTTCAGGTAGGAGAGCGAGGAATAACCGGTGCCGAAATCGTCCATCGCAAAACTGACGCCGAACTCGTGCAATGCCTTCATCTTGGCGATGGAGTCCTGCACATCATCCAGCACCAGGCTCTCGGTCAGCTCCAGCTTGAGTGCGGTCGGCGCGATGCCGTGCCGCATCACAGCCGCCTGCACCTGCTCCACGAAATCGGCCTGACGGAACTGGCGCGCGCTGACGTTCACCGACAGCGCGAGGCCCGACAGTTGCGGCCGGCTGCGCCAGAGCTTGATCTGCGCGCAGGCCGCATCCAGCACCCAGGTGCCGATGGGCAGGATCAGCCCTGTCTCCTCCGCCAGCGGGATGAACTCCAGCGGTGACACCAGCCCGCGTTGCGGGTGCTGCCAGCGCAGCAACGCCTCCGCCCCTTTCGGGCGGCGCGCGGCATCCACCTGCACCTGATAGAACAGTTCGAACTGCTGCTGCGCCAGCGCCACATGCAAGTCAGCTTCCAGCGCTGCGCGCTTCTCCACCGCCGCCTGCATGGTCGGATCGAAGAAGCGGATGCTGTTGCGCCCCGCATCCTTGGCGCGGTACATCGCCATATCGGTCCATTTCAGCAGCTGGTCCACGCTGTCCGCCTGCCCGCAGAACACGGTGATACCGATACTGGACGAACAGTGGTGGGTGATGGGATCTCCGGCATCGCGCGTCAACTGGTAAGGCTGCATCAGCGCCAGCCTGATCTTCTCCGCCACCGACTCCGCTTGCACCACCGCTTCCTGCGTGTCGGCCGACAGGGCTTCCAGCATCACCACGAACTCGTCACCGCCGAAACGCGCCACGCTGTCCTCCTCGCGGATGCAGGCGTGCAGCCGTTGCGCCACCTCGACCAGCATGCGGTCGCCGATATCGTGGCCGTGCAGGTCGTTCAGCGTCTTGAAATGGTCCAGGTCGAGGAACATCAGCGCGGCATGGCGGCGCGTGCGTTCGCAGGATGCCAGCGCTTTGTGCAAACGGTCGAGCAGCAGGCGGCGGTTGGGCAGGCCGGTCAACACGTCGTAGAAAGCCAGCTCGTGCATCTGCTGCTCCAGTCGCTGGCGCTCGGTGATGTCGTGGATGATGGAGAACAGCAGATCGCGCCCGTCCACCTCGATGGGCGAGGAATGCACCTCCACCGTGCGCAGGCTGCCGTCGGCCAGCCGGTGGGGGAACACGAAGAAGTTGCGCTCCTCGCGCAGGGCCTGCTGGCGCTCGTGCAGCAACTCATCGCGGGTATGCGTGTTGATGTCGGCGATGTTCATATGCTGCATCTGCCCGATACCATATCCGTAGAACGAGGCCGCCGCCTCGTTCGCGTTGACGATGGCACCACTTTCGGGGTCGATCAACAGCATGGGCGAAGAATGGCTTTCGAACATCTGACGGAAACGCGCCTCACTCTGCTGCAGTTCCCGCGTGCGCGCCGCCACCTTCTGCTCCAGCGTGGCATTGGCCTGCTGCAGCGCCTCGTCCAGCCGCTCGCGTTCGCGGAAGCTGGCGCGCAGGCGGCGGTTGACGCGCCCCAGATGGATGGCCACCCAAAGCACCAGCAGCAACATCACCAACCCCGACAGCAGCATCGGATACATGTACTTGTTGAGGATGTCGCGCAGGTCGAATTCGACCGTCTGGTCCGGCATCATGCGCAGCCGCGTCATCACCGCCTCCACCGGCGCGTAGTTGCCCGGCGGCGAGAAACCGAAATAGTTGCCCGCACGCGCGGCCTGGTCGTCGGGGGCGATACTGAACAACGCCTGCGCGACCTGCTTCTTCAACCGCTCCGGCACGCGCGGCATGGCCGAGAACGCCCATTCCGGATACAGATCGGTCGACAGGACCTGCGGGAATCCATCCACCGGCTGGCGGTTGATGACTTTCACCTGCTCCATCTTCAGCTTCCCCTCGCGCACCATGCGCTCCAGCATGCCGGTGCGCACGAAACCGACATCGGCCTCGCCCGACAGCACGTCGTACACGGCATTGTCCTGGGGCATACCGGTGAAACGCATGCGGCCGATCTCGCCGATGGCGATGCCGTGCTTGTACAGGGTCCAGCGCTGCATCATGTAGGCACCGAACGACTTCTCCTGCACCGACGACACCACCTTGCCGCGCAGATCTTTCAGTTCATTGATGTCGGTTCGATCGGCGCGGGTGAAGATGACGCCGCCGAACTGGCTCACCGGATGCCCTTCCGCCAGCGGCATCAATGTGGCGATCGCCGACAGGCCATAGCGCGCCCGCAGCGCGATGTAATGCTCGGGATTGGTCAGCACGAAATCGAAGCGCCCCTGCGCCATCGCCTGCTCGATGTCCGGAAAGAACAGCACCTCGACACTGAAACGGTGATCGGGGATGCGCGCGTTCAGCTGGTCGGTCGTGGCCTGCCACTGCTGCCGTGCCTGCTCCAGCGGCCGGAAGGACAGCACACCGACGCGCACCTCCTGCACGGCCTGTGCACTTAAAGCTGCCAACGACAGCAACAGCCCTATCGCCAATACCAGGCTGCGCTGCATAACCCTCACGCCTTGCCCGTCCCGGAAGACAGGCGCACGCAATTGCGGCCGTCCGCCTTGGCCGCATACAGCGCGCGGTCCACCTGCTGCAACATGGCATCCGGGGTCTGCGGTGTCTGCGGTCGGTGTGCGCCGATACTGACCGTGAAAGAGAACCGGCTCTGCCCGGTATCGATCTTCAGCGCTTCGATGCGGGCGCGGATGCGCTCGGCGATGGCCAGCAGGTCGGTCTCGCTACAGTCCGGCAACAGGATGAGGAATTCCTCTCCGCCCCAGCGCGCGGCATGGTCATAGGCGCGCATCACCCCGCCCAGCACTTTGGCGGCGGCGCACAGCGCGAGGTCGCCCGCAGCGTGACCGTAGGTATCGTTCACCTCCTTGAAGTGATCGAGGTCGAGCAACAGCAGGCCGAGCGTGCCATCCTGCCGTGCCTGGCGCGAGATCTCCTGCTCGAAACGCGCCATCATGCCGCGCCGGTTTAGCAGACCGGTCAGCGGATCGACCTCGCTCAGGCGCTGCAAGGCCTCGGTGCGTTCCTTCACCTTGGCTTCCAGTTCGTGATTGGTGTTGCGCACTTTCTCCACCATCTGCCGGAACGAGCGCGACAACGCCTCCACTTCGCCCTTGCCGACGATGGGCGGTTCCAGTTTGTCGTCACCGTCCTGGATCGCGCGCATCGCCCGATGCAGCGTGCAGATCGGGGCCAGCGCCCAACGATTGAACAACCAGCCGAACAGCATCAAAGCCAGCAGGAAGATGAACACGAACAACATCGGCACCCACTTGTATTCGTGCAGCATGGACAGACTCTGCTCGTCCATCAGCGTCAGGTCGTACCAGCCCAGTTCGGGCAACCAGGCCATCCCCAGCAGATGACGCCCGCCCTGATAGGTCACCCACAGCGTGGCGATCTCGCCATCCGGCTTGCTACGCAACGCTTCGGCCGCCTGCTGTATCGCCGCCATATCCGCCGGACGGGTGAACAGCCGGTCGATGCGGATGCGCTGTTCGACCGTCTTGGTCAGACTGGCGTAATCGATCATCGCGGGGTCGGTGGAGAGCTGGATGGCCAGGCTCTTGTCGACGAAGAAGTTGTCCACGCCGGGCTGATGGATGTCCACGCTCTCCTTCAGGAAGTCGGTCAGCTCGATACCGGTCCCCACCACGCCCAGCACCTTGCCGCGCTGTTTCAGCAGCACGTTGATCCACACCTTGACCACATCCAGATGCACATCAGGATCGACGTTCACCTGATACTCCATGCCGTCCTTCAATGTGGCATAGAACCACTGGTCGTTGACACTTTGCGGATTAAGCGTGTAGCGCAGTTGCTTGCCGCCATAGCTGTTGGCGGCATCGTTGTAGTAGTAGTGGCCGCTGTGCGCGAACGCCGCGAAATAACTGTGCTCGCGGAAGCGGTAGCGGTATTCCTCCAGCAGCTTCAACCCGCGCTTGCGGGCGAGCGGCTCATGCTCGTTCAAGGCCATCTCGACCAGCACCGGTTCGGCCGCCATCTTGCGCGCCAGTTCGATCTCGCGGATCAGCGGCGACAGCGTGCGGTACTTGTCGAACAGCACCTGGCGCTGGGCGAACTCGCGCCCCCACTGCATGTTGATGCGGTCCACCACCGCCTCGAACGACAGCCATACCAGCACCCCCAGCGCGACGAACACCACCGCGCGCAACAACAGGAATCGGGTGGTCAAACGCATCGCGTCATCCCAGGAACCTCACCGCTTCGTCCGCCGGTAGCGGCGGGCTGAACAGGTAACCTTGATATTCCTCGCACTGCAGGGACTGGATGAATTCCAGTTGCCCCGGCTGTTCCACTCCCTCCGCGATCACCTTCATGCCCATCGCATGCGCCAGCGCGGCGGTGGCACTGACGATGCTGCGGTCGTTCTCGTCGCTGGCGATGTCGCGCACGAAGGACTGGTCGATCTTGAGCGCATTCATGGGCAGCATCTTCAAGCGACTGAGCGAGGAATAGCCGGTGCCGAAATCGTCCAGTGACAGGTTGAAGCCTCCGTCGTTCAGCCGTTCCAGCACATCGCCGTGGTCGAGCGCCGACTCCATCAGCATGCTCTCGGTCAGCTCCAGTTCGATGTAGCGCGACTCCAGCCCGCCTTCGCGCACGATGCGCTGGATGCGCTCCACCAGATCGCTCTGCTGGAACTGCGCCACCGACAGGTTGACCGCCACCGGCACGATGGTGCGTCCGGTCGATTGCCACAGGCGCTGCTGCAGCACAGCCTGGCGCAGCACCCAGTCGCCGATCTCGTTGATGAGGCCGGTCTGCTCGGCGACCGGGATGAACACCGCCGGCGAGATGAAGCCGAACTCCGGATGTTTCCAGCGCAGCAAGGCCTCCATGCCGACCACCGTGTTGTCGGCGCACGCCACCTTGGGCTGGTAATACAGCATGAGTTGCTGCTGGTCGATGGCGTTACGCAGATCGTTCTCCAGCCGCAGACGTTCCACCGCCTTGCGGTTCATCTGCTCCTCGTAGAAGGCGAAGCGGTTGCGCCCGCTGTCCTTGGCGCGATACATCGCCAGATCGGCGTTGCGCATCAGCTGCACCTGGGTGTTGCCGTCGTCCGGGCACATGCTGATGCCGATGCTCGGCGTCACATGCAGCATGTGGCCATTGATCTCGAAGCCTTGGGCGCAGGCGGACACCATCTTCTCCGCCACGTACCCCGCCTCCGCCTCGGAGCCGATGTCGGTGACCAGCGCGATGAACTCGTCGCCGCCCTGGCGTGCCAGCGTGTCGGTGCGGCGCAGGCAGACCTTCAGCCGTTCCGCCACCTGCTTGAGCAGTTCGTCGCCGATGTCGTGGCCGAGCGAATCGTTGATGTGCTTGAAATGGTCGAGATCGATGAACAGCATCGCCAGCTTGCTGCCGTGTCGCTCGGCCTGCGCCACGCCCTGCTCGACGCGGTCGGCCAGCAGGTTGCGGTTGGGCAGCCCCGACAGGGTGTCGTAGTTGGCCAGGCGGATGATGCGCTCTTCTTCTTTTTTGCGTTCGGTGATGTCGATGAAAACGCCGATGAAGTTGGTTATTTCGCCTGCTTCGTTGCGCACCACGCTGATAGTCAGGAGTTCAGGATATATCTCGCCGTTCTTGCGCTTGTTCCATATCTCGCCGCGCCAACTGTTCTTTTCCAGCAGTTCTCGCCACATCGCGCGGTAGAACTGCACCATCTGTCGCCCCGATGCCAGGAAGCGCGGATTCTTGTTCAGCACCTCATCTGCTTGATATCCGGTGATGTCAGTGAATGCACGGTTGACCATCACGACATGGTTCTCTGCATCGGTAACGATGATGGCCTCGCTGTTCTGTTCGAACACCTTGGCCGATAGGCGCAATCCCGCCTCCGCCTCGCGCCGTTGCTTGATCTCGCGCGTGAGGTTGCCCACCATGCCATGGATGGCGCGACTCAGGTGACCGACCTCATTGTCGTTATCCTGCGGCGGTACGTCGTATTGCAGATCCCCCGCCGCGACCTTTTCCGCCGCCTGACTGATACTGCGGATGGGCTGCGCGATGCGCCCCGCCATCAGCCAGGTCAGCCAGGCGAAGAACAGACCGACCAGCGCACCCACCGTCAGGATGTGGCGCTGCAAAGCGCGCGCCGGGGCGAACGCGGTGGTGATGTCCTCGCGCACCAGCGCCGTCCAGCCGAAGCCTTTGTAGTCACGGTAACCGGACGAAGTGGCATGGCCGACCAGATAGGTCCGCCCGTTACTGAACTGCTCGATGTGGTAGCCGGCCTTGCTACCGGACTTGATATTCATCATGGTGTCCGGTGCCATCTTGCCGAAGTCCGCCCAGGCCGCTTCCGGGCCGGACAGCACCTGCCCCTGGTTGGAGAGTAAAAAGATGTCCTGCCCGGGGGTGAGTTTGCTGTCCAGCGCCTCGGACGCCCAGGTCCAGTAGATGTGGCCGCACAGCACGCCGAGCAGGTTGTCCTTGTGGTCGAACACCGGCGAGGCGACATCGACCAGATAGAAGGTCTCGCCGCTGGGGTTGGGCAGCAGCTTGGCCAACAGCAGCGCGTCATGCACGTCACCGATGTAGTCGCCCTTGCGGCCTTCGGTACACCACGGACGCTTGGACAGGTTCTTGCCTTCCAGATAACCGCCCGTGCCGGCCAATCCCATGCCGTCCGGCCCGCAAAAACCGATCCAGGCGTAGGCATCGAAATTCTTCTGCAGACGCTCCATCAACTCGCGTTTGCGCAGCAACGGCACCTTCGGATCGCGCATCTCGTCCAGCAACGCGGCATTGCGGATCTCGCGGCTGCGCTCGTACATGCCGCGGTCCAGCACATCCAGCGCCGTCTGCGCGCGGCGCACAAAAGCTTCGCCCTCGCTCTGCTCGATCTGGCGCTTGCTCACGTCTGCCGCGTAGAAGCTCAAGGCTGTAGAAAGCAGCAGCACGATCGCGCCGCTGGCCAGACTGATCTCGGCACGCAGACTGCGGCGCGGATCGATCATGCTGAAAATTGAACTCATTCCCTCTCCCTAATACTGCTTATATATTTTTAACCATAGTAATGAGTTAACCCGAGATTGGCGAGGGGAATACCACCCTTCCAACAACATGGGAATGTGGCCATCCCCCCCTAGTAGCGCCGATTTCCGCCTTATAGTGAGGCTTCGAATTCTTCCAGCGGCAGCGGCCTGCCGAACAGATAGCCCTGGAAACTGTGGCAACCGCGCAGTTCGAGGAATTCCTGCTGCGCCGGCGTCTCCACGCCTTCCGCGATCACGTTCAGACCCAGCGCTTCGGTCATGGCGATGATGGTCTGCACGATGGCGGCATCGTTGGGGTCGCTGGCGATGTCGCGCACAAAACTCTGGTCGATCTTGATCTGGTCCAGCGGCAAGCGCTTGAGGTATTGCAGCGAGGAGTAGCCGGTGCCGAAGTCGTCCATGGAGAAGCTGATGCCGAGCAGCTTGAGTTCGCGCATCTTGGCGATGGTGTCTTCCACATCCAGCAGCACGGTACTCTCGGTCAGCTCCAGCTTGAGCAGCGAAGGCCGCACGCCCGTTTCCAACAGCACGCGGCTCACCTGGTCGACGAACTCGGGCTTGCGGAACTGGCGCGCGCTGACGTTGACCGCCAGGGTGAGATGGCGGGTATGCGGGTTCTGCTGCCAGGCTTTGAGTTGCAGACAGGCCGTGCGCAGGGCCCACATGCCCATCTCCACGATCTGCCCGGTGTCTTCCGCCAACGGGATGAACTGTGCGGGCGACACCAGTCCGCGCTGCGGATGCCGCCAGCGCATCAGCACTTCCGCCCCGAGCGGGCGGCGCATGCCGTCCACCTGCACCTGATAGTAGAGCTGCAACTGCTGTTCACGTATGGCGATGTCGAGTTCGCCTTCCAGCTCCAGACGGTTGTCGATGGCGGCCTGCATGGCGGGGTCGTAGAAACGGATGGTGTTGCGCCCCGCCTGCTTGGACTGGTACATGGCGATGTCGGCGAACTTGAGCAGGTTCTCGATGGCTTCCTGATGACCGCGATAGAGCACCACGCCGATGCTGGGAGAAGTGAGGTGGCGGTTGCCGCCCAGCAGGTAGGGCTCGTTCAGCACGTCGCGTATCTTCTCGGCCACTGCTTCGGCCTGCGGAGCAGCCTCGGCGGCGCTGATGCTCAACTCTTCCAGCACCACCACGAACTCGTCGCCGCCCAGCCGCGCCACTGTGTCGCCTTCGCGCACTGCCATGCGCAAGCGTCTGGCCACCTCACACAGCAACTGGTCGCCGACATCGTGCCCCTTGCTGTCATTGACCTTTTTGAAGTCGTCCAGATCGAGCAACATCAAGGCACCGTAGCGGCCGCTGCGCGCGCTGACCGCCAGCGCCTGCAAGGCACGGTCCAGCAACAGGCGGCGGTTAGGCAACTGCGTCAGCGAGTCGTAGAAAGCGAGCTGGTGGATGTCGCGCTCGGATTGCTTGCGGTCGGTGATGTCGAGGATGACGCCGATGATGCCGACCGGCTCGCCTGCGCTGTCGTTCAATCTGGCCTTGTGGAAGATCACATCGTGCAGGGTACCGTCTGCATGTTTCACATTGCTCTCGTACACCTGCACACATTCTTCAGAGGTGAGCAGGTCAAGATCATGATCGCGATAGATCTCGGACTGCGCCTGCGGCGCGATCTCGAACACCGTTTTGCCGATGATGTCGGCTTTGCTTTTGCCGAGGAACTCGGCGAAGGCGGTGTTGCAGCCGGTGTAACGCCCTGCCGTGTCCTTGTGGAACACCGGCACCGGCATGGTCTGCAACAGGGATTCGCTGAAGGAGACGCTCTCCCGCAAGGCCGCCTCGTTCTGCTTGCGTTCGCTGATGTCAAGGAAGGTGACCACCGCGCCGATCGCCTGACCGTTGCGGTGCATGGGCTGCGACCAGTATTCCACCGCGACCGGCGTGCCGTCCTTGCGCCAGAACACCTCGTCGGAAGAATGTGTCGGCTCGTTGCGGATATAGGCTTGGTAGGCATGGCAATCACACGCCGGATAGGCGCTGCCGTCCGGGTAAGCGTAATGGATCACTTCATGCAGACACTTGCCCAGCAGTTCTTCGCGCTCATAACCGAGGATGCGCAGTAGTGCCGCATTGACGAAGGTGCAGCGCCCCTCGGTGTCCACCCCGTACATGCCTTCGGCGATGGAGTCCATGAACATCTGCAGTTGTTTCTGCGAATCATGCAGCGCGCGCTCGGCCGACTTGCGGTCGCTGATGTCGCGGCAGGAACCGTACACACGACCGTTGGGCAACAGCACAGCGTTCAGTTCCATCGGTATGCGGCTGCCGTCGTGCCTGACCAGGCGCACTTCCATCACATGCCGCTTTTGATCCCTGATGATTTGCCGGCCGCCTTCGCGATAGCGCTCGCGCCAGTCCTCGGGCACCAGATCGAACACCGTCATCGCATACAGTTCGTCCCGCTCATAGCCCAGCAGGCTCACCACGTTGTCGTTGACGTAGACGATGCGCCCGTCCTGCTCGGTGATGAACACGGCATCCGGCGCATTCTGCAGGGTCATGCGCAGCCGTTCCTCGCTCTCGCGCAGGACGCCGATCATCTCCTGCGTATCGCGCTCCGCGCTGTCCATCAGGTCACGATGTTCCTGCTCCAGCTCGGCCAGCGCCTGCGCGTTGCGGCGCGCCATGCGCTGGTCGAACAGGCTGGCCAGCAGGCCGCCGCCGAACCACACCAGCACGGTCAGCGACAGCAGGGTCGCCAGGATGTGCGGCTCGATGCGCAAGTCGCCCGCCTGACAGACCGCTTCCGCCGAGATGTGCATGCCGGACATGGCGGTGTAATGCATGGCGGAGATGGCCAGCCCCATCACGACGGCACCCAGCAACAGGCGCGCGAGCGGCCCCAGCCGCCCCCACTGCTCGCGATACATAATGTAGAGCGCCGCCCAGGAGGCGAGGATGGCGATCAGCACGGAGAGCGCGAAGACCGCCGGATCATAGGCGATGTCAGGCGACATCCTCATCGCCGCCATGCCGAGATAGTGCATGCTGCTGATGCCGACGCCCATCAGCACACCGGCCGTCAGGATCAGGCGGCGACTGACTTGCGCCTCGCGCAGCACGCGAAAAGCCAGCAGCGCGGCGATCACCGCCGGCAGCAACGAGAGCAGGGTCAGCAAAGGATCGTAGCCGACGGGGACGGGCAGATGCAGCGCCAGCATGCCGACGAAGTGCATGGACCAGATGGCCACGCCGAGTGTACTGCCGCCGGCCAGCATCCAGATGGTGGCGGTGTAACCGCTGTTCTCGCGCATACGCCGCGCATGGGTGAGCGCGGTCAACGAGCCGATGATGGCGATGAGGATGGACAGGACGACCAGCGAAGTATCCCAGGTGAACGGCACGCGACTGACTTCCAATTGTTTCGATAGACCGCGCGATGATACGCGAAGACGGCGACGCTGACTCGCATCGGCACGCTCGGACGGAAGTCCGCACACTGGGCCGCTCGCCGCCCCTTGCCGCTTGGGGCTATAATCGCGTCCTCGTTTTCACGCCATCCCGGAGTCTTACGCCATGTCCCACAACCTGTTCGATACCCGCCAGTCCTACACCCTCGCCTCGGGCAAGACCGGCACCTTCTATTCCCTGCCCGCGCTGCAAAAAGCCGGCGTCAGCGACATCTCGCGCCTGCCGGTCTCCATCCGCATCGTGCTGGAATCCGTGCTGCGCAACTGCGACGGCAAGAAGGTGACCGAACAGCATGTGCGCGAACTGGCGAACTGGAAACCGAACGCCGAGCGCACCGAGGAGATCCCCTTCGTGGTCGCCCGCATCGTGCTGCAGGACTTCACCGGCGTGCCGCTGCTGGCCGACCTCGCCGCCATGCGCGATGCGGCCGCCAAGGCGGGCAAAGACCCCAAGGTCATCGAGCCACTGGTGCCGGTGAACCTGGTCGTTGACCACTCGGTGCAGATTGACAGCTACAACAACCCGAACGCACTCAAGATCAACATGCAGATGGAGTTCGAGCGCAACACCGAGCGCTACCGCTTCATGAAGTGGGGCATGCAGGCCTTCGACACCTTCAAGGTGGTGCCGCCCGGCATCGGCATCGTGCACCAGGTCAACCTGGAATATCTGGCACGCGGCGTGTTGCAGAAGGATGGCGTGACCTACCCCGACACGCTGGTCGGCACCGACTCGCACACCACCATGATCAACGGCATCGGCGTGGTCGGCTGGGGCGTGGGCGGTATCGAGGCGGAAGCGGGCATGCTGGGCCAGCCCGTGTACTTCCTGACACCGGATGTGGTCGGCGTGCACCTCAAAGGCAAACTGCGCGAAGGCGTGACCGCCACCGATCTGGTGCTCACCGTCACCGAACTGATGCGCAAGCACAAAGTGGTCGGCAAGTTCGTCGAGTTCTTCGGTGAAGGTACAAGCGCCCTCACCCTGCCCGACCGCGCGACCATCGCCAACATGGCGCCGGAATACGGCGCCACCATGGGCTTCTTCCCGGTGGACGACGTGACCGTGCAGTTCATGAAGAACACCGGTCGCACCGCCGACGAAGTGGATGCCTTCGAGTCCTACTTCAAGGCGCAAGGTCTGTTCGGCATCCCCAAGGCGGGCAGCATCGACTACAGCAGCGTGGTGGAACTGGACCTCGACAGCATCGTGCCCTCACTGGCCGGACCGAAGCGCCCGCAGGACCGCATCGCTTTGCCCGCGATGAAGGAGACCTTCAACACCCTGTTCAGCAAGCCCATCGCCGAGAACGGCTTCAACCAGCCCGCCGACAAACTGAATAAACGTTACGCGACAGGCAAGGATGGTCTGGAGATCGGCAACGGCGACGTGCTGATCGCCGCGATCACTTCCTGCACCAACACCTCCAACCCCGGCGTGCTGCTGGCCGCGGGTCTGCTGGCGAAGAAGGCCGTGGCGAAAGGTTTGAAGGTCGCGCCGCACATCAAGACCACGCTGGCACCCGGTTCGCGTGTGGTGACCGAGTACCTGACCAATGCCGGCCTGCTGGAACCGCTGACCACGCTGGGCTTCGGTCTCGCCGCCTACGGCTGCACCACCTGCATCGGTAACGCCGGTCCGCTGCGCGAGGACATCGACAAGACCATCACCGACAACAACCTGATCTGCGCCGCCGTGCTCTCCGGCAACCGTAACTTCGAAGCGCGCATCCACCCCAACCTGAAGGCCAACTTCCTGGCTTCGCCTCCGCTGGTCGTTGCTTACGCGATCGCGGGCAGGATGAACATCAACCTCGACAGCGAACCGCTGGGCGTTGGAAAGGACGGGCAGCCGGTTTACCTGAAAGACATCTGGCCGAACAGCGCCGAAGTGCAGACCGTGATGAAGTACGCCGCCGATCCGGCGGTGTACCAGAAACTGTACAGCGATCTGACCAAGGATCTGCCGCTGTGGAACGCCATCCAGGCCCCCACCGGCGACCTGTACCAGTGGGACGATTCCACCTACATCGCCAAGCCGCCGTTCTTCGATGCCGCCGTACCCAAGGTCGGTGACATCAAGGGCGCGAAAGCGCTGGCGCTGTTCGGCGATTCCGTCACCACCGACCACATCAGCCCGGCGGGCAGCTTCAAGCCCACCACCCCCGCAGGAAAATATCTGCAGGCACACAAGGTGGAGGTGAAGGACTTCAACAGCTACGGCTCGCGCCGCGGCAACCACGAAGTGATGATGCGCGGCACCTTCGCCAACGTACGCGTGAAGAACCTGATGCTGCCGCCGAAGGAAGACGGTTCGCGCATCGAAGGCGGCTACACCCTGTACAAGGGCGAACAGATGGCCATCTACGACGCCGCGATGAAATACATCGCCGACCACACGCCGACCGTGATCTTCGCCGGTGAGGAATACGGCACCGGCTCCAGCCGCGATTGGGCCGCCAAAGGCACGCAGCTGCTGGGCGTAAAGGCCGTCATCGCCAAGAGCTACGAACGCATCCACCGCAGCAACCTGGTGGGCATGGGCGTGCTGCCCTTGCAGTTCAAAGGCAGCGACAGCATGGCCAGCCTGAACCTGACAGGCGACGAGACCTTCGACCTGCTCGGCATCAACGACAACCTCAAGCCGCAACAGGACGTGACGCTGACCATCACCCGCAAGGACGGCAGCAAGCAGAACGTCGCCCTGCTGCTGCGCATCGACACGCCGATCGAGGTGGACTACTACAAGAACGGCGGGATCCTGCCGTTCGTGTTGAAGGAGTTGGTGGGTCAGGCGTAAGCGCTCGGTTCACGACACCGGAAAACAAGAAGCCCGCACTCGCGGGCTTCACTCTTTCCGGTGTTCGGACGGATCACTCACCGTCCTGCCCCGTCTCAATCTTGCTCGGAACGACCGCCCGTGCGGCGCAGGTCACGCTCGGCCCAGCTGGTGTGGCCGACCACGTTGTGGCAGGCCTTGCAGTTGGATGGCGTCTTCACATCGGGATGCACCCATTCCTTGGGGGAGATGCTGCGGTGTTCGCGTTTGAACCACACCGTCTCGGTGATGCGCAGGCTGGCAGAGCGATGGCGCGCCAGAGTCCCGGCGTTGGCCACCAGGAAGTCGGTGATGGCTTTGCGCTCTCTGGCTTCGAGCTCCGCGTTCGACCCGAAATGATGCGCCAGACCGTCCATCATCGCTTGCCAGTTGTCGGCGGTCAGCAGCTGCGGCGGGAATGCGACATGACAGGCACCGCACTCCTTCTCCCACAAGGCATTCTTCGGCACTTTGAGGTCGTCGGCTTGGGTGTGCTGCACGGCTGCCAGCAGGCAGAACATGAGGGCGTATCGTTTCAATTCTTTCTCCTGATGGGGGGATGACGATGCGACGCATCAGAGCATGGTCGCGGGAGTAAAGTTCCGTGCCGACCGACAGCGACGGTTCAATCGTCCTGCAGATCCTGGCCGGGGAACAACACGTCGCTGAAACCGAAAGCGCGCAGGTCACGGATGCGCATGGGGTAGAGGATGCCGTCCAGATGATCGCATTCGTGTTGCACCACGCGCGCGTGGAATCCGCGCACCGTGCGGTCGATCGGCGTGCCGTGTTCATCCCGCCCCTGATAGCGCAGCCTGGTGTAACGGGGCACCAGCCCGCGCATGCCGGGCACGGAGAGGCAGCCTTCCCATCCCTCCTCCATCTCGTCGGAGAGCGGTGTCAGGACGGGGTTGATGAGCACGGTCTGCGGCACCACCTCCGCGTCGGGATAGCGTTCGTTCCTGTCCACACCGAAGATCACCACACGCAGCGGCACGCCGATCTGCGGTGCGGCCAGACCGACGCCGTTCAGGGCGCGCATGGTGTCGCGCATGTCCTGCAGCAAAGCCTGCAGCGCATCGCTGCCGAAATCGCTGACCGGCTCTGCCTGCTGCAACAGGCGCGCGTCGCCCATGCGCAAGACGTCTTTAATCGCCATCGCATTCCACCACGCATTCGAGGATGCGGCGCACACGCTCCATCGCCGGCTGCGCGACCTCACCGATCCGGTCGAGCACGATGCCGCCTTCGCTGCTGCGCCGACCGGCGGCGTCGTTCACCACCACGGCGATGGCGGCGTAGTTCACCCCGAGCTCGCGCGCCAGTGCCGCTTCCGGCATGCCGGTCATGCCGGCCATATCCGCACCGTCCTTTTCATAACGGTTGATCTCGGCCAGCGACTCCAGACGCGGCCCTTGTATGGCGGCATACACGCCGCCGTTCAGCAGCGGTTCTTTCGCCTGTTGTGCCGCGCTCAGGATGCGCTGCCGTAATGCCTCACTGTACGGCCAGGTGAAATCGACATGGGCGACGGTCTTCTCGTGGCCGTCGAAATAGGTGGATTCTCGCCCGTAGGTGTAATCGATGATCTGGTCCGGCAGCACCAGCGTGCCCGGCGTGAGGTCCGCGCGTATGCCGCCCACCGACGATATCGCCACCACGTTGTTCGCGCCCTGGTCATGCAGCGCCCACATGTTGGCGCGGTAGTTCACCAGATGCGGCGGGATGGTGTGGCCGTAACCGTGACGCGCGATGAACATCACTTCGTGGCCACGCAAGGTACCGAAGGTCATCGGACCGGAGGGTTCTCCGTAGGGCGTGCGCATCACCTGCCGGTGGGTGATGACGAGATTGGACAACTGGGCAAAGCCGGTACCGCCGATGATCGCTATCACTTCATTCCTCCTTCACTGCATAGATCGCGGGCAGGTTGCGCCACGCGCCGTGTATATCCATACCGTAACCGAACACGAAGCGGTTCGGCAATGTCAGGCCGACGAAATCTGGGGCGATGGGTTTGGCGCGGCCATGCTCCTTGTCGGCGAACACCGCGCTGTAGAACGCCGTCGCGCCCAGTTCCAGCACGCGCTGCTTGATGGCCAGCATGGTCTCGCCCTCGTCGAGGATGTCGTCCAGCACCAGCACCACCTTGCCGCGCACGTTCTCGCGCGGCGCGACCTTCCAGTGCAACTGGCCGCCCTGCTGCGCGTTACCGTAGCGCGAGACATGCAGATAATCGAAATCCAGCGGGAAATCGAGCAGCGGCAGCAACTGCCCGCTGAACACCACCGCCCCGCCCATCACCGACAGCACCAGCGGGTGCTGCCCGGCCAGTTTCTCATTGATCTCGCGCGCTACGCGCTGCAAGGCGGCTTGCACCTCGTCCGCGGCATGGATGACCTCGGACTGCGCCAGGAGCTGGCGTGCGCGTGTATCGTCCATCATGGTGTGAAGCCCTCGCCATTGTTCGCCAGAAGTGCCTGCAATGCCGCCTCGTCCCACACCGGCACCTTCAACTCGCGCGCCTTGTCCAGCTTGCTGCCCGCCTCGGTACCGGCCACCACGCAATCGGTCTTCTTCGACACACTGCCCGCCACCTTCGCGCCCAGCGCTTCCAGTCTGGTTTTCGCTTCGTCGCGGCTCATGCTGGGCAGCGTGCCGGTGAGAACGAAGGTCTTGCCGGTGAGCGGCAGCACCAGATGTGCCGTGCCTTCATTCTCTTCCCAGTGCACGCCCGATTTGCGCAACTCGTTCACCACTTCCTTGTTGTGATCCTCGGCGAAGAAATCCGCGATGCTTTGCGCCACCACCGGCCCCACGTCCGGCACCTGCAACAGTTGCTCGACGCTGGCGGACATGATGGCTTCCAGCTTGCCGAAGTGGCGCGCCAGATCTTTCGCCGTGGTCTCGCCCACATGGCGGATGCCCAGCGCGAACAGGAAACGGTTGAGCGTGGTGTGCTTGCTCTGCTCCAGCGCCGCGACGATGTTCTGCGCGCTCTTCTCTGCCATGCGATCAAGGCTCGCCAGCGTCGCCACATCGAGACGATACAGATCGGGCAGCGAACGGATGATGTGCTCGTCCACCAGCTGGTCCACCAGTTTGTCGCCCAGTCCTTCTATGTCCATCATGCGGCGGCTGGCGAAATGCAGGATGGCCTGCTTGCGTTGCGCGGCGCAGAACAGGCCGCCGCTGCAGCGTGCGTCGGCCTCGCCTTCCTCGCGCACCGCATGACTGCCACACACCGGGCAGGTGGTCGGCATCACGAACGGCTTGGCATCGGCCGGACGACGTTCCAGCACGACACCGACCACCTCGGGGATCACATCGCCCGCGCGGCGCACGATCACGGTGTCGCCGATGTGCACATCCTTGCGGCGGATCTCGTCTTCGTTGTGCAGCGTGGCATTGCTGACCGTGGTGCCGCCGACGAACACCGGCTCCAGCTTGGCCACCGGCGTCAGTTTTCCGGTGCGGCCGACCTGCACCTCGATGTCGCGCAGCACGGTGAGCTGTTCTTCGGCCGGAAATTTGTGTGCCACGGCCCAGCGCGGTTCGCGCGAAACGAAGCCGAGCTGCTTTTGCAGCGCAAGGCTGTTGACCTTGTACACCACACCGTCGATATCGAACGGCAGCGTATCTCGCTTGGCGGCGACGCGCTGATGGAATTCAGCCAGTGCCTGCGCGCCTGCTACCACCGCGCGCTCATCGCACACAGGCAAGCCGAAGCCTTGCAGCGCATCGAGGATGGCACTGTGCGTGGCGGGCAACTCCCAGCCGCGCACCTCACCCAGACCGTAGGCAAAGAAGGACAGTGGCCGTTGTGCCGCCAGTTTCGGATCGAGCTGGCGGATGCTGCCTGCCGCGCCGTTGCGCGGATTGACCAGCGTGGGCAAGCCCTGCTCGCGCTGTTTTCCGTTGTAACGGTTGAAGTCCTTGCGCGACATATATACCTCGCCGCGCACTTCCAGCACATCAGCCTTGCAATCGTTCAGATGCAGCGGGATGCAATGGATGGTGCGGACATTCTGTGTGACATCCTCGCCGCTCTCGCCGTCGCCGCGCGTGGCGGCCTGCACCAGCACGCCGCGTTCATAGCGCAGGTTGATGGCGAGGCCGTCGAACTTGAGTTCGCAGGCGTATTCGATCTCGTTGCTGGTTTCCAGTGCGTTCTTCACGCGCGTATCGAAATTGAACGCGCCGCTGGCTTCGGTATCGGTCTCGGTGCGGATGGAGAGCATGGGCACGGCATGACGCACCGGGGCGAAACCGTCCAGCACCTTGCCCCCCACGCGCTGCGTGGGAGAATCGGCGGTCAACAGTTCGGGGTGTTGTGCTTCAAGGGCTTGCAGTTCTCGGAACAGCTTGTCGTATTCCGCGTCGGGAACAGTGGGCGTATCCAGCACGTAATAGGCATGGTTGTGCCGCTCGATCTCGTCGCGCAAGCGCGCTATTTGCTGCTGCACATCCATCAGGAGAACAGCCGCAGGGTCTGGGCGCTGCCCGGCACGAGGCCGCCGGCCAGCATGCGCTGCTCGACCCCCTCGACGCTGTCACGGATATGGGCGATCGCTCCCTGGCTGAGGATCACGCGCTGATCGTCCACCAGCGTGAGTCGCAAGGCGGGGGCGATGTCCAGCGCCAGCAGGATCATGTCGTCGAAGCACTTGGCCGGTTCATGTACGCGCGGGATGTCCAGCAGCAGGGTGAGGCTGCTGACCTGCATCTTCTCCAGTGTGTGATGCTGGAACGGGGTGCCGTCGGATACGGCCAGCGTGTACAGCGTGGCACCATCCGGCGCGAATTGATGGAAGGTGCCATCGGCCTGCAGGCTCATACCGGACAGTTGCACGGCCTGTGCCACTTCGCTGGCGAACAGCGGTCGATCGGCGCGGCTGATGAGGTTGAGGCCTATAATCTGGTCGACGCTGGCGCAGAATTCATCCAGTTCGCGCGCACGCTCCAGCGCGCTATCGGTCAGTGGCAGCACCATGTCGGCGTCCTGTTTGCGTCCGATCTCGCCCAGCAGTTCACGGAAGTCGGCCAGTCGTGTGTCGCTGATCACACCGTTGCGGTCCACCATCTGCAGGGCGATCCTCAGTTCGCTGTAGTTGGCGGGGCTTTCCGGGATGACGCGTTCCCATGCGCCGGTGGCGGCGTTGCAGCCGCAGGTCTGGATGGTCTTGCCATAGTCGAAGCGGCGCGGCCAGAAGTCTTCCAGCACTTCGGCGCTCACCGGGAACTTGGGCGTCATGCTGACGATGTAATCGAGCTTCTCGTCCAGCAGGTCGCAAGCCTCTGCGGCGGGCTTGTCCGCGATGAAATGGTCGGCCGATCCTTCGGCAGCCTTTGCCGTGACGGGAGCCGCCATTTCCGGCACGACTGCGCGTGGCGTCGTGCGCGGCTCCGCATTGCCACGATCGAGGCTGCGCCGATAGCGCCACTGTTGCCAGTAACCATAGGCGTACACCGCGACCACGACCAGTAGCGCGATGACCAATAGACTTTGCTGAAATTCACTCATGTCGCTGCCGATGCTCTCAGTGAAGAATGACCGGGCAGATTATAACGACACCAGCGGCAGTTCGCCCTCGCTGATGCCGATCTTTCCGATGTCGTGCAGGCTGCGCACGAATTCCGGGTCCTCATGCAACTGCGCATGGCTGCGCGGATGCGTGTGGCCGTGCATCTGCGCCAGCCGCGCACGGCTGGGTGCGGGCAGTTCCCATTTCAGACCGGCCAACAGTTCGTCGGCCAGATCGGGGCGGTTGCATACCAGCACCATGTCGCAACCGGCTTGCAGCGCCGCTTCGGCGCGTTGCACGATGCCGCCGGCCACCGTCGCGCCTTCCATGCTCAGGTCGTCGCTGAAGATGCAGCCTTCAAAGCCCAGTTCGCCACGCAGGATGTCCTTCAGCCAGCGCTTCGAGAAGCCGGCGGGTTTGTCATCGACCTTGGGATAGATGACATGGGCGGGCATCACGGCAGTCAGGCCGAAATGCACCATCTGCCGGAACGGGATGAGGTCACACAGTTCGATATCGGTGTAGCTGCGCTCGTCCACCGGAATGTCCAGATGCGAATCGGCAGTGACGAAACCGTGCCCAGGGAAATGTTTGCCCACGGTCGGCATGCCGCCCCGCTTCAATCCCTGCAACAGGCTGTGCGCCAGTTCGGCGATGGCTTGCGGCTCGCTGTGGAATGCGCGGTCGCCGATCACCGTGCTGGCACCGTAATCCACGTCCAGCACCGGCGTGAAACTGAAGTCCACACCATGGGCACGCAACTCGGAGGCGAGCACGAAACCGACCTCCTGCGCCAGATGGCGCGCCTGCTTGGGATGCGCGTCCCATAGCTTGCCCAGTTCGCGCATAGGCGGGATGCGGGTGAAGCCTTCGCGGAAGCGCTGCACGCGTCCGCCCTCATGGTCCACCGCGATCAGCAGTGGCGGCGTGCGCAAGGCGTGGATGCTGGCGGTCAGCGCGGCCAGTTGCGCGGGGGATTCGTAGTTGCGCGCGAACAGGATGACGCCGCCGACCAGCGGGTGCTTCAGACGCTGTTCGTCTTCCGGCGTCAATGTTTTGCCCGCCACATCCAGCATCACCGGTCCGATACCCATCAATAGTCTCCCTCAAGGATCACGAATGCGACGGCATGCTCATGCTCGTCGCTGATACTCAGATGATGGCGCGTGACGCCACGTGTATTCAAAAATGTTTCCAGTTCCGGCGCGAACTGCAGGGTCGGCTTGCCGAGTTCATCGTGACCGACCGTGATGTTGTGCAGCGTCACCGGATGGCGCAGCCCCTGGCCGGTCGCTTTGGCGAAGGCCTCCTTGGCAGCGAAACGTTTCGCAAGGAAACGGGCTGGATGCGCCTGCTCGGCATACTCCGCCAGTTCTGGCGCAGTGAGCAGCCGCTCGGCGAACGCGGCGCCATGGCGTTCGCTGGCTTCAGCGATACGCGCCGTGGAGACGATGTCGGTGCCGATGCCGAGGATCATTTACGCAGTAGCGCCTTCATGTTCTTCACCGCCTGCTCCAGCCCGATGAACACGGCTTCGGCCACGATGGCATGGCCGATGTTGAGTTCGGCGATGTGCGGGATGGCGACGATGTCCTGCACGTTGTGATAGTGCAGGCCGTGGCCGGCGTTCACTTGCAGGCCGAGGCCGTGCGCGTACTGCACGGCATCATGGATGCGCTTCAATTCGGCGGCGCGCGCGGGCACGCTGTCGGCATCGGCATATTTACCAGTGTGGATCTCGATCACCGGCGCGCCGGCCTTCACGGCGGCGTCGATCTGTTTTGCGTCGGCGTCGATGAACAGCGACACGCGAATGCCTGCGTCGGTGCAGCGCTGCGTCGCGCGCTTGACCTGTTCGAAATACTTGACCACGTCCAGCCCGCCTTCGGTGGTGAGTTCTTCGCGACGCTCTGGCACCAGACAGATGTCGTGCGGTTTGACGCGCACGGCGTTGTCTATCATCTCGTCGGTGACCGCGCATTCCAGGTTCATGCGCGTCTGCAGCATGCCGCGCAGGATGTCGACGTCGGCATCCTGGATGTGGCGGCGGTCTTCGCGCAGGTGGATGGTGATGGCGTCTGCGCCTGCTTGTTCGCAGACCAGCGCGGCGCGCACCAGATTGGGATAACGCGCACCGCGCGCCTGGCGCAGGGTGGCGACGTGGTCGATGTTAAGTCCGAGCTTGATCATAGTTTCTGTAAATCTCTCATCAGTTCACGAGTGTGTAATGGCTTGCCTGCCAAGTGATGGTCCAGCAGCATGCGCATCAGTTGTTTGCTCTGGCGCGCGGTCACCGCGTCGCGATAGTCGTCAGCCGCCATATCAAGCAGCGTCTTTCCCGTCACCGGCATGCCCTGCGAACTGTCTGCCGTCTCGGGCACTGCGCCGCGCTCCAGTATATAGCGGTAGCTGCGCTCCGGCACCACGGGCCGCCCGTTGCCCGCCTCCGTTTCCAGCGACAGGGCGTAGCCCAGTTCCTGCAGCATGCGTTTCTCGAAACTGCGCAAGGTGTAGGCATGGTCCTGCTCCTGCGCCAATCGCTGCAGTGTCTGCTGGTAATAGTCGAACAGGCTCTCGTGCGGATCGTCGCGCGCCATCAGGTTGAGCAGCAACTCGTTCAGGTAGAAACCACACAACAGGGCCGTGCCCTGCAACTGCGGCTGCCCGCCCTGCCATTCGGCGCTGTGCAGGGTGCGCAGTTCGTGCTTGCCGAACCAGCTCAGCGCGAGAGGCTGGAATCCCATCAGCAGACCGCGCACAGCAGAACGCGGGCGCCGCGCCCCGCGCGCCACCAGCGGTACGCGGCCGTGGTTGCGGCTGAACACCTCGACGATCAGGCTGGTCTCGCGGAACGGATAGCTGTGCAGCACGAAGGACGGTTCGTCCTGGATGCGATGTCTGGCAGCGGCGTTACTCATACCCCAGCGATTTCAGCATGTGCGCGCTGTCAGCCCAGCCGCTGCGCACCTTGACGAACACTTCGAGGAACACCTTGCCGTCGAACAGCTTCTCCATGTCGAGCCGCGCCTGGGTGGCGATCTCCTTGATCTTCTCGCCCTTGTGTCCGATCAGCATGACCTTGTGCGCATCCTTGTCCACCAGGATGGCGGCGCTGATACGGCGCAGGCGCCCCTCTTCCTTGAACTGCTCGATCACCACGCTGACCGAATACGGCAATTCCTCGCCGGTGAAACGGAACACCTTCTCGCGCAGGATCTCGGCGGCAAGGAAGCGCTCGTTGCGGTCGGTGATGTCATCCTCCGCATACAGATGCTCACCTTCCGGCAGATGCGGCCGCACGGCTTGCAGCAAGGTATCGAGTTGTTTCTCCTGCCGCGCGCTGACCGGCACGATGGCATCGAACTGGCGCAGGGCCGCGACCTTCTCGATGAAGGGCAACAGTTCGTTCTTGTCCTTCATCAGGTCGGCCTTGTTGATGACCAGGATGACCGGCCTGTCCTTGGGCAGCAGTTCCAGCACCTGCTGGTCGCGCTCGTCGAAGTGTCGCGCCTCGATGACGAACAGCACCACATGCACCTCGCGCAGGCTATTGGTGACCACGCGGTTCATGCTGCGGTTGAGCGCGTTGGTGTGCTGCGTCTGGAAGCCGGGCGTGTCGACGAACACGTATTGCGTCGCGCCTTCGGTGAGGATGCCGGTGATGCGGTGACGGGTGGTCTGCGCCTTGCGCGAAGTGATGCTGACTTTCTGCCCGATCAGGTGATTGAGCAGCGTCGATTTGCCCACGTTGGGTCGACCGACGATGGCGATGAAGCCGCTGTACTGGTTTTCGGTTTCGGTCATTTCAGGTTCTGGATGAGTTGATGGGCGCGCTCGGCGGCGATCTGTTCGGCGATGCGGCGGCTGCTGCCGGCCCCGCGCGTAGTGATCTCCAGTTTCGGGACTTCGCAGGCCACCGTGAATATCTGTGCCTGCCCTTTGCCGCTGGTCTCGACGATGGTGTATGTCGGCAAGGGCAGCTTGCGCGCCTGCAACAGCTCCTGCAACTGTGTCTTGGCATCCTTGCCCACCGCGCGCAGGTCGATGTTGGCGATGAAGGGGATGTACAGACCGAGTATCACTTGTTGCGCAGTAGCAAAATCCGCATCCAGCCACACCGCGCCGAACAGCGCCTCCAGCGCATCCGCCAGTATCGACGGGCGCCCGGCACCTCCGCTCTTGATCTCGCCCTCGCTCAGCAACAGATGCTGCCCCAGATGGAGTTGCTGCGCCAGGATAGCCAAAGTCTGCTGATTGACCAGACTGGAGCGCAGACGGTGCAGATCACCCTCGGGCAGGTCCGGGAAATTCTCGAACAGGTGTTTGGCGATAGTGCAGTTGAGCACGCTGTCGCCGAGGAACTCCAGCCGCTCGTTGTGATCCGCGCTGTGGCTGCGGTGCGTCAAGGCACGCTGCAACAATTGCGGTTGCGCGAAGCTATAGCCGATCTGTCGGCACAGTGCCGCGTGCTTCATCGGCCGGTCATGAACTGGTGGGTTTGAATTCGAGCAGCAGGGTGATGTTGCCGACCAGCTTGATGCGAACTTCGTATTCCGCGCTCAGGGTCAAAGCCCCCCCCTCTTCGCGCACGATGACGACATCCTCGACTTTCAGGTCCTGGATATCGTTGATGCTCGCGCGCTTGCGGTAGGACATCTCGATCTCCGGGATACTGGCCGAACGCATCGCCGGATCGGCCGCGATCTCGCGGAACATCTGGCTGATCTGTGCGCTGTGCAGGTAAGGGGGGATCAGCTTCAACCCCAGCAGTGCCACAAAGATCAGGGCGAATGCCCCCATGATGAAACCGGAGAAACTCAGGCCGCGCTGACGACTGCTCAATCCGTACATGTTCCGCTCCTTTCCGTAAACGCTCACTTGACCGGCAGACCGATACGATCCAGTTCGCCGAAATTCATCCAGATGAGGAATGCCTTGCCCACGACCATCTCATCCGGTACGAACCCCCAGTAGCGACTGTCGCGGCTGTTGTCGCGGTTATCGCCCATCATGAAGTAATGGCCGGCCGGGACGACACAGCGCATCTCCCGCTCACTATAACTGCACTGCTCGCGCAGGGGAAAGTCATCCACCTTGCCCAGGTGGATCTGATCCATCCCCGGAGTAACCAGCATGGCATGTTCGCTTTCGCCGAGTTTCTCCAAGTAGCGCTCGGTATGGACGAAGCGCAGGCCGCTTTCGACATAGTTGTAGTCGCCATCGGCGGTGAGCGCCTGCAGCTCGCCGTTCACCCACAATCGCTTGTCACGGTAGACGATCTCGTCGCCCGGCAGGCCGATCACACGCTTGATGTAATCGACCGAGGGGTCGTTCGGGAAATGGAACACCATCACATCCCCGCGCTGCGGCTGGTTGATATCGATGATCTTCTTGTTCAGGACCGGCAGGCGCAGTCCGTAGGTGTAGCGGTTGACCACGATGAAATCGCCCACATGCAGGGTCGGGATCATCGAACCGGAGGGGATCTTGAACGGTTCGATCACGAAGGAGCGCAGCATGAAAACCGCCAGGATGACCGGGAAGAAACTGATGGAATACTCCACCCACCACGGCTCTTTCTCGCCTTCCTTGCGCTGCTTCCGCAGCGTGTGCTTGTCCAGCAACCAGATGGCTCCGGTCACCACCAGCAGCACGAACATGATGAGTGAAAAAGTCATATCTTGCCTGCCTCTTATTTATCGTCGACACGCAGGATCGCGAGGAAGGCCTCCTGCGGGATCTCCACGCTTCCCACCTGTTTCATGCGCTTCTTGCCCGCCTTCTGCTTCTCCAGCAGTTTCTTCTTGCGGGTGATATCGCCGCCGTAGCACTTGGCCAGCACATTTTTGCGCAGGGCCTTCACGTTCTCGCGCGAGATGATGTTGGAACCGATGGCTGCCTGGATTGCGACATCGTACATCTGGCGAGGGATCAGTTCGCGCATCTTGGCTGCCACTTCGCGACCGCGGTACTGGCTGTTGCTGCGGTGCACGATGATGGACAAGGCGTCCACCCTGTCGCCGTTGATCAGCATATCCACCTTCACGACATCTGCGGTCCTGTATTCCTTGAACTCGTAATCCATCGAAGCATAGCCGCGCGACACCGATTTCAGCTTGTCGAAGAAATCCAGCACGATCTCGCCCATCGGCATCTCGTATTTCAACAACACCTGCTTGCCATGATAGGTCATGTCGATCTGCACGCCGCGCTTCTGCGTGCACAGGGTGATGACCGCCCCCACATATTCCTGCGGCATATACAGGTTGACGTTGACGATAGGTTCGCGGATCTCCTCGACCTTGGCCATGTCCGGCAACTTTGACGGGTTGTCCACCATCAGTACCGTGCCATCACGCTGCACCACTTCGTAGATGACCGTCGGTGCCGTGGTGATCAGGTCCATGTCGAACTCGCGCTCGAGACGTTCCTGCACGATCTCCATGTGCAGCAGGCCGAGGAAGCCGCAGCGGAAGCCGAATCCCAGCGCCTGCGACACTTCCGGTTCGAACTGAAGCGCGGAATCGTTCAACTTCAATTTCTCCAGCGAGTCGCGCAGCGCTTCGTACTGGTTGGATTCCACCGGGAACAGGCCGGCGAACACCTGCGGCTGGATCTCCTTGAAGCCGGGCAAGGCGGCAGCAGCCGGCCTGGCCAGATGGGTGATGGTGTCGCCGACCTTGGCATCCTTCAACTCTTTGATGCCGGCGATGACGAAACCGACCTGTCCCGCAGACAGGGACTCGCGATCCTGCGACTTGGGGGTGAACACACCGAGGTGCTCTGTCAGATGCTGCGCGCCGGTCGCCATGAACAGGATCTTCTCCTTGGGCCTGAGCGTGCCGTTGATGATGCGCACCAGCATCACCACACCGACATAATTGTCGAACCACGAGTCGATGATCAGCGCCTGCAGCGGCGCGGCCGGGTCGCCCTTGGGCGGCGGCACCTTGACGATCAGGGACTCGAGCACATCCTCCACCCCAAAACCAGTCTTGGCCGAGCAGTGCACCGCCTCCTGCGCATCGATGCCAATCACATCCTCGATCTCGGCGATGGCGTTCTCGGGATTGGCGGAGGGCAAGTCGATCTTGTTCAGCACCGGCACCACTTCCACGCCCAGATCGAGTGCTGTATAGCAGTTGGCCACGGTCTGCGCTTCCACCCCCTGCGAAGCATCGACAACCAGCAGCGCACCTTCGCACGCCGACAGCGAGCGCGACACTTCATAGGAGAAATCCACGTGCCCCGGGGTGTCGATGAGGTTGAGGTTGTACACCTGTCCATCGCGCGCCTTGTAGTTCAGGGCAGCGGTCTGCGCCTTGATGGTGATGCCGCGTTCGCGCTCGATGGACATGGAGTCCAGCACTTGCGCCTCCATCTCGCGCTCGGACAAGCCCCCGCAAAGATGGATGATGCGGTCGGCCAGCGTGGACTTGCCGTGATCGATATGGGCGATGATGGAGAAGTTGCGGATATGTTGCATGAGGTTTGAAATAAAAATCCCGTCAAATTCGGCAGTTGCGCAGGGCGCGCATTCTAGCCGATTTTGACGGGCACTGCCGGAAGGCAGCTTATTTTTCGTCCAGCCGGACCGGAATGTAGACCGTCCCGTCGTTGCGGCGCACCAGCAGAGCGATGCTGCGTCCCGGCGGTACTTGCTTGAGGATCTCGTTGAATTGAGCCACGGTGCGGATCTCGATGTTGCCGATGGCAAGGATGACGTCGCCGCGTTGTATCTCGATGCGTGCCGCTGCGCCTTTGGCATCGACCACCAGCAGACCGCCGTCGACCTGCAATTCCGCCTTTTGCTCGTCGGTCAGTTCGATCACGCTCAATCCCAGACGCAGCACGCTCTGGGTCTGCGCATCTGCCGGGTCGATCTGCGCCGCCACCTTCTCGTTCGGATCCTGGATCTCGCCCACGACCAGGGAGACTTCCAGTGTATTGCCCTTGCGCCAGATCAACACCGGCACCTTGCTGTCCGGCTTGGTCGCCGCCACGATGCGCGGCAGATCGGAAGAACTTTCCACCAGCTTGCCGTCGAACTTGAGGATCACATCGCTCGCACGCACGCCGGCCTTGTCCGCCGGGCCGCCGCGCTCCACCCCGGAGATCAGCGCCCCGGCGGCTTTCTTCAAACCGAAGGATTCGGCCAGTTCACGCGTCACTTCCTGGATGGTGACGCCGATACGGCCGCGCGTGACCTTGCCCGTGGCGCGCAATTGCTTGACCACATCCATCGCCACATCGATGGGGATGGAGAAGGACAATCCCATATAACCGCCGGAACGGCTGTATATCTGTGAATTGATGCCGACCACTTCACCCTTCATGTTGAACAGCGGTCCGCCCGAGTTGCCGGGATTGATCGCAACATCGGTCTGGATGAACGGCACGAAGTTCTCCTGCGGCAGGGAACGGCCCTTGGCGCTGACGATACCGGCCGTCACGCTGCTGTCGAAACCGAACGGCGAACCGATCGCCAAGACCCACTCGCCGACCTTGAGTTGGTCCGGTTTGCCCAGCGCCACCGTGGGCAGGCCGCCGGCTTCGATCTTGAGCAAGGCCACATCGGTGCGCTTGTCGGCCCCGACCACGCGCGCCTTGAATTCGCGTTTGTCGCTCAGTCGCACCGTGATCTTGTCGGCGCGATCCACCACATGCGCATTGGTCAGGATGTAACCATCCGCACTGATGATGAAGCCGGAGCCTAACGATTGCGATTCCTGCTGGCGCGGCACCTGCGGTGCAAAGCGTTTGAAGAATTCGTAGAACGGGTCGTTCTCCGGCAAATTGGGCAAACCTGGCAGCATCTGCTGCGCAGAAAGGGTCTGGCTGGTGCTTACATTCACCACCGCAGCCCCCTGTTTCTCGACCAGCTCGGTGAAGTCAGGGAGATCCTTGGCCGACACGTTGCCGACCAACAACAACCCGAGCAAAAGCGCAATAGAACGTTCGAACATCCAAACCTCCTGTTGAATCCGTTCAGGAACCGGCCGCATTCACAACCGAGCGCACCACAGCCTGCATCCCCGACCGTTTCGTCAACTGCCGCACTACGAGAAAGCCGGCCACCAATCCCGCAGCGGCACCCAGCAATGCAGCACCATCCCGCGCCCCGGCGAAGATGCCGGAAGCCAGCAATGCCGCCCCCAACATGCACATCAGCGGCAACACGTACATGAGTATCGAATTGCGTAACAAAACACCATCGGGCAGGCCTACGTTCACTTCATCGCCCACTTGGGCGTTGACGGCATTGCCTACCTTGAAACTGCGCGGTTTGCTGCTGCAGAACAGTTGGGACAGCTTGCCGCTGCCGCAACCATTGCCGCTCGCGCAATGGCCGCAACCGTTGCCGCCTACCGGCGCGATCTCCGCCTCCGAGCCATGCAGGCTCAGCACGATGGCTCGCATCTCATTCATCTTGCTTGCCCGCGTAACGTACCGAATCAGCGACCTGTATCACCGCACGCGGCGGGAGCTCGCCCACCACCGTCACCAACTGGTCACCGATCAGCCTGCTGTAGATGTGTACCGCCCCCTGGCTTTTCAAGCCGGCGCGATACCCTGCGGCATCGGTGGCCTGCTCGACAAAAACCGACAAGGCAGCCAGTCCGTCGGAATAGACGATATGCACGACCGGGAACTTCTTGTCGCGCATGTTGCGACTCATCTCGAGGATCTTCTTGAACCCGGGAGGGATGCCATCCACCTGCCAACCGCTGGCTACATTCGCCAGATTGTGGTTTGGCAGCGGCGAGAGATGCTTGCGCCGCGCCATCTTCTCCGCAACCTTTTCATCGGGCACAGCCCATTTGCGATCGATGTCGCCGCCGATCTGCAATTGAGAGAAAGCGTATTGTTCGATCACCTTGCCGCGCTCATCCAGGACCACCGCCTTCAGCAGCAGGCCGGATTCGCTGTGCGCCCACATCTTGCGCGTATAGCGCAACGTGTCCTTGGGCTGCAGCAGCAATGTGTGGGCATGGTGGTCAGCCACACGGTCCTCTTCCTGCTGGCTGATGATGTAATTCTCTTTGAGACTCTGTATCTGCTCGGGAAGGAGCGCCGGGAAGGCGCGGCGAGGACGCTGCTGTTCGAAGTGCACTTTCTTGTCGCCCAGCTGCAGCCAGACCTGATCGTTATTGCGTATCACTTCGCGTCGCTGCCCGTCCAGCCCCTGCAGGCGCTCATGCTCGCCGTGCTCGTCGACCACATGTGTGATACGGGAGGTCTCGACCCGGCCTCCTGCCTGATAGACGAACACACCGCTGTAATTGGTCTCGTGCGCCGCAAAGGCCATGGTGCGCAACCAATCGGCATCGTCCAGCAAAGGATCGGCCTGCACCGTCGCCGCACACAACGGCAGCAATGCGAGCAGCATCCCGGCCCTGGCTATCCGCATACGCACTATTTTGCTGCCACCGAATGGATGTAGGTCGCCGCGCCCTGCACATCCGCACTGGGGGAGAACTCCTGATGGGCCATCAGATAATCGCTTGCATGGAATGCCACCGGGCGCACCATGTTCTGCTGTTGCACACTGGCCATCTGCGGAGCCGGCTCCTGTCCGACCTGCATGGACAGCCAAGCCACCAGTGCCAACGCCATGACCGAAGCGGCTGCCGACAGCGCGTATTGCTTGATGCGCTGCTGTTGGCGTCGACGCGGGGCGAGGATGGTCGGCTCTGCCAGCATGCGCTCGTGGAATGCGGCCATGAAGTCGCGATTGACATGATCAGGTTGGCGCAGGGCATCCCCGATCAGGTGATAGGTAGCCCAGTCACGGTCTGTCTCGGGATGGCGTTTCAACTTGTCCAGCAGTACATCCGCTTCGTCCTCGAACATCTCGCCATCCATCAACACCGAAATCTCCTGCTTCATGCTCACCACCTCTTGTCTTCGCTAGTACCCAGCAACGGACGCAAATTCGCTGCCACCACCTCTCGCGCACGGAAAATACGCGACCTTACCGTGCCGATCGGACAATTCATCACCGACGCGATCTCTTCATAACTCAAACCTTCGATCTCGCGCAGCGTCAAGGCGGTGCGCAAGTCCTCAGGCAACTGTTGCAGGGAAGAGTTCACCACCTCGACCACTTGTTTGCTCATCAACTCGTTCTCGGGCGTCGCCACCTCATGCAACAAGGAGGCATCCTCGAACGCCTCGGCTTCCTCGGCGTCCAGCGGCGTGCTGGTCGGTGCCCGGCGCCCCTGCGACAACAAGTGGTTCTTGGCTGTATTGATGCCGATCCGGTACAACCAGGTATAGAACGCACTGTCACCGCGGAACGCCGGCAATGCACGGTAGGCCTTGATGAAGGCTTCCTGCGTGACATCCTCGGCCTCACCCGGGTTGCGGACGAAGCGAGAGATCAGACGCCCCAAACGGCGCTGATACTTGGCCACCAGCAGCTCGAACGCGTGCTTGTCGCCACCCTGCGCGCGCTCCACCAGCTGTTGATCGACCTCCCTGTCACCCATTCCGTTTCCCGGTTTTGTATTGATTGCGCCGCGATGTGCGGCGCGAGAGTATAACCGGACGGGTGCACATCGTCAGCCTTGCCCGTAACGCGGCAATGGACAGCACCATCCTGAATAAGTTCATTTCCACGTTTTCATCACAAGTTTTGCTATAGTCGGGCCAATGATTCCTTCGCCTTTTCCCTATCGTGTTGAGCTTTGATACCCTGATCATCGGCAGCGGCCTGGCCGGTCTGACGCTTGCCCTGAAACTGGCCGACCGGCAAAAGGTCGCCATCGTCACCAAACGTTCGCTGCTGGATGGTGCCAGCGCCTGGGCCCAGGGCGGCATCGCCGCAGTCCTGAGCCCCGACGACAGCCACGACGAACATATTCGCGACACCCTGACGGCGGGGGCTGGCCTGTGCGACCCGGAGACTACGCGTTTCGTGGTGGAGCGCGGCGCTGCCGCCGTCAGCTGGCTGATCGATCAGGGGGTGCCGTTCTCGAAAGAGGACAACGCAAGTCAGGATTTCCACCTCACCCGCGAAGGCGGGCACAGCAAGCGCCGCATCATCCATGCCGCCGATGCCACGGGAAAAGCCGTCCAGCAGACGCTGGCCGACAAGGTGCGCGCCCATCCCAATGTGACCGTGCTGGAGCATCACATCGCGATCGACCTGATCACCGGCCGCAAGATCGGCAAATCACCGACCCGCTGTTTCGGTGCCTATGTGCTGGACACATCGAGCGACAGAGTCGACACCCTCTCGGCAGCGCGCACCGTCCTGGCAACCGGCGGTGCCGGAAAAGTCTATCTCTACACCACCAACCCGGACACGGCGACCGGCGACGGTATCGCCATGGGATGGCGCGCCGGCTGCCGGGTGGCGAACATGGAGTTCATGCAGTTCCATCCGACCTGTTTGTATCACCCGCATGCCAAGTCCTTCCTCATCAGCGAGGCCGTGCGCGGCGAAGGCGGAATCCTCAGACTACCGGACGGCACGCGCTTCATGCCCTGGCACGACGAGCGCGCCGAGCTGGCGCCGCGCGATGTGGTCGCCCGCGCCATCGACTACGAGATGAAGAAAGGCGGATTGGACTGCGTCTATCTGGATATCACACACCAGTCCGAAGCCTTCCTGCGGGAGCATTTCCCCACCATCCATGAACGCTGCCTGTCACTGGGGATCGATATCGCGCGCCAGCCCATCCCGGTGGTACCGGCGATGCACTTCACCTGCGGCGGCCTGATGACCGACCTTGCGGCACGCACGGATATCGACGACCTCTATGCTATCGGCGAGACGGCACATACCGGCCTGCATGGTGCCAACCGCCTCGCCAGCAATTCATTGCTGGAATGTCTGGTGTTCGCGGACGCCGCCGCGCAAGACATCCTGTCCGGGAGCTCGGAACCGCCCGAGCCGCTACCCGACTGGGACGAGAGCCGCGTCACCGATGCGGACGAGCTGGTGGTGGTGTCGCATAACTGGGACGAATTGCGGCGTTTCATGTGGGATTACGTCGGCATCGTGCGCACCACGAAGCGGCTGCAGCGCGCCCAGCACCGCATCAGCCTGTTGCGCGAAGAGATCAATGAGTATTACCGGAACTTCCATGTGACATCCGACCTGCTGGAGCTGCGCAATCTGGTCGAGACTGCCGACCTCATCGTGCGGAGTGCGCTGGCGCGCCACGAGAGTCGTGGCCTGCATTACAGCAAGGACTTCCCGCTGACCGCTCCACACGCGCAACCGACGATATTGCGCCCGCAAGACTGAAAGCGCTACGCGTTCCGCAACAACACCCGTAAACGGCGATGCGCATCGGCAGGCATCGCATCCGTGAACAGCAGCAGACTCCTGACACCCTGACCGGAGATCGCCACGTTGAGCAATACCAACCAAGGAAGAACAAGCGTATCCGACCGCACCACCCCCGACACCTGCTCGCCATTGCGCAGTTCCAGTGAAACCCGGCGGTCTTTGTCGTATGCAAACGCGATGCATGACCGACCGGAGCGTAACGCGACATCCCGCCAGAGCAACCATGCCGTGTGGACCGATACCACCGAATAGCCTATCCACTGCCAGGCGCTGGCGACAGGTAGTTGGGACAGCGTCAGGATCGTCAGGGTCGCGAAAGCGGCCAACAAGAGGAACAATGTCCGCGAAGGTTGCAGCGTGAACCGGACTCGTGTGCCCATCCGGCGCGAAGGACTCAGAAGATGAGTGCGGAGAACAGGCCGAGCACGATCAATGCAACGATGACCAGCAGCAGGTAACCGCCGCCATTTCTTGCCGGCTCAGACCTGTGGCGTGCATGATGCGACACACCGGTTTTTGGGGCTGCCCGGTTGATCTCAGCCATGCTGGGACGCTCGGTGCGCAGGGTTTTGGAAAGCTCCTCGACCTCTTCCTTGCTGGCGGTCATCGCTGCCAGACGCATCGTCGCCTCGTTCGAATCGAAGGACGACGACAGGCCCAGCGCTATGACAGGCTTGGCCTCCTCGTCCCCATCCATCGTCCGCGTGATCATGGCGGGTCGCTTGGCCGCATGTGCGACATCCGCCGCGCGAGGCAACGCTTCACGACAGGCGCGAAGGTCGTTCACCAACTCGTTGGCATTCTGATAACGTGCGTCCAGATCCTTGGCCAGCGCCTTGGCAACGATATAGTTCAGCATCTCCGGCACTGCCGGATTGGCATTACTGGGCGGTGCGGGAATGGCGTTCAGCGTCTGGTACATGATGGCATTGACGTTCTCGCCGATGAACGGCACCTGCCCTGTCAGCATCTCGTACAACATCACACCGAGTGAGAAGATATCGGAACGCTGATCGGTGAGTTTGCCCAGCACCTGTTCGGGAGACATGTATTTGGGCGAGCCCAGCACCATGCCGGTCTGGGTGCGCACGGCCGCCGAGGCCATGCGCGCGATGCCGAAATCGGTGATCTTCACATGTCCATCGCGAATGATCATCACGTTGGAAGGCTTCACGTCCCGGTGCACGATCTCATGCTCATGGGCATAGGACAGTCCCTGCGCCACCTGGATGATGACATCCAGCACCTGCTGCACCGGCAATGTCTTGTTCTCGTTGAGCACATCGCGCAATTCGCGGCCATGCAGATATTCCATCGCGATATAAGCGATATCGCCGGTCCGCCCCACATCATAGATGGTCACGATATTCGGATGGCTCAGCCGGCCAGCCGCCTTGGCCTCCTGATAGAAGCGCGCCTCGTATTCTTCGCGCTCTTCCAAGGCCAGACTGAGATTGATGGTCTTGATCGCCACTTCGCGGTCGATGAGCGGATCGCGTGCCTTGTACACGACCCCCATGGCCCCCTGGCCTAGCTCGCTGATGACTTCATAACGACCGAGTTGGCTGATCATGGCGCGTAACGGCTCCGAATGATCACTTCCGGACGGCACCCTTCACGCTGCGGAAGACCGGCCCCCATAGCGGATGCCCCGCTTCGGCGGCCGACAGCTCGAAATTCGGATTGATCTCGAGCACGTTCCTGAAATGGTCCCGGCACGACTTCTGGTCGCCGGAAACACAGTGGATGAAAGCCAGATATTTGTTCGCCCATAATGTCTCGTATCGAGTGGCATACTGGTTCTCCAGCACACCTTGCAACGCGGTTTTGGCATTGACGTAGTTGCCAGCCTCGTACTCGCTGACGCCTTTGGCCAGGAACCGCTTGGCGACGCTATCCCCGAACAGGCGGATACCGCCACTGCCGTCTTCGCAGGTCCCGACCACCGATCCGCAGCCGACCAGCACCAGCGAACCCAAGCCCGCCACCATCCAACGTAACATCCTTCAACTCTCCTGTTCGATCGGGCTACTTGAAACTGTGCCTGATTTTTATGTTTGCGCCCGGCTTTACCCAGATCACTTCTTTATGCGCCGGGAATGTCGAATTCCTGATTTCCAGCGTGTGCTTCCCTGCCACCACCTGCAACTCCATCAGCGGCGGGCTCACGCCCTGCTTCTTCCCATCCAGATATATCTCGCCCCAAGGGAGGATGGCCAGACTGATCACCGCCGGACCGCCGGTCGTGTCTTCAAGCGTGCGGATGCGCGCACTCTCTTTCACTCCTTGTATCTTTTTCTCCGGCGCTGGCGTTTCGACCTTGGGCGCAGGCGCTGGCGCAGCCGGGGGGGCTGGCTTGGCCGGCTCCGTCTGCGGCACGGCCGCTACGACCGCATTGGCCGGCTCCGGTTCACTCCGATGTGCAAGTTTATATACCGCCAACACCGAGGTAGCCAATACCAATGCCGCCACCCCGATGATCGCCGCACGCTGTTGCTTGCTCGCGCGATTGAAGATGGCCACTGCATGCCGCTCATATCCGGAGGCCTGACGCAGGAATTCGTACCAGTAACGCTTGGACAATGCCACTATCCTTTTCACACCATGCGTGTGCTCGATCTCTTCCTCGATCTCCACGCTACGCTGTGTGGTCGTGAAATCGCCCGGATATCCGATCGCGTACACCTCATGTTCGCGCACATGCTTGTCGGTGCGCGAACCCTGATAGTGGAACATGCCGGCATATTCCTGCGACAAGCGCGACACGGCATCATAGTAAGAGCGCGACACCAGGATCTGCCCGGGATCGGCAAAACCCATCACGCGCTGGGCCACATTGATCCCGTCACCGACGATGTTGGGCTGACCGTTGATATCCTTGACCAGTCGCACGGGGCCAAGATTGATCCCCATCCGCACCAGCAGAGGCGGATCCATGCGCACCCCCTCGCCCAGCAAACTGCTGCGCACGCTCAGCGCGGCCTGCAGTGCGTCCTCGATGTCACCCAAGAAACTGATGGCAGCACCATCGCCCGTATCCAGGATGATGCGGTCCGCCACCGGCACATCGCGGATAGCGATGGACAGGAAGGCGTTGAAGCGCTCCTTCAGGGATATCTGGCCTGACACGGACTTCTTGGAATATTCGACGATATCCAGGAAGAAGACCGAGCAAACGATGGTTTTATTGCCTCTTTGTTCCATGTGTCCAATCTGTCATTCGCGTTCCGCCCACGGATGGCTCAAACACGGCCAAAAATAACCTGCCGGATTCTAACGACACTAGGGGTTTACCGCCAGTTCAATTTTTCCGTACTTTGGCACGAGTCATCTTGCCGGGCCGCGCATCCGGGCGCTGCTGGCGCGGCGCAGGAACCGGCAAGTCGACCCACTCCATGATCGCCCGCACCTCGCCCTCGCCCAACTCGGCCATCATGCCGCGCTTGATGCGCGGCGGCAGGTTGACAATACCAAAGCGCACGCGCATCAAACGACTGACCGGCAAGCCCAAGGCCTCGAAAGTGCGGCGCACTTCGCGATTGCGCCCTTCCTTGATGACGATGCGGTACCAGTGATTGAAGCCCTCACCGCCCTCGTCGCTCAGCTTGTCGAACTTCACCAATCCGTCTTCCAGTTCCAAACCCTGGTTGACCATCTGCTTCATCTGTTCGGGCGACATCTCACCCTGCACGCGCACCGCATATTCGCGCTCGACCTCGAAACGCGGGTGCATCAAACGGTTCGCCAGCTCGCCGGAGGTCGTGAAGATCAGCAGCCCGCTGGTGTTGAAATCAAGACGTCCGATGGCGATCCACTTCTGCCCGCGCAGGCGCGGCAGCTCATCAAAGACATTGGCCCGGCCATCCGGGTCGTCCCGGCTGACGATCTCGCCTTCCTGCTTGTGATAGAGCAGCACGCGCGGCAGTTTCGGCTCCGCCTCCAGCTTCAGACGGATGTTGCGACCGTCCACCTGCACGCGGTCGCCTTCTGCAACGCGCACGCCCAGTGTCGCGACCGCGCCATTCACCGTGATGCGCCCCGCCGCGATCCAGGCTTCCATCTCGCGGCGCGAGCCCAGACCGGCCTGCGCCAACACCTTCTGCAACCGTTCGCCCTGTTCACTCATGCTGCTATCTCACGCCTTTCGAATACGGCTTGCGCCAATGTGCCGCTGTCCACGTGTTCCAGTTCACCGCCCACCGGCAAGCCCCGCGCGATGCGAGACACCTTGATCCCCTGCGACGTGAGCAAGGTCGCAAGATAATGGGCCGTCGCCTCGCCCTCCACCGTGAAATTGGTCGCCAGGATCACCTCGCATGCCAACTCCTGCGCACGCTTGACCAGACGCTCCAGCGGCAGTTCGCGCGCGCCCACCCCGTCCAGCGGAGACAAGCGCCCCATCAGCACGAAATACATACCGCGATAACACTGCGCCTGTTCCATCATCAACAGATCGGCCGGCATCTCTACCACGCACAGCATGTCCGCTTCACGCTGCACCGAACTGCACATGGAACATATCTCCTGCTCGGAAAAGTTGTTGCACTTGCTGCAATGCTTGACGCTTTCGACCGCATGGCTCAGGGAGCGCGCAAGATGCATGGCACCTTCCCTGTCACGCTGCAGCAGGTGATAGGCCATGCGCTGCGCGGACTTCGGGCCGACGCCCGGCAGACAACGCAAGGCGTCGATCAGATCTTCCAGACTGGAAGGTGTCTTCATTTAGAACGGCAGGCTCATGCCCGGCGGCAGCTTGGCGGTGAACCCGCTCATGCGTTGCTCGGTGGTCTGCGCCGCCTTCTTGTTGGCGTCGTTGACGGCGGCGACGATGAGGTCTTCCAGCATCTCTTTGTCGTCCATCACGCTGTCGTCCAGCGTCACGCGGCGCAGTTCATGCGCGCAGGTCATGGTCACTTTGACCATACCGGAGCCGGACTGCCCTTCCACCTCGATGGTGGCCAGCTCATCCTGCGCCTTCTTCATGTTCGCCTGCATCTGTTGCGCCTGCTTCATCAGCCCGGCCAATCCGCCCTTCATCATCTTCACTTCCTCCGGTTATACGGGTCTGATGGACCCTTCGATCAATTGCGCACCCAGTATCGCCTGCGCATCGCGCACGAATGCATCCTGACGGATCGCATCTTCGGCTTGCTGCTGACGGTTCTGCTTGTCCTGCTGCTCCACCACTGCGGGTGTCGCCACCTCGTTCGATGCACTCAGCTCCACTTCCAGCCGGACCGGACGCGCGAAATATTCGCTCAACGCAGCCTGCAGCTTCTCCTGCGCGATCTTGTTGCTCTGCAGATGTTTGTGCTGCGGCGGCAGATGCAACAGCACCCGCCCCTCTGTGAAGCTTGTCAGCAGACTGTTCTTCGCCAGCTGCAGCGCCATGCCCGACAGGTTGAGCTGGGCCAGCAAGGTATGCCAATCCAGATCGGCGCCCCCCGTCATCGCCGGAGCCGGAGCAGCTGCGGCTTTGGCAGGCGCCGGGGCAGGCGTCGGTTCCGCCGCACGGACCGCACTCGCCACCGGCGCACTACGTGGCGCGGCCTGCGGAGCACTCGTCGCAGCGCCCGCGGCCTGCGGCGCGAACGCCAGCATGCGCAACAAGGTCATGGTGAAACCGGCATATTCGTCCGGTGCAAGTTCGATCTCGTTACGACCGTGGATGGCGATCTGGTAATTCAGCTGTATCTCTTCCGGCGTGAACTGCTGCGCCAGCTCCAGCAAGCGCACGCGCTCCGGCTCGTCGTCTGGAATGGCCTGCGGGATGGTCTGCGCCAAAGCGATGCGGTGCAGCAGGGTCGCCAACTCCTGCAAAGCGGCTTCAAAGGCGATGCTGCGCATGGACATATCGTCCGCGATGCGCAGCAGACCAGGACCATCACCCGCACGCAGGGTCTGCATCAGATCGAACAGATAGCCCTGATCGATAGCGCCCAGCATGGTGCGCACCAGCGCTTCGTCCACCTTGCCAGAGGAATAGGCAATGGCCTGATCCATCAGACTCAAGGCATCGCGCATACTGCCCTGCGCGGCACGCGCCACCAGATTCAGCGCGCCGTTCTCGAACGGAATGTTCTCCTGCCCCAGCACATACTGCAGATGCGACACGATCAAGGCGGGCGGCATCTGCTTGAGGTTGAACTGCAGACAGCGCGACAACACAGTGACCGGGATCTTCTGCGGATCGGTGGTGGCGAGGATGAACTTCACATGCGCGGGCGGCTCTTCCAGCGTCTTCAACATCGCGTTGAAGGCAGACTTCGACAGCATGTGCACTTCGTCGATGATGTAGACCTTGTAGCGGCCACTGGTCGGCGCATACAGCGCGCTCTCCAGCAACTCGCGCATGTTATCCACCTGGGTGTTGGACGCCGCGTCCAGCTCAATCAGATCGACGAAGCGACCGCTGTCGATCTCCTTGCACACGCTGCATACGCCGCATGGTTCGGCGGTCACGCCGGATTCGCAATTCAGGGATTTGGCAAAGATGCGCGCGATGGTGGTCTTGCCCACGCCGCGCGTGCCAGTGAACAGGTAAGCATGATGCAGACGGTTCTGCATCAGCGCATTGCTCAGCGCCTGTACCACATGCTCCTGCCCGGCCAATTGGGCGAAGGTTCGGGGACGCCATTTGCGTGCTAAAACTGAAGTCGCAGACATTTCGCCCTGCCTCCGCTTGTCGAGTGCAACACCCTCGATAAATAAGGAGGCGAGCCTTACCCCCGGCACTTACAGACATCAGCTGTGGCTGCTTCCTTCCGGACCTGACCAGGTTCACTGCGCTGTAATGCGGGGAGACCCGCCAATTCGTGAAATCGTATCTTGCAGGCTGGCAATACGCGCCTCAAGACTGGCGCGCATGATAGTCGAAAAGCGGGGATAAATCCATGATAAGGATGACCTCTAGGCCGTTCGTCCTGAGTAGGCGAAGCCGTATCGAAGTGTAGGCGTAGCCCGCCAGTTTGTTTGAATTCAAAAGCAAAACCGTCGGGGGTGGCCCGACAGCCAGTCACTTTTCTCGTCTTGCCGAGAAAAGTAACCAAAAGAGGGCGCCCCCGGTGCAGCGCCCCTTCGGGGTCCCCTCCGTTGCTCAACCAGACAGGCCTCCTCATAAACTCGCACGATCCGCTACGCGGCCACGTGCTCAAACATATTCGTCGGACTTCCCCTGTCTGGTCTCCGCTACTCGGCGCTGCACAGGGGATAGAAAGGCAAAACCTGAAAACCAAAAAACCAACCCGCGAGGCGGGCTCGCCCGCCTCGCCAAAACAAAACGAAGCGTGCGCAAAGCGCACACAATACCGCAGTAGATTTTCTATCCCTTGTGCGCCGCCGAGTAGCACAGGCAAGTCAGGGGTAGTCGGTGAGGACTGTTTGAGCGCGCAGCGCGAGTTCCGCAGCCGCCTGACTTGCCGAGCAACGCTGGGCACCCCGTAGGGGCGGCAAACCAGGGTCGCCTTTTCTTTGGTTACTTTCTTTTGGCGAAGCAAAAGAAAGTAACTTGCTGTCGGGCAACCCCCGACGGTGTTGACTTGGATTCCATACGGTGCAATGCGCGTTGGTTATTGCCCCCCCTACGTTAGCTGAATTAACCGTGCACTTGTTTGAGCACAAATTCGATAAGCACTCGAATGAGAATAACCAGAATCGCGGGCAAGACGCAGAAAAAAAGAACAATCCAGACATAGTGGAATAGCGCATTGAACAGCAGCTCTGCATTTTGATGCAGCGGCTCTAACGCATAGGTAGCAACAGCAACGACTGGGGCAATAAGCACGGTGCTCAACACCGCAGAGCGGGCGGAGACCATGTTATCGGCGCCAAGGGCTGCTGGCAGCAGACACACAAAGGTTATATACGCAGGAAGCATGAGAGGTTCGGGCAACGCGTTAGCCCACTCGGGGAGATGGATGACTTTTGACCAGCGGAATAAATCACCCCAAATGACCATAGCGGCGGAAAGCGCAGCCAAGCTGATGAAGTAGGCAATACGGTTTCGACTCACTGTTCGCTTTTGCATGGCAAACATAATTTGGACGCAGTATCACACCACCTTCACCGGAATCCCCGCAATCCTCCCCTGCCACTCCCTCGGCCCCGTCTCATGCACTGACCTCCCCTGCGTATCCACCGCCACCGTCACCGGCATATCCTGAACCTCGAACTCATAGATCGCCTCCATCCCAAGGTCGGCAAACGCGACCACGCACGCCTGTTTGATGGCCTTGGCAACCAGGTAGGCCGTACCACCGATGGCGATAAGGTACACCGCACCGTGTTTCTTGATTGCCTCGATGCCGGTCTTGCCGCGTTCGGCTTTACCTATCATGCCGATGAGCCCGGTCTCGGCCAGCATGGTCTCGGTGAACTTGTCCATGCGCGTGGCAGTAGTGGGACCAGCCGGACCGACCACTTCGTCGCGCACGGGATCGACGGGGCCGACGTAGTAGATGAAGCGACCATTGAAATCGACCGGCAACGGCTCGCCCTTGGCGAGCATGTCCACCATGCGTTTGTGCGCTGCATCACGACCGGTCAGTAACTTGCCGGAAAGCAGCAAGGTCTCGCCCGGCTGCCATCGCGCGATGTCGGCGCGCGTGACGTTATCCAGATTCACGCGGCGCGCATCGGGAGCGGGTTGCCAGTGCACGTCGGGATAGTCCTCGATCTTGGGCGGTTCAAAGCTGGCTGCGCCGCTGCCGTCCAGCGTGAAGTGCACATGGCGCGTGGCCGCACAGTTGGGAATCAATGCAACAGGCTTAGAAGCGGCGTGCGTGGGGTAGTCAAGTATCTTCACGTCCAGCACAGTGGTGAGGCCACCCAGTCCTTGCGCGCCGATGCCGAGTGCATTCACTTTGTCGTGCAGTTCGATGCGCAATTCCTCGATGCGATTCTGTGCACCGCGCGCCTTGAGCTCCTTCATGTCTATGGGTTCCATCAAGGCCTGCTTGGCGAGCAGCATGGCTTTCTCCGCCGTGCCGCCGATGCCGATACCGAGCATGCCGGGCGGGCACCAGCCCGCGCCCATGCCGGGCAGTTGCTTGATCACCCACTCCACGATGTCGTCGCTGGGGTTGAGCATGGCGAAACGCGATTTGTTCTCGGAGCCGCCGCCCTTGGCCGCGATGTCCACTTCCACCTTGTCGCCGGGCACCAGTTCGTAATGCACCACGGCGGGCGTATTGTCGCCGGTGTTCTTGCGGCGTCCGGCCGGGTCGGCCACGATTGACGCGCGCAGCACGTTGTCGGGGTCGAGATAGGCGCGGCGCACGCCTTCGTTCACCATGTCGGTGACGCTCAATGTCGCATCGTCCCAGCGCACGTCCATGCCCACCTTGACGAAAGCGACCACGATGCCGGTGTCCTGACAGATCGGGCGCTTGCCAAGCGCGCACATGCGCGAGTTGCTTAGGATCTGCGCCATGGCATCCTTGGCGGCGGGCGATTGCTCGCGCTGGTAGGCTTCTGCCAGCGACTGCACGTAGTCTTGCGGGTGGTAGTAGGAGATGAATTGCAGCGCGTCGGCGATGCTGCCGATGAAGTCCTGCTGGCGGATGGCGGTCATGACGGGGCCTCGTTGGGGGATGACCGATTATGGAAGTGTGGGCAGTCAGCGTCAAACGGTTAGAATGCGCGCCTCGACACAACTCACCTCATCCAGCATGGCGATCCAGTGGTTCCCCGGACATATGACCTCGGCGAAGAAGAAGGCCACCGAGACCATGGAGCGCATCGATGTCGTCATCGAAGTGCTGGATGCGCGCGTGCCGGAGGCCTGCAGCAACCCGATGCTGCGCGAGATGCGCGAACACCGCCAGCGTCCCTGCCTCAAGGTATTGAACAAGGCGGATCTGGCCGACCCGAATGTGACCAAGGCCTGGCTGGATCATTTCAACGGCCAGAAGGGTGTCAGGGCGGTCGCGTTATCCTGCAAGAAACCGGGCGAGGCAGCGAAGATACCCAAGCTCTGTCTGCCGTTGGCACCGCACCGCGGCACCACCATCAAACCGCTGCGCATGATGGTGATGGGCATCCCCAACGTGGGCAAATCCACTTTCATAAATGCCCTGCTCAAGCGCCGCACGGCAGCGGTGGGCGACGAACCGGCCATCACCAAGAACCTGCAGCACTTCGACCTCAGTCCCACCATGCAACTGACGGATACGCCCGGCATGATGTGGCCCAAGATCGAGCACGAGAGCGACGGCATCCTGCTCGCCGCCAGCAACCTGATCGGACGCAATGCTTATGACGAGGGTGAGGTCGCCGCCTGTCTGGGTGACCTGTTGGTGGCACGCTATCCGGCACTGCTTGAGCAACGCTACAAGACGCCCATGCAAGGACTGGATGGCGTAGCGCTCATCGAGACCATCGCCCGCAAGCGCGGCTATCGCATCAAAGGACAGGAATTCGATCTGGAGAAGGCGGCGATCACCCTGCTGCAGGATTACCGCAGCGGTGTCCTCGGCGGCATCAGTCTGGAAACCCCCTCGTCGCGTGCGCAGATGTTGGCTTTATCAGAAAATGCTTATAATCCGCCGCATGATGAAACCTGAACATCCCTCCATGCCCGCTTCGCGCCTGTCGCTGCTGCTGGCCTGCCTGCTGCTCAGCGCCTGCAGCACGACCCACCTGAGCCGTTACACGCAGGAGAAAGATCCCTTCGAGACCTACAACCGCGCGATGTTCAATTTCAACGATGCCATCGATCGCGCCGTGATGAAACCGCTGGCGGAAGGCTACGTAAAAGCCATGCCCAGACCGGGACAGCTGGCGGTGGACAATTTCTTCAACAATCTGGATGACGTCGCGGTCACCTTCAACGACCTGTTGCAGCTGAAGTTCAAACAGGCCGCCAACGACGGCAGCCGCGTCGTGTTCAACACCACTTTCGGCTTGTTCGGTCTGATCGAAGTCACCTCGCGCCTGGAGAAGCATGACGAGGATTTCGGGCAGACCCTGGGTTACTGGGGTGCCCCGAGCGGCCCCTATCTGGTGCTGCCCCTGCTCGGCCCCAGCTCGGTGCGCGACGGCCTCGGCCGTTATGCGGACAGCCACGTGGATCCCATCAGCAACACGCCGCATGTCCCCACGCGCAACACGGCTTACGCCGGCGAGGCTTTCAACGCGCGCGTGCATCTGCTGGATAACGAGAAGCTGCTGGATAGCACCAGCATCGACCGCTACAGCTCGATACGCGAGGCCTACCTGATGAACCGGCGCAGCCGGGTCTACGACGGCGAGCCGCCGCGTCAGCGCTACGAGGATTTCGACGACGAGGAATGAAAAACGGCGGGGATGTCCCCGCCGTTCCGTTTCCTGTACTGCCTGCGGCTCAACGTCCTTCGCGCAAGGCGGCGATACGTTCATCCAGCGGCGGGTGCGTCATGAACAATTTGGAGAACCCGCCCCCGCTGGAGATAGCCATGGCAGACATGTTCTCAGGCAACGCTGCCGCCTGTTCGTGGTTGGCCTTCAGGCGCTCCAGCGCGGCGATCATCTTCTGGCGGCCTGCCAGGCTGGCACCGCCCGCGTCGGCACGGAACTCGCGCTGGCGCGAGAACCACATCACGATGACGCTGGCCAGGACCCCCAACACGATCTGCGCCGCGATCTCGGCCACGAACATGCCGATGCCGGGGCCGTCGCGACCGTCGTTCTTCAGCAACACACGATCGACGAAGTAACCGAACAGCTTGGCGAAGAACACCACGAAGGTGTTGACCACACCTTGTATCAGGGCCAGCGTGACCATGTCGCCGTTCGCCACATGGCTCACTTCGTGTGCCAGCACCGCCTCCGCCTCGTCGCGGCTCATGTTGTGCAGCAGACCGGTGCTCACCGCGACCAGCGCGTTGTTGCGGTTCCAGCCGGTGGCGAAGGCATTCACGTCCGGTGCATCGTAGATCGCCACTTCCGGCATGCCGATGCCGGCGGCCTGCGCCTGGCGGCGCACGGTGTCCACCAGCCAGCGCTCGGTCGGATCCTGCGGATGCTCGATGACATGAGCCCCCGTCGACTGCTTGGCCATCCACTTGGACATCAGCAGCGATACGATGGAACCGGAAAAACCGATCACGGCGGACAGCACCAGCAAGGCATTGAAGTTGATACCGCCGCTGGCATCCATCCAGCGGTCAACGCCGAGGATGCGCAGGGTGATGCTGATCACCGCCAGCACGGCGATGTTGGTCAACAGGAACAAGAAGATACGCTTCATTCGACACTCTCCGTCATTTAATAATCACATCCACAGGGACTTTTGTCCGTTCGCTGGGCCATATGGGGCTGCAGCGCCACAATTTCAAGCCGCGCTTGTGACGATATTCCGCGCAGAAAGTTCGCTTGCCGGATGGATGCCATGGCGTTACCCTGCGCCGACCGTTCTTCACAGGATGATCGCCATGTCGAACCGATATACCCGCACCGCTATCTCGCTGCACTGGCTCATCGCATTGCTGGTCCTGGCCGCCTTCCCGCTGGGCATCTACATGCACGACCTGCCGCTCTCGCCGGCCAAGCTGCAGCTGTACAGCTACCACAAATGGCTGGGGGTGACGGTATTCCTGCTGATGATGATCCGCCTCTACTGGCGGTTGACGCACCGCCCGCCCGCACTCCCCGAAAGCATGCCGCGCTGGGAGCGGGTCGCGGCGGAAAGCGTGCATTACCTGCTATATGCCTTGCTGTTGCTGATCCCGCTCAGCGGTTGGCTGATGAGTTCCGCCAAGGGCTTCCAGACGGTATGGTTCGGCGTACTGCCGCTGCCAGACCTGGTCGGCAAGGACAAGATGCTGGGGGAATCACTGCAGCAGGTGCATCAGTTGCTCAACTTCGCACTGTTCGGTGTGCTCGGCGGACATATCGGTGCCGCGCTCAAACATCACTTCATCGAACGCGACGACATCCTGGCCCGCATGATCCCGTGGCTGAAGCAGTCGCGCAAGGGGTGACTCAGCCCGCCGACTCTTCCATGAACTGGATCGCGTTGCCACTCTCCTTGGCCTGATACATGGCCGCATCCGCTCTGGCCAGTATCTGTTCCTGATTGGCCTGCCTGCCATGGAACAGCACCATGCCTATGCTTACCGTGCATTCGTGGCTCACCGCCAGCGGCGGCTGATCAAGCGTCTGGTACAGCAGGTGATAAGGTTGCGACAAGGTAGCGCGGATCTTCTCCGCCACGATCTGCGCCTGTCTGGTTGATCGCTCGCGGTCTTCGTCCAGCTCGTTCAGCAACACCACGAACTCATCCCCGCCGAAGCGGGCGACCGTATCCACGGCACGCAGACAGCTTTCGATACGGCGGGCAGCTTCGACCAGCAGCAGATCGCCCACACTATGGCCGTACTTGTCATTGAGCGGTTTGAACTTGTCCAGATCCATGAACATCACCGCCGCATAGCGTTCGCTGCGCATGCTGGCTGCCAGCACCTGATTCAGGCGGTCGCTGAGCAAGCGCCGGTTTGGCAACCCGGTCAGGGTGTCGAAGAACGCCAGCTGTCGCAACTGTTCGGTCGCTTCATCGATGCGCAGCTGCAGATGCGCCCTTTCCTGCTGCAACTGCTCGGCCATGACATTGATGCCATCCGTCAGCTTGCCCAGTTCTTCAATCTCCACCCCGTGACGTACCCGGGTATGCAATTCGCCGCGTCCGATCGCCTGGATCGCACCGCTCAGCCGATAGACCGGTTCGATCAACTTGCGGCTGGCCCTGAACACACCGTACAACACGAGCAACAGGAAACCCAGGGTGGCGGCGATCACCATCACCATCATCTCGGTCTGCTGCTGGCGCGTCCGCTTCCAACTCAGCACGACCGCCACGCTGCCGATCTGCTGTACGGCAGGCTTGTCCTCCAGCTCGTCCAGCGCCAGCTGCGTGGACGTTATCGGTTGCCGGAACAGCAGGATGTCCCCTGAAGGCCCCTCCCGCCCACGGTCTGCCGACATCAGTGGTACATCCACTTCCCCGACAGCCGCCAGTTCACGCCCATCGCGGTCGGTGATGCGCACTGCAAGCACATCAGGCTCATGCAGCACCTGCAAACTGAGCGTGCGCAGGAACTCCCGGTTATAGGAGAACACGCCATATTCGCTACTCGCGGCCAACTGCCGCGCCAGCAGTTCACCGCGCGCTTGCAAGCTCTGCGCCATGTTCTCCGTGCGATCATGCAGGAACACCGCTTCGAGCAGTACAGACATCACCAATAACGGCGACAGCGTCAGCCATGCGACATACCTGCCTATCTTGTATCGCCTGCTCTTCATGGACGCCCCCCTTCGACGCGATCAATTTCGATACGCAACGCTTCGACTGAACGGATATCGAGGCGCAACGAACGCGCCACCTCGGCGTTCAGCGCGATCTGGTACAACTGAGGGAATCGCGGGGAAGGCAAGCTGCCCCGCTGCAGGAACTCGGAAACCATCCCGGCCGATTGCGCAGCCTGCTGCTCGGGTGTCGAATACACCGCGCACAAGGCCCCGGCATTGACATAGGCTGCGGACAGACCGATCACGGGGATGCCACGCCGGTAGCTGCCGAGCAGGATGTTCCGTATGGTGGAGGAGTTGTATATCCGGCTATCCGGCACCGCCAGCAGGATGTCGCTCCGTGCCAGTAGCTCCTCGAGCCTGGCGGCAAGGCTGTCGTCCGGCTGCACCGTCTGGCTGTGCAGCGATGCCCCCTGCCTGGCCAGCTCCTGTTGCAAGGGCTGCTGGGCGAAATCCCCGTCCGGCGTATACAACACCCCCACCCTGCTCAATGATGGCAACGCTGCACGGATCAGCGCAACCTGGCGCGGGAGCGGCTGATCGAGGAACAATGCAGACAAAGGATGCGGGAGTGGCCTGCCGGCACGCAATTGCTGGAAATTATTGCTGGACAGCATGGTGGCCAGCATCGCACCATACCATCGGTCTGCGGCCCATTGCATGGCCTTGCTTCCCGCCGTCACCAGGATGTCCGCCTCGGGGATATCCGTCTGCTGCGCCAGCGTGCGCACTTCTAGCCGAACGTCAGGCGACAGGTTCTGCGCGAATGCCTGCCGGAAATGCTGATAAGACGCATGCTGCTCGCTGAGCAGCAGCACGACCTTTCTCGGTTCGGCTGCCCACGTTACGGACACGGAGAAGAGGCAGAGCAAGGCTGCAGCCAGACATCTCAAACATGTCGGAAAAAACGTGCTCAACAGACACCCCCCATCAGCATTCCCCAGCAAGACCGCGATCTCAAGACAACCGGGACAGGCGACCGCACCCGGGGCGCCTCCCCACGGCAGGGAACATACGTGAGTTGCGGATACTTGTCAGCAGGCAGGCGGAATGGGTCAGCGATATTTGCGCACGAGACCGACGAGGACACCGAAGATCTCCAGCGTGCCTTGCGGTCGGATGACCGGATACGCGGGGTTCTGCGGGCGCAGGATGAATTTGCCGCGCTCCTTGTCCAGTGTCTTCAGGGTGAATTCGCCGTCCACGATGGCGACCACGATGTCGCCGACATTGGCCAGATGGCGCTTTTCCACGACCGCTACATCGCCGTCATGGATGCCAGCTTCCACCATCGAGTCTCCCTTGACCGGGATCAGCGTGGTCTGCGAGGGCTTGTCGATCAGCATCTCGTCCAGCACGTAGTACTCGCCCTGCGTCGCGCTGACCGTGACCGGCATGCCGGCGGGGACGGAACTGTCGGCCAGCGGCCGCGCGAAGAACTCGCGCGTCGGGATCCACATGCCGTCCGGCGTGCGTTCCAGGAAACCGGCCTCGCCCAGCCGGTCGAGGATGGCTTTCACCCAGGATTTCGAGGCGATACCGAACACGTCGCACAAGGCGGCATAGGACGGGATGCTCTTCCAGTCGGAATAGTAATCCTGCAATCTGGCCAGATATTCGGCGTCCCGCTGCGCGGAAGGATGGAGGTCGGTCATGGCATCACCTGTACAGAACGGATGGTCTGCATGGTAGAGAACGAACGTTCTGGTGTCAATGCATCCGTGCCCGCTCAGCGCACTCCGCGGGCTGTCAGGTAGCGCGCGAGCCTAGTATCCGCGTGCAGGATGTGGTTGATCAGCCAATCCTTGATCGTTTGCAGGGCGAGCAGCTCGCCGCCCTCACTCAAACCCTTGCGCAAACGCATCGCCTCGTCCACCAACAGGGCATGCTCTTTTTCGTGCATCCGCTGTTCCGGGTAGGCGTACTGGGCCATATACCGCCCTTCGGTCTCGAAATGCTCGGCGGTCGCGGTCACCAGCTCATCGAACAAGGCGAGCAAGCCGGTATGCGACGTGCCTTTGCGCCATTCGCTGTTCAGCTTGTTCACCATACGCACGAGGTTGCGGTGCTGCTCGTCGATCTCCGCGATACCGATCAGATGCGACTGGTCGAACCTGATCCACTGCTCATCCAGCTCGGAAGCGCGCTCGCCGAAGAAGGTATAGGTGTTCTTGCCGGCATGTTTGCTGTCATACATGGCCCGGTCGGCGGCGGTGAGCAGACCGTCCATGGTCGAACCGTTGTCCGGGAAGAGGCTGATGCCGATGCTCACACCGATCTGGCAGCCAGCACCTTGCGCGAGCGTCATCTCGGCCTCAAAAGCATGCACTATCTTCTCCGCCACTTGCGCCACCTGCGCCCTGTCTTCCACATCGCTCAATATCACGGCGAACTCGTCGCCACCGAATCGCACCGCCGTATCGACCGCGCGCAGGCAAGCCAGCAATCGCTGCGCCGCCATGCGCAGCACCTCATCACCCGCCTCATGGCCGTGCGTGTCGTTCACCTGCTTGAATCCGTCCAGGTCGGCGAACAGCAGCGCCACGCGACACTGGTCGCGTTTCGCCCGGGAGATCGCTTGCGAGAAGCGGTCGAAGAACAGGGCGCGATTGGGCAGACCGGTCAGCTTGTCGTGGTATGCCAGATGGCTGATCTGCAACTCTGCCTGTTTGCGGTCATGGATGTCGATGTTGATGCCGACCAGCCGCGCCGGCTCGCCCTGCGCGTCCACCGCCACGCACTTGCCGCGCCCCTGGATCCATCGGTAGCGTCCATCCTTGGTCTGCATCCGGTATTCGGCCACGTAGATGTCTTGGTGCTGCTTCAATTCTTCCCGTATGGTCCGCCACACCTTGTCCCGGTCGTCGGGGTGGATGCGCTCCAACCAAGACCGATGATCGGCCGGGAACTCGTTGGGCAGGTAACCCAGCATGGTGTAATACTCTGGGCTGAATCTAGCCTTGCCGCTCTGCAGATCCCATTCCCACACCGCCTCTTGCGCCGCATCCAGCGCCATCTGCAGCAGCAGCAGGTTGGCGTTGCGCTCCTCTTCCAGTCGCTTGCGTTCGCTGATGTCCTGCACGGTACTGATGAAATAATCCGGCGCACCGCTCTCGTCGTGCACCAGCGAGACCCGCACCTCGCCCCAGAACACCTGGCCGTTCTTGCGCAGGTAGCGCTTCTCCATCTGAATGTCCGACGTTTCGCCCGACAGCAGTCGCTGCACCTGGCCTGCACTCTCCGCCAGATCGTCAGGCAAGGTGAGCTGCTGCCAGTTCAGCCTGCGAGCCGCCAGCTCGTCCCGTGCATAGCCAAAGGTCGTGCACCATCTGTCGTTGACTTCCATGATGTCGCCGTTCAGGGCGTGGCGCGCCATGGCCAGCGCCGCATGGTCGAACACGGTATGGAAACGTTCCTCGCCAGCCAGCCGGATCTGCATCTCCCTCGCCTGATGCAGGCTGCGCTGCCGGCGCTGCCATTGCGCGAACCAAGCGACGGTCAACAGGAGGATGAACGTCATCAGCGCAAGCGCGACGATCTCCAGTCTCCGCAGCAGCGCATAGGCCGTCGCCTCGTCGGCACTGGTGACCAGCATCCACCCGGTATGCCGGATCGGCAGCGCATAGGCGAGCACCTGCCTGCCCAGATGGTCTTGCCCCAGTTGCAGCGCACGCCGGTTTTGCATCAGGGCCTGAGCGGTGACGGACGGTCCTCTGAGCGGCAAACGATAGGAAAGTGCGGCATCGGGCACACCGGACAACGGGCTCAGATACATCACCTGGTCGCCCTCGCGGCGGACCAGGTGCGTTTCGACCAGTTCGCTCCGGTCTGCATCATCATCCAGCAAAGGGAACAGATGCCTGCCGGCATCTTCCATCAGATACAAGGCACCGACCACCCTCCCCTCGATTCGCAGCGGCGAGATGAAATCCAGCTCCGGCGCTGCATCGCCATGCCGGTGCATGTCGACGAACACGGTCTCGTTGCTCGCCATCGCCTGTGCGATCTGCACCTGAGCATGACGAGTATCGTGCGGGCCTGCTCCCACCTGCAACACCGGTCGCCCCTTACCATCCAGCAGCACGGCCGCATCGAAACGGTGCAGCGAGATGAATCCGTCCAGACGTTTGACGATCATCTCCCGCTGTCGGTCATCCTGCGATCCCCCCGCATACCATCGCTGGACCGCGCGCGAGAAGAAGGAATCGACCGCCAGCGACCCGGCGTCGGCATCACGGTCCTCGAACCACGACTCTACCTGTCGCGATTTCAGGGTGGCGACGGCCGCGAGGTCGGCGTTCACCATCTCGCTTATCGTGCCGCGCAGACTGTTGAAAAGCAGGAAACCGCCCAGCATCAAGGATGCGACCGTCACCAGCAGGACGGTCAGCGGTTGATATCGGTTCTTCATCTCCCCTCCCCGCACCTTGTCGTTCCGATGCGTGCGGACAGGCTACACCCGCCGGCGGGAAAGTTGAAGCAAAAAACAAAGCCGCCCCTGCGGGCGGCTGTGTCAGAGCGAGGCGAAGCGAATCACTTGCCCTTGGCTGCCATCAGGCGCTCGTACTTGGCCTGCAACTGCTCCGGCGATTCCACATGGTTCGGGTCTTTGGGGATGCAGTCGACCGGGCACACCTCCACGCACTGCGGCGTATCGTAGTGTCCGACGCACTCGGTACACTTGGCCGGATCGATGACATAGATGGTGTCGCCCTGCGAGATCGCGTCATTCGGGCACTCCGGCTCGCACACGTCGCAGTTGATGCATTCGTCGGTGATGATAAGTGACATTTCTACTCTCCTTTGATTGATCTTTTATCCTGCAGTCTTGCCGCCACGGCGGGCGAGACGAATTTGCCCACCTCGCCGCCGAAGCGCGATATCTCGCGCACCATGCTGGCGGAGATAAAGTTGTACTGCTCGGCCGGGGTGAGGAACACCGTTTCCACCTCCGGATCCAGCGTGCGGTTCATGCCCGCCATCTGGAACTCATACTCGAAATCGGACACCGCCCGCAATCCGCGCAACACGACGCGCGCTTCCAGCCTGCGCACATAGTTCATCAGCAGATCGTCGAACCCCTCGACCCGGACATTGACCGAATCGGCGAACACCTCGCGCGCCATCGCCACCCGCTCGTCCAGCGAGAACAGGGTGGCACTGCGGCTCGCCGCGACTGCCACCACGACTTCGCCGAACAGGCCCGCCGCACGTCGCACCACATCCTCGTGGCCGCGCGTGATGGGATCGAATGTACCCGGATATACGACTCTGATCATGCCTGGGCGCGTTCCAATAGTTGGTAATGTACCGCTCCGGCGCGCCGTTGCTTCAGCACCCGCCAGTCTTCCCCCGCTTCGAACGCGGCCCCGCTTTCCACATAGACCACACCGTCTTTGCTCAGTAGCTGCGCCAAACGCGGCATGAGTCGAGTCAAAAGATCGCTCTGAAACGGGGGGTCGAGAAAGACGACGTCGAACGTCATATTCGTCTGCATGGCGAATTTTATCCCATCATCGCAGTGCAACGCTACATTCGGGAAGTCCAGCTTGCGGAGCGAGTCCTGCAAGACCTTATATACAGCGCGGTCTTGCTCCACCATCACCACCCGCTCCGCCTCACGCGAGGCCGCTTCGAACCCCAGCGCGCCGCTGCCTGCGAACAGGTCCAGGCAACGCTTGCCATACAGCGTCTGGCCCAGCCAGTTGAACAACGTCTCACGCACGCGATCGGGCGTCGGGCGCAAACCGGCACTATCGGGAAAGGTGATGATGCGGCTGCGATGCGTGCCGCCGATGATCCTGACCTTGTTTATTTCGTCTCTCCTGCCACCTGCCCACCGACGATCACGGTCGCCATGGCATCGGGATCGATACGGCGACGGAAAGCATCATTGATCGCCCGCACATCCACCTGCTCGACACGCGCCTGGAATTCATCCAGATAGGTGAGCGGCAGCTCGTAGAAGCCGATCACGCTCAGGTAATCGAGGATCTTGCGGTTGCTGTCGATGCGCAACGGGAAGCCGCCTATGATGTTCTGCTTGGCCGCGCGCAGCTCGTCTTCCGTCACGCCCTTATCCACGAAATCGCGCAGGGTCTTGCGCACCACCTGCAGCGCCTCGTCCACCTGCTCCTTCTTGGTCTGCAGACCGATCTGGAACGCGCCCGGTTGCTGCATGGGCACGAAATAGCTGTACACGCTGTAAGCCATGCCGCGCTTTTCACGGACTTCGTTCATCAGGCGCGATACGAAACCGCCGCCGCCCAGGATGTAGTTGCCGACATACAAGGGAAAATAGTCCGGGTCGTTGCGCGCGATCCCAGGCGCACCGAGCAGGATGTGGCTTTGGCTGGCGGGGTGCGTGATGCGCTGCTCGCTGGATGCATGCAGCCTGTCAACGGCAGGCAAGGCGGCGACGCCCCCGCTCGGAGGCAGTTGCGCGGTCAATCGCTGCGCGATGGCTTCCGCCTGTTGCCGTGTGATATCCCCCATCAGTGCCACGACGGCATCCCCGGCACCATAGTGGGCACGATAGAACGCCAGCAGATCGTCACGTTGAATCTTTTCGATATCCGCAACCTCGGCTTGCCAGCCGTAGGGGTGGGTGCCGAACACAGCCTTGCCGAACGCTTTCTCGGAAAGGAATTCCGGTTTGGTCTCCGCCTCACGCAGGGAGGCGATCAGGCGAGTCTTCTCACGCGTCAGGACCGCTTGCGGGAACTGCGGCTGCTGCAGCACGCGCGCCAGGATATCCAGCGCCACATCGCGCTCCGCCGCACTGCTCAAGGTGCGCAAGGTGATGGCGGAACGATCCGCATCGAAACTGCTGGCGACCCTGGCCCCGACATCTGCCAATTTGCGTGCGATGTCGTCTTCGTTCATGCCTTGCACGCCCAGATCGAGCAAACCATGGGTCAGTCCCGCCACACCTTTCGTGTCCGCACTATCATAGGCACTTCCGGCCGGAAAACTGACCGCCACATCCAGCATGGGCAGGTTGTGGTCTTCCACGAAATACACGCGCGCGCCGCTGGCCGCTTGCCAGTGTTGTATCTGGGGTGTGGCGAACGCGCCGACTGCGGATCCGCACAGCAGGACAAAAGTCAGGAGTTTAGTGCGCATGGGCATACCCTCCCTGTTGTGGCTTGTCCGCTGCCAGCGGTTGCGGGTCGAGCACGGCGACGGTCAGCTGGTCGTCGCGCAGGATGTCGCGCGCCACAGCCTGCACTTGCTCCGCAGTCACAGCTTGCAGTTTCTGCAGCATCAACGGCAAGTCACGGTGGGACAATCCGATGCTTTCCATCTGCCCGATCTGCATCGCCTGATAGAACAGGGAATCGAGCTTGTACACCTCGGCGGCGGTGACCTGGGCGCGCACGCGGCGCAACTCTTCCTCACTCACGCCGTCACGCACGATCATTTGCAATTGTTCGCGTATCGCTGCTTCCAGCGCCTCCACCGATGTGCCTGCTGCGGGTGTGGCTTCCAGCGAGAACATGGTCGGACCGCGCGAGGTATTGGCATAGCCGGCTCCGATGCTGGTCGCCACTTGCCGCTCGCGCACCAATGACTTGTTCAGACGTGCCGAATCGTTGCCGTCGAGTACACCGGCCAGGACCGATAGCGCATAGGGCTGCCAGTCCTTATCCACATCGCGCAGGGTCGGGGCGTGATAGGCCATGACCAGATGCGGCAACTCGGCGGGTGCCTTCACCACGATGCGTTTGATCCCAAGCTGCGCCGGTTCCTCATAGTGTTTGCGTGCAGGCAACTTGCCTGCACTGATGCGTCCATAGTGTTTGCGGGCCAGGGCGAACACCTGCTTCGCATCGACATCTCCTGCGATGACCAGCGTCGCGTTGTTGGGGGCATACCAAGTCTGGTACCAGAGCCTCGCATCCTCCGCCGTCATGTTGTTTAGATCGTTCATCCAGCCGACGATGGGGTTGCGGTAGGGGTGCTCCTGATAAGCGGTGGCCATCATGCGTTCGTCCAGCAAGGCATGCGCATCGTCGTCGGTGCGCCAGCGCCGCTCTTCCATCACCACACGGATCTCTTTGGCGAATTCCTCATCGCTCAGGTTCAGGTTATGCAAGCGGTCGGCTTCCAGTTTCATCGCCAGTTCCAGTTGCGATTTGTGCATTTGCTGGAAATAAGCGGTGTAGTCATAGCTGGTGAAAGCGTTCTCGCGCCCGCCGGCGGCGGCGATACGGCGCGAGAACTCCCCGGCCGGAACTGCCCGGGTGCCTTTGAACATCATGTGTTCCAGCACATGTGCGACGCCGGTGACCCCTGTCTTCTCATCCATGCTGCCGGCGCGATACCAGATCTGCTGCACGACCACCGGTGCACGGCGGTCCTCTTTCACGATGACTTTCAATCCGTTGGCAAGCGTCTGTTCGAAAACGTCGGCCTGCGCACAGAAAGCTGCTAACAGCCCCAAACAGAATGCATAAAATCTCATGTGGATCGTCCTGAAACGTTAAAATGCGGGCGCATTATGCGACATTCCTCCAAACCTTTCCCGGCCCATGTTCAGTTTCCTGAAAAAACAAAGCCCTGACAGCAAATCCAGCGATAGCGGCTGGGCCAAGCGCTTGCGCGATGGCTTGGCGCGGACCGGTGGACAACTGACTGCTCTGCTGGTTCCCGGCGCGCGCATCGACGACGAACTCTACGAAGAACTGGAAACCCTGCTCATCACGGCCGATGTGGGCATGGACGCCACACAGACACTGCTCGCCGATGTGCGTCGCCAGGTCAAGGAACAGCGCCTGACCGAGGCAAGCCAGTTGAAAGAGGCGCTGGCGCACGCGCTACTGAAGTTGTTGCAGCCGCTGGCCAAACCGCTGGACATCGCGGCGAACCGGCCCTTCGTCATCATGCTGTGCGGCGTCAATGGTGCCGGCAAGACCACCTCCATCGGCAAACTGGCCAAGCACTTCCAGAACCAGGGCAAGTCGGTGCTGCTCGCGGCCGGCGATACCTTCCGCGCCGCCGCGCGCGAGCAACTGATGGAATGGGGCAAGCGCAACGATGTGACTGTCATCGCGCAACAGAGCGGCGACGCCGCCGCCGTCATCTACGATGCGGTGCAGGCAGCTCAGGCACGCTGCATCGATGTGGTACTGGCAGACACCGCCGGCCGCCTCGCGACGCAAGCGCACCTGATGGAAGAGATCAAGAAGGTGAAGCGCGTGATCGACAAGGCCCTACCCGGTGCCCCGCACGAGGTACTGCTAGTACTGGATGCGAACACCGGCCAGAACGCTTTGTCGCAGGTAAAGGCGTTCGGCGATGCGCTGGATGTCAGCGGCCTGGTGCTGACCAAGCTGGATGGCACGGCCAAGGGCGGCGTCATCGCCGCCATCGCCCGCGCCCATCCCATCCCCGTGCGTTTCATCGGCGTGGGCGAAGGACTGGACGACCTCAAGCCGTTCAACGCCGAGGATTTCATCGCAGCCCTGCTGGATATCGAGCGATGATCCACTTCGGCCAGGTCTACAAACGCTACCCGGGCGGCCATGAAGCCTTGCAGGATGTGAGTTTCAACATCGCCCAAGGCGAGATGGTGTATCTCACCGGCCACTCCGGCGCTGGCAAAAGCACACTGCTGAAACTCATCGCCGCCATCGAACGCCCCACCAGCGGCAGCGTGCTGATCAACGGCCACAACATCCGCGCCATCAAGCGCGAAGCGATCCCTGCATTGCGCCGCAACATCGGCCTGATCTTCCAGGACCACAAGCTGCTGTTCGACCGCAGCGCCTTCGACAATGTGCTTCTCCCCCTGCAGATCAGTGGCTTCGACCATCGCGAGGCCGCCAAGCGCGTGCGCGCCGCGCTGGACAAAGTCGGCCTGCTCGCACGCGAAAAAGCCAACCCGGTCGCCCTGTCGGGCGGCGAGCAGCAGCGCCTGTGCATCGCGCGGGCCATCGTCAGCCGGCCCGATATCCTGCTGGCGGACGAACCCACCGGCAATCTCGACGCGGAATACTCCGCCGAGATATTGAATATCTTCAGGTCTTTCCATCAGGTCGGTGTGACACTGCTGATATCCACCCACGACCAGAGCGTCCTGCAGCGTTTCCCCGCGCGCGCGCTGCATCTGGATCACGGTATGCTGCAACAAGGGAGCGCGACATGAAGAGGCTGCGCGAACACCTGCATGTGCTGCAAACCACACTGAGCCGCCTGTGGCTCACGCCCGGCGCTTCGCTGCTCAACATGACCATCATCGGCATCGCGCTCAGCCTACCGGTCGGCACCTATGTGCTGTTGAAGAGTGTGCAGCATCTCGCCTCATCGGTGGCTGAAACACCGCAGATCAGCGTGTTCCTGGATGCGGGAAGACGCGACCCAGAACTGCGCGCGCTCAAGGAGAGACTGGAAGCGAATGACCGCGTCTCCAGAGTGGAATTCGTCTCACGCGATACGGCCTTGCAGCAATTGCAGCAAAGCACCGGCGCATCGGACATGGTAGGCGACCTGCCGCACAACCCGTTGCCGGACACCTTCATCATCTATCCCAAGTCGACCGATGCCGACGCGATGGAAGCACTCCATCAGGAGCTGCGATCATGGCAGCAGTTCGATCATGTGCAACTCGACTCGGCTTGGGTGAAGAAACTGGATGCGTTGCTGGGCTTGGGAAGATTGGCTACGGCCATCCTCGCGACCACTCTCAGCCTTGCGCTGATCGCCATCACGTTCAACACCATACGCCTGCAGATCCTGACCCGGCGCGACGAGATAGAGGTGTCCAAACTGATCGGTGCCAGCGACGGCTTCATCCGCCGCCCCTTCCTGTATTTCGGACTGCTGCAAGGGTTGACCGGAGGCATCGTGGCATGGCTGCTGGTCTCCGCCAGCCTGTGGTTGCTGAACGGCAGTCTGGCTGACCTCACCCTGCTGTATTCCAGCGATTTCCAGTTACACACGCTTTCCTGGCCGGACAGCCTCGCCCTGTTCGCCTTTTCCGGCTATCTGGGGTGGCTGGGAGCCTGGTTCTCGGTTTCGCAGCACCTTTGGCAGATCGAGCCCCGTTGAACCAAATCCCCCTTTGGCACTCTCAGCACAGGAGTGCTAGAATCACCGCAAAGGAGGAAAGACCATGAATGCAAGCATGAATCTGCCAATGCCATCCGCCGCAGGCGGGTTGGAGGGGTATGTGCAGGCCGTCAACCGCTTTCCGGTCCTGACCCATGAGCAGGAATTGGAGTTGGCGACACGCTTCCGCCAGCAGAACGATCTTGAGGCTGCCCGCCAACTGGTGCTGTCGCACCTGCGTGTCGTGGTCAGCGTGGCACGCGGCTACATCGGCTATGGATTGCCGCAAGCCGACCTGATCCAGGAAGGGAATATCGGCCTGATGAAGGCGGTGAAACGTTATGATCCGGAGCGTGGTGTGCGTCTGGTTTCGTTCGCCCTGCACTGGATCCGCGCCGAGATCCATGAGTTCGTGATCCGCAACTGGCGCATGGTGAAGATCGCCACGACCAAATCACAACGCAAATTGTTCTTCAACCTGCGCAGCCTTAAGAAAGGACTGGAGCCGCTGCGTCCGCAGCAGGTGAGCGAGATCGCCCAGCAGTTGAACGTCAGCGAACACGACGTGGTGGAGATGGAAGCGCGTTTCGCTGGCCATGAACTGTCACTCGACCCATTGGCCGGCAATGATGAGGATGAGAGCTACTCACCCGTGCGATATCTGGCTGATGATGAGACACATGAGCCCTCCGTCATTCTGGAGACATCGGAGCAGGAACGTTTGCAATCGACAGGATTGGCGAACGCCTTGTCTGCACTGGATGAACGCAGCCGCCGCATCGTGGAGGCACGCTGGCTGAAAGAGGATGGAAGCGCCACGCTGCACGAGTTGGCCGATGAATTCGGCGTATCGGCGGAACGGATCCGCCAGATTGAGCAGAAAGCCTTCAGCAAGATGGGCGGCCTGCTGGCACAAGCCTAGTAATCGCTGGACTAAGCGCAAATAAAAAAGCCGCAGAGTGCTGCGGCTTTTTTATTTGACGACCTTGAGCTGCGGCCTGCCTGAGGATGCCGGAGGGGAGGGCGGCTCATCTGGCGGCTCAGTCGATGACAAAGGAGCCGATTCGCCTGCCTGGAATACCAGCCCCTGCCCTGTCTCTTTGGCAAAGATACCGATGACTGCTGCAACCGGGATCATCAGCTGGTGGGCGACTCCGCCGAAGCGGCCGTTGCAACTGATGTCCTCATTGCCAAGCTGCAGATTCTTCACCGCATCCCCACCGATATTCAGGACAATCTGACCGTCCTTCACATAGCCCATCGGCACTTGCGTGTATTCATCCACCTGCACCGCCAGATACGGGGTGTATCCGGCATCTGCGCACCATTCATAGATGGCTCGAATCAGATAAGGTTTGGTGGACGGCTCGTCTATCACAGCGATTACTTGCGCATGGCCTTTTCGGCAGGCGTCAGGGCCTCGATGAAACCTTGGCGCGAGAACAGACGCTCGGCATACTTCATCATCGGCGTAGCGTCCTTGTCGAGCTGAATACCATAGTGCTCAAGACGCCACAACAGCGGCGCGATCGCCACGTCCAGCATGGAGAATTCATCGCCCAGCATGAACTTCTGCTTGGCGAAGATCGGGGCAATCTGGGTCAGATTGCTCTGCACGGCCGCACGCGCTTTCTCCTGAGCTTTGGCGTTGTTGCTTTCCAAGCCTTCGATGTGACAGAACAATTCCTGCTCAAAGCGATGCAGGAACAGGCGCGCGCGGGCGCGCATCACCGGATCGGGCGGCATCAGCTGGGGATGCGGGAAGCGCTCGTCGATATATTCGTTGATGATATTGGCTTCGTACAGGATCAGGTCGCGTTCGACCAGTACCGGCACTTTGTTGTAGGGATTCATCACGGCCAGATCCTCCGGCATGTTGAATACATCCACATCGATCACCTCGAAGTCCATGCCTTTTTCAAACAGCACGAAACGGCAACGATGGCTATAGGGGTCGGTTGTGCCCGAGTAGAGTGTCATCATAAAAAACCACCTGAATACAATTATGTAGCGTTAAAAACCAGATGGCGGAGCATTTGCCCCGCCATCTCGGCGCAGACTGCAACGGGAGCGGAAACTAACACGAACCGCATCCCGAATTCAATCTCCTCAGTGAATATCCTTCCATATCTCCTTCTTCAGTGCATACATCAGAACAAGAAGAATGGACAGGAAGATCAATACGATCCAGCCGATCTGGTGGCGGACCAGGATGGCCGGCTCGCTCATGAACACCAGATAGTTGGTCAGATCGGCAATGGCAGCGTCGTACTCGGCGACGGACATGGAACCCGGCGTTTTCAACACCAGGTGCCCGTCTTCCATGGCTTGCTCACCCTGCATGTCCGCCAGCACGAACGGCATGGCGACACTGGGGAAGACCGCATTGTTCCAGCCGCTGGTCTTGCTCTGATCGGCATAGAACGTACGCATGTAGCTATACAGCCAATCCGCACTGCGTGAACGTGCGATCACGCTCAAGTCGGGCGGCGCGACGCCGTAGGCCATCTTGGCGGAGTTGGAGTCCATTGCGGACTGCATGGTCGACCCGACCTTGACGTCTTCCGGCAACTCCAACTCTGCCTTGATCTGGTCGTCGGACATGCCGATGTCGTTCAGGCGGTTGTAGCGCATGGCAGAGGCCGAGTGGCAGGCCAGACAACGCGAAGTGAACAGTTTGGCTCCGCGCTGCAGGGAGGCCTGATCCTGCAGGTTGAGCGGTGCCTTATCCAGATGCACGCCGCCCTCGCTTGCGGCAGCAAGTACCGGCATGCAGGCCAGCATCGCCCCTACGATTACTTTCTTGATAGCTTTCATTTCAACGAACCCCTCTCAATTATTTGGACGTCACGCGATCAGGCTCGGGCTTGCATGCGTCGATCTTCGTGTACCAGGGCATCAGGAAGAAGAACGCGAAGTACACCACCGCCAGGATGCGCGAGATCAGAGTGTAGGTTTCCGTTGCCGGCATCAGACCCAGATAGCCCAAGCCGACGAAGCTCACCACGAAAGCGGCCAGGAAGGTCTTGTAGATCGGGCCGCGATAGCGGATTGACTTGACCGGGCCGCGATCCAGCCAAGGCAACGCGAAGAAGATCACGGTCGCCACGCCCATCGCCACCACACCCGGGAACTGGGAGCCGAACATCGGCGGCACCGCACGCAGGATGGCGTAGTAAGGCGTGAAGTACCACACCGGCGCGATGTGCTCGGGTGTCTTCATCGGGTTGGCCGGCACGAAGTTGTTGTACTCCAGGAAATAGCCGCCCATGTCCGGCGCGAAGAACACCACCGCGCTGAACACCATCAGGAAGGCCACTGCCGCCACGCCATCCTTGACCACCATGTATGGGAAGAACGGCACGCCGTCCAACGGCACGCCATTGGCATCCTTGTGTTTCTTGATCTCAACGCCATCCGGATTGTTGGAACCGACCTCATGCAGCGCCACCAAGTGCGCCACGATGATCAGTACCAGTACCAGCGGGATCGCCACCACGTGCAGGGCGAAGAATCGGTTCAGCGTGATATCGGATACCACGAAGTCGCCACGGATCATGATCGCCAGATCCGGACCGATGAACGGCACGGAAGAGAACAGGTTCACGATCACCTGAGCACCCCAGAAGGACATCTGTCCCCACGGCAACAGATAGCCCATGAATGCCTCGCCCATCAACGCCAGATAGATGATCATGCCGATGATCCACAGCAACTCGCGCGGCTTGCGATACGAGCCGTACATCAAGCCGCGGAACATGTGCAGATAGACCACCACGAAGAACATCGATGCGCCGGTGGAGTGGATATAGCGCAACAGCCAGCCCCACTGCACATCACGCATGATGTATTCGACCGAGGCGAACGCGAACAGAGCGTCCGGCTTGTAGTTCATGGTCAGGAAGATACCGCTGAGGATCTGGATCACCAGCACCAGCAGCGCCAAGCCACCGAAGAAATACCAGAAGTTGAAGTTTTTCGGCGCGTAGTACTCGGACAGGTGCGCTTTCCAGGTGGATACCAGCGGGAAGCGCTCATCGATCCAACCAATCAGATTTTTCAGAAGGTTCATCATGCTGCGGCCCCCTTATCGGCGGGCTGGCCGCCTTTTAGCTTGCTTTTATCATCATCCCCGACCAGCAGGCGAGTCTCGCTCAGGTACATGTGCGGGGGGATGATCAGGTTGGTCGGTGCGGGCACGCCCTTGAACACGCGGGCAGCCAGGTCGAAACGCGAACCGTGGCAAGGGCAGAACCAGCCCCCTGCCCATTGCGCCCCCAGATCGGCCGGCGCGACTTCTGGACGGAAGGTCGGCGAGCATCCCAGATGCGTACAGACACCGAGCACGACCAGTATCTCCGGCTTGATGGAGCGGGTTGCATTGTTACAGTACTCGGGTTGCTGCGGAATGGATGAAGACGGGTCAGCGAGGTTTTTGTCATTCTTGGGCAGCAGATCCAGCATCTCCTGGGTACGGCGCACGATCCATACCGGCTTGCCTTGCCATTCGATACTGATCATCGTACCCGGCTCGATGCTGCTGATATCCACCTCGACCGGCGCACCGGCTGCCTTGGCGCGTTCGCTAGGCTGCAAACTCAATACGAACGGTGCACCTGCACCGGCGGCGGCGACCCCCCCCACTGCAGCGGTAGCAGCGATCAGCATTCGTCGCTTGCCGTGATCCACATTGTCTGTCATGACCCTCATCCCTTCCGTAATACGTTGTCAAATATCTACTGGGGCAGCTCCCTGCTGCCCTAGCGTCTCGTCGGTACTGGAGGATGGCATGGCGTTGTCCGTCACGTTTTTATCAGACAAGCCCAGAATCGTCTCCCCAACTCGATCCCTTGCCGGCGGCGAATACTACTTGGACAGCCTATTCGCCGCAATTACTGCTTGATGCTAGTTGTTCTTGGCACCCTGCTTGACCCACTTGCGCAGCGTCAGGATATATTGGCGATCCAGAGTACCGCTGGCATTCAAGCCCATCGGCATCTTCAGTCCTTTGTTGGTGCCGGTCAGCAGCTTGGTGAAAGTGCTGGTTTGGCTGTCACCAGGGATGACCACCTTGCCGAACTTGGTGCCTTTCATGAGGCCTTCATAGGAAGTCAGGTCCAAGCCGCTCTTGGCATAGCCCTTGGATGTCGGTGACGGATGATGGCAACTCACACAATAGTCCTGCAGGATAGGCATCACATCCTTGCTGAAGCTCACTTCTCCGGACTGCAGCACATTGAGCGCGTTATGCGCCGGCATGAGTGCTTTGTCCTCAGCCAACGCGTTCAAGGAAAGTGCGGCCAGCAGCGCGCCGCCTATCATTATTCTGATTCTCATACTTTCTCCCCGTAACCCCATGTGCGTCATCGATACGGCGCAACAGCAAGGCTTACCTCGCAGCGGAATGGCGCTGCCCCAAACGACCTGTGCAACCGGAAGTCACTTCTTCCTGCGCCGGCCGTGAACACCGACACAAATAACCCTACATGGTTATACGCCGAATACTACGCAACGCCTTTTCAGAATGCAACGCACACTCGGTTATATACCCATCACCTAAACAGGGATTTCTTCATCAAAGAACTGGTGTTCGAGGCCGAACCTTTCCGCCAAATGTGCCCCCAGGGCCTGAATACCATAGCGTTCCGTCGCATGATGCCCTGCGGCAATGTAGGCCACACCACTTTCTCGCGCCATATGCACATTGCTCTCCGAAATCTCGCCAGTCAGGAAGGCATCCACCCCCAGTGAGATGGCTTGCTCGAAATATCCCTGGGCAGCACCGCTACACCAGGCGATACGGTTGACCCGCCCTGATGCCCCGCCCACTACCGTTGGCTCGAACCTCAATGTTTCAGCCACTGCCTTGGCGAAATCTGCCAGCGCCACAGGCTGAGCCAGCAGGCCATGACATGCGACATCCTGCTCCCCGAAACGGCCACTCTCCAGCAACCCCAGACGTTTGGCGAGTTGTGCGTTGTTTCCCCAAAGCGAATGTGCATCCAGAGGCAAATGATAAGCCAGCAGACTGATGTCCTCCGCCAACAAACAGGCGATACGCTGCTTCTTTACACCGGTGATGACCGCATCCTCGTTACGCCAGAAATACCCATGATGCACCAGGATGGCATCGGCACCCCACGCCGCTGCCGTATCAAGCACGGCCCGCGAAGCCGTGACCCCGGTCGCGATACGCCGCACCTCTGCCCGCCCCTCGACCTGCACACCATTCGGACAATAATCGCGAAAACGGCCGACCCCCAGCTCGCTTCCGATATAATCGGCCAATTCTTTTAATTGCATCACATCTGTCCCTATCAACGGCCTGACTGGATCATAACATGCGTAAATTCTGGCTCCTGTTCGCGCAAGCCACCACCATCGGGCTGGCAGTTCTGTTCGTCATACACACCCTCAAACCAGGCCTGCTCCCCACCGCCGCTCGCGGCGGCGTCGTGACACTGTACCAAAGCGAACCGGAAGAAAACGCCCCCAGCCTGACCGGCCCCGGTTTCAGTAGCGCCGCGCAAAAAGTGATGCCGTCCGTGGTGAACATCTTCACCACCAGTGAAGTGAAGCAATCGACACATCCCTTCATGGACGATCCAAGATTCCGCTTCTTCTTCGGCGATGAATTCGAAGACAACCAGCCGCAACAGAACTCCAGCCTCGGATCTGGCGTCATCGTCAGCCAAGACGGATATATCCTCACCAACCACCACGTGGTTGAGTCAGCCGACCAAATCGAAGTGGCCTTCGCCGACGGCCGCAATGCCAAAGGTCATATCGTCGGCACCGACCCCGAGACCGACCTTGCCGTGCTCAAGGTCGACGTCAACTATGCCCTGCCCGCGATAACCTTTGCCAATGGCGACGCCACCCACGTCGGTGATATCGTTCTGGCGGTGGGCAATCCCTTCGGTGTGGGACAAACCGTGACCATGGGCATCGTCAGTGCGCTCAAACGCAACCACCTGGGGCTGAGCACCTTCGAGAACTTCATCCAGACCGATGCCGCCATCAACCCTGGCAACTCCGGCGGCGCGCTGGTCGACGCCAGCGGCAATCTGCTGGGCATCAACAGCGCCATCTACTCACCCAACGGCGGCTCTCTGGGCATAGGTTTTGCCATCCCGGTCAGCACCGCCAAGAAAGTCATGGAACAGATCATCCAGACCGGCTCTGTCACACGCGGCTGGATCGGTGTGGCGGTGCAGGACATGACCCCCGAACTGGCCGAATCTTTCAAACTCAAGGCCGCTCACGGCGTGCTCATCTCGGAAGTCATGCGCAACGGCCCCGCAGACAAGGCCGGAATCAAACCGGGCGACATACTGGTGAGTATCGCTGACAATGCACTGGTTGATTCGACAGTGATGCTGGAAACCATCTCCGCACTCACGCCCGGCCAGAATGTCGGCCTGAAGTTGTTGCGCAACGAGAATGAAGTCGTCGTGCAAGTCCGAGTGGGCAAGCGACCAAAACCCAAAGTCATGGAGTGACCCTGCAGGTTGTTCGGAGAAATGAATTCCTAGCGTTGTTTCACTTTTGGACACGCTTCCCAGAACAACCGGAGCACATCACCGAAGTCTGCTGCAAAGCGCTTGCCATCCATTAATGGAGATGCTTCGACACGCATTCTAAGCTCGCTCCTAAGCTCTTCCAGCGTAGGCAAATCACCCGAGAAACCGACTGCTCGTCGCACATAATCTTCACGCGAAGTGGCAATCCAGTCCTGCAAACCCAGATTGGTCAGCAGACCAGCTCCCTGACGCAATAGGAATGAATCGCCGGTCAGATTCAGGACAGGCACCCCCATCCACAGGCTCTCCATAGTTGTTGTCCCCCCCGGATAAGGAAATGGATCCAGTGAGATATCTACACGATGGTACGCCTCAAAATATTTTGCACGGGACTCTGCCCCCTCCAAGATCAGCCGCTCTGCTTCTATGCCGCAGGCAGCGAAACGCGCAACAGTCTGTTGTCGAACGCTGGCATCTCCAAGCTGCTTCGCCTTAAGGAAAAGCCGGCTCCCTGACACCGAAAGCAGCACTCGCGCCCACAGGCCGATGACACTATCGTTCACCTTGGCCAGATTGTTAAAACAACCAAAAGTGACAAATCCGCTCACCTTGGCAGGCAAAGGAGACACATCAACTTCGATATCCGGGCGACTGAAACATAACCGCGTCTGAGGCAATCTCCATATCTTCTCCGTGAAATATCGCTCTTGTGACTTTAGCAAGACTGAAGGATCCGCGATGAGATAGTCCATCTCGGCCATCCCGGTTGTTGCAAAGTATCCCAGCCAGGCAACCTGTACCGGGGCAGGTCTCAGTGCAAAAACCGGCAACCGGTTGAAGCGCGAATGACCAGACAAGTCCAGCAGGACATGCACACCATCATCACGGATGCTTTTTGCCGCAAGTTCGTCATTCATCCCATATATGGGGTGCCAAACCGAGAAATATGACTTGAGGCGCACAGTCAGTTCGTCCTCCCGTGGATCCGTAGGATAGGCATAGATCTCGAATGTTTGCCGATCCAGGTAACGAAGCAGATTCTCCAGGAAATAGCCGACCGGGTGATTCCGGAAGTCTCCCGAAACGAAACCTATGCGCAAAGGCCCGTGTTCTGCACACGACCACTTGGCATAGCGATGCCCGACTCTGGACGATACTGACGCCCCGAATCGGCAAGCCTCGTCAAATGCTGCCTGTTGCGATACATCAAGACTGTAGTTAAGCAGGAACAACAAGTTGCTATGTGCCAGAAAATAGTTCGGACGGAGTGACAAGGCCTTTCGGTAGGCAGCCTCTGCCTCACCCAACCGCCCCAGATCCTGCAGCAGCACACCGTAATTGTTTTGAACATCCGGCAAATCAGGCGCCAGATGCAAAGCTCGGAGATAACACGCCTCAGACTCAGCGAGTTCGCCCATCTCGTGCAACAAAACCCCGAGATTGCCATGCACTTCAGCTGCACCAGGATTAAGCTGCAGCGCCAGCCTGTAAGCCTCTTCCGCTTCCTCCTGTCGCCCAAGGCGCTTCAGGGTACTGCCCAGATTGGCGCAAGCTTCGACATAATCAGGCTTGATTACCAGTGCGCGGCGCAACATCTGTTCTGCCTGGTCGAAACGACCCAAATCCTGCAGCACAATACCCAGATTGCAACAGGCTTGAGCGTAATCCGGCCTGCATTCGAGCGCACGCAGGTAGCATTGCACCGCCTCATCGCTACGCCCCATTGCCCGCAGCGTGTTGCCCAAGTTGTAGTGTGCGTCAGCAAGGCGAGGCGACAACCTCAAGGCTCGGCGATGGGCAGCCGCCGCTTCATCCAACTTACCCATGTCCTGCAGCAAGGTGCCCAGATTGCAATGAGCATCAGCATAGTCCGGCTTGAGTTTGAGCGCCCGCCGGTAGCTGGCCTCCGCCTCTTTCAATCGCCCCGCATCCTGCAGCGCGACACCGAGATTGCTGTGCACATCCGCCTCCTTGGGCGACAGGGCTGCAGCTTTCTGCATCGCGGGTATCGCTGCTTCGTTATCGCCCAGCTGCTTCAAGGCCAGCCCCAATACCTTCCATCCGAATCCGTGTTTGGGAAACTGTTCTGTCAATGCTCGCGCACGGGATGCCGTATCTGCCACCCGCCCCTGGTTGAACAGCATGACCAACTCGTCGAGTTGCGCTTGTCTCGGCGCTTTCTGCCCTGATTGCAATGATCGGGGCGACTGACTGGAAGATGACAAACGTGCGGCCAATGCGTCTGCTTCCTCTCCTTGCAAACCTTGCTGCCGTGCCATCTGCAGGACCTCGCGCGCGGCATCGTGCTGTCCGGCCTGGGCCAGTGCATCGATATAACTCAGCCAGAATCGCGGGCGCTCAGGATCCGCTTCGAGTGCGACAAGGAAATGTGGGATGGCGGCTACGGCCTGACCGGTCTGTAGCAGGGTGACAGCCAGCTCGTGGTTGGCATCAGGATGTTTGGGCAGGATACTTAGAACGACCCGATATAGTTCGGCTGCAGCGGCCGCCAGTCCGGATTGATGCAGCGCGGCGGCCTGCTGCAGGGTTTCAGCGACCTGCGCGTACGCGGGATCAGTGGTCATCCGTCACGCTGTCGTTGGGGATGCGATCGCGCGTGCCGGTCCAACCCGCCACCACCACCCCCGCCTCGTACAGCAACCACAGCGGGACCGCCAGCATGAATTGCGAGACCACATCCGGCGGCGTGACGATGGCTGCGATGATGAAGGCCCCGACGATGACGTAGGACCTCACCTCGCGCAGCTTTTCCACCGTCACCAAACCCATGCGTACCAGAATAACCACCACAACAGGCACTTCGAAGGTGATGCCGAAGGCGAGGAACATACCCATCACGAAGCTCAGATATTTATCGATGTCGGTCATCACCGCCACACCCGCCGGAGCAGCCGCCGTGATGAAACCGAACACCACCGGGAATACCGCAAAATAGGCGAACGCCATGCCGCACAGGAACAGCAGTGTACTGGCCATGATCAGCGGCAACACCAGCTTCTTCTCATGAGCATACAGACCCGGCGCAACGAATCGCCAGACCTGATACAGGACAAAGGGGAGCGCGACGACGAAGGACACCATCATCGCGACTTTGAGCGGCACGAAGAACGGTGTGGTGACATCGGTGGCGATCATCTGGCCGCCCTGCGGCAACTTGTCCAGCATGGGCTGCGCCAGCAAGGCATACAGTTCGGCCGCCCACGGGAACAGGCAGATGAACACCAGCAACCATGCCAGGAAACTGTTCAGCAGGCGCGAGCGCAGCTCGACCAGATGCGCGATCAATGTCTCGCTCTTGCTCATTTTGGCGTTTCACCCGGTGCGGCGGGAGGTGTCGCCGGTGCTGCACCATCCGGCTTCTTGTACTGCGCTTGCAGGATGCTCTGTTCCAGAGTCAGACCGTTCGCTTGCATGGCCTGTTCAGCTTCGGCGATATGTTTCTCGATATCGTGCTGCAGCCTGGTCGCCTCCTCCACCGCCATGTCATGCGCGATGTCCTGCTTGACCTTGTTCACATAGCGCTGCGTCCGCCCCCACCACTCGCCGGCCTTGCGCGCCAGGCCGGGCAAGCGTTCGGGGCCGATGACGATCAGCGCCACCAGCGCGACCACCACCAGTTCGGAGAACGCGATGTCGAACATCGCGTTATTTCTCCTTCGCCTCGCCTTCGATGGTGCGGCTATCCTGCGGCTTGGCCTTGTCTTCGCCTTCCTTCATGCCTTCCTTGAAGCCTTTCACGGCACCGCCGAGATCACTGCCGATATTGCGCAGTTTCTTGGTGCCGAAGATCAGCACCACGACCAGCAACACGATCAACCAATGCCAGATACTGAATGAACCCATGATGCGCTCCTGATAGATTAGCTACGTTTGACCATAGGCGGAATGTTGCCGCCACCGATGACATGCACATGCAAGTGAAACACTTCCTGACCGCCGCCTTTACCGCTGTTGATCACGGTGCGGAAGCCGTTGTCCAATCCCTGCTCTTTCGCCAGCTTCGGTGCCAGCAACAGCAACTTGCTCAACAACGCTGCATGCGACGCATCCGCCTCCAGCAACGAAGCCACATGTTGCTTGGGCACCAGCATGAAATGCACGGGCGCCACCGGATGGATGTCGTGGAACGCCAGCACATCGTCGTCCTCGTACACCTTGCGGCAGGGTATCTCGCCGCGGACGATCTTGCAGAACAGGCAGTCGTCGCTCATTTGCGGCCCGCTTTCTCTGCAATACCGGACACGCCTTCGCGACGCGCCAGTTCCTGCAGCACCTGTTCAACGTTCATGCCTTTGTGCGCCAGCAGCACCATGCTGTGGAACCACAGATCGGCCACCTCATAGAGCAGATGCTGCTTGTCGCCATCCTTGGCTGCCAACAACACTTCCCCCGCTTCTTCGATCACCTTTTTCAGGATGGCATCGTCGCCCTTGCTGTACAGCTTTGCGACATACGACGTGTCGGCCGCCGCGCCCTTGCGCGCTTCCAGTGTCTCGGTCAGTCGTTGCAGAATGTCGTTCATTGCTTGTATATCTCGTCCGGGTTCTTCAACACCGCATCGATGGTCTTCCACTCGCCATTCTCCAGCCTGCTGTAGAAGCAACTCTCGCGGCCGGTATGGCAGGCGATGCCGCCTGCCTGCTCGATCTGCATCAGGATCACATCGCCGTCGCAATCGAGCCGTATCTCTTTCACCTTCTGCACATGGCCCGATTCCTCGCCCTTGTGCCACAGTTTCTTGCGCGAGCGGGACCAGTAGATGGCCTCGCCGGTTTCCACTGTGCGCCTGAGCGCCTCGCGATCCATCCAGGCCACCATCAGCACACGACCGCTGGCGGCATCTTGTGCGATGGCAGGCACCAGTCCGTCATCCGACCAGTTCACCTTGTTCAACCAGGATTCGCTCATAACCGCACCTCTATGCCTTGTTGAGCCATGTACTGCTTGGCCTGCTGCACCGTGTATTCGCCAAAGTGGAAGATGCTGGCCGCCAGCACTGCATCGGCACCGCCCTTGGTCACGCCGTCGGCCAGATGCTGCAGATTGCCCACACCGCCACTGGCGATCACAGGTATCTCCAGCGCATCGGTCACCGCGCGCGTCAGCGCCAGATCGAAACCCTTCTTCTGCCCGTCCTGATCCATGCTGGTCAACAGGATCTCGCCCGCGCCCAGTGTCTGCATCTTCTTCGCCCACTCCACAGCATCCAGCCCGGTCGCCTTGCGTCCACCGTGCGTGAACACCTCCCATTTGCCCGGTGCGACCTGTTTTGCATCGATGGCGACGACGATGCACTGCGAACCATAACGCCCGGCAGCATCCGCCACCAGTTGCGGATTGACCACCGCAGAGGTGTTGATGCTGACCTTGTCCGCCCCGGCGTTGAGCAGGTTGCGCACGTCCTGCACCTCGCGCACGCCGCCACCCACGGTCAACGGGATGAACACCTGCTCAGCCACCTTCTCGATGATATGGAAGATGATGCTGCGGTCATCGGAACTGGCGGTGATGTCGAGGAAAGTGAGTTCGTCCGCGCCCTGCTCGTCGTAACGGCGCGCGATCTCGACCGGATCACCGGCATCGCGCAGCTCGACGAAACTGACGCCTTTAACCACCCGTCCGGCGGTCACATCCATGCAAGGGATGATGCGTTTGGCAAGCATCGCGTCAGACTTGGATCGTCGTCAACTCATCCGCCAGCGCTTGCGCGGCCTTGAAATCCAGCGTGCCCTCGTAGATGGCACGGCCGGTGATGGCACCGGTGATACCTTCGCCGCGCACGGCACACAGCTTGCGCACATCGTCCAGATTGGTGATGCCGCCGCTGGCGATCACCGGCACGTGCAAGGGCTGCGCCAGTTCCACGGTGGCTTCGATGTTGACACCGTTCATCATGCCGTCACGGCCGATGTCGGTATAGATGATGGCTTCCACGCCATAGTCCTCGAAACGCTTGGCCAGATCGGCCACATCGTGACCGGTCAGCTTGGACCAGCCGTCCACCGCGACCTTGCCGCCCTTGGCATCCAGGCCGACCATGATGTGGCCGGGGAAGGCGTCGCAAGCCTCGTGCAGGAAGCCGGGCACCTTGACCGCTGCCGTACCGATGATGACGTAACTCAGCCCCAAGTCGAGATAACGCTCGATAGTCTCCAGATCGCGGATACCTCCGCCCAGTTGCACCGGTATCTCACTGCCCACCGCCTCGACGATGCTGCGCACGGCCGCCTCGTTCTTGGGTTTTCCGGCAAAAGCACCGTTCAGGTCTACAAGGTGCAGGCGGCGTGCCCCCTGTTCCAGCCAGTGTCGGGCCATCGCAGTCGGGTCGTCGGAGAACACGGTCGCGCCTTCCATCTCGCCTTGGCGCAAGCGTACACATTGGCCGTCCTTCAGGTCGATCGCGGGAATGATCAGTGTTGAAATATCCATGGCATTAATATCGTGGTTAAACGGGATTCCAGTTGACGAAATTTTCCAGCAGTTTCAATCCGGCAGCCGCACTCTTCTCGGGATGGAACTGCACGGCGAACAAGTTACCACGCGACACCGCACAGACAAAGGGTTGCGGGTAGTCGCTGGTGCCCTGCACGATGTCCTTGTCACGCGGCTGCACGTAGTAGCTGTGTACGTAATAGAAGCGCGCATCCTGCGCGATGCCTGCCCACAGCGGGTGGGCGGCGTGATGCACGCCGTTCCAGCCCATGTGCGGCACCTTGAGCTTGTTGTCCTGCGCATCCTTCAGTTCATGCGCGAAGCGCACCACCTCGCCCTGCAACACGCCCAGTCCCGGGATGTCGCCTTCGGCGCTGTGCTCGAACAGCATCTGCAGGCCGATGCAGATACCCAGGAACGGCTTGTTGCGCGCGGCATCCAGCACCACCTGGCGCAGGCCGCGCCCGTCCAGCTCGCGCATACAGTCAGGCATCGCGCCCTGACCGGGGAATACCACTCGCCCGGCGGCTGCGATCACGCTCGCGTCGTCGGTGACTTGCACCGACGCGGCCGGCGCGACCTTGCGCACGGCCTGATAGACCGAGCGCAGATTGCCCATGCCGTAATCAACGATGGCGATATCGACCATGATACTTATAGCGTTCCCTTGGTGGAAGGCATCACGCCGGCCATACGAGGGTCCTGCTCCAGCGCCACGCGCAATGCACGGCCGAAGGCCTTGAAGATGGTCTCGGCCTGATGGTGCGCGCTCTCACCCGCCAGATTGTCGATGTGCAGGGTCACCAGCGCGTGATTGACGAATCCCTGGAAGAATTCACGGATCAGGTCGACCTCGAACTCGCCAACATTGGCGCGCACGAACTCGGCATTGAACACCAGCCCGGGACGGCCGGAGATGTCCAGCACCACGCGCGACAAAGCCTCATCCAGCGGCACGTAGGCATGGCCGTAGCGGCGCAAGCCTTTCTTGTCGCCGATGGCCTGCGTGAAGGCTTGCCCCAGGGTGATGCCGATGTCTTCCACGGTGTGATGCGCATCGATATGCAGGTCACCCTTGGCTTTTATGTCCAGATCGAGCAGGCCGTGACGCGCGATCTGGTCCAGCATGTGTTCAAGGAACGGCAGGCCGGTGTCCAGCTTTACCTTCCCTGTGCCGTCTAGGTTCACCTCGACCGTGATCTGGGTCTCGAGGGTGTTGCGGGTGACTTGTGCGCTACGCATGGTCCGCCTTATGCGAGTTGGTTGATGGAATCCTGTAGTGCGGCATAAAACATTTCGTTCTCTTCGGGCGTACCCACTGTGACGCGCAGACAATCGACCAGCGCCGGATGTCCGCCGTCCAGATTCTTGATCAGCACCCCGCGCCGCTTCAACCCTTCGAACACCTGCGTGGCTTTTGCCACGCGGAACAGGATGAAGTTCGCTTCGCTGGGATATGCCTGCACACCTGCCATCGCATCCAAGGCCGCCATCATCTTCGTGCGCTCCGACCTGATGCTCGCCGCCTGCGCCAGCAACACATCATGGTGCGCCAGCAAGGTGCTCGCCACCAGCTGCGGCAGGACGCCGACATTATACGGCAAGCGCAGCTTGTCCAATTGTTCCAGCCAAGCTTTATCGCCCGCGATGAAACCCAGACGCAACCCGGCCATGCCGAGTTTGGAGTAGGTGCGCATCACCAGCAGATTGTCATACTTCCCCAACTGCGGGATGAAGCTATCGCTGGCGAAGGCATAATAGGCCTCGTCTACCACCACCAGTCCGGGAGCGGCCTCGATGATGCGACGCACCGCCCCCGCATCGAACAGATTGCCGGTGGGATTGTTGGGATAGGCGAGAAACACCAGCGCAGGACGTTCGCGCTCGATGGCTGCCAGTGTCGCATCCAGATCGAGTGAGAAATCCCCGGCCAGCGGCACGCCCACATAACGCATGCCGACGAAGGTGGCGATCATCTTGTACATGACGAACGAAGGCTCGACGCTCAGCAACACAGCGCCCGGTTGCGCCACCGCCATCGCCAGCAACTGGATGATCTCGTCGGAACCGTTGCCCAGCAGCACATCCATGCCTTCCGGCAACTGCGTTACCTTACGAATATCTTCCTTGAGTTGGCGTGCGCCCGCATCCGGGTAGCGATTGATCACCGCATCCGCCACACGGCGCGCGATCTCGTCACGCAGGCCCTGAGGCAACGGATGGGGGTTCTCCATCGCGTCCAGCTTTACCATGTCGGCGGACGGCGGGACATGGTAGGCATGCAGGGCCTGTATCTCTTTTCGGATCAGTTGTTGCGGGGACACAGCAGTGCGGGCGGCAGACATGGAAAAGCAGCGTTGTATATCGAGCGGCGATTCTACCGCAATCACGCGCCCTGAAAAACACGATATTGCCCAACAGCCATGCTGCCATCGACCACACCTAAGAATGCAAAGCGATTGCCCAAACCCGCTGGCGTGTAGTACCCTCGATTCGCTGGTTTTTGGGCAGTCGCGGCGTACAGACATGCGCAGCGAGTACCGACCTCCAGTCCCGCAGCGACGACCCAAACCGACTTGAAGAGAGCCACACAGACTGTGCCAGACATCTCAAACAAGCCTTTGCGCCTCGACAACTTCATCGCCAACCTGCCCTGCATGGCATTCCAGCTTGTGCGGAACAAACAGGGCGTGCTCGCGTTTTCCTACATCGGCGAAGGCAGCCAAGCCTTGCTGGGGCTGACCCCGCAACAGCTGCAGGCCGATATCGGCAACTTCTTGAATCTGATCCATAGCGAGGACCGCAGCGTGTTCCGGGACAGCATGGAGCGTTCCGCCGCCAGCCTGGGATTCTGGAGCTGGGAGGGGCGCGTCACCCTGGCGGACGGCGAACTGAAATGGCTGGCACTGGGCTCCACCCCGCAAACCAATACAGACGGTGATGTCGAATGGGAAGGCCTGATTGTCAACATCACAAAAACCAAGCTGGATGAACTCGAGCTGCTGCGCTCACAGGAACAACTGCGAGAGTTCTCTTCCCATATCCAGGATGCCAAGGAACAGGAGCGCCTGCGCATCGCGCGCGAGGTGCACGATGAGATCGGCGGACTGCTCACCGCCATCAAGATGGATCTCGCATGGATCAAGGATCGCCTCCCCAAGAGCAAGCGGATACTGACGGACAAAACGACCACCATCGAGAACATGGTGGACAAGGCGATGACTGCCGCGCGCAATCTGGCCCACAGCCTGCGGCCCGGCTATCTGGACAGCTTCGGCATCGTGGCCGCCATCGAGATGGAAGCCGACGAATTCGCGCAGCGCACCAGCATCAAGGTCCTGCTGGACCACAATGAGGACGAAATGGAGATGGAGCTGCATCCCGATGTCTCCATCGCCCTGTTCCGCATCTTCCAGGAGTCGCTCACCAATATCATGAAGCATTCGCAAGCCAGCGAAGTCAGGGTCACGATACGCAACACCCCCGAGCGCATAGACCTGGCTATCAGCGACAATGGTCGCGGATTCAGTCAGGAGGCGCGTGCAAAACCCAGATCGTTCGGCTTGCGCGGCATCCAGGAACGGGTGGTCCACTTCGGCGGCGAAGTCCAAATCTCCAGCGCACCCGGACAAGGCGTGACCGTATCGGTCAGCATCCCGCACACCCGAGACGGTATGGCTGAAGGTGTGACACTTGGACAGTCACAGAAATCCTTGTTCTAGATGACAGATACCAGCAGCCTAACGACATCATGCTCAAGATACTGATCGCAGACGACCACGCACTGATCCGCAAAGGACTCAAGCAGATCCTCGACGACTCGCCCGACATGCGCGTCACCGGAGAGGCCGAGACCGGCATGCAGGCCATCCAGATGGCGCAGGAGAACGCTTACGACATGGTCTTGCTCGACATCAGCCTGCCCGACAAGAACGTGATCGATGTCCTCAAACAGATCAAGGCCAATTGCCCGAACACCCCGGTATTGATGCTCAGCATGCATGCCGAGGACCAATATGCGGTGCGCTCTATGAAAGCCGGCGCCTCCGGCTACCTGAACAAACAGAGCGCGCCCGCGCAGCTCCTCACCGCCATTCGCAAAGTCGGGGACGGCAAGAAATACATCAGCAACGAGATGGCCGAGCAACTGGCGGAAGGTCTGTCACAGGGCTATCAGGAGCTGTCGCACCAGACCCTGTCGAACCGCGAATACCAGACGCTGTGCCTGATGGCACAGGGCAAGAAACTGAGCGAAATGGCCGAGATCATGTCGCTCAGCCCCAAGACCATCAGTGTCTACCGCATGCGACTGCTGGAGAAGATGAAACTCAAGACCAACGCCGAGGCCATCCATTACGCGATCAGCAATCACCTGATCGAATGAACCCGGCCGATAAGCAGGCAATATCCGGTGCTATTCAGCGTATCGCCGTTGCGCAGAGAACCGATAATGCCCACCATAGTGCAGCACCCCACACGACATATTGATGAGCAAGCATAAAGAACCTGCAGAACTGGCCCGCGAGACCCTGAAGTTACTGGATGAACGCGGCCTTGCCCCGACTCCGGAGCATTACGCAAGCGTCTTTCAGGAACTTGGCGGCGGACAAGCAGCCTCGGGTAGCACTGCGACCCCGAACTGGTCGGCGCTGATCCGCGATCTGCTGCGCCAGCTAGAGATGACCCATAAAGGTGTCACGCTCACGCGCAAGAAAGAAGGACTGGAAGTCGTACTCAATCGCTTCGCCGGAAAGCCGGACGTGATGTCCGAGAAGCTGAATGGCTTGATACGTTCTTGGGGGAGCGGCTCTGCCGCCCCCGATCTGGCACCGGCCACACTGCCTGAAGCGACTCCGGCCGCCCCCGTCCCTGCGCCGGCTGCAGAAACCGCAAAGTCCGCAGGCATGGCCGACGGACAGGATCTGCTCAAGCAGTTGCGCGATCTGCTGGCGCAGTCGCTGGAGAACACCTTGCCCTCCCACCCCGAGCTGGAAGATGAGATCAAGCGCTTGGTCGTGGTGGTGCGCAACACCGACGACCCCACCAAGATCAACGATCTGGCCAAACAGCTGCGCCAGTTCTGGCTCAAGCTGGAACTGCGCGGCGGCGACAAGGTGAAGATACAGGAAGGTTTGCTGCGCCTGCTGCGCCTGCTGGTCGAGAACGTCAGCGAACTGGTGGCGGATGATGAATGGATGCAGGGCCAGGTCTCCGCGTTGCAGACCATCATCTCGCAACCGATGGACAAGCATGCCATCGCTGATGCCGAGCGCAATCTGCGCGACGCCATCATCAAACAGAGCAGCCTGAAACAAAGCCTGACCGACGCCAAGGCCACGCTCAAGAGCCTGATGACAACCTTCATCGACCGGCTGGGCAACCTCACCGCAAGCACCGGCGAATACCACCAGAAGATCGAGGGATACAGCCAGCAGATCAGCAAGGCGGACAACCTGACCCTGCTGGGGCATATCCTGGAAGATGTGATGCACGACACCCGCGTCATACAGGCCAGCGCCCTGCGTTCACATGAAGAATTGCTGGACACCAAGAAAAAGGCCGACGAAGCCGAAGCGCGCATCAAGGCACTGGAACAGGAACTGATGCAGGTCAGCGAGCTGGTGCGCGAAGACCAGCTCACCGGCGCGCTCAACCGGCGCGGACTTGACGAGACCATGGAGCGAGAACTGAAGCGGGCCGACCGCAACCGAACCCCCCTCTGCGTCGCCCTGCTCGACATCGACAACTTCAAGAGATTGAACGATACCCTTGGCCATCATGCAGGCGACCAGGCTTTGGTACACCTGACCAAGGTCATTAAAGAGACACTGCGCCCTGCCGATACAGTGGGACGCTATGGCGGTGAGGAATTCGTCATCATCCTGCCGGATACCGACCTTGCTGCCGGGATCGAGGCCCTGCAACGCCTGCAACGCGACCTGACCAAGAGGTTCTTCCTGCACAACAACGAGCGCATCCTGGTCACTTTCAGCGCGGGGGTCGCCCTGCGCGGCACGGACGAAGACCAGGAGGACCTGCTGGGGCGTGCCGACAAGGCCATGTATCAGGCCAAACAGACCGGCAAGAACCGCGTCGTTGCCGCGCCGGGGCAGGAAAAATGAAATTCTCCCTAAAGTTTCCCGCCAACCCTCCGATAACTGGTTCAACGGCGGTTGCCAAGCTACACAAAGCAGCCAAAGTAAGCGGCAACATGGCCGCAAGTGAACCAAGTTAAGGAGAACTAAAATGGCACAAGTCATCAACACCAACGTCTCGGCTCTTTTCGGCGGCGCAGCACTGAACAAATCTGCCACAGCCTTGCAGACTGCTATGGAGCGCCTGTCTTCCGGCAAACGCATCAACACTGCCAAGGACGATGCCACCGGCATGGTGACGGCCAGCGGCTACGAAAAGACCATGCGCGGTGCCAACATCGCCGCACGCAACGCAGCCGACGGCATTTCCGAAGCACAGATCAACGACGGCTACCACGCTCAGGTGTATGAGAACTTGCAGCGCATCCGCGAGATCGCGGTGCAACTGGGTGGCACCGCCTCCGGAGCTGAATTCACCGCGCTGGCTGCTGAAAACACCCGTCTGCTCGGCTTGGCCAGCAACAGCACCGCCAAGGTTATCGGTGCAGATGGCGCACTGGCTACCGTCGCCGGCACCAAGGCGGCAATTACCGGCACCGGTGCCATCGCCACCATCGATGCGGACATCACCTTGGTGACCACCGCTCGCTCCACCTACGGTGCGGATATGGCCAAGTACCAGTCTGCGGTCACCAACCTGCAGACCCTGTCGGTGAATACCGCAGCCGCTTACAGCCGGGTGATGGATACCGACTACGCGGCCGAGACCACCGCCATGACCCGCAACATGATTCTGCAACAAGCGGGTACCGCGATGCTGGCGCAGGCCAACCAGATCCCGAACAACGTTCTGAGTCTGTTGCGTTAAACGTAGTACAGAAACCCCGGCCGGGTGACCGGCCGGGGATTTGAACAAGGAGAGGCAAAATGCTCATCCAATCGACAAATAGTGGAGTATCTGCTCCAGCGATGCCTGCCAGCAATGGCGGGCAAGTGGTCGTTGCATCGCAGCCTGCGGGTCAGCCCGTCCAGGCCGAGGCGACGCCCCCGACGCCGGCGCAACTGTCGAGCGAGGTCGGCCGTATCAACGCCGCCCTGCAACAGGCCAACAGGAACGTGGAACTCAGCATCAGCGTGGACGACAGCACCAAGAAACAGGTCGTCACCTTGAAGGACAAGACGACAGGGGATACACTGCTTCAGTATCCATCTGAAGCAGTGCTGGCGATCTCACGCAGCATAGACGAGTTCCAGCAGGGACAACTGCTGAATCGCCAGGCCTGACAAAGGAGCGAACGGAATGGCAACTACATCATCAATTTCAGGTGGCGGCATCGATGTCGATGCAGTCGTCGGCGGATTGATGACTATCGCGCGTCTTCCGCTCGACCAGCTCACCAAGAAACAATCCAGTTACCAGTCGAAGATCACTGCGCTGGGTACGTTGCAAAGCAAGGTGGATGCCCTGCAGACGGCGGCAAGGAATCTGGGCAGTTCCAGTTCCAGCACCCTGACGTCTTTCAAGACCACATCCTCCGATAGCAGTATCTTTTCCGCCACCGCAGGCAGCACCGCCGTGGCGGGAACCTATTCCCTGGAAGTGACCAGCCTCGCGCAATCGCAGAAGCTGGTCGCCGCCGGACAGACCAGCAGCACCACCGCCATCGGCAGCGGTGCCGCCACCGTGGTCACGTTCGACTTCGGCACCATCAGCGGCGGCACGCTGACCAACGGTGTCTATACCGGTGCCAGCTTCACGCCCTCAGGCACCACGGCCAATGTCACCATCGATTCGAGCAACAATACCCTGCAGGGTATACGCGATGCGATCAACGGCGCCAACCTGGGCGTGACGGCCAGCATCGTCAACGACGGCAGCGGCACGCCGTACCGCCTGGCACTGTCCTCCAACGAGACCGGTATCGCCAGCAGTATCAGGATAACGACCGACGGCGCGGATGCCGGCATCACCAGTCTGCTGGCGCATGACCCGGCCGGCACGCAGAACCTGGCCGAGACGGCCACCGCCAGCAATGCCCAGTTCAGCGTGAACGGCATCGACATCACCAAAACCTCCAATGTCGTCACGGATGCCATAGAGGGTGTGACGCTGACACTGAAACAAATCACCACCACGCCCGCCTCGCTGACGGTAGAGCGTGACAATGCCGGCGTGACCACGGCGGCAACGGCACTGGTCACCGCCTACAACGACCTGTATTCGGCGATGAAGAACACCACCGCGTACAAATCGGGATCTGCGCTGGCAGGCGACAGGACGCTGCAATCGCTCCAGGTGCAAATGCGCGAGATCGCTGCAACAGCTGTTGGAAGCGGCAACCTGACCAACCTGTTCGAAGTGGGCATATCTTTCAAATCAGACGGCACCATGCAGCTGGACAGCAGCAAGCTATCGACCGCAATGAATAACAGCTTTGCCGATGTGGCAGCCCTGTTCAACAGCAGCACCGGCTTCGCCACGCGCTTTGAAGACTGGGCCAAAGGCGTTGTCGGCGGCGGCGGCACTTTCGAATCGCAGACCACCAGCTGGAACAACACCATCAAGCAACTCGCCGTCCAGATCGACGCGATGGAAGTGCGTATGACCAGTCTGGAAAGCATGTACAGACAACAGTACAGTTCGCTGAACAGCCTGCTGGCCAGCATGCAATCGACCAGCGCCTATCTGTCGCAGCAATTAACCAGCAACGGGGGGTAATACATCATGAACGCTCGCACCGCACTTAATTCCTATGCCAAGGTCGGCATGGAGTCCAGCGTCATCGGTTCTGACCCGCACAAGCTGGTCTCCATGTTATTCCAGGGCGCCCTGTTGGCTATTGCCAATGCCAAGAACAGCATCCTGCGCAAGGATGTCGCCGCCAAGGGCGAAGCCATCTCGAAAGCCATGCTGATCATCAGCGAGGGGCTGCAAGCCAGTCTGGACAAGAATGTCGGAGGCGAACTGGCTCTGAACCTGGATGCACTCTACAGCTACATGTGCGTGCGGCTGGTCCATGCCAATCTGCACTATGACATGGAAGCGCTGGATGAGGTCGCGCGCCTGCTGAACGAGTTGAAGGGCGCGTGGGACAGCATCCGCCAGGTAACCGCCAACGCACAACAGCCGGCGCGGACAGAACAGGCCCCCCCCCATATCAACAAGCAAGCCGCACTCGTATACGGAAGAATGTAAGTCATGAACATGATCGTCGAAGATTACCAGCGCCTGTCGGATATCACGGGCAAGATGCGTGAAGCCGCTGCAGCGGGTGAGTGGGATGAACTGATCGCGCTGGAGCGCCGCTGCAGCAAGCAGGTCGCCGAGCTCAAGCCGCGCGACGGGGTGCCTGCTGACGAGGCTTCTCGCCTGCAAAAAGTCGCACTGATAAAAAAGATGCTGGCGGACGACAAGGCGATCCGCGAAAAGACAGTGACCTGGATGCACCAGCTGGAAAAGATCATGCAGAGCGCCCGCAGCGAGCAGCGCCTGCAACAGGCTTATCGCTGAAACGTGTGCGGCAATGAGCCATGCTACCCGCAGACCTGCTCGCCGCCACCCTTTCCCGGATCGCGACCACTGACAAGCCGCTGATCACGGCGACACCTGACAAACAGGCGCAACAGAACGCACTCAAACTGGAAGTCGGCCAGCAGGTCCAGGCGACCGTACAAGCCAAGGTAGCAGCCGATATGTTCCAGGTCAAAGTCGCCAGTCAAACGGTGCAGATGCAGTTACCGGCCTTCGTCAAACCCGGAGACATGATCGGTCTGCAAGTCGTCTCGCTACAGCCCCGCCTCACCTTTTCGTTCGCTGCCTCGACCAACCCGCTTTCGACTTCCGAACAACTCGGCTCCACTGCACGACTGCTGTCGTCCTTGTCGCAGCAGCCGATACGGCAGGATTACGTTCCCCCGACACGTCGCGAACCGCTCTGGATAGGTGAACGCGCCGCACCGGACACCTCACAACTCGCCGGTCGATTGCACCAGAGCCTGAGCCATAGCGGCCTGTTCTATGAGTCGCATCAGGCGCAATGGATCGCAGGCACGCGCAGCACGCCGCAACTGATGCTGGAACCGCATAATCAATTGCGCCCTGATACCGCCCAGATTGCTGCGAAGCAACCGGCGCTACTCCCCCCAGAGTCCCGATCAATCATGGTGCCGGCCACCCCGACAGCCCTCCAGGCAGGCGCAGAGCCGAACCCGCGCATGCCTGCCATCCCCGAGCATCTGCAGCCCCTCGTTCAGCAGCAGCTACAGGCCCTGGAGAACAAGCAGGTTGTGTGGATCGGACAAGCCTGGCAGGGGCAGGATATGCGCTGGGAAGTGCGGGAAGAGGATGCTCGATCCGGAAATAATGGCGAGGATGGCAAACAGTGGGTGACCGAGTTGCATCTTGACCTGCCCAGATTGGGCGGCGTGACCGCTCGTTTGAGCATGAACGGAAACGCGGTCAGCCTGAAGTTCGAAGTGACCGATGACCGGACCGCCCGCACAATGGAGGCTGCCACGGAACAATTGGTCACATCACTGGCCGCTCACGGGGTACCCGTGTTGCAGAGCCGCATCGAGCGTACGCCAGAGGGGGCGAAATGAACCGGCCCAACCGTCAGATGGCGGTCGCCCTCGCCTATCGCAGCGGCGACACTGCGCCGAAAGTCGTGGCCAGCGGGCGCGGCCTGATCGCACAGGCCATCATCGAACGCGCCAAGGAACACGGTGTGTTCGTACATGAATCGGCAGAACTGGTAGCGATGCTGATGCAGGTCGAACTGGACCAGCACATCCCGCCAGCGCTGTATCTGGCCGTGGCCGAGCTGCTGGCATGGCTATACCGTCTTGAGCGGGGAGAAATCCCCGCTATTCCCCCCACCGCAAAACCATCCTAACCGTTAGAATCGCGCGGGTATCCACTCAATACGGGTCGCACCATGCGCAGCAAAGAGATTCCGCTCAAGATCGAAGTATTCGCCCAGGATGACGAGAACGATTTCATCCTGCGAAATCCGCGCGAGATCCTTTCCGTCCTGCGCGACATCGTGCAGCAGCACAATCGAGTGGCGCTCTATTACAACGAGGACAGCAGCGTGGTACTCACCCTGCTGCTGGCGGCTGACGAAACCGGCATATGGGTCGACGCCTCGCCCAACCCCATCGACAACCGCAATATCGAGCGCAGCAACCGCATCGTGTTCGTCAGCACCCACAACATGGCAAAAGTGCAATGGGTATCCACGGAGACCACGCAGGGACTGTTCCAGAACGCGGCAGCGTTCTTCCTGCCACTACCCAGGAAGCTTTTGCGTCTGCAACGCCGCGACTACTACCGTCTGCTCAATGTCGAGCCGAATGCGCTCAAATGTCTCATCCGTCCATACGCGGCAAAGAAACATGTCCACCACGAAGTGACAGTGATGGACATCAGCATCGGCGGCGTGGCTCTGGTCTGCGCCGAAGACAGCGTGGAATTGACACCCGGATCGACCTACCAGGATTGCGAGATCGAACTGCCGGATGTCGGTACCATCCGGACCGGCATCGAGGTTAAGAACGTGTTCGAAGTCACGGCACGCAACGGAGAAGTGAATCGCCGCGCCGGCTGCGTGTTCGTGAATCCCGATGCCGAGGCCCGCATGATGTTGCAGCGCTATGTCACGCTGGCTCAACGTGAGCTTGCGCGAAAAAAAAGTGCAGGGGAGTGACTGCCGGATAATGCCTGTCCACACCCGGGGCGGAGAATATCACTGCGACAGGGGCACCCCGCTCTCAATCGTGCCGGAGACTTACAGATGAAGATCAGATTCGTGGTCGCCACGCGCGAACGCAAAGAAGATTTCCCGACCGGCACAGCAACCGGCAGATCGCTGGCCCTGTACGATTACCCGTCCGTCGAAGTCTTACTGTTTGCCCAGAACACTCTCGGACTGCCACTCCTCTACAACAAAGCCATCGAGGCTGCGAAACATGACCCGGCGATCCTTGTGTTCATTCATGATGATGTCCATATCTGCGGCTTTGACTGGCCGCTGGAGATCAAAACTGCCCTCGACAGGTTCCAGTTGATTGGCGTTGCCGGCAATAAGCGGCGCGCGCCATTCCAACCCTCGTGGGCTTTTGTCGACACCAATCTCAGGTGGGACGCAAAAGAAAATCTCAGCGGCATCGTCGGGCACGGCAAAGGCTTCCCCCCCGCCAACCTCAGCAAGTTCGGACCATCCCGCCAGGAGGTGAAACTGCTCGACGGCCTGCTGCTCGCCTGCCATAGCCAGACCATGATCGACTGCGGTCTGCGATTCGATGAAAGATTCGATTTCCACTTCTACGACCTCGATCTCTGCAGGCAGGCCGAGGCACTCAATCTTCGCATGGGGACTTGGCCGCTCTCGGTGATACATCAAAGCGCCGGAAATTTCGGATCGGATGACTGGATAGCTTCCTGCCTCAAATACTTTGAAAAGTGGGGCGACTAGCGTGCTCCCACCCAGACTGCGCCACACCGCCTGACTCAACCGGATCGATCCGGATCATGGCCCGGGACCTCCCCGATACTCGGCTTCAGAACCTCACGCACCAGCCTGCCGACATAGAGTCCAAAAATCTCCAGATATCCCACTTGGCCCGTGACCCGGAAACGCCCCTTCAGCCAGTCTGTCACCAGCAGTTCGTCCACTACTCTTTCCGTCCCGGGGAACGACAGCGGTGCTCGTCGAATATCCAGGGCCAGTTCGCATTGCAGATGGAATTTTTCCAAGAGCACCGTAACCAGCCGCTCAAGAATGAAAATCTTCATCTGATAGTTAGTACCCGCACGATATTGCGTGTGACTGATCAGTTTGGCCTTCAGGGCGGAATCCGGGCCTTCACAGATCGCATAAATACGCTCAAAGCAGTCGAACCAACGCTTCCAGAAAGAGTAGCGGGCAACGAAATAATTGCTGAAGATGGTCGTCGTCCGGTCGGATACTGTGGTCTGCAAGTCCATTTCTATGCCCAGCGACTGCAGCACATTCTGGGCGATAGCGATCATTCCCGGGTGATTCACTTCGCCCTGGACGAATGGGTTGATATGGATCGCGCCCTGATCGAAGAACGGAGAGAAGCTCACAACCTCATCCCCCGACTGCCGAACCGCCGCCAGCACCTCCTCACCCCGCATCCCCGTCTTTTCGAAGAACCGGGGCGAAAAAAAGCCTAGATAAGTGTCGTCGTCAAAAGTCTGCTCCAGCAACACTTTGCGGATCGGCCAATATTCGCACCAGTCCGGTCGCGGATTCTCCAAGTTATCCAGCGGGATGAAAGCCGGATCGAGCTGCGCACGCGTCTTTTCGTCGTAGTAGATCTGGAATATCCGGACATCATTTGTACTCCTCGCTTCCGCGTCCCGACCTGCAGACCGTCTCTCATGACAGGAATTCCCCTCATCGGCGACGACTGCCAGGCGCCGCCACAAGTTTGCCGAGTCAGACGGCAGATTGGACAAGATTTGGCGCAACGTCTCGATCACATCAGCATCATCAGGGTGTTCCTGCAAGATACGACCAAGCATCTCCAGCGCCGCACCCGTATCCCCTGTGGCCATAAGCATCGAAGTGTAGTTCCTCGCAACGATCCCGGCGGTGCCCTCAAGGATCATGCCTTCCCTGAACAGTTCACCTGCACGATCATGCTCCCCCGCATTGAAACACTGGACGGCAAGGTCGTTGTACACCTCCCACAGCGGGCTACCCTGCGCCGCCAACTTCTCCAGTTGAGCAATACCCTCCTCCACTCTTCCCACTTCGAACAAATGCTCGGCTTGCTCGTATCCCGCCCGGTCTGCATCCGGTTCACCAGCCCGTGTCTTCTCATTGAGTGCAAGCAATTGCCCAAGCGACTCACCGCACTTGAACAGCTCCTCATTCAATCTGGCAACTGTTTCCAGAGAGAAGATGTCTTGCTGGCCAGTGATGTTGACCAGATCCTTGTAGTCGAACTGGTAGACATGAAGCAGCTGCTGACGCGAGCTCTCATCAGTCATCAGTTCCAGCAGGGTCTCGATCGCCAGTGCCCTGGCCCACGGGAATGCGTTCGCCCCAAGCGAGACCATGGACATGACGAAACCAGGGATGCAGCCTTGCTCGCGACGATAAACTTCCGCCTCGGGGAATATGGCCACCAGCTCTTCAAAAGACACGACCCTGAAATACTGCCTGAGGATGTGGTGGAACTCGGACCTGTCGCGGATGCGTACTTCAGGGCGGTTCCCGCTGGAATTCGCCTCGTTATCCCTGACCCTGAACCGGATCAAACTTTCCGGAAGCACGTGGATGTCGTAACGCATGCAAAGACGGACCCACATGTCGAGATCCGGAAGTTGCGCAAGCCCGAACCGGTAGACTCCGCACTCGTCATAACATGCTTTGCGCATGAGAACGCTGGGATGACACAGCGCATTGCCCGAGAAGAAGAAATGTCGCAGCCACTGGTGGCGGGAACGGTTCGGCTGTCTGAATACATCCGAATAGAAATGCTGCTTGTCAGTCAGCGGCTTACTATCCTCACCGATGGCCAGTGCATTACTGAATACCGCCCCCGTCTCCGGGTGCGCCTCCAGATATGCAAGTTGCCTCTCCAGCTTTTCCGGCTCCCACACATCATCGGAATGATGGATGGCAATGTACTGACCCGAAGCCAGCTCGCAAATCGTCTTGTTGATCCCGTAGATGCCTCTTCTGGAAACATCATTGCGGAAGGCCTTGATACGGTCGTCGGTATAACTGCGGATGATCTCCCACGAACCATCCCGGGAAGCATCATCCCAGATGAACAGTTCGAAATCCCCGAATGTCTGCTGCAGGATGCTATCGATCGCTTCACGGATGTATTTTTCGTGATTGAACGAAGTCAGTATCACCGTGATCTTAGGCATGCTTTCCATTACCGATAAATTCATACAGCGCAGTGTTTCTCAATTCATCCCTGATTGTCCCGACGATGTCGCTGGGCAACACGTCCTGCCACCTTTCATCGTTCGCCTGCGCCCGGAAAACCGAATACGGGTCCGGGTCGTGGCGTGATTTGCTGTCAGACAGGAACTTCTCAACCTGTGGATCCATATCCAGTTCGCAGAACCGAAATATCTTCCTCGTGGTTCCCTGCGGAGAGTGATTCAACTCCGCATAACGCAGCAGCATGAATTTTTGCGGATACATCTTCTCGAACATCAGAAAGTCCTCGGTCGATTCTTTCCACTTGTCAAACCCGAAGAATTCCTCCGGCCGGCCCTGATTCTTGCTTTGCGCAAGCCGCCACTCTTTAAGCATGTCCCATTCCGGCTTGAACTCCTTGGGTGCCTGCATCCACGAGGCCAGCACCGCCAGAGGGTTCCGGACGATACCGATGATCTTCAAACCTTCCCCTCGCGCCAGCATATTGCCGACGACATTCAGGTAGCGCGTCTCCTTGAAGACCACATGGCTGGGATGGGGGGACTTCTGGAACGAAGGATAATCCCTCTGCGATTCCGCCGTCATCGTGGCGAAGGCATCGCGGGAATTGAGAATATCCCGAAAGAAATCATCGATCTCTTCCCGGGAAGAATGTTCCGACAAGCTCCCCTTGTGTCCGTACGAGAACAAGGGCTGGAATCTGAGCGCCACATCCGGGTGACTATTGAAGATATGCCCGATCCATGAGGTTCCGGATCGCGGCGTTCCGAAGATTCCGATGTTCTTCATGCCGCCCTCTCCAGCAGGACATCGAAACGGTAATAGGCCGTGTAGAGTGCCTGCGGCTGCGGTATGCGCTGCACCTTGAAACCGTATGGCTCGGCTGATCGCGCTATCTCATCGAAATGCCACCAACGGCCCATGTGCGGCCTGCCTTCACGCTCGCGCTGCAAATAGAATTCGTATTTTTCCTCGGTATCGTAATAGTCGCGCAAACGCTCCGCATCGGGGATGCTTCCCAACAGCACCTTGGCACCCGGAGCCAGCGCCACAAGCTGGCCGAGCAAGTGACCGAATTGCGCTTCCGAGAAATGCTGCAGCGCTTCATACATCAGGACCTTGCCGAACCTGCCAAAGAAGCCGCCAGGCAGATCGGTCACATCCGCATGGCGGTACTCGATATTGGCCAGCGGGCACGTCCGTTTGGCTGTTTCGATCAAGCCAAGAGAAAAATCGATCCCGACGACCTCCCGCACAAATGGTGCCAGCCTCCTGGTGATCAGTCCGTTCCCGCAGCACAGGTCTGCCAGCACGTCAGCTTTATCCAGCACCAGCAGGGATATGATGTTGCCAACGATGAGAGCCAGCTGCCCCTCCGGGACCTCGACCCCATTTACAGTCTTCCCCACTTGTTTCAATAACGCCCCGTCGAAATCCAGCGTGGCAGCGTCATAGTGTCCTTGCCAGTAGTCGCTCATGATTCAGCCGGTTCGATAGCGTAGTGATCGAGAAGCAGTCGCGTCCCTTCCGTTCCGTTGAACATCAGGACATCGATGATCGACAGCGCGGGTTCAAAAGCACCAGGTTGACGGTAGGTGGTCTCCTGAGACTGCAGAAAAGACAATTGGATGCCGCTATCCAGGAATTTCCGGCCATCGAACAGCGATGCGCCGCTGATCGGATTGATGTATTCGGTAGCCCCCATCTGCTCTGAAATCCTGAGTGCCCACTCTCCGGAATCTTTCACGTCCGCATAATCGAAACCTCGTTCTGACGAGATGATGATTTCGCGGTCCAGCCCCAAGGCTGGACATAACGTACCGACGATGTTGGCATTGATTCCGCTGATGTCCTGCCGTTCATGACCGAAGAGCGCCTCTCTCACCAATGCCATCGTCTCTTCATAACAGGGGGCTTTTTTCCGGTAGTGCGCCAACTGTGCCACGACACGCTCCCGCCAGCTCAGGTCTGGATGCGCCTGCACCTCCCTTATGGCAGCCGTCATCCCGTGCTTCTGCAACGGCACCATGATGTACTGCCAGCCACCACCCGGCTTCAGGATCCGATTCCGGTTGACCCATCCGTGCCGCATGTACTGTGCATCGTCGAACAGCACAAAACGGTCGGCTGCATGAATCAACTGCCAATAGCCGATATATGGAAAGAAGTACGGCTGCATGATGGCGAGCCTCATACTCAGCTCTCCACCAGCACTCTGATCACATCGGCAATGGTGCCGATCGCGACCTCATCGAGTGTCGGCCCCGTCGGCAGAACCACGATGCCATTGGCCACCCGTTCAGTGTTAGTCAGCATCAGACCCGCATGCGGGAACAGATCACGGTAGGGTTTCATGCGATGGCAACCGGGCCAGAAGTATTTCCGAGCACGGACATTCTCTGCATGCAGCGCCTCAATGATCGCATCGCGAGTCTGCGGGCACGCTTCCGCCACTTCCAGCACCACATACTGGTAGTTGTTCCGTTCCCGGTCGTCATAGGGCAGCACGCGGATACCGGGCAGCCCGGCGAGCATCCTCAGGTATGTTTCGTAATTCCTCCTGTTCGCCTCGACCACGCTATCGAGCGCTTCCAGATTGACCAGACCCATCGCGGCCGATATCTCGGTCATCTTGCCGTTGGTACCCGGATGGATGACGTTATCCAGCCCGATGAACCCGAAATTTCGCATCAGGCGCATCTTCTCGGCCAGCTCGTCATCGTTGGTAACGACCGCACCGCCCTCGAAGGTATTGAAGAACTTGGTGGCATGGAAGCTCAAGACCTCGCAAGCACCGAAGCCGCCTATCATCTGGCCATTGTGTGAACAACCAAAGGCGTGCGCCGCATCGAACATCAGCTTCAGCCCATGCTCCTCGGCGACCTCCTGCAATCCCGCCACGGGCGCGCCTCGTCCCCACAAGTGGACACCTATGATCCCGCTGGTGCGCGGTGTGATCATGCGCCTCACCGCTGCCGGGTCGAGATGGTGGGTTACCGGATCGATGTCTGCGAACACAGGGGTGATGGCCTGCCAATGCAGGGCGTGTGCAGTAGCGATGAATGTGAACGAGGGAACGATCACCTCGCCGGCCATTCCCAGCGCACGAATGGCGATCTCCAGCGCCACGGTGCCGTTGCTCATGGCGACGCAATGTCGCACACCGATATGGCTGGCGATACGGCTTTCCAGCTCCTGTACCAGCGGACCATTATTCGAAAGCCAGCGCCGATCGAATATGTCATTCACATAGTGGATAAAAGCTTCGCGGCTTCCCATGTTCGGGCGACCGACGTGCAGCTGCTGTTCGAACGCCGGTTCCGCACCATTGATTGCAAGATCACGAGAAGTTGTTATTTTTTTCATTTTCCGCACCGAAGCATGCAGTCGCCCAAGGGTGAAAGTTCCGAACCAGATGCCCGTTTATTTGCTCACGATATAGAGAATACTTGTACGCTTGAGTCCCAATGATCGGAACAACTCTTCCCCGAAGTACTCTTCGCCAAGCTCAGTCACTTGAAAGCCGTGCCTGCGTATCTTGTTTACATAATCATCATGTGCATAAAGCCTGACATGATCGTTTTGACCGAATAGTCGCCAACGACCGGCCTCGTCGGTCACGCCGGGATCTTCCAGCGTTCTTTCCAGCCCCAGGCTGATCGGTGCGACAAGGATGCCACATCCCCCGGGCTTGGTGATCCTGTAAAGTTCACCGATCGCCAGATCATCACTTTCCACATGCTCCAGAACATGGCTGCAAATGAAAAAATCGTAACTTCCGTTGGCAAATGGCAGGTTCTGGATGTCGACCTTGTAGTCGACCGTCTCCATTCCGAAATCTGCAGTCTCATAATCGATAAACAACTGCCTGAGCTTTTTCGATAGTGCCGGCTCAGGAGCGAAATGCATCACCTTGCCCGAGCGGTTTAATAGATTCTTTTCCAGTTGCTGATCCACCCACAGTGCATAAAGGCGTTCGCGATCAGAGGCACCGCAACGATTACATGAATATTTTTCCAGCGAGATCATCTCGCCCTGACCAAAACGCTCGAAACCGTGAAGGCGAGCATTTTCGCGGTAAAAATCGGGAAGTGGCAGAAAAGAGGCCTGATCACTGCCACAAACAGGACAGAATACTGATGGCAAGGCTTTCGAGTCAGTCTGCCCAACGTGCAAACTCACCTCCAGGGCATCGACATCATCTCCGCTCAAACCATGCTGGCGTGCTATGGCAAGGACCTCTTGCGCAACATCGGACTGACCTGATTGTTGCAACGCGTGGATATAACTTAGCCAGTATTGGCCGTGTACGGGGTCGGCATTGAGTGCGGCCAGGAAGAATGGCAACCCATCGGCCGGCTGCATCAGCTCCACATATATTGCGCCCAGATTGTGATTTGCTTTCGGATGTTCCGGCTCAGCCTGCAGAACGGCCTGATAGCCCTGCGCTGCTTCTTGCAGGTCGCCTGCCTGATGGTGAGCGACCGCTTTTTGCAATATCTGCTCTATCGTCTGCATCCCGGCTTCCTGTATGGATATCTCAATAGATATATTGGCCAACCATTTATGAGTGGCAACCGAAACTCGTCCCCCCCCTGAAAGAGCAGGTTTCAGCGCTCACACCTGCATGTTCATGATGTCGTTATAGGCCGCCACGAACTTGTTTCGCACCTGCACGGCAGTCTGGAACGAGATGTTCGCTTTCTGCATGGCGATCATGGTATCACTCAAGCTGACCTTGTCATCTCCCAGTATGAAGGCCTTCTGCATCGCATCGGACTCGCGCTGCATCTGGTTCACGCCATCCAGCGATGACTTCAGCACATTGGCGAAGTCGACAGCTCCGGCAGCGCCGGTGGCCTTCGGGGCGGATAAGGCGTTACCCTGGGCGGCCGCGACGGCCGCCTGCATCTGGGACAGCAGATTGTCTACATTGCTCACGTTCATGCTCATGGGGCACCTCCTTTTACCTGGCGCGGCTTGCGCGCATTGACCGATGGCGGCACAGTAACAGGGCCAGGATGGCGGTTTAAAGCCGAATAACGCCGGAATTCCCCCGCTTTTCCACAGACCGGACTTGCTCGACAGGCAGATAATCCGCATCGTAAAACGAGTGTAGGTACGGGCAGGACCACCGGTTCCGGCCACAACCTTCTAGAAGCGGTGCATGAACAAGGTGAACAGTATGGCTACTACGAACATCAACAATCCATCGATGGCGCAACTGCTGCTGGGCATCCCCAGCCAGCAGAAACTGGGACTGATGGTCGCTGTCGCGGCAACGGTCGCGCTGCTGGCGGGACTATGGATGTGGGGGCAGACCCCGGATTACCGCGTTCTGTATGCCAACATGTCCGAGCGTGACGGCGGCGCGGTCATCGAGTCCCTGCAGCAACAGAACATCCCCTACAAGTTCGCCGAGGGCGGCGGCGCGCTGATGGTGCCGTCAGACCGTGTGCACGAAGTGCGCCTGAAGATGGCCGCGCAGGGGCTGCCCAAGGGCGGCACGACCGGCTTCGAACTGATGGAGAACCAGAAGTTCGGCACCAGCCAGTTCCTGGAACAGGTCAACTTCCAGCGTGCCCTGGAAGGCGAACTGGCACGCTCGGTGCAATCCATGGCCTCCGTCGCCAATGCCCGCATCCACCTGGCCATCCCCAAACCCAGCGTATTCGTGAAGGACAAGCAAAAACCCACCGCTTCGGTGGTGCTGTCGCTGTATGCCGGCCGCTCGCTGGACGAAGGCCAGGTCAATGCCATCGTGCATCTGGTCTCCAGCAGCGTCCCCAACATGCCGGCGCAGAACGTGACCGTGGTGGACCAGAGCGGCACCCTGCTCTCCGCCGCGCGCGATGGCAACCACCAGATACTGGATGCTTCGCAACTGAAATATGTGCGCCAGATCGAGCTGGATTACGTGAAGCGCATCGAGGACATCCTGAGCCCGATCACCGGCATCCAGAACGTGCGCGCGCAGGTCACCGCCAGCCTGGACTTCACCACCACCGAACAGACCTCGGAACTCTACAAGCCGAACCAGCCGCCCAACCAGGCCGCCGTGCGCAGCATGCAAAGCACGGAAGCGCTGGATGGCGTGAGAACGGCCGGCGGCGTTCCGGGTGCGCTGACCAACCAGCCGCCGGTACCGGCCACCGCGCCAATCGTGTCGCCCGCCACTGCCCTCCCGGCCACCGGGGCCAATGCGCCCGCAGCCGACAAGACGCACAAGGCCCAGACCACCAACTATGAGGTGGACCGCACCATCCAGCACACCAAGCTTCCCACCGGCAACATCAAGCGCCTGTCGGTCGCCGTGGTACTGAACAACCGCAACGTGGCGGACAAGGACGGCAAGATCGTGTCCACACCGTACACCGAACAGGAGAAGGCGCAGATCGCCTCGCTCATCAAGGAAGCGGTCGGTTTCGAAGATCAGCGCGGCGACACGCTCAACCTGCTCAACAGTGCCTTCAACGACACGACCGAAGCACTGCCCGAGATCCCCATCTGGAAGCAGACGGAGATCATCGAACTGGCCAAGGATATCGTCAAATATCTGCTGATCATCGGCGGCGTTTTCTTCCTGCTGTTCGGCATCATCCGACCGGCCTTCAAGTCGGCGGCAGAATTCAGCCCCACCCCCGAACATGCCGGCGGTGGTGAGAGCGAGGAAGGTGGCAACATGGGTTACGGCCAGCCGATGTCGGCGGCCCATGCCTACGAGAACAATTTGCAGATCGCCAAGCAACTGGCCAAGGACGACCCCAAGATCGTCGCCACGGTGGTCAAGGAATGGGTGAATAAAGAATGAGCGACGAAGGCGTAAACAAGAGCGCGATCCTGCTCATGACGCTCGGTGCCGACGAGGCCGCCGAGGTGATGCGCTATCTGGAGCCCAAGGAAGTGCAAAAGATCAGCTCCGCCATGGTCTCACTGAAGAACCTGTCGCGCGAACAGATCGCCAACGTGTTCGACGAGTTCCACACCAGCGCCTCGGAAAAGACCACCATCGGCATGGATTCCAGCGGCTACATCCGCGACATGCTGAACAAGGCGCTGGGCGACGACAAGGCCGCCGGACTGCTCGACCGCATCCTGCACAACAGCGACACCAGCGGCATCGAGAGCCTGAAGTGGATGGACCCGGATTCGGTGGCCGACCTGGTCGCCAATGAACACCCGCAGATCATCGCCACCATCATGGTGCATCTGGAACCCGACCAGGCCTCTGCCGTGCTGACCAAACTGACCGAGCGCACGCGCAACGACGTGCTGCTGCGCATCGCCACACTGGATAGCGTGCAACCGACCGCGCTGCACGAGTTGAACGACGTGCTGACCAAGCTGCTGTCCGGCAACGCGCTGGCGAAGAAGAGCATACGCGGCGGCATCAAGACCGCCGCCGAGATCCTCAACTACATCGGCAGCACACAGGAAGAGATCATCGAATCGGTGCGCAGCCACGATGCCGAGCTGGCACAGAAGATCATGGACGAGATGTTCGTGTTCGAGGACATCCTGGAAGTGGACGACCGCGGTATCCAGCTGGTGCTGCGCGAAGTGCAGTCCGAATCGCTGATCGTCGCCCTCAAGGGGGCCAGCGAAGAGATGCGCGAGAAGATATTCAAGAACATGTCGCAACGCGCGGCCGAGATGCTGCGCGAGGACCTAGAAGCCAAGGGCCCGGTGAAGCTCAGCGAAGTGGAATCCGAGCAGAAGGAGATCCTCAAGGTCGTGCGCCGTCTGGCCGACGAAGGCCAGATAGTGCTGGGCGGCAAGGGAGAAGACGCGTATGTCTGATTTCGCCACCCGTGCCGAAGATTCACTCACCGCCTGGCAACGCTGGGAGCTGCCTGCGTTCGAAACCGGGCACCACAGCGTGCGAGCCAGCCTGCCGACCGCCGTCGAGCTGGAGCAGATGCAGCAGCAGGCGCGCGAGGAAGCCGCACAAGCGGGCTATGCGGAAGGCCGCCAGCGCGGCTACGCCGACGGCCTGCAGCAGGCCGCGCAGGAGAACCAGCACCTGGTCGAACTCGCCAATGTACTGAGCCAGCAGATCGACGATCTGGTGGTGCAGGAACTCACCGGCTTGGCGCTGGATGTCGCACGCCAGGTGATCCAGCAGACCATCAAGGTACAGCCGGAGCTGTTGCAGGCAGCGGTGCGCGAAGCCATCGGCAGCCTGCCGGTGTTCAATCAGGCGGCGCATGTGATTCTGAATCCCGAGGATGCCGCCATGCTGCGCACACGCATGGGAGAACAGCTCGCGCATACCGGCTGGAAGATACTGGAAGACGTGCGCATGGCGCGCGGCGACGCGCGCCTTGAAACGGCCAACAGCCAGGTCGATGTCACGCTGGCTGCGCGCTGGTCGCGCGTGATCGCGGCCATGGGGCAGGACGCTCCCTGGCTGGTGAAAGCCGAGGAGGATTGAGCATGCAGACCGCCCACCAACAGCGCTGGCAAGACGCACTGCAGATCCATCGCCAGATGGCAGTGCAGAGCGCGCCTTTGCTGGTCAGCGGCCGCCTGACCAAAGTCACCGGACTGGTGATGGAAGCGGTCGGCCTGCGCATGGCGGTGGGCAGCACCTGCTGGATAGAACTTCCCAACAACCGCATCGAAGCCGAAGTGGTCGGTTTCGCCGGCGACAAGCTGTTCCTGATGCCGGAGAACGATGTGCACGGCCTGGTGCCGGGCGCTCGCGTGGTGCCGGTGGAACATGTGCGCCCACCCTACCGGATCGGCGAACAGGCACCATTGCGTCGCCGCACCGCCGACCTGGCACGCCATCTGCCGGTGGGTGATCACCTGCTCGGTCGCGTGCTGGACGGCGCAGGCCGCCCGCTCGACCAATACGGCCCGCTGCAGGAAAGCGGCAGCGCCGCCCTGCAGAGCCGCCCCATCAACCCGCTGGAACGCGCAGCCATCAACGAAGCACTCGATGTCGGCGTGCGCGCCATCAACAGCCTGCTCACCGTGGGGCGCGGTCAGCGCATGGGCCTGTTCGCCGGCTCCGGCGTGGGCAAGAGCGTGCTGCTCGGCATGATGGCGCGCTATACCAGCGCCGACGTGATCGTGGTCGGGCTGATCGGCGAACGCGGCCGCGAAGTGAAGGAATTCATTACCGACATCCTCGGCAAGGAAGGCCTGAAGCGCTCCGTGGTGGTCGCTGCCCCGGCCGACGTCAGCCCGCTGCTGCGCATGCAAGGTGCGGCCTATGCCACCACCATCGCCGAATATTTCCGCGACCAGGGCAAGAACGTGCTGCTGATCATGGATTCGCTCACCCGCTACGCCATGGCGCAACGCGAGATCGCGCTGGCCATCGGCGAACCGCCCGCCACCAAGGGCTATCCGCCCTCTGTGTTCGCCAAGCTGCCGCAACTGGTGGAACGCGCCGGCAACGGCGCCGAAGGCGGCGGTTCCATCACTGCCTTCTATACCGTGCTGACCGAGGGCGACGACCAGCAGGACCCGATCGCCGACTCCGCGCGCGCCATCCTCGATGGCCACATCGTGTTGTCGCGACGCCTGGCCGAGGCGGGACACTATCCGGCCATCGATATCGAAGCCTCGATCAGCCGCGCCATGAGTCATCTGGTGAGCGAGGAGCAATTCTCGCAGGTGCAGCATTTCAAACGCTTGTATGCGCATTACCAGCGCAACCACGACCTGGTCAGCGTGGGGGCTTATGTCGCCGGCAGCGACCCCTTGCTGGATGAGGCGATCGCACGCTATCCGGAAATGGAAAGCTTCCTCAAACAAGGCATGTACCAGGCAGAAGCGTATAGTTCATGTCAGGCGCAGTTCTCGACCTTGTTCGCCGCCAATAGATGAAGATCGCCATGACCAAACCCTTCACATTGTCGCCCCTGGTAGACCTGGCTCATCAGAAGAACGATGCGGCCACACGCAAACTGGGCAAACTCAACCAGCAACAGCAACATGCGCAGGCCAAAATGGCCGCGCTGCAACAATACCGTCGCGACTACGCCGCCCAGTTCGAGGAAGCCGCCAGACAGGGCATGTCGCCGATGGACATGCAGAACTTCCAGCGCTTCATCGAACGTCTCGATCAGGCGATCCAGCAACAGCAGGCCGAGATCGCAAGAGCCGGCTCTTCGGTGCAGACCGGCCGCCGGGAGTTGATGGACACCACGCGCAAGATGAAATCGTTCGACGCGCTGGCACAACGCCATGCCGACAACGAGAAGAAACTGGAAGCCAAAGCCGACCAGCGCCAACAGGATGAACAGAGCGGACGCTTCTCCGCCCTGCATCGCACCGACCGCAAGAATTGACAGGGAGAACGACCATGAGCAGCCTGCCCATCCTCAGCAGCCAGACACCGAACAGCGGCAAGATCGATGCCGCAAGACCCGGCAACAATGCACCCGTTGCCGAAGACCTCTCCACCGGCTCTGCACCATTCGGCGAGTTGCTGGCCAAACAGTTGAGCCCGCAAGGCCGCGACCTCAAGAGCGCGCTCCTGAAGACGCTCGCACCTGAGGAGGGCGACGCATCGCTTGCCGATCCGAACGCATCGCTGCCAGCGCTTGCTACCGAGTTGCGTCCAGACGGCATTGCGGTCCCGGCCGATCTGCTGGCCAGCCTGCTGCAACAGGATCGCCGTTTGGCCGGGATGACACAGAAAGATGCGGTTGCGGCTGCAGCCGCAACTAATGCCGTGGCACCCGCCATCACCGCGTTGCGGGGAGACGTGGAGCCAAGCGATCCAGCCACACGCCGCGCCCTGCCCGACGTGGCAGGCGAGGTCAAACCGGATACCGCGCCCGCCAACAACAAGGTTGGCAAGCAAGTCGAGACCCATGAAGTGCGCGAGATGCGTGCCGCCAAACCAGACCCGGTAGCCGACTCGGCATTCGTTGCCGCGCTGCAAGCCGGGAAGAAGGCTGGCATCCCCGCCGCAACCACCAAGCCGGACACCATCATCCAGGCCTCGACCACTACGACCGCCACGACCGGCATCCCCAACGCGCTGGCCGCCACGCCCCCAGTAGCGGCACCCGCTGTGACACAGGCCGCTATCGCCACACCTTTGAACCAGCCGCAATGGGCGGACGATTTCAGCCAGAAGGTGACATGGATCGCGACCCAGCGTTCGCAAAGCGCCGAACTGCACCTGAATCCGGCACAGCTGGGGCCGCTGGAAATCTCGCTCAAACTCAACGGCGACCAGGCTACCCTGCAGTTCACTTCGGCCCACGCTGCAGTGCGGGATGCCATCGAGCAATCCATCCCGCGTCTGCGTGACATGCTGGCCGACAGCGGCATCTCGCTGGGCAACACCACAGTCAGTGATCAGGCACCGCGCGAACAGCAGCAACGCGGCCAGGCTGGCGCTGCCCGGGGCGACGACAGCGCCGTTGGGGCACATGGGGCCGACGAGACACCATTACCGGTGACCACACGGTTGAGCCGCCACGACGGCATGGTGGACACTTTCGCCTGAACCCTGAAATACGCCCGGATTTCTGTCTTATTCGATTGATGGTGTAAGCTTTGCCTTCCGCATAATCATCATCAACAGGAAAGGAAACAGAGATGGCGTCAAAACCCGCAAAGCCCGCAGCACCAGCCGCTCCCGCAGAGGACGCACCAGCGCCCGCGAAGAGCAGCAAACTGCTGATCATCATGATCGGCCTGCTGGTGCTCATCATCGCCGGCGGTGCAGGCTGGTATTTCACCAAGGGAAGTGCGCCAGCCGCCGAGCATGCCGCTGAAGAGCACAAGCCGGCTCCTGTGCTGGAACCCAAGTTCATCCCGCTGGGCGAGAAGTTCACGGTCAATCTGCAACGAGAGGAAGGCGACCAATACTTGCAGGCTGGCATCACACTTAAGATCATGGAACCCGAGCTGGAACTCAAGATCAAGAATGCGATGCCCGAGATCCGCAGCAAACTGCTGTTCCTGCTATCCAGCAAGAAACCTTCCGAGCTGGTGAGCTCCGAAGGCAAGGCCATGCTGGTCGAACAGGTGATCGCGGAAGTGGACGGCATCCTCGGCTATAAGATCGAGGCTCCCGTTGCAGCGCACGCTACCGCCGCGCACGGCGAGACTGCACACAGCGAGGCAGCGCATGGGGAATCTGCGCCGGCCGCGACAGCACCTGCTCCGGCTGCCCCCAAAGAACCCAAGACCACCGGTGTGGTGGATGTGTTGTTCAGCGATTTCATCATCCAGTAGAGGATCGTGAGGCCATGAGCGAATTCTTATCCCAGGACGAAGTCGACTCGCTGCTGCGGGGCGTCACGGGTGAGACCGAGGAAGTCAAGGACGACTCGGAAGCCGGAGGTGTCCGCTCCTACAACATGGCCACGCAGGAGCGCATCGTACGTGGGCGCATGCCCACCATGGAGATCATCAACGAGCGCTTCGCACGACTGTTCCGCATCGCGCTGTACAACTTCATCCATCGTTCTTCGGAAGTGTCGGTCGGCCCGGTCAAGGTGATGAAGTTCTCCGAATTCATCCGCAACCTGCCGGTGCCGGCCAACCTCAACCTGGTGCAGGTCAAACCGTTGCGCGGCAACGCGCTGTTCATCTTCGACCCCAATCTGGTATTCATGGTGGTGGATAGCCTGTTCGGCGGCGATGGCCGCTTCCACACCCGCGTCGAAGGGCGAGAATTCACGCAGACCGAGCATCGCATCATCCAGAAACTGCTCGATGTGCTGTTCGAAGCCTATGCGAAATCCTGGGAGCCGGTCTACAAGCTGGACTTCGAGTTCCTGCGCTCCGAAGTCAATCCGCAGTTCGCCAACATCGCCACCCCCAACGAGGTAGTGGTGGTGACCACCTTCGAGGTCGAGTTCACCGGCGTCGGCGGCTCCATCCATGTGTGCATGCCGTACGCGATGATCGAACCGATACGCGAACTGCTCTACAGCACCATGCAGGGCGACCACGTCATCGCCGACAAGCGCTGGCTGCACATGCTGTCCAAGCAGATCCAGTCCGCGGAGATCGAGCTCAATGCCATCCTCGGCCATGCTTCGACCACGCTGGATCATGTGCTGCGCATGAAAGTCAACGATGTCATCCCGCTGGACGTGCCCGAGAATGTCAGCGTGATGGTGGATAACGTGCCGGTGATGGAATGCAAATACGGCATATCCAACTCGCACTATGCATTGAAGGTCGAGCGTATGGTGAAGACGGATACGGGCGAATCTCAAACTGGAGGAAAAAATGGCTGAAGACACAACAGAAGACGCGATCAGCGCCGATGATTGGGGTGCCGCGATGGCCGAACAAGCCGCTGTCGAGACACCGGCGGCTCAACCGCATGTATTTGAACAATTCGGCGCGGAAGGCGGCGCGACCGCGCACAACGATCTGGACATGATCCTGGACATCCCGGTGCAGCTGACCGTGGAGCTGGGACGTACCAAGATGCCGATCAAGAACCTGCTGCAACTGGCACAGGGTTCGGTAGTGGAACTGGCGGGTATGGCCGGCGAACCGCTGGACGTATTGATCAACGGCTTCCTCATCGCACAGGGCGAAGTGGTGGTGGTGAACGACAAGTTGGGTATCCGCCTGACCGATATCATCACGCCGTCGGAACGACTGCGCCGCATCAACAAATAAACCAGGACACAACCATGCTCACCCGTCTGCTTGCTGCCCTGTTCGCAGCATCCTGTTCTGCGCTCGCCCATGCGGCGGATGCCGCGCGCAATGCCTACGTCCCGCCCCCGCCGCCCGCCGGTGTGTCGTCCGGCAGCGTGCTGCAGGTGATCGTCAGCCTGTTGCTGGTACTGGCGGCCGTGATGGCGGTGGCATGGTTCCTGAAACGCATCAACCACCCTGCTCACGGCGGCCTCAGTGCACTCAAGGTGGTGAGCGGCATCGCGGTCGGCCAGCGCGAACGCATCGTGCTGGTCGAAGTGAACGACACCTGGCTGGTGGTCGGTGTGGCACCGGGACAGGTGAGTGCCCTGCATACCATGCCCAAAGGCAGCATCCCGGAAAGCGCTCCAACGGGCGCCGGTGTCCCTGAAAGATCGTTCCAGAGCTGGCTCAGACAGCACATGGAGAAGCGCAATGGCTAGCCGCTCGTCCCTGCGGGGCGTCCTGTTCCTGCTCTTCGCATTGTGCCTGGGCATGCCGGTCGCGCATGCGGCCGAAGCGGGCATGCTGGCGATCACCAGCACACCGGCTGCCGGCGGCGGACAGACCTACACACTGAGCCTGCAGACGCTGATCCTGATCACGTCGCTCACCTTCCTGCCCGCCATCCTGCTGATGATGACCGCCTTCACGCGTATCGTCATCGTGCTGGCCATGTTGCGCTCCGCCATCGGCACACCTTCATCTCCGCCGACACAGGTCCTGATCGGCCTGTCGCTGTTCCTCACCTTCTTCGTGATGTCGCCGGTGCTGGAAAAGATCTATAACGAGGCCTACCTGCCCTACAGCCAGAACAAGATGAACCTGGAGACGGCCTACGAAAAAGGCAGCGCACCGCTCAAGGAATTCATGCTGCGCCAGACACGCGAAGCCGATCTGGCCCTGTTCGTGCGCATCTCCAACAGCGAGGAACTGGAGAGCCCGGAGAACATCCCGCTGAAGATCCTGGTGCCCGCCTATGTCACCAGCGAATTGAAGACCGCTTTCCAGATCGGCTTCATGATCTTCATCCCTTTCCTGATCATCGACATGGTGGTGGCGAGCGTGCTGATGTCGATGGGTATGATGATGCTGTCCCCAGCCACCATCTCGCTGCCGTTCAAGATCATGCTGTTCGTGCTGGCCGACGGCTGGAACCTGCTGATCGGCTCGCTGGTGCAAAGTTTCTATACCTGACAATTCTGAAAGAGGTGTCCCATGACCCCCGAAAGCGTGATGACCATAGGCCAACAGGCCATCGAACTTACCCTGATATTGTCGGCACCCATGTTGCTGACAGCCCTTGCCATCGGTCTCGCCGTCAGCATCTTCCAGGCTGCGACACAGATCAACGAGATGACACTATCGTTCATCCCCAAGGTGTTCGGCATCTTCGCCGCCCTGCTGTTCGCCGGCCACTGGATGGTCAACCTGATGCTGGAATACATCACCCGACTGTACGGCAGCATCCCCTACATCATAGGTTGAGCGTGTGATCAGTTTCACCAGCGCCCAGCTCACCGCCTGGATCGCCATGCTGATCTACCCCATGGCGCGGGTGCTGGCGCTGATCGCCAGCGCGCCGGTGATCGGCAACCGCCAAGTACCGATACGCATCAAGGTCGGGCTGGCGGCCATCTTCACCGTCGTCATCGCCCCCACACTGGACTTGCATGACCTGCCCGACCCGGCTTCGGCCGAAGGCATCCTGATCCTGCTGCAGCAGATGGTGGCCGGCCTGATGATGGGATTCTCGATCCGCCTGATCTTTGCCGCCATCGAGATGGCCGGTGATATCGCGGGCATGCAGATGGGCCTCGGATTCGCCAACTTCTTCGATCCGCAGAACTCCACCATCCGTCCGGTGCTGGCGCAGTTCCTCGGCATCATCGTGGCTCTGACTTTCATCTCCATGGACCTGCATCTGTACATGCTGGCCGCATTGGCCGACAGCTTCCAGTCTTTCCCTATCGCCGGCACGCTACCGTCGGCAGGCGCGTTCCGCACGGCGGCGGAATGGGGCGGCAGCATCTTCGCTTACGCGCTGCAATTCTCGCTGCCGCTCATCGCCGCCCTGCTGATCACCAATCTGGCGCTCGGTGTGCTCACCCGCAGCGCGCCGCAACTGAACATCTTCGCCGTCGGCTTCCCCATCACCATCGGGGTCGGCTTCATCGTGCTGGCACTGGTGCTTCCGTTCCTCGCCCCGCTGCTGGAATACATGTTCCACCAGGCGCTGGATACCGTCGGCCGCATCATGCTGCAACTCGGCGGCCGCCCCGTCCCCGCCCCGCTCTGAAAGCACAAAGTAAAACGGCACACGGATCGCTCCGTGTGCCGTAATGCCGAGAAGGTGATCCCTAACGCAGGTAATCGAACAGCGACAGCTGCGAAACGCGGGCGAAGGACTGTTGCGACGCCTGCAACGCAAGTTGCTGTTTGTTCAGGTCGGTCACTGCCTGGATATAGTCCGTGTCCTGTATCTTCGACAGCGTGTTCTTGTATTGCAACCCCAGTGATTCGCCGGTGGCCTGCAGGGAATCTATCTCGCGCAGACGGCCGCCTATGGTGGCACGCGAAGACAACACGCTGTTCATGGCCTGGTCCAGCGATGCCAGGACCTGTTGCAGCCCCTGGTTGAATTTTGCGGCAGCCTGGGCATCGCCCGGTGCAGGCGGCGCATCCGCCAGCGCGATGAAGTCATTCAGCGTGTCGAACACGTTCTTGTTGGCACTGGGCTTCACATCGAAGGTATCCCCCGATGCGGGTGCGCCGCTGATCTCGAACTGGATGCCGTCGAAAGTGACCGCCTGGCCGCTGACATAGGTGTTGCCGGTAGAAACCGTAGTCGCGGAGGTCAGGTTCTGCACATCGAAGGTCGTCGCGCTGGTGAAGGTCACCCGGTAACTGTTGCCGTTGAACGGCGCGGTCAGCACCTGCCCCTGGTCGATGATGCCGGTGCCGGTGTTACCCGTGCCCGCAGAAGTCTGGAACGAGCCGTTGCCGTTGCGGACCCGCATGAAGATATCGTAACCGGCTTCGGTCGCGGCCATCTGGCGCGAGGCGCTCACCTGTACCTGACGCTGCACATCGTCGCCCTGATAGGTCGTACCCGTCGCCGTCGTGACAAAGGGTTTGACCTTGCCCTGACCGCCCGAGAACAGATAGTTGCCGACACCGTCGGTACTGTTCGCCAGCCCCAGCAGTTCCTGCATGCGGCCGCGCAAGGTGGTGGCGATACCTTTCATGCTGGTGGCATTGGTCATCACACCGCCCGCTTCCACGCCGATGCTCTTCAGGTCCTGCAGTGCCGATGTGACACCGGACAGGACCCCTTCCGCCAGTGCGAGCGTGTTCGCCGCTGCCGTACGGTTCGCCGCGAGCTGGGTGTTGGAGGCATCCGACTGGTTGAGCTCGATGGCGCGCGCCGCCGCCGCCGGATCATCCGCAGGCGACAGCATGCGCTGACCGGTGGCGATCTGCAGATTGGTGCGGGCCAGATTGTTCTGCATCTGCTGCATGGCCGTCACGCCTTCACTGAACAGTGTGCTGGTACTGATGCGCATGATGATTAACCTCCCAGTTGCAGCAATGAATCGAACATGGATTGCGAGATCGCCATGGCCTTCGCCGCAGCCTGATATGCCTGCTGGTATTTAAGCAGATTGGCGGCTTCCTCGTCCAGATTGACGCCGGATACGGACTGCTGCGATTTGGTCACCTGCGCCAGCATGGTGGCCTGCGCCTTGCTGGTCACTTCCAGTTCGCGCGTCTGCGTGCCGACCTGCGACACCAGCTGACCATAGGCCCCCTGGTAGCTGGTCGTGCCGTTGACCAGCGTATTGGCCGTCTGCAGCTGCGCCAGCTTCAGCATGTTGCTGCCGTCAGTGGACGCGTTGGTATTGGTCGTGACGCTGAACGTGTCACCCGCGGCGGGGGTGCCTGTGATTTTCGTGGTCCAGCCGTTGATGGTGATGTCCGCCCCGCTGGTGTAGGTCTGCGCTCCCGCCGGCGCACCGGTCCCGCTCACCGTGTAGCTGGTGGCACTGGTGAAAGTGATGGTGATCGCTTGTTGCAGGTTGGCATTCAGCGGCAGCGTCCCCGCCAGTGTGGGCTGTGCGATGGTCGCGTTGCCCAGATTGGTGATGGGTGCATTGCTACGGACAGGGTTGGCGGCTGCGATCTTGGCCGGGTCGGTGACCAGCAGGCCGAAATCGCGCGCACCCGCCACCGTGGGACGGATCACATAGGAATCACCGGAAACATCGGCAACCGACCCCGCTGTCAGCTGCAGGGTGATGCCGGTACCGGCCACGGTCTGCGGCGTAGCCAAAGCAGCCGGGGTGAACGACTGGACTGCCGTATTGGTGGTGCGGTTGAACAGGGTGTAAGCCGTGCCGTCGAACTGCAGCAGGTAATCGTCCGTGGTCAGTTTACCCGGATCGGCGATGGTCGCAGCCACGGTGGAGTTGCCCACATTGGTGGTCGCTGCCGCGACTTGAGGCGTAGCGATGCTGAAGAATTTCCCGCCCAGGGCACCGGCCAGGTCTTGCCCCTGCTGATGCTGGGTGTTGAACGTGTCGGCGATACCGATGGCGATGCGGCCCAAAGCGTTGCGGGCCGGATCCATGATGGTGTCACGGAAGGTCAGATAACCGCCGAGGTTGCCGCCCTGCAATGCATCCTGCGGGATGCGGCTGATCGCCCCCTTGCTGCTGACATAGGCCAATTCCAGCGTGCTGGGATCGGTTGCCGAGGTCGTGACCTGTACCGAGGACACTTGGGTGCCGATCACCAGCGACTGGCCGTTGCCGATGAAAACGTCCATCGAACCATCCACCTGCTTCACGCTGGTGACCCCGATCTCCTGGCTCAGCTGCGACACCAGATAGTCGCGCTGGTCCAGCAGGTCGTTCGGCAACTGAGCCGGCCCGCCCTGCGCCTGCGCCTTGACGATGTTGTCGTTCAAGGCGGCGATCTGTTTGGCATAGCTGTTGATAAGGTTGGCACTGTTGCTGATCTGCCCGTTCAGGCTGTCGCGGATCTCGACCAGACGGCTGTTCAGCGTGTGCATGCGGTTGTTCAGGGACTGCGCGCTGCCCATCAGGGTCTGCCGCACGGCCAGTGATTCGGGCGAGTTGGCGACCGTGTTGGCCGATGCGAAGAAGTCCTGCAGGGCGGTGTTCAAACCGCCGTCGGCGTCACCCAGCAGGTTGCTGACCTGCACCGACAGGTCGTACTGGGTCGACAGGTTGCTGGAACGGGTCTGTGCCGCAGTGAGCTGCGCACCGAGAAAGTCGCTGTACTGGCGCGTGATGCCGATCACATCCGCACCCGAGCCGAAATACCCCTGGCCCAGGTTCTGCGATATCTGTGTGCCCTGGATGATCTCCTGCCGCGAATAACCCGGCGTGTTCGCATTGGCGATGTTGTGCGTGGTAACGCTGATGCCCGCCTGGGCCACCTTTAGCGCGCTGACACCGATGTTATAGACTGAAGCCATGTGACTCTCCTGACGATCCTTCGCCTAGTTTATCGGCAGGTCGCCAAAATACTTTAGGCCTTTGTGCTGATACTGCCGATCACCCCCGCCAGCTTGTCGGCATAGCGCGGATCGGTGGCATAGCCGGCTTTCTGCAGCGACTGGGCGAAGTCTACCGCATTCGACTGACCCAAGGCACCCGCATAGCGCGGATTCTCGCTCAGCAGGCGGGCATAGTCCTGGAAGGAATCGGCATAGGAATCATAGGCCCGGAAACGGGCAACCTGCTTGCTGGCGACGCCGTCGGCATATTCGGTGGTTGTCACTTCCGCGACTTTGCCCTTCCAGTCGCTGCCGGCCTTGATGCCGAACAGGTTATGGCTGCTGCTGCCGTCGGCATTCCTGATCTCGCGCTTGCCCCATCCGCTCTCCAGCGCCGCCTGCCCCATGATGAAATCGGCCGGCACACCCGTCTTTCGGCTGGCACGCTCGGCATGCGGCTGCATGCGCTCGATGAAACCTTGCTGCGTCATAGGCTGATAAGCGGAAGATACAGCGGCCGGAGCCGGTGCGACGACGACGGGTTGCTGGCCGCTCAACTGGCGCACCATCACATCCGCCAAGCCCACGCCGCGCTTGGACATCTCCTGCGCCAACTGCTGGTCCAGCATGCCGGTGAACAGCTTGGTCTGCTCGCTGTCCATCATACCGTCCTGCGGCGTCGCCTCACGCATGCTCTTCATCATCATGTTGAGGAACACCATCTCGAACTGCTGCGCGACTTTTTTCAGCGCCTGATCCGGTGCCTGTTTCGCCTGATAGCGCAGACGGTCCAGCGCCTGGCTGTCCGCCGCGAGTCCGTTCAAACTGTCCGGTGAGAGTGCCATCGCCCGCCCTTAGATGATCTCAAGTTCCGCGCGCAAGGCACCGGCTGCCTTCATCGCCTGCAGGATGGCCAGCATGTCTTGCGGCGTGGCACCGATGGAATTCAAGGCCTTGACCACATCGCCGAGCGCGACACCGCGCTTCAGATGCAGCAGATTGCCGCCGGACGCCTCGATCTTGATGTCGGCATTGCTGACCGCTGCGGTGTCTCCCCCCGCCAGCGCATTGGGTTGGCTCACTGCATTGTCGGCACTGATGACCACGGTCAGGTTGCCGTGCGCCACTGCGCATTCGGTCAGGGAGACCTGCTGGTTCATCACCACCGAGCCGGTGCGGGCGTTGACGATCACCTTGGCGCTGCCGGCCGCCGCATCGACGGAAAGGTTCTCCAGCCGCGACAGGAACTGCACCCGCTCAAAACCCGGCGGGGCGGAGACCTGCACCGTGCGCGCATCCAGCGCATTGGCGATCATGAAATCGGGAGACACATCGCGATTGATGGTGTCGGCCATGCGTGCGGCCGTGGTGAAATCCGCCGTGTTCAGTTGCAGATAGATATAGTCGCCCTGCCCCAGCGCAGTCGGCACCTCGCGCTCCACTGTGGCACCGGCCGGGATACGTCCCACGCTCAAGTGATTGATCACGGTCTTGCTGCCGCCCGCTGCCGCGCCCGCGCCGCTCACCACCAGACTGCCTTGCGCCATCGCATACACCTGGCCGTTGGCACCTTTCAAAGGCGTCATCAACAGCGTGCCGCCGCGCAGGCTCTTGGCGTTACCGATGGACGAGACCGTGACATCGATGGTCTGGCCTGGGCGCGAGAACGCGGGCAGCGAAGCCGTCACCGTCACCGCTGCCACGTTCTTCAATTGCAGGCTGGTGCCGGGCGGCAGGGTCACGCCCATCTGCGCCAGCATGGTGATTGTGCTCTGCACGGTGAAAGGTGTCTGGGTGGTCTGGTCGCCGCTGCCGTCGAGGCCGACCACCAGGCCGTAGCCGAGCAGCTGGTTCTCGCGCACGCCCTGCACGCTGGCCAGATCCTTGATACGTTCCGCCGCCGCCGGCATCGCGGCCAATCCCAGCAGTGCCGCGCAGATGAGGGTGAGTATGCTTTTCATGACAGTCTCCTAGAACGGCAGGACAGTGGTGAAGATGCGCGCGAACATGCTGGTCACCGCCGCGCCATCCAGATTGGTCGCGCCCTTGTATTCCAGATGCACGTCGGCCACCTTGGTCGACAGCACGCTGTTGCTTCCGCTGATATCGTCCGGATTGACCACGCCGTAGAAGCGCACGTACTCATCCGAATAGCGGATGCTGACCTGCTTCTCGCCCGCCACACGCAGATTGCCGTTGGGCAGCACTTCGGTGACGGTCGCGGTCAAGGTGCCGGTGAAAGTATTGGAACCCGAAGCATCGTTCTTGATGCCGGTCTTGACGCTGCTGTTGCCGGAGAGGCCGCCGGTGATCGCCGGCGAGGTCACTGCCAGACTGCCGGTATTCTCCTGCGTGACGCCCGACTTGCCGGTGGCAGAAGTGGTCTCGACGATGCTGATGGTGACGACATCACCGACCCGGCGCGCACGGCGGTCCTCGAACAGTGGACGGTCGTTCACACCCGCCTGGAAGATAGAGCCGTTGGCCGGTGGCGGCACAGCGCGGTCGTAAGACGGTGCCGCAGTCAGGGGCTCGCGGATATTGGTACTGGGCACACAGCCGACCAGCAGCCAGCCGGCTGCCAGAACGCTGATCACTCCACTCAAATTACGCATGATGCACCTCGTTAGATCTGGCCAAGCCGCTGCAGCATCTGGTCGGATGTGGTGATGGCCTTGGAGTTGATCTCATAGGCGCGCTGGGTCTGGATCATGTTCACCAGTTCTTCAACCACATTGACGTTGGAGGTCTCGACATAGCCCTGGCTCAGGGTGCCGGTACCGTTGGTGCCCGGCACGTTGGTGCTGGGGGTGCCGCTGGAAGCGGTCTCCAGGTACAGGTTCTGCCCCATGCTCTCCAGTCCGGCCGGATTGACGAAAGTCGCCAGCTGGATACTGCCGATCTGCACCGGCGCACTCGACCCGGCCTGCGTGACGCTGACCACGCCGTCCTGGCCGATGGTGATCGAGGTCGCATTGGCAGGGATGGTCAAAGCGGGTTGCACCACAAAACCGTTGGCGGTGACCAGCTGCCCCTGTCCATCTGACTGGAGCGAACCGTCGCGGGTATAGCCGGTCGTGCCGTCCGGCATCAGCACCTGCAGGAAGCCCGCCCCCTGGATCGCCACATCCAGCTGGTTGCCGGTCTGCTGCAGGTTGCCCTGGGTGTGGATGCGCTCGGCCGCCACCGGACGCACACCGGTACCGATCTGCAAGCCCGATGGGATCTGTGTCTGTTGCGAAGACTGCGCACCGGGCTGGCGCAGGTTCTGGTACAGCAGGTCTTCGAACACGGCGCGCGAGCGCTTGAAACCGGACGTATTGATATTGGCCAGGTTGTTGGAGATGACGTCCATCTGGGTCTGCTGTGCTTCCAGACCGGTCTTCGAAATCCACAATGAGCGAATCATGATGCGTGTCCTTTCGGTGTACTGTGCTTGCTTGCCACATTACCCCGCTGCCGGCGAATGCATCCGGCGAACACAAGGAGAAAAACGCGCTTATTCCCGATTTGGCGGATCGCAGCCGGGCTAGCGCCCGGTATCGGGAGACTCAGGGAAGGGATCAGCCGTTGATATTGAGCAGCGAGCTGGCTTTCTTGGCGTTGTCGTTCGCATTTTGCAACAGTTTCATATGCGTATCGAACTGGCGCGCCAGCGTGATCATGTTGACCATGGCCTCCACCGTGTTGACGTTGCTGCCTTCCAGACTGCCGCTGACTACGGTGACATTGGCATCCGCTTCAGCCGGGTTGCCGTCGCGGGTGCGGAACAAACCGTCCTCGCCGCGCACCATCTGCTCTTCCGGCGGATTGGTGAGCTTGAGACGACCCACGGCGATCACGCCGTTCTTCTGGTTGGTGGTCGGCACGGTGGAGATGGTGCCGTCCTTGGCGATGGTGATCGAGGTGTCGGGCGGGATGGTGAGTGGCCCGGCATCCCCCAACACGGTCAGTCCCGTGCGGGTCTGCAGCACACCGTTGGGCGACATCTGCATGCTGCCGTTGCGCGTGTAAGCCTCGTTGCCGTTGGCATCCTGCACCGCGATCCAGCCCTTGCCGTCCAGCGCCACATCCAGCGCGCGACCGGTCTGCTGCATCACCCCCGGCGTGAAATCGGTGCCCGCAGTGGAGTTCACCACGAAGGTACGTGTCGCCAGCCCCTCGCCCTGCAAGGGCACGCTTCGGAACGCGTCGATACTGGCGCGGAACCCGGGCGTGTTGACATTGGCCAGATTGTTCGACACCGTCGCCTGCTGATGCAGGATATGGCTCGCCCCGGTCGCCGCGGTATAGATCAACCTGTCCATGTCAGTCTCCCCTCATCCTTTCACTTAGCGCAGATTCACCAGTGTCTGCAGCACCTGGTCCTGCGTCTTGATGGTCTGCGCATTGGCCTGATACACGCGCTGCGCGGTGATCATGTTCACCAGCTCGGCGGTCAGGTCCACGTTGGAATCCTCCACCGCCGACGACTGCAGCACGCCCAGACTGCTGGAACCCGGCGTGCCGACCAGCGGACCGCCGGAAGATGCAGTCTCCGCCCAGGCGTTGTTGCCCAACGGCTGCAGCCCCTGCGGGCTGGTGAAGTTGGCCAGCACCACCTGCGCCAGTGCTCGCGACTGGCCGTTGGTATAACGGCCGAGGATGGTGCCGTCCGCGCTGGTGGTGAAACCGCTCAGGCGACCGGAAGCAAAACCGTCCTGGGTCAGTGTGTTCACACCAAAGTTGCCGCCGAACTGCGATGTCCCGGTGAAATCGAACTTGATGGTCTGGCTCCCCGCACTGGCGGGGTTCACCACGCTCAGTGTAGTGGCAGTAAAGCCGGCCGGGCTGGGGTTGGATACCGTAAAGGTGTTGGGGCCGGTGATCGCCGTGATGGTAGTGCCGGCAGGCAAGTCACCACCGGTGACCGTCGCCCCCACCAGCAAGCCGGTGGTGGAAGGTCCGGTGATGGAGGTGCTCGCCGCCGCCACGGTGGCCCCCACCACCGAGATGGGCGCAGGCACCGGACTGAAGGCGGCAGAGGTCACCGGCAACGTCGGTGAAGTCAGCGCACCGCTGGTATTGAAGGTCATCGTGGTCAGCGCAGTACCGGCTGCGGGGACCTTGTTGCCATCCACGGTCAGATAGGCACTCCAATTGTTGGCGGCAGTCTTGGCGAAAAACATGGACGCCACATGACTTGAACCCTGACTGTCATACACCGTCAGCGAGGTAGAACTGTTATAGGTCTGCGGGTTGTTCGGATCGAACGGCGTGATGGTCGGCAAGGCCATGCGCGAATCCAGATTGAGACCGACAGCGATATTGGCAGTCGCATTCGGCGTCAGGTCGGCCGCGACGATCTGCAGCGGCACGGGCTGGGCTGCAGTGATCACGCCATTGGTTGCCATATAGCCTGACAACTGATGCCCCTGGCTATTCACGATGTAGCCGGTCTTGTCGAGCTGGAACTGGCCGTTGCGTGTATAGGAGATCGCACCGTTCTGGTCCACCATGCGGAAGAAACCCTGACCGCTGATCGCCGTATCCATGCTGTTGGAGGTGTTGGTGATGTTGCCCTGGGTGAACTGCTGCGCCACGTTGGCGATCTTCACCCCGGTTCCCACCTGCACCGCGCCCGAACCGGCGAGCGAGGTCGCGTACAGATCGGCGAACTGCGCTTGCGACTGCTTGAAACCGATGGTGTTGGAGTTGGCCACGTTGTTGCCGATCGTGTCCAGATGCTTGGCAGATGCGTTCAGGCCACTCAATCCTTGTTGAAAACTCATGACGTCCTCCCTTTACAAGATTTTTCTGATGGCGTTCAGGCCGACTTCGCCCTGATTGCCGATGTTGACCGTGACGCCGCCGCTCGACTGCGCCACGCTGTTGACCAGCCCGTAGGACAGCGTGGTGACGTCGGTCTTCTTGCCGCTCAGTTCCGAAACGGCGGTGAAGGTGTATTTCCCGTCCGCTGCCGTGTCACCGCTATCGGTCATGCCATCCCAATTGAAATCGACGATGCCGCTCTCCTGCGCGCCCAGATGCAGGGTACGCACCAATCCGCCGGATGCATCGGCGATCTGTACCGTGACCTTGTCTGCCGGATCCTTCAATTCGACGCCGCCGTAGGCATTGCCCTTGGTCAGCTCCATGCTGTCGCCGTCGGTGAGCGCCACATGGCCGATCATGGAGACGGCCTGCAGCGACTGGCTGGCCATCATGCTGCTGCTCAGGGCCTGCACGGTCGCGTTGAGTTTGTCGATACCGGTCACCGTGGACAATTGCGCCATCTGCGAAGTGACTTGGGCGTTGTCCAGCGGGTTGAGCGGATCCTGGTTCTTCATCTGCGTGACCAGCAGTTTGAGGAAGCGGTCTTGCGTCGCGCCGATGTCGGCCGAGGATGAGGTCAGCGACTTCGTGGCTGCCGCGCCTGCCGTGCTGCTGTTTACGGAATCAACCATGATCTATCTCCTTATTGGCCGATGGTGAGTGTCTTCATCAACATGGATTTTGAAGTGTTCATCACATCCACGTTGTTCTGGTAGGAACGCGAGGCAGAGATCATGTTCACCATCTCGTCCACCGGGTTCACATTGGGCAGCGTGACATAGCCCTGCTGGTCCGCCATCGGGTGTTTGGGATCGTACACCTTTCTCATCGGCGAGTTGTCCTCCACCACGGCGGAAACCTTCACGCCCGCCCCCACCTGCCCCGCCTGCTGCGCGGTCTCGAACACCACCTGCTTGGCCTTGTAAGGCTGGCCGTCCGGCCCGGTGGTGCTATCCGCGTTGGCCAGATTACTGGCCACCACGTTGAGCCGTTGCGCCTGCGCCGACATGGCGGAACCGGCGATGTTGAACACATTGAACAATGACATGATCAATCCTCCTAATTCTGCAGCGCGGCCAGCACGTCCTTGGCCTTGCCGCTGACGAAACGCACACTCGCCTCATAGCGCAGCGCGTTGTCAGCGAACTGCGCGCGCTCCACATCCATATCCACCGTGTTGCCGTCCGCGCTCGGCTGCACCGGCACGCGGTACTGCACCGGCGCGCCCATCACCGTCTCGCCCGCATCGCCACCGGACAGATGCTTGGCGGCGGTCGCCTCCAGTTGCAGCGTGGCACTCGCCCCCCCCAGCGCCCCTTTCAGCGCGCTGGAGAAATCGATGTCCTTCGCCTTGTAGTTCGGCGTGTCCGCATTGGCGATGTTGGACGCGATCAGCTCCTGCCTCGCGGCGCGCAGATTCAGCGCCACTTGATGGAACTGGAACATCTCGTCTATTCTGCCGCCCATGATGAGCACCCTGCCTTTCGTCGATACTTTTGTGATGGCTCGCATACTAGTCCCGGGGTTTTCCATCCAATCGGACGATTAACGGCAAAAACCCGCTTTATTTCCCCCCTTCGCCCCGCCACCAAAAGATGACAATGCTGCCATGAACATACAGCTGGCTTCTTCATTCCTGCTGATCGGCTGCCTGTGGGGCGGCACGGCGCTGGCTGCGCCGCAGCAGAGCCATGCCGCCATCCGTGCCGCCGCCCTCGCCTACGCGCAGGCGCAAAGCAAGGACCTGCCGGGTGAAGTCCGCATCGAAGTCACTCCAATCGACCGCCGTCTCAAACTCGAACCCTGCGCCACCCTGCAAGCCTTCCTGCCGGCCGGTGCCAAACTGATCGGCAAAACCAGCATCGGGGTACGCTGCACCGCCCAGCCCGGCTGGAGCGTGTTCCTGCAAGCCGACATAAAAGTCGCCGCCGATCTGCTGGTCGCCAGCCGCCCCCTGGCACAGGGCACGGTATTGAGCTCCGCCGACCTCAGTCCGCAACGCGGCGAACTGGGACGGCCCGGCCTCATCACCGACCCGGCACAAGCCATCGGCAAGACCCTCAAGTTCGCGATCGGCGCGGGTCAGGTGCTGCGCCAGGACATGCTGCGCGCCCCGCTACTCATCCGCCAGGGACAGACCGTCACCCTGCGCGCGCGCGGCAACGGTTTCGTCGTCAGTCAGCAAGGGATCGCCTTGAACGACACCGGGGCGGGTGAGATGGTGCGCATCCGCACCTCCAGTTCGCAGGTCATCACCGGCATCACGGTGGCCGAAGGCATGGCGGAGGCGCAGCCATGACGCGTTCCCAAGAAATATTTTCAAAAAACGCTAAAGTTTTTGCATTCGGCACCGATACAACAGACAATCGAACCAGAACAGTTGGAGTCCCATCATGAAGATCGACAACACCAAAGCGGTCACCGGCAGCGTGGGTGATACCACCACCCGCAATCCGGCAGCCCGCACCGGCAACCGCCCCGCCTCGACAGGGGCTGAAGGCACCAGTGTGCATCTGGGCACCTCCACCGCCCAGCTGCGCAGCCTGGAGAGCAGCGTCGCCAGCGCACCGGTGGTGGATGCGCAGAAGGTCGCCGAGATCAAACAAGCCATCAGCGAGGGGCGCTTCCAGGTCAACGCCGGGGCGGTCGCCGACGGCCTGCTCAAGACCGTGAACGACCTGATCAGCGCGAGCCAGCGTTGAACGCAGCCGAGATAAAGACCAGACTGACCGAAGAGCGCGCCGCGCTGCAGGCTTTTATCAGCCTGCTCGAACGCGAACAGCAGATCCTGCTCTCCCCCGACACCGAACCCCTGCTCGACCTCTCGAACGAAAAGACCCGCGCCGCCGAAGCCCTAACCGCACTCGTGAAGCAGCGTGCGCAATACATTGCCGCCGGACCGGGCAAGGTCGAGGCTTGGCTACGCAGCAACGCCGCCGTCGCCCTTGATGTCTGGAAGGACATCCAGAAGTTTGGCAAACAGGCGCAACAGATGAACAAGACCAACGGCGATCTGATACAGGTGCGCATGCGCTACAACCAGCAGGCCGTGCAGGCCCTGCTCGGTGCGTCGGAACAGACCGCCGGACTTTACGACCCCAAAGGCAAGACCAACATGCCCGGTTCAGGGCGCACGCTGGGCAGCGGCTGACAGGCTAAAGTTCGTTGTACTTCTTCGCGCTGCCTTTTGCCTTATGCGCGGGATATTTCTCCGCGTTCTTCGCGATCTTCTCCTGCAACACCTGCTTCACATCCAGCTTGTAATGCTCCGCCAGCAACAGGGCATAGGCAAGCACATCGGCCAGCTCCTCCTTCACGCGCCCAACATCCGCCTCGCCGTGCGCCTTCCACAGGAAGCATTCCAGCAGCTCGCCCGCCTCGATGGACAGCGCAGCCGCCAAATCTTTGGGGTTATGGAACTGCGCCCAGTCGCGCTCGTCGCGGAAACGGGTGAGCGCCGCGGTCAATTCGGCGATGTCGCTGTTATGTTCGTTCATATCCCATCCCTTGTTGTGGCTGCGCAGCATTATCCCCGATAACCCGCCAGCCCCTGCCGCGCCAGCGTGTCCTGCCGGTAGAACTGCGCAAGCTGCCGGTACACCGCCGGATACTCGGCATGCAGCACATGCGGTGCCTCGAAGAAATACTCCGACAGCACCGCAAAGAACTCGGCCGGACTCTCACTGGCATAGGGGTCGATCTGCGTATCCTCGCCGCCGTCCACGCGGCGGCAAAGATCATCGTAAGCCGCCTGCCACGCGAGCGCCCACGCAGCCGCATCCATGCCTGCATGCAACGGTGGTCGTCCGTTCGCACTGCCGTCGCGCATATCCAGCTTGTGCGCGAACTCGTGGATCACCACGTTAAAGCCCTCGCCACGCCCCGACCACTCGACATCCTGCCACGACAGCACCAGCGGCCCGCCCGCCATCGCCTCGCCGCTGCGCACATGGCGCACCTGATGTACCACGCCCGTCTCATCCATCTGCTCACCGTCGTACACGAACTCGCCCGGATACACCACCACCTCCACCCAGCCGCCGTACCGATCTTCCTCCAGATTCAACAGCGGCAGCGCTGCGAACGCCGCGATGGTCGTCGCCATCGCCGCATCCATCTCCAGCCCGCCCGCGCCCGAGAACGCCTTGTCCGCCAACAGTCCCTGCGCCAGACCGCGCAAGCGCGACAGCTCCTCCGCATCCAGCCCCGCGAACACCGGCAACGCCAGCGCCGCCCGCCATGCCGCCTCGTCCAGCGCATACGCACCGCGACCGCTATCGAACAGGCTGGCCAGCAGGTCGAGTGGATTCAACCTCGTTCCAGTGTCACGCATTGCAGCTCACCGTTCATTTGTCTTGATCTCGGTCGCCGCGACATGGCAGACCGACAAGCCCTGCCGTTTCCCTTTGACGTGGATGGTGAAGAGCTCACCGAAGGCGAGCTCGGGATGCTGCGCCACATCGACCGCATCCTTCAAGGTCTGGCTGACCAGTATGGCGCCGGGGTTGCAGTTCTTCTCGATGCGCGAGGCGGTGTTGACCACATCACCTATCGCCGTCCAGTCCAGACGTTCCGGCGTGCCCACGTTGCCGATGACGACCTCGCCCCAATGTATCCCGATGCGCAGACTGAGCGAATCCTGTCCGGCGCGCGAGCGCAGACCGTTGATGTCGGCAGCATGCTTCTGCATGTCGATGGCGGCGGCGATGGCGTCCGCCGGTTCCATGAAGATGGCCATCACGCTGTCGCCCATGAACTTGTCGATATAGCCGCGATGCCGCCGCACCGAACCTGATACGCGACGCAGGATGGTGTTGAGCGTGTTGATGATCGATTCGCTGCTGGCGTTGCTTTCCACGAAGGAGGTGAAACCGACGATGTCACAGAACAGCACGGCGATCTCGCATTCCTCGTTGATGAGTTTCGATTTTCCCAGCTTCACCGCCTCGCGCGCTTTTTCTTCCACCATCTGCGGCACATAGTTGCGCGTGATATTGTGGATGCGCGCTTCACTGAGGATGGAGCCTTCTCCGAGGTGGGTCGTGCCTTCGTCCAGCGAGACGATCTGCCACAGGGAGTGGATGGTCGCATCATGGTCGCGATAGCCGCTGACGTTGAACAGGGCTGTCACGCCCGCCTCGCCGTGCAGATAGACGCGCGTGCGATAGTTCTCGAACACGCCGCCCTTGCTGCTCAGCGCCAACCCCCAGATCACGTCGTTGTAGAAGTTGAACGGGATGGCCGTGCACAGATCACCGATGGCGGTCGCCTCGGCAGGCAGACGCAGGCTGTCCAGCATGGCGCGCGACACGGCGATGACCTCGCCCGCGCTGGAGAAGCGGATGAGTCCGTAGCCGAGCTTGTCGCATATGTGCTGCATGCTGTTGCGACTGTCCGCATCATCCAGCAACACGCCCTTACGCGCCGAGGACGGGTCAGGGACGGCCGGTTGGAGCGCGTAGGAGCACACGGTCGACCCCTGCTGCGGCGGCAACTGTCGCCAGCGCAGGCCCAGCGCATCCACCAGCCCCTGTGTCCCGCACTGCGAGACATCCCACGCCACGGGCACGGTGACCGACAGGATGTCGCCCCCCTGCTGCGGGAAGCCGACCACCACCTGCTGCGCGTTCTCCTTGCAGTATTGCGCGATGTTCTGCGAACCGTGTTCGCCCACCTCGGCGTTGAACAGGGCTTCCAGGTCTGCAGCGTTGTCGCCCGCGAGCATGCCGAACTCGTCCTCTGCCAAGCGCCGGAATGCATCGAAGTGCATCGCCCGCACCGCGAGGTCGACCGCATCGTGCAGCAGCAACATGACCGGTATCGCCAGTCGCGACAGTCCCAGGCGTTGCAGCGACGGTTCCAGCTCCGCCTTCAGGCCGGGCCAGATGCTGTGTTCCAGCGAAGTGACCGATGTGGTGTGGACTGCCGAGTCATTCATGTCAGCTGCTCATGCATAGCTTGTATATCTCGGACTCTCTGAGACTGTCGATGAATGCGTCCTGCAACAGACTGTCGCACAACGCATCGTCCAGCCCGCATGCTTGCAGGCCTGACCTTCTGGCTTCGGGCGTCTCGACCGCCCTGGCTCCTATGCCCGCCGACTTGAGCAGGACATTGGCCGCCATCAGGCTGGTCGAGATGGCGTTCGCCTCCACGGCGTGCGACAGCGCCGCGCCCATGTAGGCATTGAAACGATCCGGCAAGCGCCATTCCCTGACCGCCTCGGCCCCCACCTGATAGTGATCGAAGCCGAAGAACCTCTGCTCCGCCTCGGCACTGCTGCAGTCGCTGGCGAACATGTGGTCGAACACTTGCTGATACAACTTCGGATGTTGCGTGAACATCAGCACCTTGCCGATGTCGTGCATCAGCCCGGCGATGAAAGCCTCGTCGCCATTCCCGCTCTCACCCAGGCTCTGGCAGATTCGCTGGCTGGCGATCGCGGTCAGCAAGGAGTGCTGCCAGATGTGCAGGCGGAACGCCTCATGCCGGGTCTCGGAGAACAGGGAGCGACTGAAGGCCAGCAGTGCGAGCGAACGCAACACGCTGTAACCGAGAAGGCTGATGGCCAGCGGGATGGTGCCGACCTTGTTGCCGCGACTGTAGAGCGGTGAATTGACGACCCGTAGCACCAGCGACGCCACGCCCTGATCGGCACCGATCAGATCGTCCAGCCGCTGGAAGTAATCACTGGCTTCGATATCGAGATTGATGATGTCCGAGATGACACCCGCCTGCACCGGCACGCTCTTGAAGTCGATCTTGCCTCGGATCATGTTCGGGAATGTCATATTGGGTTGTTAGGACCCGGCCATTCTACCCAGTTGCGCGGGGAAGGTTGCCGGATGTGTAGCGCCGGCCACAAAGCAGGACGGCACCCCAAGCGGGGTGCCGTCCATGGATACAGACCACGATGTGCCGCGCGATCACCAGCCCGATTCGCGCTCCGGGGTTGCCGATATCTTGTGGATGGAGAGATCGGCGCCGTTGAACTCTTCTTCCTGGTCCAGGCGCAAACCGACGATCTTCTTGATGACGCCGTAGACGATGAATCCGCCGATCAGCGCGATGCCTACGCCCATCAGCGTGCCGACGAGTTGCGACATGAAGCTGACGCCGCCGCGACCGCCCAGTGCCTGCAGGCCGAAGATGCCGGCGGCGATGCCGCCCCAGGCGCCGCACAGGCCGTGCAACGGCCACACACCGAGCACATCATCGATCTTCCAGCGGTTCTGGGTGAGGGTGAACATGACGACGAACAGCGCACCGGCGACGCCGCCGACAACGAGTGCGCCGATGGGGTGCATGAGGTCGGAGCCGGCACACACAGCGACCAAGCCCGCCAGCGGTCCGTTATGCACGAAGCCGGGGTCGTTCTTGCCCATCCACAGCGCAGTGAGCGTGCCGCCGACCATGGCCATGAGAGAGTTGACGGCAACGAGGCCGCTGATGCCGGTGATGGTCTGCGCGCTCATGACGTTGAAACCGAACCAGCCGACGGTGAGGATCCACGCACCGAGCGCAAGGAAGGGGATGCTGGAAGGCGGGTGCGCGGAGATGCGACCTTCCTTGGTGTAACGGCCATGGCGCGCACCGAGCAGCAACACAGCGGCGAGGCCGATCCAGCCGCCCACGGCATGCACGACCACGGAACCGGCGAAGTCATGGAAGCCGGCACCGAAGCTGGCGGCCAGCCAGTCCTGCACGCCGTAAGCACCGTTCCAGGCGATGCCCTCGAAGAAGGGATAGACGAAACCGACCAGCAGGAACGTGGCGGCCAGTTGCGGATTGAATTTTGCGCGCTCGGCGATGCCGCCGGAGACGATGGCGGGGATGGCGGCGGCGAAGGTGAGCAGGAAGAAGAACTTGACCAGGTCGTAGCCGTTCTTCTGCGCCAGCGTCTCGGCACCGTCGAAGAAGTGCATGCCGTAGGCGATGCCGTAACCGATGAAGAAGTAGGCGATGGTGGAGACCGAGAAATCGCTGAGGATCTTCACCAGCGCGTTGACCTGGTTCTTCTTGCGCACGGTGCCGAGTTCCAGAAAGGCGAAACCTGCATGCATCGCGAGCACCATGATGGCACCGAGCAGGATGAATAGTGCATCACTACTGACCTTGAGTTCTTCCATGTCATTCTCCGAGATTGTGCAAAACGCAATCCTGCATGCAAGCACTGTGCCAGCACTATCACGTACTGATTTATAAGCGATTTATCGGATGGCAAGTCCCCTGAATGGCGCGCAGCACACCATTACAGTGCATGGCGCACCAAAGCAATGCCTTATTCTGGTGCAAGCCAGCCTTCCTTCTGCACCTTTTCCAGCCAGAACAGACCGACGATGGTCTTGCTGTCGGTGATCCTGCCCTGGCGTATCCATTCCATCGCTTCATCAAGCGACAATTCGAACACTTCGAGGAATTCTCCCTCGTCCAGCTTGCTGCCTTGATGGGTCAATCCGCGCGCGATGAAGTATTCCATGCGTTCATCCGAGTAGCCTATGCAGGGCGCTGCCGTCGTGAGATGCGTCCACTCGCGGGCGACGTAGCCGGTCTCCTCCAGCAGCTCGCGCTGCGCGGTGACGAGGATGTCCTCGCCCGCATCGATCTTTCCTGCAGGCAGTTCGATGAAATCGCAGTGCCATGGGTAACGGTGCTGGCGCTCCATCAACAGCTTGCCGTTGTCAAGGATGGCCAGCATGGCGACCGCGCCGGGATGGGTGAGGTATTCGCGCGTGCTGGTGCTGCCGTCCGGCAATCGCACCGTGTCTTTCAATACTTCAAGGAAGCCTCCCGCATATACCACACGGCTGTCCAGTTGCTTTTCGGTCAGGTCCATTTTTCGTCCACCTTCGTTCACGTCCCGCACAAATGAAAACTCCCGCCGCAGCGGGAGTGTCCGTCGATCGATTCCCCGATCAGGGCAGCAGCAAGGATTGCTGCACCGAGGCCGCACACACCGCCATCAGGGTATTGGGCATGATGCCGAGCAACAGCACGGCCAGGCCGTTGATGGAGACGAGCAGCGTGCTGTCCGGCTGCATGTAAACCTTCTCGTGGCTTTCCGGTGCATCGAAGTACATCAGCTTGACGATGCGCAAGTAGTAGAACGCGCCGATCAGCGAGAAGATCACGGCGGCAATCACCAAGGGCAGATGGCCGGCTTGCAGTGCGGCATTCAGCACGGTGAACTTGGCATAGAAACCCACCGTCGGCGGCACGCCCGCCATGGAGAACATCAGCAGCAACATCATGAATGCGAGCCACGGACTGCGCTGGTTCAGCCCCTTGAAGTCGTTCAGGTTGTCCGCCTCGAAACCCTCGCGCGACAGCAGCATGATCATGCCGAAACCGCCCAGTGTCATCAGCACGTAGACCACGGCATAGAACATGGCCGAGCCGTAGCCGTCCAGCGAGCCGCTCAACACGCCGAGCAACAGGAAACCCATGTGCGCGATGGTCGAGTAGGCGAACATGCGCTTGATGTTGGTCTGCGCGATGGCGGTGATATTGCCCACGCCCATCGACAGCACCGCCAGCACGGCCAGCATGCCCGCCCAGTGGATCATCATCGGTTGCAAGGCTTCGACCAGGATACGCATGACGAAGGCAAAGGCGGCCAGCTTGGGTGCGGAACCGATGAACAGGGTCATCGCGGTCGGCGCACCGTGGTACACATCGGGCACCCACATGTGGAACGGCACTGCGCCCAGCTTGAAAGCCAGGCCGGCGACCAGGAAGGCCAGGCCGAACACCAGCAGCATGTCGTTACCCTGACCTGCTTTGATGACGTTGGAAATGGTTTGAATATCCAGCGAACCGGTGCCGCCGTAGATCATGGACATGCCGTACAGCAGGAATCCGGAAGCCATCGCGCCGAGGATGAAATACTTCATCGCGGACTCGGTCGCCACGGAGGAATCGCGTTGCAGGGCAACCAGCGCATACAAGCTCAGCGCCAGCACTTCCAGACCGATGTACAACGTGACGAGGTTGCTGGCCGAGATCATCACCATCATGCCCAGCGTGGAGGTCAGGGTCAGCGACAGGAACTCGCCGGTGAACAGGCCGCGCACGATCAGATAGCTGCGCGAATAGACCAGCATCATGGACACGGCCAGATAGGTCAGCAGCTTGAGCACGTCCGACATCAGATCGTCGACGAACATATTGGTGAACAGGTGCACGACACCGTTCACGTGCGTGGCGACCGTGATCAGCGAACAGCCGAGCAGCGTCACTTGTGCCAGCAGGTAGGTGACGGTACGTGTCTGGCTCGGCAGCAGCAGGTCGGCGATCATGATGACGCCGATCATGCACAGCAGGAATATTTCGGCGTAGGCAGGAAACAATGTGGAAATGTAGCTCATAACTTCCTCTTAGATTTTGGAGCGTGCCATGTGCACCAGCAGGTCGTTCACCGAGGCGTGCATGATTTCTGACAAAGGCAGCGGGTACAGACCCATCACCAGCACGGTGATCGCCAGTACCACCATGATCAGTTTCTCGCGCGCGCCGATGTCGTGCAAATGTTTCACATGATCGTTGGCGACAGCGCCGAACACCACGCGCTTGTACATCCACAGCGTGTAGGCCGCGCCGAACACCAGCGTGGTGGCGGCCGCGAAGCCGTACCAGAAGTTCACTTTGACGGCGCCGAGGATGACCATGAACTCGCCGACGAAACCAGAGGTGCCGGGCAGGCCGCTGTTGGCCATGGCGAACAGCATGAAGAAGGCGGCGAACACCGGCATGGTGTTGGCCACGCCGCCGTAATCCACGATCTGGCGCGAGTGCACACGGTCATACATCACACCGATACACAGGAACAGCGCACCCGACACGAAGCCGTGCGAGATCATCTGCAGCAGCGCGCCTTCCATGCCGTAGGCATTGAAGATGAACATGCCGAGCGTGACAAAGCCCATGTGCGAGATGGAGGAATATGCCACCAGCTTTTTCATGTCGGACTGGGTCAGCGCAACCAAACCGATGTACACCACCGCGATCAGCGACAGCGTGATCATCAGCCAGGCCAGCTCGTGGCTGGCATCGGGCGCGATCGGCATGGAGAAACGCAGAAAACCGTAGGCACCCACCTTCAGCATGATCGCGGCCAGCACCACGGAACCGCCCGTGGGCGCTTCCACGTGCGCGTCCGGCAACCAGGTGTGCACCGGGAACATCGGCACCTTCACGGCGAAGGCCATGAAGAAGGCGATGAAGATCAGGATCTGCGCGGTCATGCCGAGCGGCAGCTGGTGGTAATCGAGGATCTCGAAGCTGCCGGACTGGAAGTACAGATACAGCAGCGCCACCAGCATCAACAGCGAGCCGAGCAGGGTATAGAGGAAGAACTTGACCGCCGCATACACGCGGTTGGGACCGCCCCACACGCCGATGATGAGGAACATCGGGATCAGCATCGCTTCCCAGAACACGTAGAACAGCACGGCGTCCAGCGCGGCGAACACGCCGTTGATCAGGCCGGACATGATGAGGAAGCAGGCCATGTATTGCGCCACGCGTTTCTCGATCACCTTCCAGCCGGCGATCACCACGATCACGGTGAAGAAGGCATTGAGCAGGATCAGCAGCATGGAGATGCCGTCCACGCCGAGGTGGTAGTGGATGTTGAACTGGGTGATCCAGTTCTTCATCTCGACGAACTGCATGGCGCTGGTCATGCGGTCGAAACCGGTATACAGCGGCAGGGTCACCAGCAATCCGAGCACGGCACCGACCAGCGCGATGATGCGCGCCAGCGGCGCGTTGCGGTCGTTGCCTGTGGCCAGCACCAGCACGCCGAAGATGATGGGCAACCAGATGACGACGCTTAACAGTGGGTATCCGAAAATCATGCTTGTTCCTTCTGTTCTTCTCTAGTGTTGCCTTATTAGAACCAGGTGCGCACGGTCAGCAACAGCGACACACCGAGGATCATCCAAAACGCGTAGTGGTAAACGTAGCCGGTCTGAAAGCCGCGCAGTACGCCGGAGAACATGCCCACCATCTTCGCGGAACCGTTGACGAAGAAACCGTCGATCAGTTTCACATCGCCGAACTTCCACAGCGCACGGCTCGCACCGCGCGCACCGCCGGCGAAGAACCAGTCGTTGAAACGGTCGAAGTAATACTTCTGGTCCAGGATCGTGTAGAGGAAGCTGAACTGTTTCTTGATCGCTGCCGGGATGGCCGGGTTCTTCATGTAGAAGTACCAGGCACTCGCGACACCGGCCACGGCCAACCAGAGCGGCAGGCTGGTCAGCGCGTGCAATGTCATGGCAAACGCACCGTGGAATTCCTCGTGCAGCTCATGCATGGCCGGGTGATGTTCGGCGATGAACACCGCGTCGCCGAAGTAGCCGCCGAACAGCATCGGCTCGATGGCGATGTATCCGATCAGCACCGACGGGATGGCCAGCAGGATCAGCGGCAATGTCACCACCCAGGAAGTCTCGTGCGGCTTCTGTCCCGGTGCCAGACCATGGTGGTGGTCAACGGACACTTCCTCCTCGGCATGGTCGCCCTGATGGTCGTGATGCCCCTTGCCGAAGCGTTCCTCGCCGTGGAACACGAGGAAGTACATGCGGAAGGAATAGAAGGCGGTAACGAACACGCCGGCGACCACGCAGAAGTAAGCGAATCCTGAACCGGCCAGTTCGGACAGACCGACCGCCTCGATGATGCTGTCCTTGGAATAGAAGCCGGAGAAGAACGGCGTGCCGATCAGCGCCAGCGAACCGATCAGCGAGGTGATCCAGGTGATGGGCATGTACTTGCGCAGGCCGCCCATGTTGCGGATGTCCTGGTCGTGGTGCATGGCGATGATGACGGAACCCGCGGCAAGGAACAGCAGCGCTTTGAAGAAGGCGTGCGTCATCAGGTGGAACACCGCCACCGAGTAGGCGGAGGCGCCCAGCGCCACCGTCATGTAGCCGAGCTGAGACAGCGTGGAATACGCCACCACGCGCTTGATGTCGTTCTGGATGATGCCGAGGAAACCCATGAACAGCGCGGTGATCGCGCCGATCACCATCACGAACGACAGCGCGGTATCGGACAGTTCGAACAGCGGCGACATGCGCGCCACCATGAAGATACCGGCGGTCACCATGGTTGCGGCGTGGATCAGCGCGGAGATCGGCGTCGGGCCTTCCATCGAGTCCGGCAGCCACACGTGCAGCGGGAACTGCGCGGACTTACCCATGGCGCCGATGAACAGCAGGATGCAGATAGCCGTCAGCAGGTTCCATGTCACGCCGGGAATGGGCGCGATGTCGTTGGCATAGTGCTGCGCGTTGGCGAACACCGACGCGTAGTCCAGTGTGCCGAACACCATCAGCACCAGCGCGATGCCGAGCAGGAAGCCGAAGTCGCCCACGCGGTTGACCAGGAAGGCTTTCAGGTTGGCGTAGATGGCGGTCGGGCGCGTGTACCAGAAGCCGATCAGCAGATAGGACACCAGACCCACGGCTTCCCAGCCGAAGAACAGTTGCATGAAGTTGTTGGCCATCACCAGCATCAGCATGGAGAAGGTGAACAGCGAGATGTAGCTGAAGAAACGCTGATAGCCGGGATCTTCTGCCATGTAACCGATGGTGTAGATGTGCACCATCAGCGACACAAAGGTCACCACCAGCATCATCATCACGGTCAGTCTGTCGATCAGGAAACCGACCTGGAAGCTGGTGTCGCCCGAGGTCAGCCAGGTGTAGACCGGGCCGTTGAAGGTGTGACCCGCCATGACGTCCTGGTAGATGGCGACCGAGGCCGCGAAGGAGACACCGACCAGCGCGATGGTGATGCGATGCGACCAGGTGCGACCCAGCAATTTGCCGAACAGGCCCGCCGCGATGGCGCCGACCAGCGGCGCCAGGGGAACGAGCAGATATAGAGTATGCATGTCCATGTGCATCAGCCTTTCAGTGTGCCGAGATCATCCACGTCGATGGTGCGCAGATTGCGGAACAGCACCACCAGAATCGCCAGACCGATGGCCGCTTCGGCAGCCGCCACGGTGAGGATGAAGAATACGAAGATCTGTCCGTGCACATCGTTCAGATAATGCGAGAACGCCACGAAGTTGGTGTTCACCGCCAGCAGCATCAGTTCGATGGCCATCAGCAGCACGATCAGGTTCTTGCGGTTGAGGAAGATGCCCACGATGCTGATTGCGAACAGCACAGCACCCAGCACCAGAAAATGTGAAAGACCCAGACTCGTCATGACTACTCCCTCTGCTTAATCGGCCGCGTGGGCTTCATTCGCCCCGCTGACTTCGTTCTTTTTGGTGGCGGGCATGGAAATGATGCGCACGCGATCATTGCGTTTGACATTGACCTGCCAGCTCACATCCTGACGCTTGGAATCGCGGCGGCGGCGGAAAGTCAGCGCGATGGCCGCGACCATGGCCACCAGCAACAGCACGGCGGCCAGCTCGAACGGGTACACATAATCGGTGTAGATCAGGCGTCCCAGTTCTTTGGTATTGCTGTAGTCGGCGGCATGCTTGACGGCGGTCATGCCGGTGGAAGCCCCCTCGTCACCCAGCACAAACACCATCTGCACCACGATCAGCGTGGCCAGCAGCGCACCGGCCGGCAGCCATTGCAGGAAGTCCTTGCGCAGTTTTTCGATGTTGATGTCCAGCATCATCACCACGAACAGGAACAGCACCATCACCGCGCCGACATAGACCAGCACCAGTGCGATGGCAAGGAACTCCGCTTCCAGCAACAGCCAGATACCGGCGCTGCTGACGAAAGCCAGCACCAGGAACATGACCGAGTGCAGCGGGTTGCGCGCGGTGATCACACGCAACGCCGAGAACACGGTCGAAGCGGCGAAGAAATAGAACAGTATGGTTTCGAAATTCATGTTTTCCTTCCCTTACCGGTATTTCGCGTCGGCGGCGCGATCCCGGGCGATCTGCGCTTCGTTCGCGTCACCCACGGCCAGCAGGCGATCCTTGGTGTAGTACAGGTCGCCGCGGTTCTCGCCGTGGTATTCAAAGATGCGTGTCTCGACGATGGCGTCGACCGGGCAGGACTCTTCGCAGAAACCGCAGAAGATACACTTGGTCAGATCGATGTCGTATTGCGTGGTGCGGCGCGAACCGTCCTCGCGTTCCGCCACTTCGATCTTGATCGCCAGTGCCGGACAGACCGCTTCGCACAGTTTGCAGGCAATGCAGCGCTCTTCGCCGTTCGGATAACGGCGCTGCGCATGCAGTCCACGGAAACGCGAACCCTGCGGGGTTTTTTCGTCCGGATATTCGACGGTGATGTGGCGGGCGAAGAAATACTTGCCGGTCACCGACAACCCCTGGAACAGCTCCAGCATCAGGAAACGCTTGAAGAAATTGATGAGGTTTTTCATGTGTTATCCCTTGTCTCTCACCATACCCACAACGACGTCTGCATCCAGGAGGCGACCACCACCACCCAGATCAGTGTCAGCGGAATGAATACTTTCCAGCCGAGGCGCATCAACTGGTCATAGCGGTAACGCGGGAAGGTCGCGCGCAACCACAGGAACAGGAACAGGAAGATGGACATCTTGGCCAGCATCCAGAACAGTCCCGGCACCTGGTCGGTGAATTCTCCCAGCGCGCCCCAACCGTGGAAGGGATTCAGATAGCCGCCGAGGAAGAACACCACGGTCAGCGCCGCGATCAGGATCATGTTGGCGTATTCGGCCAGGAAGAACAGCGCGAAGCCCATGCCGGAGTATTCGGTGTGGAAACCGGCCACGATGGCGGATTCGTCTTCGGCCAGATCGAACGGCGCGCGGTTGGTCTCCGCCACGCCGGCGAGGAAATACACCACGAACATCGGGAACAGCGGCACCCAGTACCAGCCGAACAGACCGTATTCACTCTGCTGTCCTTGCACGATCTCGCCCATGTTCAGACTCTGCGCCGCCAGCAGCACGCACACCAGCGCGAAGCCCATCGCCAGTTCGTAAGACACGATCTGCGCGGCGGAACGCAATGCACCGAGAAAGGCGTATTTGGAATTCGACGCCCAGCCCGCGATGATGATGCCGTACACGCCGAGCGAGGTCATCGCCAGCAGGTAGAGCAGACCGGCGTTCACATTGGCCAATGTCCCGCCATCGAAGAACGGCACCACCGCCCAGGCAGCCAGCGCCGGTGTCAACGCCATCACCGGTGCCGCGAGGAACAGGAACTTGTTCGCGCCGGACGGGATGATGAACTCCTTGAGCAGCAGCTTGATGCCGTCGGCAACCGGTTGCAGCAGCCCCCAGTAACCCACGCGGTTCGGGCCGGGACGCACTTGCATGAAGCCCAGCACTTTGCGTTCGGCCAGCGTGTAGTAAGCCACGCCACCCATGATGGGCAGCACGATGGCCAGGATCTTCACGGCCGTCCACACCGGCAGCCAGGCCGCGCCGAGCAGGCCTTCGCCCATCTGATGTACGGTTTGCAGCAGTTCTATCATGCTCGCTCCACTGTGATCGTTCCAAACATCGCACCCAGCATCGCGGTCATCGGATGACCAGCTGCCACACGCACCACGCCCTCGGGCAATCCATCATCGACCGCGGCTTCGAGCAGCGCGCTGCCCTGCCCTTGCGCGACCTTCACTTGCGCGCCGGCGGCGATGCCCAGCTTGCTCAACTCGCTGCCGCGCAGCCATGCCTTGGGGGGGGCGGCATCTGCCGTCGCCTGCAAGGACACGGCACGACGCACGATGGCGTCGGTGGCGTAGATCGGAACATCCGCCACGCGCTGCAAGCCATTCGCGGCGGCCGCCTTGGACTCGATGCCGCTTACCGCATTGCTCAGTCTGGCCGCGACATCCACGCCCTGCAACGCTTCGTCGCGCACCGCTTGCGAAGTCTCGTATTCAAAGCCTTCCACCTTGAGCAGATTGCCGAGCACGCGCAACACTTTCCAGGCCGGGCGCGCTTCGCCCAGCGGCTTCACGCTGCCGTTGAATGTTTGCACGCGACCTTCGCCGCTGACGAAGGTGCCGGATGTCTCGGTGAACGGCGCGATTGGCAACAGCACATCGGCATATTCCGTGGCGCCGTGCTTGTAGGCCGACATGGCGATCACCAGATCGGCAGCCTGCATCGCGGCGATGGCTTGTCGCGCATCGGCACAGTCCAGTTCCGGTTCGACATTGAGCAATATATAAGCCTTGCGCGGCGTCGCCAGCATGGCAGCGGCGTTCAGCCCCTTGCCTGCCGGCGTGGCGTGCACCAGATAGCCGCCGACGCTGTTGGCGGATTCGCCGATGAAGCCGAACTTGCCGCCGGTGACGTTCGCGATCTGTTGCGCCAAGGCCTGCAGTTGCGCAGCCTGCGGATGTTGTTGCGCAAAGTTGCCGAGCAACACCGCCACGCGCTCACCGCTCGCCAGACTGCCGGCGATACCGCCGGCCTGTTTGGCAGCGACATCTTTGGCGACCTGGGTCAGGGTATCGACCATTGCACCCGGCGCGACGATGGCTTTGTGTGCCACCTTCATCAGCAGATCGTCGTCGGTGGAATGGATCACGCTGACTTTTGCACCGCGCACCGCTGCCTTGCGGATACGTGCCGCGAGCAGCGGGTGATCCTTGCGCAGGAAGCTGCCGACGATGAGGATGCGGTCCGCCTTGCCGATGTCGGCGATGGACATGCCCAGCCAGGGCGCGCCCTGCTGTTTGCCGTCGGCGGAGAAATCGCTCTGGCGCAGACGGAAGTCGACGTTGTCGCTGCCGATGCCGCGCATCAGTTTCTGCAGCAGGTACATCTCTTCCAGCGTCGAATTGCCGGTCGCCAGCGCGCCGATCTGCTCGGCACCCGCGCCGTTCGCGATCTGGCGCAGACCGTTGGCGCAGAACTCCAGCGCGGCCTGCCAGTCCACTTCCTGCCACTGACCGCCCTGCTTGATCATCGGCTTGTCCAGACGCTGTTCGCTGTTCAGCCCTTCATAGGCGAAACGGTCGCGGTCGGACAGCCAGCATTCGTTGATTTCTTCATTCTCGATGGGCAACACGCGCAGCACGCGGTTGTTCTTGGTGTGCACGGCAAGGCCGGAACCCAGACTGTCGTGCGCGCTCACCGAGCGGCGGCGCGACAATTCCCAGCTGCGTGCTTTGTAGCGGAACGGTTTGCTGGTCAGCGCGCCCACCGGGCACAGGTCGATCATGTTGCCGGACAGTTCGGAATCGACAGTGCCGGAGACGAAAGACATGATCTCGGCATGTTCGCCGCGGAAAGCCTGGCCCAGTTCCATCTGGCCGGCGATCTCCTGGCCGAAACGCACACAGCGCGTGCAGTTGATGCAGCGGCTCATCTCTTCCGCCGATACCAGCGGGCCGATGTCCTTGCTCAGCACCATGCGCTTCTCTTCGTGGTAGCGCGAATGACCGCTGCCATAGCCGACCGACATGTCCTGCAGCATGCACTCGCCGCCCTGGTCGCAGATCGGGCAATCCAGCGGGTGATTGATGAGCAGGAACTCCATCACGCCTTTTTGCGCTTTGACAGCCTGCTCGGAATGCGTGAACACCTTCATGCCTTCGCTCACCGGCGTGGCGCAGGCGGGCAAGGGTTTCGGTGCCTTTTCCACCTGCACCAGACACATGCGGCAGTTCGCGGCGATGGAAAGTTTCTTGTGGTAGCAGAAGTGCGGAATGGCGATGCCGGCTTGATGCGCGGCTTCGATCACGGTGGAACCGTTTTCCGTCTGGATCTGCTTACCGTCGATTTCGATATTGATCATTGCTCACCTATTCCATTCAGATTCACACGAGGCAACGCTTGTGCTCGATGTGATATTCGAATTCCTTGCGGTAGTGCTTGAGCATGCCCTGCACCGGCCAAGCTGCTGCATCACCCAGCGCGCAGATGGTGCGGCCGGCGATGTTGTCGCAGAGTTCAAGCAGCAGATCCAGGTCTTCCGGCTTGCCCTCGCCCTTTTCGATGCGATGCACGATGCGGTACAGCCAGCCCGTGCCTTCGCGGCAAGGCGTGCACTGGCCGCAAGACTCTTCAAAATAGAAGTAGGACAGACGCTCCAGCGCACGCACCATGCAGGTCGTATCGTCCATCACGATCACCGCACCCGAGCCCAGATAGGAACCCGCCTTCTGCAACGAGTCGTAATCCATGTTGACGTCCATCATGATGTCGCCCGGCAGCACCGGCATGGAAGAACCGCCGGGGATGACCGCTTTGAGCTTGTGGCCGTGACGCACGCCGCCGGCCATCGCCAGCAGGTCGCGGAACGGCGTACCCATCGGCACCTCGAAGTTGCCCGGATTGTTCACATGACCGGACACCGAGAACAGCTTGATGCCGCCGCTGTTCGGCACGCCGAGGTCGGCGAACTTCTTGCCGCCGTTGGCGATGATGTAAGGGATGCTGGCGAAGGTCTCGGTGTTGTTGATGGTGGTCGGCTTGCCGTACAGGCCGAAGCTGGCCGGGAACGGCGGCTTGAAGCGCGGCTGGCCCTTCTTGCCTTCGATGGATTCCAGCAACGCGGTCTCTTCGCCGCACACGTAGGCGCCGTAGCCCATGTGGTTGAAGAGATCGAATTCGAAATCGGTGCCGAGGATGCCCTTGCCCAGATAGCCCGCTTTGCGCGCATCCGCGCAAGCTTGCTCCATGATCTCGTAGGCTTCGAAGATCTCGCCGTGCACATAGTTGTAGCCGGCTTTCACGCCCATCGCATACGCGGCGATGGCCATGCCTTCGATCAGCATGTGCGGGTTGTAGCGCAGGATGTCCCAGTCCTTGCAGGTGCCGGGTTCGCCTTCGTCCGAGTTGCAGACGATGTATTTGTCGCCCTCGTAGTTGCGCGGCATGAAGCTCCACTTCAGGCCGGTGGGGAAACCCGCACCGCCGCGGCCGCGCAGATTGGAAGCCTTGACTTCGGAGATGATCAGATCGGGCGACATCTTCTCGGTCAGGACTTTGCGCAGCGCCTGATAGCCGCCCGCCTTCACATAGTTGTCGAGATTCGCCAGACCGTCGGCGGCGGTGGCGAGAATGATGGACTTGCTCATGCCTTGCCTCCTTCCAGATCGGCCAGAATGCGGTCGATCTTTGCCGGCGTCAGCTTGCCGCACATCTTCTTGTTGTTCACGTTCAGCAAGGGCGCATCGATACAGGCCCCCATGCATTCGCCTTCGCGCAGACCGAACTTGCCGTCGGGCGTGACCTCGTTCATCCTGATGCCGAGCTTCTGCTCCAGATAGCTCACCGTGTCGCCCGCGCCGCACAGCGTGCACGACAGGTTGGTGCACACGGTCAGCGTGTGCTTGCCCATCGGCTTGAGGTTGTACATGTGGTAGAAGGTCGCCACTTCGTAGACCGCCATCTGCGGCATGCCCAGATAGACGGCCACATCGGCCATGTCTTCCGGCGCGATCCAGCCCTTCTCGTCCTGCACGAAACGCAAGGCGGCCATCACGGCGGACTGGCGCTGGTCGGCGGGATATTTGTTCAGCTCTTTGTCGATGAGCGTCGTGATCTGTTGCGACAACATCAGCGGTCTACCTCCCCGAAAACGATATCCTGCGTACCGATGATGGCGACCACGTCGGCGATCATATGGCCGCGTGTCATCTCATCCAGACTGGACAGGTGTGTGAAACCCGGTGCGCGGATCTTCATGCGATACGGCTTGTTGGCGCCATCCGATGCCAGATAGATGCCGAACTCACCCTTGGGATGCTCGACGGCGGAATACACCTCGCCGGCCGGCACGTGCATGCCTTCGGTGAAGAACTTGAAGTGGTGGATCAGTTCTTCCATGTTCTGCTTCATCGCTTCGCGCTTGGGCGGTGCGTATTTCAGATCGTCGGCCATGACCGGGCCGGGGTTCTTGCGCAGCCAGTCGATACACTGGCGGATGATGCGCAAGGACTGGCGCATCTCTTCCACGCGCACCAGATAGCGGTCGTAGCAGTCGCCCTCGACACCCACCGGGATGTCGAAGTCCAGCTTGTCGTACACCTCGTACGGCTGCTTCTTGCGCAGGTCCCAGGCGATGCCCGAGCCGCGCAGCATGGGGCCGGTGAAACCCAGCGCCATGGCGCGCTCCGGCGTGACCACGCCGATACCGACGGTGCGCTGTTTCCAGATACGGTTGTCGGTGAGCAGCGTTTCGAATTCGTCGATATGCTTGGGGAAACGCACGGTGAAGTCTTCGATGAAGTCGAGCAGCGAACCCTGACGGTTCTCGTTCATGCGCTTCACATCCGCCGCGTTGTGGATCTTGCTCTCTTTGTAGTGCGGCATGACTTCGGGCAGATCGCGGTACACGCCGCCCGGGCGATAGTAGGCGGCATGCAGGCGCGCACCGGCGACCGCCTCGTAGGCGTCCACCAAGTCTTCGCGGTCGCGGAAGGCGTAGAAGAACATGGTCATCGCGCCGAGGTCGATGCCCACCGCGCCCAGCCACAGCAGGTGGTTCAGGATGCGGGTGATCTCGTCGTACATGACGCGGATGTATTGCGCGCGGATCGGCACTTCGATACCGGCCAGCTTCTCCACCGCCATCACATAAGCATGCTCGTTGCACATCGGCGACACGTAATCCAGCCGGTCCATGTAGGGCATGGCCTGCAGGAAGGTCTTGTGCTCGGCCAGCTTCTCGGTGCCGCGATGCAGCAGACCGATGTGCGGGTCGGCGCGCTCGACCACTTCGCCGTCCAGCTCCAGCACCAGGCGCAAGACGCCGTGAGCTGCGGGATGCTGGGGTCCAAAATTCAGGGTGTAATTCTTTATCTCAGCCATTACCGTCTCTCTGCCTTTAGTTTCGACCGTACTGCTCTTCGCGCATGGTGCGCGGCGTGATCTCGCGCGGCTCTACCGACACCGGCTCATAAATCACGCGGCGCTGATCCGCGTCGTAACGCATCTCGACGGTACCCGACAGCGGGAAATCCTTGCGGAACGGATTGCCGACGAAACCGTAGTCGGTCAGCAGGCGGCGCAGGTCCGGATGCCCCTTGAAGATCGTGCCATACAGGTCGAACGCCTCGCGCTCGTACCAGTTCGCCACCGGCCACACGCCGATTACGGAATCCATCATCGGCATCGCGTCGTCCTCGGCGAACACGCGCACGCGCAATCTGATGTTGTGGGTGATGGAAAGCAGATGGTAGATGGTGGCGAAGCGTGGCCCCCGGTGCGGCTGGTCGGCCAGATATCGGCCGTCCTCGCAAGTTTCGCTGCCGTAGGTTGAGTAGTCGATACCGCACAGATCGATCAATTCTTCAAAGCGCAGGTCGGCATCATCACGCAGGCGGGTGAAGACGCTGAGCATGTCGGCAGCCTTGATCACCATCGTCAATTCGCCCAAGCGTTCTTGCAGACTCACCACTTTCGAACCGAATGCTTCGGCCAGATTGGATTTCAGAATTTTGAGGTCGGTAGTCATGATCAGCCCCGGGCGATGGTGTTGGTGCGCTTGATCTTGTTTTGCAACTGGATCACGCCGTACAGCAAGGCTTCCGCCGTCGGCGGGCAGCCGGGAACATAGATATCGACGGGGACGATGCGATCACAACCGCGCACCACGGAATAGGAATAGTGATAGTAGCCGCCACCGTTGGCGCAGGAGCCCATGGAGATCACCCAGCGCGGCTCGGCCATCTGGTCGTAGACCTTGCGCAAGGCTGGCGCCATCTTGTTGCACAAGGTACCCGCCACGATCATCACATCGGACTGGCGCGGGCTGGGACGGAAAGCACCGGCACCGAAACGGTCCAGGTCGTAACGCGGCAAAGCGGCATGCATCATCTCGACGGCACAGCATGCCAGACCGAAGGTCATCGGCCACAGGGAACCGGTACGCGCGTAATTGATAATGGTGTCGGCAGTGGTGGTGATCACGCCTTTTTCCAGAATTCCTTCAATGCCCATATGCTCCCCTCTTCATCGTGCACAACAACACCTTACGGCGGTCGCGCATTCATGTTTTAGATACTCTCGCTGGCGTTCCGCGGCCCTGCAAATTCAATTGAATGCAACAAGCGCGGACGATTGCATCCGCGCTTGTGCTTTTACTCCCATTCCAGTGCGCCCTTCATCCATTCATAGACAAATCCGACCACGAGAATGGCCAGAAAAACCATCATGGAAACGAAACCGAAGGTGCCGATCTCTTTCAGAACGATCGCCCAGGGAAAGAGGAAGGCGATCTCAAGATCGAACAGGATGAACAGGATGGCAACGAGATAGAAACGCACATCGAACTTCATGCGCGCATCTTCAAAAGCCTCAAAACCGCATTCGTACGGAGATAATTTTTTTTCGTCAGGACGGTTCGGCCCGGTGATGATGCCGAGAACCAAGGGTGCAACACCCATTACCAAAGCGATGCCGATAAACAACAGTACCGGAAAATAATTTTCCAACATGCTTGAGTCCCCTCCCTCTGTGAACCCGCAATATAGCGGAGTGCAAAGCAATGCTCTAGTTTTATATTTCGACCTGTTACCGAATCAGCCAGGTTCTTCTTTGTATTGTCTGGTGCGGGGCATGGGACTCGAACCCACACGTCCTTTCGGACACAGCCACCTCAAGGCTGCGCGTCTACCAATTCCGCCAACTCCGCATGCTACTCGTAAAAATTATCGCGGGATTTCCTTTGCCTTGGAATCAGGCGCGCCTGCCGCTGCCGGTGCATCCACCTGCAATGCATTCACATCCACACGATCCATCACCCCTGCCTGTTTGGCCGGCTGCGCATACATGGAAGTCAGCGTCAGGCTGGTGATGAAGAAGATGGTAGCCGCCACCGCCGTGCTGCGACTCAGAAAATTGGCGGAACCGCTGGAACCGAACAGGCTACCCGCAGAACCGGTACCGAACGCGGCGCCCATATCAGCCCCCTTGCCATGCTGGATCAGCACCAAAACAATCAGCACCACCGCAGTAATTACATGCACCACCCAAACCAATGTTTCCACGCTCGACTCCAGCTTCTAAAATTTATTTTTGCGCGGCACTACAAATCGCCACGAATTCTTCCGCCACCAATGACGCACCGCCGATCAGACCACCGTCGATATCCGCCATTCCCATCAATTCCGCCGCATTGCCCGGCTTCATGCTGCCGCCGTAAAGGATCCGCAGCCCTTGCGCCACGGCGCCATCCTTCTTCGCCACGCGCTGACGGATGAAGGCATGCACTGCCTGCGCCTGCTCCGGCGTTGCGGTCTTGCCGGTACCGATCGCCCATACCGGCTCATAGGCAATGACCGACTTGGCCAGATCCTGGGCGCCAACATGATTAAGTACCGCATCCAACTGGCGCGCCACCACTTGCTCGGTCACGCCGCTTTCGCGCTCATCCAATGTTTCGCCGACACAGAAGATCGGCGTCAGGCCGAATTTAATGGCCGCGTCAAACTTGGCAGCCACAACCTCATCGCTCTCGGCGAACAGGGCACGGCGCTCACTGTGCCCGACAATAACGTATTGACATCCAAAATCGACCAACATACCCGGCGCCACCTCTCCGGTGAACGCGCCTTTCTCATGCTGGCTCAAACTTTGCGCCCCCCAACCCACATTGCTTCCTTGCAACATGGATTGCAACTGGGACAGATAAGGATAAGGCGCACATACGCCGAAATCCGCCCCCCGCACAACCTTCACCCCTGCCAGCACCCCCTCCAGCAACGCCTTGTTGCCTGCGAGACTGCCGTGCATCTTCCAGTTCCCAACCACTAGTTTGCGTCGCATCAGACTATTCTTCCGACGTTTTGAGGTCGGCGATAGTAACGGCGAAACCAACTTCGGTCAATCCGCGAAAAAATCCATCCAGCGCAGCCTGTATCAGCGTCACGCCAGAATGGCTTGTGTAATAATCATGTAACAATTGGCGCATACGATGCATCCCGCTGACATAAGTCGAGCAAAACGATCAATCCTTCGGAGAATCTATTAATGAACAAACTGAATCGAATCTTGAGCGGGCTCGGCCTGTCCTTGACACTGCTGGGCGCAACCGTGGCGCACGCTACCGACATCACCGGCGCTGGCGCGACTTTCCCCTACCCCGTCTACGCCAAGTGGGCGGAAGCTTATAAGGCACAAACTGGCGTGGGCATGAACTATCAGTCCATCGGCTCCGGCGGCGGCATCAAGCAGATCAAAGCCAAGACCGTCGACTTCGGCGCATCCGACGCCCCCCTGAAGCCGGAAGAGCTGGCATTTGACGGCCTGACCCAGTTCCCGACCGTGATTGGCGGCGTGGTACCCGTGGTCAACGTGGAAGGCGTGGCACCTGGCGAACTGAAACTGACCGGCGACACCTTGTCCGCCATCTATCTGGGCAAGATCACCAAGTGGAACGATCCGCGCATCGTTGCCGACAACAAAGGCGTCGCTCTGCCTGACCAAGCCATCACCGTCGTACACCGTTCCGACGGCTCCGGCACTACTTTCATCTTCGCAACCTACCTGTCCCAAGTCAGCACCGAGTGGATGCGCAGCGTGGGCGCGGGCTCTGCCGTGAAATGGCCGGTCGGTACCGGCGGCAAAGGTAACGAAGGCGTCGCATCCTACGTGCAACGCATCAAGGGCGCCGTCGGCTATGTCGAGTATGCCTACGCGCTGCAAAACAAGATGTCCTACGTTCTGCTGAAGAACCGCGAAGGCCATTTCGTCAAGCCGGAAGCCGCCAATTTCATGGCTGCCGCCGCCAACGCCAAGTGGGATGCCGACAAGGGCTTCTATGAAATCCTGACCAACGAGCCGGGCAAGGACAGCTGGCCTATCGTCGGCGCCACCTTTATTCTGGTTTACAAGAATCAGGACAACGCGGCATCCGCCACACAAGTGCTGAAGTTCTTCGACTGGGCATATGCGAACGGCGACAAAATGGCATCTGAACTGGACTACATCCCGATGCCGGATAACGTGGTCAAAATGATCAATGCCGCATGGGCAAAGCAGATCAAGGATAGCAAAGGCAACGCAATCTGGAAGTAAGCAGGCAGGTTTGGGCGCGCTTTTCGGCGCGCTCAAGTTATAATTCGGGGGGCGCCATGCCCCCCAATTTCACTCTAGACTTTTTACAACAATGAAATCGACGCTCCTGCACCAAGCCCGGCTCAAGCAACAGATATGGCTGGACATGTTGTTCCGTGCCCTGACCCGTCTGTCGGCCTTTGGTGTACTGGCACTATTACTGGCGATCATCTATTCACTGGTGATAGGCAGCATGCCTGCGATCAATGCGTTCGGTTTTAACTTTCTCGTTAACCATGAATGGAATCCGGTCACCGATGAATACGGCGCACTGGTACCCATCGTTGGCACATTGGCTACATCCGGTATCGCTCTGCTGATCGCCATTCCGGTCAGCTTCGGTATCGCCATATTCCTGACCGAGTTGTCACCGCGCGTATTGCGCCGACCGCTCGGCATCGCCGTTGAATTGCTGGCGGGCATTCCCAGCATCATTTACGGCATGTGGGGCTTGTTCGTATTCGCCCCTTTCTTTGCCGACCATATTGAACCGTGGATCAATGACCATATCGGCACCATCCCCATGCTCGGCCCCTTCTTCTCGGGCCCGCCCATGGGTATCGGCATTTTGACCGCCGGCATTATCCTCGCCATCATGGTGATTCCCTTCATCGCCTCCGTCATGCGCGACGTGTTCGAAGTGGTCCCGCCGATGCTGAAAGAATCCGCATACGGCGTCGGCGCCACAACGTGGGAAGTGGTGATGAAAGTCGTGCTGCCCTACACCCGCATCGGCGTGGTCGGCGGCATCATGCTGGGACTCGGACGCGCGCTGGGGGAGACCATGGCCGTCACCTTCGTCATCGGCAATGCGCATGAACTGAGCAAATCGTTACTGATGCCCGGCAACAGCATCTCCTCCGCATTGGCCAATGAATTCACCGAAGCCGTCGGAGGCCTGTACAACTCATCGCTGATCGAACTCGGCTTGATCCTTTTCTTCATCACCTTCGTCGTGCTGTCATTCGCCCGCCTGCTGCTGCACAAACTGGGCAAGCGCGAAGGCCAGGCGACATAACATCATGCTGACACTCTATACCCGCCGCCGCATCATCAATGCAGTCGGACTGCTGATTTCCATTCTCGCCATGGCCTTTGGCCTGTTCTGGCTATGCTGGATTTTGCTGACCCTGCTCAGCCACGGCCTGCCCGCACTGGTGCCGGCCGTATTCACACAGATGACACCGCCGCCCGGCAGCGACGGCGGCCTGCTGAACGCGATCGCCGGTACGTTGATCATGAGTCTGCTCGGCACATTGATCGGCACACCCATCGGCATCCTCGCCGGCACCTATCTGGCCGAGTTCGGTCAGCGCGGCTGGCTGGCACCGGTGACCCGCTTCATCAACGACATCCTGCTGTCCGCCCCGTCCATCGTGATCGGCCTGTTCGTGTATGAAGTCTATGTCGTGCATGTGCGCCACTTCTCCGGCTGGGCGGGTGCCATTGCCTTGGCGATCATCGTCATTCCCATCGTGATCCGCACCACCGAAAACATGCTGCGCCTGGTACCGAATACCCTGCGTGAAGCCGCCGCCGCACTCGGCGCGCCGCAATGGAAGATCGTCAACTTCGTCACACTACGCGCCGCGCGTGCCGGCATTATCACCGGCGTGATGCTGGCCATCGCCCGTATCAGCGGCGAAACAGCACCGCTGTTGTTCACCGCGCTGAACAACCAGTTCTGGAGCGCCGACATGAACAACCCGCTGGCCAACCTGCCGGTGGTGATCTTCCAGTTTGCCATGAGCCCCTACGAGGACTGGCAGCATCTCGCATGGGCCGGCGCACTGCTGATCACGCTCAGCGTACTCACGCTCAACATCCTGGCGCGCATCCTGTTCCGCCAGAGTGCCACCACACATTGATATCGGGAATTTCTACTCATGAACGCTGAAACAGTCAATCCGCCCAAGGTCATCGTACGAGACCTCAACTTCTTCTACGGCAAGTATCGTGCGCTCAAGGACATCAATCTGGACATCGCCGAGAAGATGGTCACCGCCTTCATCGGCCCGTCCGGCTGCGGCAAATCGACCCTGCTGCGCACCTTCAACCGCATGTATCAGCTGTACCCGAAACAGAAGGCTACCGGCCAGATCATGCTGGACGGCAGCAACGTGCTCGATCCCAAGCAAGACCTGAACATGCTGCGCGCCAAGATCGGCATGGTGTTCCAGAAGCCGACGCCATTCCCGATGTCGATCTACGACAACATCGCTTTCGGCGTGAAACTGTACGAAAACCTGAGCCGCAACGAGATGGATGAACGCGTTGAATGGGCACTGAAGAAAGCGGCATTGTGGGGCGAGGTCAGCGACAAACTGAAGCAGAGCGGCACCAGCCTGTCCGGCGGTCAACAGCAACGCCTGTGTATCGCGCGCGCCATCGCGGTCAAGCCGCAAGTGCTGCTGCTGGACGAGCCGACTTCCGCGCTCGACCCCATCTCCACCGCGCACATCGAGAAGCTGATCGACGAACTGAAGAAGGACTTCACCATTGTCATCGTGACCCACAACATGCAGCAGGCGGCACGCATCTCCGACTTCACCGCCTATATGTACCTGGGCGACCTGATCGAGTTCGGCGACACCAGCACCGTGTTCACCAACCCCAAGCGCAAAGAGACTGAAGACTATATCACCGGGCGATTCGGTTAATCGTCCAGTGAAATTGCGGCAGACTTACCTTCGGGTTAGCCGTAGCCGCTTCATCGCTGCTCGCTTTGCCCTGACATACAGTACGCACCAACAAGAACGCCGAGCAAAGCTCGGCGTTCTTCATTTCAGCCAGACAGATTACAACTAAGCCGCAGCCGCTCTCACCGCTTCCGCGATCTTCTCCGCGCACAGATGCACCTTGGCGCCATCCTCGCCTTCGACCATCACACGCAACAAGGGCTCGGTACCGGACGGACGCAGCAGTACGCGCCCTTTGCCATCCAGCATGACCTCGGCGGTGTCCACCGCATGTTTCACCTTGGGATGATGCGAAAGGTCTTCTTTTTTGGCCATCTTCACATTGATCAGCACTTGCGGATACATCTGCAGGTCGCCAGCCGCTTCGGCCAGCGTCTGCTTCTTCATGCGCAAGGCATGAAGAACCTGCAACGCCGAGACGATGCCGTCGCCGGTGCTGTGCTTGTCCAGACAGATGATGTGTCCCGAATTCTCGCCGCCCAACTGCCAGCCCTGCTGCTGCAGCATCTCCATCACATAGCGGTCACCCACCTTGGCGCGCATGAACGGGATGCCCAGATGCTGCATGGCATGCTCGAACGCCAGATTGGTCATCAGCGTGCCGACCACGCCCCCCTTCATCGTGCCTTCTGCATGATGCTGCCTGGCGATGACATACAGCAGCTGGTCGCCGTCGTATAACTTGCCAGCCGCATCGACCATCACCAGGCGGTCGCCATCGCCGTCCAGCGCGATGCCGATGTCAGCTTTATGCTCGACCACAGCCTTCTGCAGGTTCTGCGGTTTGGTCGCGCCGTAACCGTCATTGATGTTCAAGCCGTTCGGCTCCGCGCCGATCGCGATGACTTCCGCCCCCAGTTCGTGGAACACGTGGCGCGCGATGTGATAGGTCGCGCCATGCGCGCAGTCCACCACGATCTTCATGCCGCGCAGATTCATCTCGTTTGGGAAAGTGCTCTTACAGAACTCGATATAGCGCCCGACCGCATCATCGATGCGCTTGGCCTTGCCCAGCGCATCGGAAGCATTGGTCTGCATCGGCTCATCCAGCGCCGCCTCGATGGCATGCTCGACCTCGTCCGGCAGCTTCGTGCCGCTACCGGAGAAGAACTTGATGCCGTTATCTTCAAAAGGATTGTGCGAAGCCGAGATGACCACTCCGGCCTGCAAGCGCAGTGCGCGCGTCAGATAGGCCACTGCGGGAGTCGGCACCGGACCGGCCAGATACACATCGATACCCGCCGCGATCAGACCGGCTTCCAGCGCTGATTCCAGCATGTACCCCGAGATGCGCGTGTCCTTGCCGATCAGCACCGCCGGACGCTCACCGCGCGAGTGTTCCGCCTTGGCCAGCACCTTGCCGGCGGCATAGCCCAGATGCATCACGAACTGCGGCGTGATGGGATGCTCGCCCACTTTGCCACGCACGCCGTCGGTGCCGAAATACTTTCTGCTCATCTCAATCCCCGTTCATTGCATTCAAGATCTTCAAGGCATCCGCCGTCTCGCGCACATCATGCACACGCACGATGGCCGCACCGCGTTGCACAGCCAACAGTGCAGCCGCCACGCTGGCGGCCAGCCGTTCATTCACATCGCGGCCGGTGATCGCCCCCAGCATCGATTTGCGCGACAGGCCAGCCAGCAGCGGCAGCCCAAGTTCTGAAAATGACCCCAGCTCGCGCAACAGGGCGAGATTATGCGCCTGCGACTTGCCGAAACCAAAGCCGGGATCGATGACGATACGGTCCCGTCCAATTCCGGCCGCCAGCACGGCGCTTATCCGTTGCCGCATGAAGTCTGCCACTTCCAGTACGACATCATCATAGTGCGGCCGAAGCTGCATCGACTGTGGCGTCCCCTGCTTGTGCATCAGGCACACCGCAGCATCGCTCGCCGCCACGACCTGCAGTGCACCGTCGGCCTGCAAGGCGTTCACATCGTTGATCATCGTCGCTCCCGCCTCGAGCGCCGCGCGCATCACCGCCGGTTTCCAGGTGTCGATGGAGATCGACACCGCAATACCGCGCAGTCCCTCGATGACCGGCAACACACGGTCCAGTTCTTCCTGCTCCCCCACCTCGGCAGCCCCAGGGCGCGTCGATTCGCCGCCGATATCGAGTATGGCGGCACCGTCCTCAACCAGCCGATAGGCATGATCGACAGCGCTGGAGAACGATACATAGCGGCCGCCATCCGAGAACGAATCGGGCGTGACATTGACGATGCCCATCACTTTCGGGCACGAAAGGTCGAGTGTGTAAGGACCGCAGTGGAGTTGCATCGGGATATTCTGGAGGAAAAGAAAGAGAGGCTAGTCGACTAGCCTCTCTCATCACCGCTTCAAGTCTCCTGCGCCGGTTCGCCGGTTGCAGGCGCAGTGGGCGCTTCATCCTTGGGTGGTTCCACCGGCGCGGTGACCGTAGCCGGTTTTGGCGGACGCGGTGGCTTGCCCGCCATGATGTCGTCGATCTGGTCAGCGTCGATGGTCTCCCATTCGAGCAAGGCCTTGGCCATCGCTTCCATCTTGTCGCGGTTCTCCTCGATCAGTTTGCGCGCCAGCGCGTATTGCTCGTCGAGGATACGACGGATCTCGGCATCGACCTTCTGCATGCTGGCCTCGGAGATGTTCTTGTGCGTGGTCACCGAACGGCCGAGGAACACCTCGCCCTCGTTCTCGCCATACACCATGGTACCCAATGCCTCGGACATGCCCCACTGCGTCACCATCTTGCGCGCCATGTCGGTGGCGCGCTCGAAATCGTTGGACGCCCCGGTGGTCATCTGCCCCATGAATATCTCTTCCGCGATGCGCCCGCCGAACAGCACGGCGATGGTGGACAGGATGCGCACCTTGTCCATGCTGTAGCGGTCCTCGGACGGCAACTGCATGGTCAGACCCAGCGCGCGGCCGCGCGGGATGATAGTGACCTTGTGCACCGGATCGGTCTTCGGCATCAGCTTGGCGACCAGCGCATGGCCCGCCTCGTGATAGGCGGTATTGCGACGCTCCTCTTCCGGCATCACCATGGACTTACGTTCAGCGCCCATGAATATCTTGTCCTTGGCCGACTCGAAATCGTCCATCTCGACGAAACGCTTGCCTCGGCGGGCGGCGAACAACGCCGCCTCGTTCACAAGGTTGGCCAGGTCGGCGCCGGACATGCCGGGCGTGCCGCGTGCCAGGATGTCCGCCTTCACGTCTTCCGCGCAGGGCACCTTGCGCATGTGCACTTTCAGGATCTGTTCGCGACCACGGATGTCCGGCAACGGCACCACCACTTGGCGGTCGAAACGCCCCGGACGCAACAACGCGGCATCCAGCACATCCGGACGGTTGGTGGCAGCGATCACGATCACACCGGACGAACCTTCGAAGCCATCCATCTCCACCAGCAGCGCATTCAATGTCTGCTCGCGCTCATCGTTGCCGCCGCCCAGACCCGCACCGCGCTGGCGACCCACAGCATCGATCTCATCGATGAAGATGATGCAGGGCGACTGTTTTTTCGCCTGCTCGAACATATCGCGCACACGCGCCGCACCGACACCGACGAACATCTCGACAAAATCGGAACCCGAGATGGAAAAGAACGGCACCTTGGCTTCGCCCGCGATGGCCTTGGCCAGCAGTGTCTTGCCGGTACCAGGGCTGCCCACCATCAGCACGCCGCGCGGGATGCGCCCGCCGAGGTTCTGGAATTTGGAGGGGTCGCGCAGGAAATCGACCAGCTCGGACACCTCTTCCTTGGCCTCGTCGCAGCCCGCCACATCGGCAAAGGTCACACGCTCCTTGGAATCGTCCAGCATGCGCGCCTTGCTCTTGCCGAACGAGAACGCGCCACCGCCTTTTCCGCCCTGCATCTGGCGCATGAAGAAGATCCACACACCGATCAGCAACAGCATGGGGAACCACGAGATGAACACTTGCGTGAAGAAGCCCTGCTCCTCGTCCGGCTTGGCCTCCACCTTCACCCCGTACTTGAGCAAGTCGGACACCAACCAGATATCGCTGGGGGCAAAGCTGGTGATGCGCTTGCCTTCAGGCGTGACCGCTTTCAGCGTGCGCCCTTCGATGGTCACTTTCTCGATCTGCCCGGCACGGACCGCTTCCAGGAACTGCGAATAATCCAGTTGCACGTGCGCAGACTGCATCTGGCGCGCGTTGAACTGATTGAAGACCGTCATCAGCACCATGGCGACGACCATCCAGATACCGATACTTTTGAACAGATTATTCACACTTGCTCCTCAGATATGAGCGGAAAACGAAAGCACATTAGACTACGGAAGCAGCGATTACTCAAGCTTTCCCAAGCCCACCAGATACTGCTCGCTACTGCGGTCGCGCGAGGCTTTCGGCTTGCGCGCAACCACTTTCGAAAAGTGGTTGCGCATCGATCTCATGTAATCCTCGAATCCCGCGCCCTGGAACACCTTGACCGCGAACGAACCTCCAGGTGCCAGGTGGTTGACGGCAAAATCCAGCGCCAGTTCCGCCAGATACATTGCGCGCGCCTGATCAGCCACTCCGACGCCGCTTATATTGGGGGCCATATCCGAGATTACAAGGCCGATAGGGCGTCCACCCAAGGTTTGTTCCAACTGTGCCAGCACGCTGTCCTCGCGAAAATCCCCCTGGATGAACTCGACGCGAGGCAAAGGTGCCAGCGGCAGCAGGTCAAGGGCGATGATGCGCCCGTGCTCACCCAGTTTCTTCGCCACCACCTGGCACCAGCTCCCCGGCGCAGCCCCGAGATCCACCACCACCATGCCGGGTTTGATCAGATGGTCGCGCTCGTCCAGTTCCAGCAACTTGTACGCCGCGCGCGCACGATAGCCGTCCTTCTGCGCCATCTGCACATAAGGGTCGTTCACATGCTCGCGCATCCATTGTTTGCTGGTTTTAGTGGCTTTCATCGTTCCGCGCCCGGCCGGCTGGTGTCCGCAGGATCGGCACCGCCCTCATTGTTTCCCGGGGCGATCCTTAATCCCTGCGGACCAGCCCCTGTTTTGTTAGAATGCGCGCCCAATCTGGAGCACACATGTTAACTCTCTCTGTATCCCAGCGCCTCGCCCTCAAAGGCCGCGCCCATGCCCTGAAACCCGTCGTGATGATCGGCAATGCCGGTTTGACGCCAGCCGTGCTGGACGAGATCGAGCGCAGCCTGAAAAGCCACGACCTGATGAAGATCAAGGTGATGAGCGACGACCGTGAAGCCCGCGAAGCGATGTTGCAGGAGATCTGCACCATCCTGAAAGCCGGGCCGGTGCAGCATATCGGCAAGACGCTGGTGGTCTATCGCCCGCTGGAGACCCCCATCGCCAAGGCACCCAAGCGCCGCAAAGGCAAACCGCTCAACAAGAAGCAGCTGGCTGCCCGCAGCAGCTAGATATACTGGACCTCGACGACCTCATACTCGCGCACGCCGCCGGGTGCCTGCACCTCAGCAATATCGCCCTCCACCTTGCCGATCAACGCGCGCGCGATGGGTGAGCTGATGGAAATCTTGCGGTGCTTGATGTCCGCCTCATCCTCGCCCACGATCTGGTAAGTCACCACGTCGCCGTTGCTGACGTCCTCCATCACCACGGTGGTGCCGAACACCACGCGACCATCCGCGCTCAAAGTCTTGGGGTCGATGATCTGCGCGCTGCCCAGCTTGAACTCCAGCTCGACGATGCGCCCCTCGACGAAGGACTGGCGCTCCTTGGCGGCCTCGTATTCGGCGTTCTCGGACAGGTCACCCTGCGCACGCGCTTCCGAGATCGCGTTGATCACGGAAGGACGCTCCACCGTCTTCAAGCGGTGCAACTCCTGGCGCAATAGCTCTGCGCCGACGACTGTCAATGGGACTTTGCTCATGGGAACTCTTCCTTAATTGAAGCGACGATGCAGCGACTGCACGTCGTACACCTGCAACTCGGCCAGATGCTGCATGCCGATACAGGCAGCACGGGCACCGGCCAGCGTGGTGTAGTAGGTGACGCGGCCCTGCAGGGCCGCATGGCGGATGGAATAGGAATCGCGCATCACCGATGGACGGCTGTCCACGGTATTGACGATAAGACTGATCTCGCCGTTCTTGATCATGTCAAGGATATGCGGGCGGCCCTCTGCGACCTTGTTCACCATGGTCACTGGCACACCCGCCGCCTCGATGGAGGCTGCCGTGCCGCGTGTCGCAACGACCGAGAATCCCAGCTCCACCAGCGACCGCGCCACTTCTACCGCACCCGCCTTGTCTTCCTCGCGCACGCTGACGAAAACCTTGCCGCTCTTGGGCAACTTCACACTAGCTGCCAGTTGCGATTTGACGAAGGCCTCCGCGAAGGAGTCGCCCACGCCCATCACTTCGCCGGTGGATTTCATCTCCGGCCCGAGGATCACGTCCACACCGGGGAACTTGATGAAGGGGAACACCGCCTCCTTCACCGAGTAATACGGAGGGATGACTTCTTTGGTGACGCCCTGCGAAGCCAGCGACTGGCCCGCCATGCAACGCGCGGCGACCTTGGCCAGCGGCACGCCGGTAGCTTTGGAAACGTACGGCACGGTGCGCGAGGCGCGCGGGTTCACTTCCAGCACATACACGGTCTCGCCCTGGATGGCGAACTGCACGTTCATCAGACCGACCACGTTCAATTCCTTCGCCATCGCCACGGTCTGGCGGCGCAATTCGTCCTGCATCGCAGCGGACAGCGAATACGGCGGCAGCGAACAAGCCGAGTCGCCGGAGTGCACGCCTGCCTGCTCGATGTGTTCCATGATGCCGCCGATGATGACTTCCTTACCGTCGGACACCGCATCCACATCCACTTCGATCGCGTCGTTCAGGAAGCGGTCGAGCAGGATAGGCAGGCGCTCCGGCCAGGTCTTGGCCAGCTCTTCCGCATCGCGCATGTAGCGCTCCAGATCAGCCTGCGCATGTATGATCTCCATGCCGCGGCCGCCCAGCACGTTCGAGGGACGCATCACCAGCGGATAGCCGATCTCGGCCGCACCCGCCACCGCCTCGGCCACATGGCTTGCGGTACGGTTAGGCGGCTGCTTCAGGTTTAGCTTCTTCAACATGGTCTGGAAGCGTGCGCGGTCTTCCGCGCAATCGATCATATCCACCGAGGTGCCGATGATGGGTACGCCGTTCTTTTCCAGACCGTGCGCCAGCTTGAGCGGGGTCTGGCCGCCGTATTGCACGATCACACCGACCGGCTTCTCGACCGCAACCACTTCCAGCACGTCTTCCAGCGTCAGCGGCTCGAAGTACAGGCGGTCAGATGTGTCGTAGTCGGTGGAGACTGTCTCCGGATTGCAGTTGACCATGATGGTCTCGTAGCCGTCCTCGCGCATCGCCAGCGCGGCATGCACGCAGCAATAGTCGAACTCGATACCCTGACCGATGCGGTTAGGACCGCCGCCCAGCACCATGATCTTCTTCTTGTCGGTCGGTTGCGATTCGCACTCTTCCTCATAGGTCGAGTACATGTAAGCAGTATTGGTCGAGAACTCGGCCGCGCAGGTATCAACGCGCTTGAACACTGGGCGCACGCCCAGCGCATGGCGATAGGCGCGCACGGCGGCGGCATCGGTCTCCAGCAGCACAGCCAAACGCGCATCGGCGAAACCGCTGCGCTTCAAAGCGCGCATGTGATCCGCATCCAAACTTTCCAGCGTACGCCCCTTCAGCTCGCCTTCCTGACGGATGATGTCGGCGATCTGCACCAGGAACCACGGATCGATCTTGCTGACGCTGAACACTTCTTCCACGCTCATGCCCAGACGGAAGGCATCGCCCACCGCCCAGATACGGTCCGGACCGGGATTGCCCAGTTCGGCACAGATCGCGTCGCGGTCGTCGTACTTGCCGTCCAGACCGTGCACGCCCACTTCCAGACCGCGCAAGGCTTTCTGGAAAGACTCCTGGAAAGTGCGGCCGATGGCCATCACCTCACCCACGGACTTCATCTGCGTGGTCAGTCTGTCATTGGCCTGCGGGAATTTTTCGAATGCGAAACGCGGGATCTTGGTGACGACGTAGTCGATGGTCGGCTCGAACGAAGCCGGGGTCGCGCCGCCGGTGATGTCGTTCTTCAGCTCGTCCAGCGTGTAGCCGACAGCCAGTTTGGCTGCGACCTTGGCGATGGGGAAGCCGGTGGCTTTGGAGGCCAGCGCCGAGGAACGCGACACGCGCGGATTCATCTCGATGACCACCATGCGCCCGTCGTTCGGATTGATGGAGAACTGCACGTTGGAACCGCCCGTCTCCACGCCGATCTCGCGCAGCACCGCCAGCGAGGCGTCGCGCATGATCTGGTATTCCTTGTCGGTCAGCGTCTGCGCCGGTGCGACGGTGATGGAGTCGCCGGTGTGCACGCCCATCGGGTCGAGGTTCTCGATGGAGCAGATGATGATGCAGTTGTCGTTGCGGTCGCGCACGACTTCCATCTCGTATTCTTTCCAGCCGAGCAGAGATTCCTCGATCAGCAACTCTTTGGTCGGCGAAGCTTCCAGACCGCGCTCGCAGATCTCCATGAACTCTTCACGGTTGTAGGCGATGCCGCCGCCGCTGCCGCCCATGGTGAAGGACGGACGGATTATGGTCGGAAAACCCATCGCCTGCTGCACCTGCAGCGCCTCTTCCATCGAGTGCGCGATGGCGGAACGCGCCGAGGCCAGCCCGATGCGCGTCATCGCTTGCTTGAACTTCTCGCGGTCTTCCGCCATATCGATGGCTTCGCGCGACGCGCCGATCATCTCGACGTCGTATTTCTCCAGCACGCCATGCTTGGCCAGGTCCAGCGCGCAGTTCAGCGCGGTCTGCCCACCCATGGTGGGCAGGATGGCATCCGGTTTTTCCTTGGCGATGATCTTCTCCACCATCTGCCAGGTGATCGGCTCGATGTAGGTCGCGTCCGCCATGTTGGGGTCGGTCATGATGGTGGCCGGATTCGAGTTCACCAGGATGACGCGGTAGCCCTCTTCCTTCAGCGCCTTGCACGCCTGCGCACCGGAATAGTCGAACTCGCACGCCTGGCCGATGACGATGGGGCCGGCGCCGATGATGAGGATGGATTTGATGTCTGTACGCTTCGGCATTTACTTCTTCTCCATCGCCGCGACGAAGCGGTCGAACAACGGGGCCACATCGTGCGGCCCCGGACTGGCTTCCGGGTGACCCTGGAAGCAGAACGCGGGCTTGTCGGTCAGCTCGAAACCTTGCAGCGTGCCGTCGAACAGCGAGACATGGGTCACGCGCGCATTCTTCGGCAGCGTCGCCGCATCCACCGCGAAACCGTGGTTCTGGCTGGTGATCATCACGCGCTTGCTCTGCGTGTCCTGCACCGGATGGTTCGCGCCACGATGGCCGAACTTCATCTTCACCGTCTTGGCACCGCAGGCCAGCCCCATGATCTGGTGACCCAGACAGATGCCGTACATCGGGATGCCGACCTCAAGGAATTTCTTCGCCGCCGTGATCGCGTAATCGCAGGGCTCCGGATCTCCGGGGCCGTTGGACAGGAACACACCGTCCGGCTTCATCTTCATCACTTCGTCGGCGCTGGTCTTGGCCGGAACGACCGTGATCTTGCAGCCGCGCTCGGCCAGCATGCGCAGGATGTTGCGCTTCACACCGAAATCGTATGCCACCACATGGAACTTGGCCTCGCTCGTGTCGCTGTAGCCCTCGCCCAGTTTCCATTCGCGCTGCATCCACTCGTAAGGTTTGTCGCAGGTCACGGTCTGCGCCAGGTCCATACCGGCCAGGCCAGCGAAACCCCTGGCTGCTTTCAGTGCGACTTCGACATCATCACCGGAAGCGATGCATCCGTTCTGAGCGCCCTTGCTCCGCAGGATGCGCGTCAGTTTGCGGGTATCGATGCCCGCGATGGCCACCACATTGTTTGCTTTGAGGTATTCCGGCAGCGATTGCGTCGCGCGGAAATTGCTCACTGTCATGGACAAGTCGCGGATGATGAGACCGCTGGCGAACACCCGGCTCGACTCCACGTCTTCTGGGTTGCAACCAACGTTACCGATATGCGGATAAGTCAGGGTGACGATCTGGCTGCAATAAGAAGGATCGGTGAGGATCTCCTGATAGCCGGTCATCGAAGTGTTGAACACCACCTCGCCGACGCTGCTGCCATCCGCCCCGATAGAAATGCCGCGAAATACCGTTCCATCGGCTAGGACTAGGATGGCTGGTTTCGTCTGCGACACGTGTAACTCCTTGATTGGCTGGCGTTCAGCACACCCGAGCTGGATTGCGGGCGCACCTATAAAGAAGCGGGACGAACCCTATGTTCATCCCGCTCATTTGCGGTGCGCATTATAGCCGAAGAGCGATGCCGTATCAAACTCAGCCTGTTCCCCCCATATAATCCGCACCCTTTATCACCAGACACCGGAGCAGCGCACCATGCTGGAAGTCATCATCCTCGCCATCGCCCTCAGCATGGACGCCTTCGCCGTCTCCATCGGACTCGGCTCCAAAGGCAACACCAAAGGACTGGGATTGAAAGCCGGCCTATATTTCGGCATCTTTCAGGCACTGATGCCCTTCATCGGCTACTTGGGCGGCAAAGGCGTGCTGGGTTTGGTGGAAGATTACGCACACTGGATCGCCTTCGGCCTGCTGGCGCTGATCGGCGGCAAGATGATCTACGAAAGCTTGCAAGAAGGCATAGAAGAAGACATCGCCGCCCTCACCCACCGCATGATGCTGTTACTCGCCATCGCCACCAGCATCGACGCCATGGCCGCCGGATTCAGCCTGACGCTGCTGGAGGTGAATGCCTACTTAGCCTGCGCCATCATCGGCGTGACCACCTTCGCCTTCAGTTGGATCGGTGTGCGCATCGGGGAGAAGAGCGGTACTTGGCTGGAGAGTAAGGCGGAGATGTTCGGCGGGGTGGTGTTGATTTTGATCGGGGTGAAGATGCTGGTGATGTGAATATCACGTGCCGTTCGTGCTGAGTAGGCCGTATCGAAGGTTGAATGGACCAAATCAAAACCAACACCGTCGGGGGTTGCCCGACAGCAAGTTACTTTTGGCTCCGACTAACCTAAAGGTAAGTCTTCGCCGCGACTTCGTTGTCTTGTCTTGCCAAGAAAAGTAACCAAAAGAAGTCGCCCCCGGTTTGCCGCCCACTTCGTGGGTACCCTGCGTTGCTCGAACGGCCGGGCCTCCTCATAAACTCGCACGATCCGCTGCGCGGCCACGTGCTCAAACATATTCGTCGGACTACCCCCGCCCATCCTGCGCTACTCGGCGGCGCACAGGGGAAAGAAATTCAGAAACCCAAAACCAGTGAGGCGGGCAAAGCCCGCCTCACCCCAAAAAGAACCGTGCGCAAAGCGCACACAAAACCGCAGTGGATTTTCATTCCCTTGAGCGCCGCCGAGTAGCACAGGTAAGTCAGGGGATGTCGGCGAGGACTGTCTGAGCGCGCAGCGCGAGTTCCGCAGCCGCCTGACTTACCGAGCAACGCAGGGTACCCACGTAGTGGGCGGCAAACCAGGGTCGCCTTTTCTTTGGTTACTTTCTTTTGGCGAAGCAAAAGAAAGTAACTTGCTGTCGGGCAACCCCCGACGGTTTTGACTTTGATTGATGGATATCTCTGTGCTCTCGTACCCAAAAAGGGCGACCAGTCCTACGACTGCTCATCTGACATAAAATCGTCAGGCAATTAGACGAGAACCATTTTCAGCAATACCCAAAAAAATAGTGCAATACCAACTAGGCTAGACAAGATAGATACCGCGGCCATCGGTTTGCCATCATTTTTTAGAAGTGGGTAACTCTCTTCCAACTTCCGCTTTCCCTCATCAGGCAAATCATGATGCAACTTCTGCAGGGCTTTCGTTTTTTTTCGTGCACTAATGCCCGCATAGAAAATACCAATTAGCATCAAAATAGCTAATAACTTTTCTTGCACTTTTAGCGCCTCCCTTTAAATCAGGTTGTCCACCTCAGACAGAATCAGGAAGTTCCCTACTTCAGCCCCAACACATCCTGCATGTCATACATCCCCGCCTGATTGGCCTTGAGGAACCTCGCCGCACGCAGTGCACCGATCGCGAACGTCGCACGGCTGCTGGCCTTGTGCGTGATCTCGATACGCTCACCGATACCTGCGTACAACACAGTATGGTCGCCGACGATATCGCCGCCGCGCACCGTGGCGAATCCAATGGTGGAAGGATCGCGTTCGCCGGTGACGCCTTCGCGACCATACACGGCACACTTCTCCAGATCGCGCCCCAATGTACGTGCGACGACTTCGCCCATGCCCAGTGCGGTGCCGGAGGGGGCATCGACCTTGTGGCGGTGATGCGCTTCGATGATCTCGATGTCGTAGCCTTCGCTGAGCACGCGCGAAGCAGTCTCCAGCAGCTTGAACACGAGGTTCACACCCACGCTCATGTTCGGTGCGAACACGATGCCGATGTCTTGCGCGGCGGCGCCGAGTGCGGCTTTCTGCTGCGCGTTGAGGCCGGTGGTGCCGATCACCATGCCGACACCGAGTTTGCGGCAGATCTCCAGATGCTGCATGGTGCCTTCGGGGCGCGTGAAGTCGATCAGCGCGTCCGCGCCTTGCAGTGCGGTCTCGATGTCGTCGGTGATCTTCACGCCTTCGGCAACGACATTGCCGATGAAGGCGCTGCCCTTGTGTTCCAGCGCGGCGTGCAGTTTCAGGTCGTCGGCTTGCGCCACACAGTCCAGCAACACTTTTCCCATGCGTCCGCCGCAACCGGCGATGGCAACCTTAATCTTCATTCTTCATCTCCTGAATGGGAACGGCAGAAGGCAACAACGGCGTGGCATCGTCGATGCGCGCCAGCACGCCATTGTCGAAATACAGCGTCAGGCGCTGATCCACTTCGGTCTTGCCCTGCTTGTCAAGACGGTACAGATAATCCCAGCGGCCGGCATGATAAGGGTCGGAGATCAGCGGTGCGCCGAGCACGGTTTTCACTTGCGCCTCGCTCATACCCAACTTGATGCGCGCGCGCATGTCCTGCGTGATGAGGTTGCCCTGACGGATCTCGATCTTGTGCGGGGTGAAGGTCGGCAGATAGTTGGAGAAGTTGCTGCACGAAGCGAGCAGCAATGAGATCGGGATGAGGACGATGCGCATGGATTGGGTTCAGGTCAGGTGCTAAAGAACAGGCGGCATGATACATCAAGAGAATCCGGCGGGATCAACCCGGATGCTTTGATACGGCGTCACAGCCGCCTACTCAGCACAAACGCAAACATTCAAACAGCAGCACCCAGCATCTCGGCGGCATGTTTGCGCGTGGTATCGGTGATGGTGGCACCGCCCAGCATGCGTGCGATCTCGTCGATGCGGCGCGCCTCGTCCAGCACCCGGATGCTGCTCAAGGTCTTGCCGCCGTGCGCTTCCTTGCTCACTTGCCACTGGTGGTCGGCCTGCGCCGCCACTTGCGGCAAATGGGTGACGCATAGCACCTGATGACGCTGGCCGAGTCTCTTGAGCAGGCTGCCGACGATCTCGGCCACGCGTCCGCCGATGCCGCTATCCACTTCGTCGAAGATCAGTGTGGGCACGCTGGCGGCACGGCTGGCCGCGACCTGGATGGCAAGGCTGATGCGCGACAACTCGCCGCCGGAGGCGACCTTGGCCAGACTGCGCAAGGGAGAGCCGGGGTTGGCCGACACTTGCAGCTCCACGCTTTCCAGTCCGTGCGCATTGCCTTCGGCCAACGGCAACAGGGCCACCGCGAACTGGCCGCCCTGCATGGCCAGCGTCTGCATGGCGGCGGTGATCTCGTCGGACAGGGCCTTGGCTGCCTTGGCGCGCGCGACGCTCAATTTCCTGGCTGCGGCAAGATAGCTTTGCTGCGCGGCTTCGTCCTGCTTGGCGAGTGCGTCCAGATCGGCGTTGCCGCCCAGTTCTTCCAGGCGCGCCGCGAACTCCTGCAGTTTGTGCGGAAGTTGCTCGGGCTTCACGCGATATTTGCGCGCGGCCTCCATCACATCGGCGATGCGCTGCTCCTGCTGGCGCATGCGTTCCGGGTCAGCATCCAGCTTTTCCTGATAATGGCGCAACGCATACACCGCTTCCTGCAATTCGTTCTGAGCGCTCTCCAGCATGGTGAGCGTGTCCTGCAGGCCGGCATCGAATTCAAGCCCGGCGCGCATGCGCGATGTCAGCGCGTTCAATTGCGCCAGACAGGCCATGTCGGATTCGCTCAGCACGTCGACCCCGAACTGGGCGGTCTCGATCAGGCTCGCGGCGTGAGACAGACGCGCATGGTCGGCCTGCAATTCACCCCACTCCGTCTCGCTGAAATTCAGCGTCTGTAGTTCGTTCTGCTGGAAGCTCAACAGTTCGCGTTCGGCGGCTATGGACTCGGCGTTCTGCTCCAACTCCACGCGACGGCGATGAATGGTCTGCCAGGCTTTCCATGCGGCTGCGACAGCGTCGGCTTGTTCGGTCAACCCGGCCTGACTGTCCAGCAACTCGCGTTGCGCATCGGCACGCAGCAAGGACTGGTGCGCATGCTGACCGTGGATGTCGAGCAGCATCGCACCGGCTTCGCGCATCTGCTGCTGGGTGGCGCTGCCGCCGTTGATGAAACCGCGCGAACGGCCGCCCGCATCCAGCGTGCGGCGCAACAGGCAGATCCCTTCATCGCCCTCCAGTTCTTGCTCGCGCAACCAAGCTTGCAATCGCGGCAGATCGGCGATGTCGAACTCGGCGCTGATGTCGGCCTTGTCGCAACCCGCCCGCACCATGCTGCTGTCGGCGCGCTCCCCCAGCGCCAGCGACAGCGCATCGATGAGGATGGATTTGCCCGCACCCGTCTCGCCGGTGAGCGCAGTGAAGCCGGATGAGAAATCGAGTTCGAGCGTGTCGACGATGACGAAGTCGCGGATGAGGAGGTGCTTCAGCATGTTCTTCTTAGAGTGTCTGCGTCCACAGCAGCTTTTCGCGCAGCGTATGGTAGTAGCTGTGGCCTTCCGGGTGCAGCAGCAGCACAGGCTGGTGATAGCGCGACACGATGACCTTGTCATGCAACTGCAGATCGACATGCGAATGGCTGTCGTAGCGCACATGGATGTCGCCGTTGCGGTGCATCAGCAGTTCCAGCACGGACGTTCCCTTCACCACCAGCGGGCGGTTGCTCAGCGAATGCGGGCACACCGGCACCAGCTCCAGCACATCCAGCGAGGGATGCAGGATGGGACCACCGGACGACAGCGCGTAGGCGGTGGAGCCGGTGGGCGTGGAGATGATGAGACCGTCTGCGCGCTGGTTGTACAGATACTCGCCGTCGATGCGCACTTCGAATTCGACCATGCTGCTGACATTGCTGCGATGCACCACCACTTCGTTGAACGCCAGCCCGTGGAACACTTCGCGCTTGTCGCGCACCACGGCCGCCTGCAACAGCAGCCGCTCCTCGGAGACGAATTTCCCCTTCAGCATGGCCGACAGGGTCTTCTTCATCGTCTCCAGCGACAAATCGGTGAGGAAGCCGATACGCCCCTGGTTGACCCCGATCAGCGGGATCTTATGCGGCGCCAAAGTGCGCGCGATGTTGAGCAGGGTACCGTCGCCGCCCAGCACCACGGCCAGATCGATCTCCAGCCCCATCTCCTCCAGCGGCAACGAGCGGTAGGGCGAGCCTTTGGCATGCTCCGCCGTCAGGCTGTCGAGCACGACCGTATAGCCCTGCGCAGACAGGAATTCCGCCAGCGACAGGACCGGCACGACGATCTCCGGCGTCTTGTATTTGCCGATGATCGCGATGGTTTTGAAGGGGGAGCTCATGGGGCGCGATTAAACCACATCGGTGATGACATGAACATGCGTGCCCCCGCCCGCATGCCCCTGCTAGAATGGCCGCCATGCTCAACGACCGCGCGCACATCCTGCTGAAAACACTGGTGGAACGCTATATCAGCGACGGACAGCCGGTCGGCTCGCGCGCCCTGCAGCAATTCTCCGGCCTGGAAGTCAGCCCGGCCACCATCCGCAATGTGATGGCGGACCTGGAATCCATCGGACTGGTAGCCAGTCCGCACACTTCGGCCGGGCGCATCCCCACCGCCCTCGGCTACCGCCTGTTCATCGACAAACTGATGGTGGTGCAGCCGCTTTCCGAGTCGCGCGTGCAGCAGCTGGAGAGCCAGCTGCAGCCGACCAATCCATCGCGTCTGGTGACCCAGGCTTCCAACCTGCTGTCCGAGCTGACCCGCTTCGCCGGTGTGGTCGCCACGCCCAAACGTGCCGCGCTGAAAGTGAGGCAGATAGAGTTCCTGCGCCTGTCAGAGAAGCGCGTGCTGCTCATCATCGTGATGCCGGACGGCGAGGTGGAGAACCGCGTGCTGGTTACACCCAAGGATTACAGCCAGGCGCAGTTGACCGAGGCCGGTAACTTCCTCAGCCAGCACTACGCCAACCTGGCCTACGGCGACATCCATCGAAAGGTGCAGAACGAACTGCGCCAGTTGCAGCACGACATGACCGCGCTGATGAGCGCTGCGATGGCGGCCAGCGACGAGGCCATCTCGCGCAAGAACGAAGACTATGTCATCAGCGGCGAGCGCAACCTGCTGCATGTGAACGACCTGTCGACCAACATGGAACAACTGCGCAAATTGTTCGGCGTATTCGAGCAGAAGACCGAGCTGCTGCAACTGCTGGATGCGGGCAGGCATGCACAGGGCGTGCATATCTTCGTCGGCAACGAATCGGGCCTGCCCGGCCTGAACGAATGCAGCATCGTGAGCGCCCCCTACACCGAGGACGGTCAGATCGTCGGCACGCTGGCCGTGGTCGGCCCCAAACGCATGGATTACGAACGCGTGGTGCCCATCGTGGACATCACCGCCAAACTACTGAGCAACGCGCTCTCACAACATTGAGATCGACATGAGTTACCAGACAGAACCCCGCTTTGAACATGGCACGCCCGAGAAGAGCGGCATCCTGCTGATCAATCTCGGCACACCCGATGCCCCTACCGCGCAAGCCGTGCGGCCCTACCTGCAAGAATTCCTCGGCGACCCGCGCGTGGTGGAGATCCCGCGTCTGGTGTGGTGGCTGATCCTGAACGGCATCATCCTAAACGTTCGCCCGAAGAAGTCCGCCGCCAAATACGCCTCCATCTGGCTCAAGGAAGGTTCGCCCTTGCGCGTGTACACGGAGAAGCAGGCAGTGATGCTGCAAGGCTATCTGAGTCAGCGCACGCAGGCACCGTTCGCGGTCGAATACGCCATGCGCTATGGGCAGCCGTCCATCCCGGCGGCACTGCGCAAGCTGAAAGAACAGAACTGCCAGCGCATCCTGGTCGTCCCCATGTATCCGCAATACGCGGCCAGCACCACCGCCACGGCGACCGACATCGTGTTCCGCGAACTGCAGCAGATGCGCAACACACCCGCCATCCGCACCATCAAGCATTTCCACGACGATGCGGGTTACATCAAGGCGCTCGCCGCCAACATCAACGAACACTGGATGAAGCACGGGCGGCCGGATAGATTGCTGATGAGTTTCCACGGCCTGCCGAAATACACACTGGAGAAAGGCGACCCGTACCACTGCGAATGCCTGAAGACCGGACGCCTGCTGGCCGAGGCACTCGGCCTCGCGAAAGAACAGTACGCGGTCACGTTCCAGTCGCGCTTCGGCAAGGCTGAATGGCTACAGCCCTACACCAGCGCCACGCTCGAACAATGGGGGACGGAGAAGCTCAAGCGCGTGGATGTGGTATGTCCCGGTTTCGTGGCGGATTGTCTGGAGACGCTGGAAGAGATCGCCATGGAAGGCAAGGAAGAGTTCCAGCATGCGGGCGGCGGCGAGTATCACTACATCCCCTGCCTCAATGCACGCGACGACTGGATGCATGCGCTGACCGACCTGGTGATGGAGAACCTGCAGGGCTGGCTGATCGAAACGGACTCGGCCGCACTGGCGCTGGGCAAGACCCTGGCAGCGCGCGCCGGTGCCGGGCGCTGAACCGGTCAGCTTGCCGTGATCCGCTCGGCCTCGAGCTGGATCATGTAGCGCTGGATCACATTGGTCACCCCGCGGCTCAGACCCACGAACTCCATGCCGATGCGGTGGATATGCTCGCCGCTCTTGGTCGAGGTCGACTGCCAGATACCGCACACGCGCAGACTCATGGGCACCCGGCCGATCTCGGGGAAGACGATGCTGCAACCTTCCAGTATCGCCCCCTGCACAAAGATGTCGTTGGCGGGACCGCGATAGGTGACACCGATGCCGCCCGCGCTCATATCGACCAACGTCACCTCCAGAGCCTCGTCCTCCCCGGTCGGTATCCGGCACACCAGCGCATTGCTGCCCTGAGGCGTGTACAGACGGAAGTATTCGCGGCGCTGGATCCGCTCGATCACGGACGGAACATGCATCGAGAACGCCAGCCCGTCGCGGGCGGTGACCAGTTGCAGATGTGTGGAATGCCAGCGCACCTTGATCTCGGACTGTGTCTCGAACGAGACCAGTTTGCTATCGACGATACGCTGGTTGACCGCATCGTCCGCGCTGACATCGATACACACGAAATGGCGGTCGCCGCTGACATAGAGCACGGTGGTCACCAGCGCCTCACCCTCGTGCGTCGTCAGATTGATCAATACCCGATGCTTGGCCAGTTCGTTGAGAACGTGCACGATCTCCACATGGTTGTGGATAGCGAACTGCGGGTTTATCTCGTGGTGCGTCATGGAACAGGTTCGATGTGTGGATTCAAGGTTCCGGGGCGGTCTCAGGGCAGCATTTTACACAGAGTCTGGACGACCTCCATCGCCCCGGTGTTTCGCGGCGACGGAGGTCGCGTCCCCGCCAAAAGCGCCTGCAGTGTGTCGCCCGGCAAGCCATCCTGCAAACGGCCTGCGTCCACTTCGAGCAAAACGCAGTGCCGTTGCAACCAGTCCACCAGATAAGGCGCTTCCGGCCAGTCTCCGCGCGGCACATACATGACCGGGACCCCGGCACAGGCCGCCTCGGCGAAAGTGCCGTAGCCCGGCTTGGTCAATATCGCATCACAGGACGCCAGCACATCGCGGAAATCCATGTTCAGCGACTCGATGGACGACACATCGTCACGTCGCACATCCCACGACTCGGGAACCAGCCAGCGCACGCCGGGGATCGACTGCCAGCCGGACATCGTCAGACGATGTTCGATACCGCCCATCGCCACCAGCACCAGCCGGTCATGAGCCGATGCGCCGCAGCGCTCGCGTACCAGTTGGCGATCTGGTTCGCCGACTTGGGCGACACAGGGCAGCTCCCGCGTATTGCGCAGATCACTCATCGGCATGGCCGGGCTGAGTCTCAGGAATACTTCTGCACTGTTGTAGGCATCCAGCATCTGCGCATGGATGATTGCCGCTTCCGCATCCTCTTGGGCATAGTGCCGGTAAATGTCGGCCCAGTTGAGACAGCACATCGCTACGGACGGGATGCCCGCCACCTTGGCCGCTGCCAGTGAGCGATACGGCACATTCGCCAGCAGCAGATCGGGCTGCAACGCACGCATCGCCTCCGCTGCCGTCTCCACCTTTTGCGCCCAATCGGCATGATAGTCGCGATAGGCCGCCAGACTGCGCGGCACGTCCACCCGGATGGCGTCGAGCATGGCCATGCCGAAATCCAGCGCGACCCGGTGGTGCTCGAACGGGATGTGGATGCGTTGTTTGAGGTACTCAGTAGAGGCGTGCGAACGCACCGTGATGCGCAGCCCTGACCGCTGCTGCGCCAGCAGATTCAGCACGGGTGCCGTCTGTGCGATGTGGCCGTAACCGTGGGCAGAGATGTCTACCAGTAGGTGATTCAAGACTCCTCGTGCTCATAGAGCTTGAAGTTGTTGCGCCCGCTCTCCTTGGCCAGATACATCGCGCGGTCGGCGCACTTGGTCAGCGACTGTTCGTCATCCGCATCGTCCGGATACATGGCCGCGCCGATGCTGAAACTGACCGTGCGCGACAGATTGCCGAGCAGATGCGGTCGCGACATCGTGTCCATGATCTTGTCCGCGATACGGGTCAGCTCGATGTTCGAATCGATCTCTTCGATCAGGATCAGGAACTCGTCTCCGCCCTGACGGCAGATGGTATCCGACGCGCGCACACATTCCCGCAGGCGCTCGGCGACCGACTGCAGCAACTGGTCGCCCGCCAGATGGCCGAGCGTGTCGTTGACCTCCTTGAACTTGTCCAGGTCAAGGAACATCAGACCGACCTTGTATTTGTTGCGGTCCGCCAGCAACAACGCGCGGCGCAGGCGGTCGCCGAAAAGCGCACGGTTGGGCAGCTTGGTCAGCGAATCGTAGTGCGCGAGGAACTCGATGCGCTGCTCGGCTTCCTTGCGTTTGGTGATATCCGAGAAGGATGAGATGTAGTTGATGACCTCGCCCTTGGCGTTCTTCACGGCCGCGATGGACAGCCACTCCGGATAGATCTCGCCGTTCTTGCGCCGGTTCCAGATCTCGCCCGACCACTTGCCGGTGATCCCTATCGTCCCCCACATCAGCGCATAGAATTCGTGCGTCTGCTTGCCGGAGCTGAGTATCTTGGGATTCTTGCCGAGCACCTCGGCCTGCGAATACTGGGTGATATGCTCGAACGCCGGGTTGACGGTCAGGATGTTGCGATCCGCGTCGGTGATAAGGATGGCCTCGCCGCTGTTCTCGAACATCTTGGCGAACAGTTGCAAACGATCGGTTGCATCTTCCAGCTTTTCAACCAGCAGGTTGAAGCTCTTTGCCATCTCGCCGATATCTGGATTCTCCGCATCCACCGCTGCCCGGCGCGACAGATCCATGTCGCGCTCTATCCCGGCCATCGCCTGCTGCAGCTTCTTCACCGGCCGCGTGATGTTGCGCACGATCACATGGCGCACGAACAGCGTGATCAGCACCAGCAACAGCAATTGCACTGCAAGATGCCCCACCCACAGCCTGTCCTTGATGTCTTCCAGACGTCGCTCGGCGGCCGACAGGTCGATCACCACGCTGGCTGCACCGTTCACGCCGCCCTGCCTTGTGTGGTGGCAGGAAAGGCAGTTGGTACCACGGAAATTCTCGCTGGCGATGAAAGGCATCACCACGCGCATCAGCGGCCGACCGTCCTCGCCCTGCATGCGCCGGAACAGCAGCTTGCCGGTCGCCAGCACTTGCCGGTCCATCTCGTCACGCGGCTGTTCTTCCGGCAGGCCGGGGCCGTATTGTTCGATCACCGCCTGACCGCGGATCATGCGCACCTCGACGATGCCGCGCGACTTGGACATCTTCTCCACGAACAGGCGCCGGTTATCCGGGTTGGATATCTCCCCGGTCAGCATCATCATGTTCATGCCGTTGATGAGACCGTCCGCCGCCTCTTCGGCGCGGGACTCGGCCGAGCGCTCGATCTGCATCTCGAACTGGTCGACCACCCATTCCATCAGTACGAAGAAAAGGATGAGCAGAGCACCCTGGATGAGGATGTGCAGTTTTTCCTGCACACCGATGGCACGCCAGATCTTTCTTGCAGCCTGCATGGAGTCCCCCTCCCTTGATACGCCTGACTTGATGGAACGCTAAAAGTCCGTTGGCTCCGAATCGCCCAATGGAGCCTCAGTCGGTCGTTCGCTTATAGTTTTATGAAATGCTCGCGGTAGTGCTTCATCTCTTCGATGGATTCGTAGATGTCCGCCAGCGCTTCATGCTTGCCGTGCTTCTTGATACCGTTGGCCACTTCCGGTTTCCAGCGGCGCGCCAGTTCCTTGAGCGTGCTCACATCCAGATTGCGGTAGTGGAAATAATCTTCCAGCTTGGGCATCCAGCGCGCCATGAAACGGCGATCCTGGCAGATGGAATTGCCGCACATCGGCGAGGTGCGCGCCGGCACATACTCTTTCAGGAAATCCAGCATCTGCGCTTCCACCGCCGCCTCGTCCAGCGTCGAGGCTTTGACCTTGTCGATCAGGCCGGATTTGCCGTGCGTGGATTTGTTCCAGTTGTCCATGCCGTCCAGCACCAGATCAGACTGGTGCACCACCAGCACCGGCCCTTCCGCGACCGTGTTCAGCTCGCCGTCGGTGACCACCATGGCGATCTCGATGATGCGGTCTGTGTCGGGAAAAAGCCCCGTCATCTCCATGTCCAGCCAGACGAGGTTGTTTTGGTTTTGTGCCATAATCCACCGCAGATTCGTTATTGAAATTGCGGCGATTGTCGCACAGCCCGGCCTTCCTAACCATGCTCCCCAGTCAATTCTCCGCCATCTTCGTTTCCCTGCTGTTGACCAATGTCGTCGTCAAGGCTTGGCTGGCCTGGCGTCAGCTCTACCATGTCGCTTCGCACCGCGCCGAAGTGCCCCTCGTTTTCCGCGAACAGATCGGCATCGCCGCCCATCACAAGGCCGCCGACTACACCCGCACCCTGGTGCGTTTCGGCCTGCTCGGCGTGCTGTTCGATGCCGCGCTGCTGCTGGTCTTCACGGTAGGCGGCGGCATCCAGACCCTGCACGACCTGATCGCGCCGCTGTTCGACAGCCAACTGCTGCAAGGCGCGTTGCTCATCATCGCGGTGCTGATGCTGCAATCCCTGCTGGAAACGCCGCTCAACCTTTACCGCACCTTCAACATCGAAGCGCGCTTCGGCTTCAACAAGATGACGCTCAAGCTCTACCTCAGCGACATGCTCAAACAATTGCTGCTCGGTGCCGCACTCGGCCTGCCGCTGCTGTTCGCGGTGTTGTGGCTGATGGACGGCATGGGGGAATACTGGTGGCTGTATGTATGGAGCGTGTGGGTGGTGTTCAACCTGTTCCTGCTGTTCATCTACCCCAGCTACATCGCGCCGCTGTTCAACAAGTTCGAACCGCTGACGGACGAAGAGACCAGAACGCGCATCGAAGCGCTGCTGCAGCGTTGCGGCTTCTCGGCCAGCGGCCTGTTCGTGATGGACGGCAGCAAGCGCAGCACGCACGGCAACGCCTACTTCACCGGCTTCGGCAAGACCAAGCGCATCGTATTCTTCGACACCCTGCTGCAGCGCCTCACACCGGGCGAGATGGATGCCGTACTGGCGCACGAACTCGGCCACTTCAAGCGCCGCCATGTGCTGCAGCGCATCGTCGCCACCTTCGCCGTCAGCCTCGCCTTCCTGTGGGGACTGGCGCAACTCATGCAGACCGAATGGTTCTACGCCGGGCTGGGCGTCACCACGCAATCGACCGCCACCGCCCTGCTGCTGTTCTTCATGGCCTTGCCGGTGTTCACCTTCATCCTGCACCCGCTCACCTCGTTCTGGTCGCGCAAGCATGAATACCAAGCCGATACCTACGCCGCCGCGCAGACCGACGCAAAAGACCTCGTGAGCGCACTGGTCAAGCTGTATCAGGACAACGCCAAGACCCTGACGCCCGATCCGGTGTACGCTGCGTTCTACGAATCGCATCCGCCCGCGCCGATGCGCATCGCCCACTTGCAAAGAATAGGAGGCAACAAATGAAGAAGACTCTGTTCCTGCTCACATTCCTCTCGCTGGGCGCGCACGCGACCCCGTTCGCGGCCGGCGATGCCGACCGGGGCGGCAAACTGTTCACGAAGTACGAATGCAGCAACTGCCACGAAGCGCGCGTCGGCGGCGACGGCAGCGCCATCTTCACGCGCGCAGACCGCACCGTGCGCTCGGCAGACGACCTCATCGTGCAGATGGAGCGTTGCTCGGGTGCCATCGGCAAACAGCTCACCGCGCAGGAGAAGCAGGATCTCGCCGCCTGGCTCAACCAGCGTTATTACCGCTTCAAGTGAGTTCGACATGACCGGCGACCTGCGGCTCCGACACTGCCAGGCCTGCAAGACAGGCGACCCCGCGCTGAGCGCGAGCGCCGCAGGCGAACTGCTCAAACAGCTGGACGGCTGGACGCTGGAAGGAAAAAGCATCCGCAGGACTTACGCGTTCAAGGACTATTACCAGACCATCGCCTTCGTCAATGCGATCGCCTGGATGACGCATCGCGAAGACCATCACCCCGACCTGCAGGTCGGCTATAACCGCTGCACGGTGGAATATTCCACGCATTCCGTCGGCGGACTGTCCGAAAACGATTTCATCTGCGCTGCGAAAGTCGACGCGCTGTATCTATCTTGAGCGCAAGTTTGCACGGACGCATCATCGCCGCATACGGCAGACACTATCTGGCCGAGACGCCGGAAGGCGAAGTCGTCGAATGCGTGCCGCGCGGCAAGAAGAGCGAGATCGCCTGCGGCGACATGATCGAATTCCAGCGCACCGGCACCGATCAGGGCGTGGTCGAACGCATCACCCCGCGCAGCAGCCTGCTCTACCGCTCCGACGCCTACAAACAGAAACTCATCGCCGCCAACGTCACGCAACTCATCATCGTCGTCGCCAGCGAACCCTCCTTCAACGACGAACTGCTGGCGCGCTGCCTGCTCGCCGGACACGAACAGCATCTGAACATGCTCATCGTGCTCAACAAGAGCGACCTGCCGCAGGTCAGCGCCGCGCGCGCGCAACTCGCGCCGTATGAAAAGATCGGTTACCGCATGCTGGAACTCTCGGCCAAGCAGAACGTAGAGCCGCTATTGCCCTACCTGCAAGGACACATCAGCGTGCTGGTCGGCCAATCCGGCATGGGCAAATCCACCCTCATCAACGCCCTCATCCCCGAAGCCCAAGCCGCCACCCGTGAGATCTCCACCGTGCTCGACTCCGGCAAGCACACCACCACCCACGCGCGGCTATATCACCTCAACAAAGACAGCGACCTGATCGACTGCCCCGGCGTGCAACTGTTCGGCCTGCACCACTTGGACTTCGCCACACTGGAACGCAACTTCCCCGAATTCCTCCCCTACCTCGGCGAATGCCGCTTCGCCAATTGCAGCCACTCGCACGAACCGGACTGCGCGATACGCAAAGCGATAGCCGAGGGCAAGATAGACGCAAGACGGCTCAGCCTCTTCCACGCCATCGCAGGCAGATAGCTAGCCACGCAACATCGTTCGATTAAGCCCGCCTGTGGCTATAGTTGCGGCAATGCCTTGGCGTCTTATAATGCCCGCAACCACCCAAAGGAGAAATCACATGCAATACGCTGACATCATCGCGAGGGAAGCTGATTCACTCCCCTTGGCGAAGCAGGCAGAGGTGCTCGATTTCATCGAATTCCTAAAGACCAGACAAGGCGGAGCGGAAGACACCGCGACACCCAGAACAGCCGAGGAGATCGAAGCGTTCTTTCGCAGCTTCAACGTAGACACAAACGGCTACAAGTTCGACAGGGAAGAAGCCAATGTCCGCTAAGGCGTTCATTGATACGAACGTCGTCATTTATTCCCTCGGGGCAAGCTCCGACAAAGCTGCGCAGGCCGCGCCGCTGTTTGCGCGTCACCCGATCATTTCCACCCAAGTGCTTTCCGAAACAGCGAATGTGGCGCTGAAGAAACTGGCAATGCCGTTATCTGAAACCAGCAAGCTTCTCGCAATGCTTGAATCAACTTGCAAGATCGAGATCGTCACGCCCGCAACCATGCAACGCGCGCTCGACATTGCAGGGCGCTATAGATTCTCCTGGTTTGACAGCCTGATCGTTGCCACCGCGCTCGACGCAGGGTGCGATACGCTTTACACAGAAGACTTGCAGCACGGCCAGATGATCGAAGGCACGCTCACTGTCACCAATCCTTTCATCAATTAGCCATTCATGGGGATGGTCGATTCAGAATCCCTCCCCTACCTCGGCGAAGGCCGCTTCGCCAATTGCAGCCACTCGCACGAACCGGGCTGCGCGATATGCAAAGCGACCGACGCGGGCATCATCGACAGAAGATGGTTGGAACTGTTCCAGCAGATTGCTGGGCACTGAGCTGTTGCGCAGATTGATGCATGGATGATTGCTTGGGCTAATTATCGGACAGAACTGTCATTCGCCTCCACTGCTTTGACTGACAACTTCCGAGTGGTAAGCTGCCGCAGGAAATCGACAAATTCAAGCGGATCGACCTTCGTGTTCATCCCAAATGCGAGAGATGGATCAAACTCCCTAAATTGATGAAAAGCAAACGTCTAGAGGAATTTTAGTGATGAGCAATGAATACGAGAATCCTTTCCGAGGAATAAAGCCCGGGCTTATTAATACGACTACGAAGAACTGGTGGGAATCAAATGCCAGCGATGGCTTGTTTGGTCGCCCACAAGTAAATGGTTTGTATTATCTTAGGAAAAAGATTTCGCTTGATGGATATACTTTCATCGGCTGTCGATTCGATGGATGCAATCTTGAAGTTTCGTCAACTAACTTTGATTTGATAAATTGCGTTATTGACGCCTCCACTACGATTACTTATGCGCCATCGGTCTTGAAAATCATCAAGCTTTTCAATAGTAGATTTCCTTGGGCAGCACAACATTTCCCGGGATTTGTTCCAACTGCAAATGCAGACGGCACCATTACGATTTCGGATCGATAAAAATGGATAACATTAACGCATCAGCACAAGTAAAAGCAGATGTTCAGGTGCTTCCAACACACAGTCAGGTGTTTCTGGTCGCCGTTACGGTACTTGTTGTGATTATGGTCATTTGTGCAGCAGCCCTTCTTGCGAAGGAGAATCAAAGTGGGTGGGGATTTCTAGTTCTTGCGAGTGTGCTTATGGCTACTGCCTTTTGGGCATGGAATAAATCGCAACCAGATACCGACATGCATCAAGCTCATGCGACTCAAATTGCAATGCAGAACGGCACCAGCATTACGACCGATAGCCGCTTATTGAAGTCTGCGGAAGGATTGCGCGGGCTATCAAATTTAATTCAAGAGATGCTTAGCCGCCAACCTCTCCCAAAGCCCGACGGGCTTGTTGATGCTGAGGCGAAGGTAATTCCTAATAGCGCCAGTCAGGCAGCCATCCTGGCAGACAAAATCAACAGTGAAACACAAGCTGCAACGAATTCCTTGATTGACGCACTAGGTTTGGCTGAAGTAAATCAAAATCTCACTCCAAATCAGAATGTGACGCAAAGTTCTGACGCCTCAAATATCGTCCCTGATGAAGTAGTAACGCAAGAATTGAACAAGGCTATGCCCTTAACCGGAGCATCACCCGCAGCCTAAATTCGATTGCTTGCTGAAAATCTTAGCAATCGGGGACAGATTACAGTTTTTGACTGACCGATTAGCACTCAGTAGCAGAAATACATTACTAGAAGCGCCCTCACACGATCTGCCTCACTTTCACTTGCCTTTCCGTAACTGCACCCGATAGGTGCGACTCACCCCTCGCCAGCCCCTCTCAGCTTGCGATACAAAGTCCGTTCACTTACACCCAGCCTTTGCGCCAGCGTCTTGCGGTCGCCGGGGAATTGCGTCAACGCCCAATTCAGATAGCGTTTCTCCAGACTGGCAAGCGGTGCGATCTCGGTCAGCGGTTCGCCTTGTGGCATGGCGTGAGATGCGCTTTGCAGGCTGTTCAGGTTGAGGTGTTGCGGCAGCAGGGTGTTGCCGTCCAGCATGATCAGCGCGCGCTCCAGGATGTTGCGCAGTTCGCGCACGTTGCCGGGGAAGTCGTGTTGCATCAGCAGTGCCATCGCTTCCGCACTGATGCTGACTTTTTTGTCGGGCGAGAGTTGCGCCAGCAGCGATTCTGCCAACACCGGCAGGTCTTCACTGCGCTCGCGCAGGGGCGGCAGTTTGATGGGGAATACGTTGATGCGGAAGAACAGATCCTGACGGAAGGTGCCTTCGCGCACCATCTGCGCCAGATCGCGGTGGGTCGCGGCGACCAGCCTGAAGTCGGCGCGCAAGGGCTCCACGCCGCCGATGCGGCGATAGGTGCCCGCTTCCATCAGGCGCAACAGCTTGACCTGTAGCGACAGCGGGATGTCGCCCACCTCATCGAGGAACAACGTGCCGCCGCGCACGGCTTCCACCAGTCCGATCTTGCGGCCGACCGCGCCGGTGAACGCGCCTTTCTCGTAGCCGAACATCTCGCTCTCGAACAGCGTCTCGGTCAGCCCCGAACATTCCAGCGCGACGAACGGCGCGGCCGCGCGCGGGCTCATGTCGTGGATGGCGTGTGCGACCAGTTCCTTGCCGGTGCCCGATTCGCCCAGCAGCAGCACCGAACTCTCGTGTGCGGCCACGCGCTTGGCCAGTTCCAGCATGCGGTTGAACGGGCGCGAGTAGCCTACCATCCTGCGTCCGTCTCCCGCTTCGCGTTCCTGACGCAGGAAGTGCATGGTCTCCATGTAATAGCGCGTGCCGCCGCGTGCATTCTTGACCGGCACCATCTCTACTTCGACATGTTCGCGTCCGGCCGAGGTGTGGTGCACATGCAGCACACGGCTGGGTTCGCCGCTGGTCATGGTTTCGCGCAAGGGGCAATTCTCTCCGGCCTGGTCGCAGGGTTTGTCGTAGTGATGGGAGAGCTGGTAGCAGTAGCGCCCCTCGACCTGTTTGCCCGCAGAGAACGCCTGACGATAGGCCGCATTGGCCGCGACGATGCGGTACTGCGCATCGAGCAATATCTTCGGTTCGGGGAAGCTGTCCAGCAGTTGCAAGGTCTCTGCGGAGAGCTTCGCTTTCATGTCAATTGAGGCAGTCATGGCAGGCATGCTATGCCACAAACGACGGTCCAAGCAAGCGAGCGATCCGCCATCGCCCCCGCAAAACACCCGTATCTATATGAAGTGATTGAGGAATACCAGATGCCCCTGCATGTGGCACGGCGATTGCATTGTTGCTGACGCCGGCCTGCAGTATTCCCCTGTGCTGCGGGCACTCCCTGACCGGACGGTCTCGTCCGGCGGCCCTGACCTGTGGCGCGGTGCGCCACAGGATTTTTTTGGCCAAAAACGGGCGGCAATGGATAAGAAATCGAGGAGCAAAAGATGGCACTGATGATCACCGAGGAATGTATCAACTGCGATGTGTGCGAGCCGGAATGTCCGAACGGCGCACTCACCCAGGGCGACGATCTCTACGTCGTCGATCCTGCGCTGTGCACCGAATGCGTGGGCCATTACGCCTCGCCGCAATGCATCGAAGTCTGCCCCGTCGATTGCATCGTGCAGGATCCCGCCCACGTAGAGAGTCGCGATCAATTGCAGACCAAATTCGAGAGCCTTCTGGGTAGCGCAGCATGAACGACCTCAGCGAACAGAAACAGATGGGGGCGGTCACCACCCTCTATCACGATCTCAAGACCTGGGAGTTGAACCCCGGCGACCGAACCACGCATGCCAAGCGCATGCCCGGTTTCTTCCGCACGCTGAAGAACTACACGCAATGGGGGCTGTGGCTGCCCTTCTTCACACTGCCCTATCTGCGCTGGAACGGCCAGCAGGCCATCCTGTTCGACATCCAGAACCGCCAGTTCCGCTGTTACGACATCACGGTGCTGCCACAGGACATCTGGATGCTGTCGCTGGTATTGCTGATCGCGGCCATGACATTGTTCGCGGTTACCTCGGTGGCCTCGCGCGTGTGGTGCGGCTATTTCTGTTTCCAGACCGCCTGGACCGACTGGTTCACCTGGCTGGAAGAGAAGATCGAGGGCAATCCGGCGGCGCGGCGCAAGCTGGATGCAGCGCCGCTGAGTCTGGACAAGCTCAAAAAGAAGGTCGTCAAACATGCGCTGTGGTTGCTGATCGCGCTGCTAACCGGCATCAGCTATTCCATCTGGTTCGTCGATGCTTACGCCTACTGGGATGACCTGCTGCATTTCAACCTGCCCATGGTCGGCTGGGTGGTGCTCGTGCTGTTCATCGCGGGCACTTACATCCTCGCCGGACTGATGCGCGAGCAGACCTGCTTCTGGCTTTGCCCTTATGCCCGCCTGCAGGGTGTGATGACCGATGCGCAAACCATCCTGCCCGCCTACGACGCCGCACGCGGCGAACCGCGCGGCAAACTGCGCCGCAACGGCGAGGTGGTCGCGCCGCAGGGTGATTGCATCGACTGCTTCCAGTGCGTGCAAGTGTGCCCCACCGGCGTGGATATCCGCGAAGGCCAGCAGTTCGGCTGCATCACCTGCGGCCTGTGCATCGACGCCTGCGATGCGGTGATGGACAAGATCGACAAGCCGCGCGGCCTGATCCGCTACGCCTCGCTGGACGAACTATCCGGCAAGCCGGTCAAGCCGCTGTACCAGCATCCGCGCACGCTGGTCTACCTGGCCATCATCCTGCTCGCCATGGGCGGCATCGTGTACGGCCTGACGCATCTGGGTGCCATGACATTGAAAGTGTTGCCGGAGCGGCAACCCTTGTTCGTGCAGATGAGCGACGGATCGATCCAGAACAAATACGCCTTCAAGGTGCTCAACAAGACCGGCCAGGACTTGCATGTGAAAGTCAGCGCCGAGAGCGACATCCCCGGTCTGGTGCTCATCGATGCCGAGCGCCAGCCGCTGACCCACCAGCGTCGCGGCACCACCTTCACTGTCTTCGTCAAAGCCCCCGCCTCCGGCATCACGCAGGAGGTGACACCGATCAGGTTCCGTGTGGAAGGTGTGGAAGATCCCGGCGTCTTCGCAGAGTACACGAGCAAGTTCAACGCGCCACCGCGACGATAGGGCGACCGCAACTCACCAGAGGGATCATTCGGGCATCACCCGCGCAAGCAGGTGATGCCCGAATCACTTTCCGGAGCGCTTCGCCACATCGCGCAGCAAAGGCAGATACTGCTCCCAGTGCGCGACCGGGCCGTGATTGGCGAACACCACGATGCCGTGCTTGTCCAGCACATAGGTGGTAGGGAAGACGGGCGCGATGTAACGGTCATGCACGGTCTTGCCGTCGGCGAGCAGCAAGCTGTCCGTGCTGGCGTCCTGCGCGCCTGAATCATAGAAGGACATGCGCAGTTTCTGCTGTTGCAGCCAGCGTTGCGCGACCGCATGACTTTCCCGCACTTGCAGCATCACCAGCCGGATGTCGGCGGTCTTGTCCAACGAGCGCTGCAATCGTTGCAACTCCGGCATCTCGTGCCGGCAGGGCGGACACCATGAGCCCCAGAGATGCAGCACCACCACCTTGCCGCGCAGTGCGGCAAGATTCAGTTTCTTGCCGGCAGCATCACTGAACGCCAGATCGAAGAAGCGTTGCCCGAGTTCATTACCGATCGGCGCGCGGTCTGCCGCCGCACGATCAAGATACGGCCCCCACATGCGCGACCAAGCCTGCACGTCGAACACCACCTTGTCGTCCAGCGCATACAACAGACAAGCGCGGCCGCTGTCGTTCTCGCAAAGTTGCAGTGCATCTTCGGCCACGGTATCCGCCGCACTACCCTCGCCCATCCAGAACCAGGTGCCGCCCGGTGCGATGGCGAAAGCACGATGCGGTCGCGCCGCCAGGAACGCGCGGTAGCCTTCCTGACCGCCACGGTCCAGATGCGGAACCGCCTCGACATCCCGCACATCCGCCGCATGGCTCGACAATGGGAACGACAGCAGAAGCGCAAGGCAGCTTGCGAATAACGATCCAAAGCGGGGAGGTTTGTGTCTCACGATCCCTGGACGGCTCAACCGAGCAGATTCGCCCCGGTCAGCAGCAGCATCATCAACAGCCAGAACACCAGCGTGCGCCATGCCAGGCCGATGGCGCTCTGCATGTGTTCGGCATCGACTTCTTCACCGTTGCCAAGATCGGGGCGGAACACTGGTTGGTCGTCCAGCACGAGTGTCTTGCCGAGTTTGATGCCGAGTGCGCCGGCCCCGCTGGCCAGCACGATGCCCTCGTCCGGCTCAGGCCATTCTGCGGCCTGCGTGCGCCAGCTGTAGATGGTGTCCTCGAAATTTCCGACGATGGCGAAGCTGCCGGCGGTCAGGCGCAGGGGAAGCCAGTCGAGCATATGGCACATCCGCCGTGCGAAGGTGCCGAAGTCGCTGCCTTCTTCCTGATCCTTATTCCAGCGTGCGCCGATGAATGTCGCCAGGCGATAGAGCATGGCACCGACCGGGCCCATACCCAGCATCATGAAGATGACGAACCAGACGATGACGCCGAACACATGGCGGTACGAGGCAAGCAGCGCCTGCTCGATGGAGAGGCGCGCCACTTCCTGCGGGTCGAGTTCGTTGCAGGATCTTCCCGTCCATTCTCCCAGCAGCGCGCGCGCCTGAAGCAGGTCGTTATCCCGCAGGGCGAGATTGATGTCGGTGAAGTAATGGCTGAACTGGCGGAAGCCCATGGTGAGGTAGAGCACCAGCACACTGAAGGCCCAGGCGAACACCGCATGTTTGGACAGCAGGATGCAGTACAGCGCCCAGATCAGCAACAGCGGCAACATCACGGCGAGCAGCCATGCGATGCGCCCGTGCGAATGCTCGCCAGCATCGAAACGGCTGCGGAAATACTGCGCATAGTCTCCCAGCCAGGCATGCAGGTACTTGCGCGACGAGAGCGGATGGAGCTGTTCCAGCAACAGGGCGGCGATCAGTGACAGCAGGCTCATGGCTCAGAGGGGCATCCGTTTCGAATGTGGGCAAAGATACCACAGCCGTGGAGCAAGTTGGAATGGCCTGAAACACAGGGATACGGCCCGCTCCATTGCATGGACCGGGCCGTATGGGTTGAACAACAGCCGGTCTGATCAGGCGATCATGCCGGCCGCCACCGTGTTGTTGCTGGCCTCGTCGATGACGATGAAACTGCCGGTCGAACGGTCGATGTCGTAGCGGTCGAACACCAGCGGCGACTGCACTTTGATCGCCACGCGCGCGATGTCGTTCATGTTCAGCTTCTCGACGGCATGCTGCTCCAGCGTGTTCACATCCACACGGTAGTCGAGGCGCGAGAACAGGCACTTGGCGCTGCGCGTGGTGTGCTTGACCAGATACTTGCGGTTCCGGTCCAGCGGCGCTTCCGCCAGCCAGCACAGCGTGGCTTCGAATTCCTTCTCCACCTTGGGAGCATGCGCGCTGGTCTTGACGAACATGTCGCCGCGCGAGATGTCGATCTCGTCGTTCAGAGTCAGCGTCACGGATTGCGGCGCGAACGCGGTGGCGAGATTGCCGTCATAAGTGACGATCTCTTTCACGGTCGTGGTGCGGCCGGAGGGCAGGATGGTGACCGCATCGCCCACCGATATCTCTCCGCCTTCGATGCGCCCGGCGAAACCTCTGAAGTCGTGATACTCGTTGGTCTGTGGGCGGCACACCCACTGCACCGGGAAGCGGAAATCGCTGGTGTTCACATCGTGGTCGATCGCCACCTCTTCCAGGAATTCCAGCAAGGCCGGGCCTTTGTACCAGTCCAGATTGCCGCCGCGGTCCACCACCATGTCGCCGTTCAGGGCGGACAGCGGGATGCAGTGCACATCATGCAGATCGAGCTGCGCGGCGAATGCCTTGTACTCGCTCACGATCTCGTCGAAGCGCGCCTGCGAGTAATCGACCATGTCCATCTTGTTCACGGCCAGCACCACATGCGGCACGTTCAGCAGGCTGGCCAGATAGGAATGGCGCTTGGTCTGCGTCAGCACGCCCTTGCGCGCGTCGATCAGGATGATGGCGAGGTTGGCGGTCGAAGCGGCCGTCACCATATTGCGCGTGTACTGCTCATGCCCCGGTGTGTCGCCGATGATGAACTTGCGCTTGGGCGTCGCGAAATAACGGTAGGCCACGTCGATGGTGATGCCCTGCTCGCGCTCGGCCTGCAGGCCGTCGGTCAGCAAGGATAGATCGACCGCGGCCATGCCGCGCTTCTCGCTGGTCTTGGCGATGGCCGAGAACTGGTCTTCGAAGATGGACTTCGAGTCGTGCAGCAGGCGGCCGATCAAGGTGCTCTTTCCGTCGTCGACGGAACCGGCGGTGATGAAACGTAACAGTTGTGTGTTGGTATCCATTATTCAATCCTCAAATTTCCGGCTTCGTCATTCCGGCGCAGGCCGGAATCCAGCGGTTTTATGCAACATGCCTTCAGGCTTTGTCCCGCGTTGCGGGAATTCTCGTTCTGACTGGATCCCGGCCTGCGCCGGGATGACGGCCTAGAAGTAACCTTCCTTCTTGCGCAACTCCATCGACGCTTCCGAAGTCTGGTCGTCCATGCGTGTCGCGCCGCGTTCGGTGATGCGTGTCGAAGCGGTCTCGGCGATGATCTCTTCCACCGTGCGCGCGGTGGATTCCACCGGCGCGGTACAAGTCATATCGCCCACGGTACGGAAACGCACGGTGGCGATCTCCACCTTCTCGCCCGGCTTGGGCTGCACCAGATGCGATACCGGGATCACGTTGCCGCCGCGGCGCATCACTTCGCGTTCATGTGCGAAGTAGATGTCCGGGATGTACAGCTTCTCGCGGCCGATGTATTCCCAGATGTCCATCTCTGTCCAGTTCGAGATCGGGAACACGCGGATGTTCTCGCCGGCATTCACGCGGGTGTTGTAGGTGTCCCACAGCTCCGGGCGCTGGTTCTTCGGGTCCCATTGGCCGAACTCGTCGCGGAAGGAGAAGATGCGTTCCTTGGCGCGCGCCTTCTCTTCGTCGCGGCGTGCACCGCCCAGGCAGGCATCGAATCCGAATTCCGCGATGGTCTCCAGCAGCGTCACCGACTGGTACGGATTGCGCGGCTTGCTCTCATCCTTAATCACGATGCTGCCGCGCTTGATCGAGTCCTCCAGCGAACGCACGATGAGCCGCTCGCCCAAGTCGCTCGCCAGCTTGTCGCGGCACGCGATCACTTCCGGGAAGTTGTGCTCGGTGTCGATGTGCACCAGCGGGAACGGGAACTTCGCCGGACGGAACGCCTTCTCCGCCAGACGCAGCATCACGATGGAATCCTTGCCGCCGGAGAACAGCAGCGCGGGATTCTTACATTCCGCCGCGACCTCGCGCATGATGTGGATGGATTCGCTCTCCAGTGCGTCCAGATGCGTGAAAGTGTGTTTCGTCATATTCTTCTCTACCAGTTTCATGATGATCCCTTGTCGGCGTTCAAGCCGTTTGTTTCTGCGACACGGCGGGACGTGCCGCGATCTCGATGATGCGTTCGCGGCTGGCCTGCAGCGAGGTGCGGCTCACTTTCTCCGGTTCGCGGAGGTTTTGGCTACGGCTAACGTCGTGAGCTTCGCTCCCGACATTACCCTGCGCCGAAACCCTGCTCGCATCCGGGCCTTGCCCGGACCGGAGTGCGGATTGCACGTGCAATCCGCATTCCTTGCTCGCCGGGTTTTCCCACCACCAGCGCCCGGCGCGGATGTCTTCGCCCAGCGAGATGGAGCGTGTGCACGGCGCGCAGCCGATGCTGGGGTAGAACTGGTCGTGCAATGCGTTGTAGGGCACGTCGTGCTCACGGATGTAGCTCCACACGTCGTTGTTGCTCCACTCCAGCAGCGGGTTGATCTTCTGCAGGCCGTTGTCGGCGTCGAAGCTGGAGACCTCCAGCGTGCCGCGCGTCACCGCCTGGTCGCGGCGCAGGCCGGTGATCCATGCGTCGTTGCCTTTCAGTGCACGGCGCAGCGGTTCCACCTTGCGCGCGAAGCAGCAGGCCTTGCGGCTTTCCACGCTGTCATAGAAACCGTTGATACCGTGCTGGCTGACATATCCCTCGGTCAGCTTGCTGTCCGGGAAATACACCTTGAGCGGGATGGCGTAGTGCTTCTCCACCTTGGCGATCAGGTCGTAGGTCTCTTTCGGCAGACGTCCCGTGTCCAGGCTGAACAGTTTGATGCTCGGCGCGTGTTTGGCGATGAGGTCGGTCAGCACCATGTCTTCCGCGCCCAGGCTGTTGGCGAACACCACGGCGGGGTATTGCTTGGCCGTTTGCTGCAATACCGCGATGGTGGCGGCGATCTTTTCTTTCAGGGCACTCATCATGCGACTCCTCTCACTACACGATTGAACAATGGCGCTTCGATATCCACCGACGCCTGATATTTCACAGTGAACGTTTCGAAACCCGACCGCGCCTGCTGCATATCCTGGTCCGCGCGCATGGCAAAACTGTCGAAGCCCACGCGTTTCAGGTAGAACAACTGGTCGTACAACACATCGCCCATCGCGCGCAGTTCGCCGCGGTAGCCGTATTGCTTGCGCAGGCGGTAGGCCAGCGTGTAACCGCGCCCGTCGGTGTACTTGTGGATATCGATAGCGATCACCGGGAAGCGGTTCACGTCGTCGGGGATATCCTCGGCACGCTCCAGCCCGCCCAGCCACAGCCCCAGCTCTTTACGCTCGCGCAAGGCTTCCCATTGGCAGTTCCACACCGGTAACGGCACGATGTATTCACCTTGCGGCACCACGATGCTGTCGGCCGCATCGCCTTCGTGCAGACGCAAGACCTGCCAGCTATCGTTCACCACTTGCTTGTCTTTGATGATGTTCATTCAGAACCTCTTCGAAAAATAGGGCAGCTCATAGGGCACAGCAGCCTGCAATGCTTCGTAGTCCGGCAACAGCAGCTTCTCTTCTTCCGCTATCTGCTCGGCATAGACGAAGGTCTTGAACGGTTCGTGACCGATGCGTTGCAGCGTGTCGATGAAACGCTCGCCGTCGAAACGCTCACTCACATACACGTGCAGCAAGCGGGCGATCACCGTGGGGATCTGCGCGAACGAGAACGAGCGACCGATGATCTTGCCGATAGCGGCGGGCGTGCCTTTGTTGCCACCTATGGTCACCTGGTACCACTCATCGCCCGACTTATCCACGCCGAGGATGCCGATGTGCGCCACATGGTGGTGGCCGCAGGCATTCACACAACCCGAGATGTTCAGGTCGATGTCGCCGACGTCGTGCAGATAGTCGTAATCCTCGAAACGCTCGGTGATGGCTTTGGCCAGCGAGATGGAGCGCGCGTTGGCCAGAGTGCAGAAATCCGCACCGGGGCAGCACACGATGTCGGTCAGCAGGCCGATGTTGGGCGTTGCCAGACCGGCCGCTTTCGCTTCCTGCCACAACGCGTACAGGTCGGACTGTTTCACGTCGGCCAGCACCAGATTCTGCAAGTGCGAGACACGCAGTTCCCCGAAGCTGTAGTGGTCGGCCAGTGCCGCCACCACGTCGAGCTGGTCGGCGCTGATGTCGCCGGGTGCACGGCCGGGATGCTTGAGCGACAGCCACACGGCGGCGTAACCGTTCACCTTGTGTGCGGTCACGTTGCGCTGCACCCAGTTGGCGAATGCCCGGTCGTCGCGCTGCGCGGCTTCGAAGGAAGCGTCGAGCTGTGGCAAGGTCTCGTAAGCGGGTGCGCTGAACGCTACGCTCACGCGCGCCACTTCCGCTTCGGTCAATGTCGAAGGGCCGTCCTTGTGCAACTGCCATTCCGTTTCCACATGACGGCGGAACTCGCCGATGCCGATGGCCTGCACCAGTATCTTGATGCGCGCCTTGTACAGGTTGTCGCGGCGGCCGAACTCGTTATAGACGCGCACGATGGACTCCATGTAGGTCAGCAGGTGCTGCCATGGCAGGAAGGCAATCAGCTCCTGACCGATGATGGGCGTACGGCCCAAGCCGCCGCCGACCAGGATGCGGAAGCCCAGCTCGCCTTGTACGTTCTTCACCAGTTGCACGCCGACGTCGTTGATCTCGGTGGCAGCCCGGTCCTGGCTCGCGCCGCTCACCGACACCTTGAACTTGCGCGGCAGGAAGGCGAACTCCGGATGGAAGGTGCTCCACTGGCGCAATATCTCGGCGAACGGGCGCGGATCGGCAAGCTCGTCGCGTGCCACACCGGCCAGCTCGTCCGAGGTGATGCTGCGGATGCAACTGCCCGACGTCTGGTTGGCATGCATCTCGACCTGGGCCAGTTCGGCCAGGATCTTCGGCGTGTCTTCCAGCTTGAGCCAGTTGAACTGGATGTTCTGGCGCGTGCTCAGATGGCCGTAACCGCGGTCATAGGTGCGCGCGATGTGCGCCAGCGTGTGCATCTGTGCGCTGCTCGCCAAACCATACGGGATGGCGATGCGCATCATGTAACCGTGCACCTGCATGTAGATGCCATTCTGCAAACGCAGCACGCGGAAGTCGTCTTCCTTCAGCTCGCCCGTCAGACGGCGACGCACCTGGTCGCTGTACTGTGCGACGCGCTCGGCGGTCAACTGGTGATCGAAATCATCGTAGCGGTACATCACTGTGCCTCGTCTGAATAATGTTTGGACACCGGCAGTTTCAGCGCGGCTTCCAGCGGGAACTTCGCACCGAAGGCGAGGATGTGCGCGACATCGTCATCTTCGTCGTGGCGCAGGGCCTGACCGATATAGGCATGCTCGCCCTCGTAGCCCACCACCACACCGACGCGTCCGCCGCAGCCGTTGAACCAGCTCACTTGTTTGGGTTTGTTGGGTGCGTTCTTGCTCATGTCTTTTCCTTCACTCGAATCAATTCAAAGCCAGTCGCGTGCCGATGATCAGCAACATCGTCGCCAATATCGGGCGCAACACTTTCTCGGGGACTTTCGCGGACAGGTGGCTGCCGATCCAGATGCCCGGCAAGGAACCCAGCAGCAGGCTGCCCAGCAAAACGAAGTCCACCGTGCCCAGCGTCATGTGACCCAGACCGGCGACTGCGGTGAGCGGCACGGCATGGGCGATGTCGGTGCCCACCACTTTCACGGTGGTCAGGCGCGGGTAGAGGAACAACAAGGCGACCGTGCCCAGCACACCGGCACCGATGGAGGAGATGGTGACCAGCACGCCGACAATGGCACCGGTGACGATGGTGGCGGCCGGCAGATGACGGTGATGAAGTTCAGCCACTGTGCCGTCTTCACGCTGCGCCAGCTTACGGATGCGGTCCTTGAACAACAGCGCGGCGGCTGTCAGCACGAGGGCGACGCTGAGTACGCCGGTCACCAGGCCTGTGAGTGACTTCTCGTCCATATCCAGCAGTTTGAAAGCCAGGATGGTGAGCAGCGCGGCGGGCAGGCTACCCAGACTGAGCAGCCCGACGATGCGCCACTCCACGCTGCCATTGAGGCTGTGCACCCAGCCGCCCAGTGATTTGGTGATGGAGGCATATAACAGGTCGGTGCCGACGGCCGTGGCGGGCGAGACGCCGAAGAACAGCACCAGCAGCGGCGTCATCAGCGAACCGCCGCCGACGCCGGTCACCCCGACGATCAGCCCGACCAGAAAACCCGAGATCGTATACAGCCAGTCCATTGCGTCACACCCTGTTGATTGAATATGGAGCGCATTCTAGGTTCGCCGCTTTATATCGTTAAATACTTTTATGTTAGTATCTTATAACCCAATCACATATAAGAACCTGCCATGAACCTGCAGCAACTGCGTTACCTGAACGAGATCGTGCGTTGCGAACTGAACATCTCGGATGCGGCCAATGCGCTGTACACCTCGCAGCCCGGCGTGAGCAAACAGATCAAACAGCTGGAAGAGGAACTCGGCGTCGACATCTTCGTGCGCAACGGCAAACGCATCGTCGCCATCACCGATCCAGGCAAGGAAGTGCTGGAGATCGCGCGGCGCGTGCTGCACGAGACGGACAACCTGAAACAGGTGGGGCAGGAGTTCAAAAGGCAAGACAGCGGTGCACTCACCATCGCCACCACCCACACGCAGGCGCGCTATGCGCTGCCGCCGGTGGTCAAGGCGTTCACGCAGGCCTACCCGGAAGTCAAACTCGGCTTGCACCAGGGCAGCCCGACGCAGATCGCCGAGCAGGTGTTGAGCGGCGAGGTGGACATCGGCATCGCCACCGAGAGTCTGGCCCTATACGACGAGCTGGTCACCCTGCCCTGCTACGAATGGCACCACTGCGTGGTCGTACCGCCCAAGCACCCGCTGCTGGATGAGAAGCGCCTGACGCTGAAGAAGCTGGCGCAATATCCCATCATCACTTACGACTTCGCTTTCACCGGACGCAACAATATCAATCAGGCATTCAGCGAGGCGGGACTGGAGCCAAACATCGCACTCACCGCCATCGACGCCGACGTGATCAAGACCTATGTGGAATTGGGACTGGGCGTGGGCATCGTGGCGCAGATGGCCTTCATCCCGGATCGCGACCGTCACTTGCGCATGATCGATGCGGGCCACCTGTTCCAGCCCAGCACCACGCGCATCGCCATCCGCCAGAACCAGTACCTGCGCGGCTTCGGCTACCATTTCATCGAACTGTTCGCCCCGCACCTGACGCGCGACGTGGTTGCACAGGCGCTGCATCAGACAAAATAGAGTCAGGCGACGTAAAGCAGGATGGCGCAGTAATGCAGCGCGCTGCCGGCCAGCACGAACAGATGCCAGATGCCGTGACCGTGTTTGAAGCGCTGCTCGTAGAGATAGAACAGGATACCGACGGTGTAGGCGATGCCGCCCGCCAGCAGCCAGGAGAATCCCGCCCATGTCAAAGCGGATACCAGCGGTTTGACGGCGACCAGCGCGACCCATCCCATGAGAATGTAGATCACCATCGACATCCAGCGCGCCTTGCCGGCCCGCCACAACTCCTGGAATATCCCCAACAACGCCAGCCCCCACACCACGCCGAACAGCGACCATCCCCACGGCCCGCGCAGGCTGACCAGGGCGAACGGCGTGTAACTTCCGGCGATCAACAGGTAGATGGAATTGTGATCCAGCTTGCGCAGGATCAGCTTGAACTTCCCCTTGCGCGCGTTGTGGTACAGCGTGGAAGAGCTGTACAACAACACCAGCGTCGCGCCATAGATGGAAAAACTGACGACCTTCCATGCATCGCCGCTGAGCGCACCCAGCACGATGAGCACCACACCGCCGATCAGGGCGAGGATCGTGCCAAGCAGATGACTGATAGTATTGAATCGTTCACCGCGCTCCATCGTGATCGATTCCGTTTCCGCCTAGGCGCTGGCAGGGCCTGCCTGATGACGCTCGATCACGCTGTCGATGAACTTGCGCAGGAAGCCCTCGGTCTGCGAGCTGTGGAAGCGGTCGATCTCGACGCCGTGGCTGTAGGCGACCACGGTGGGGAAGCCGCGCACCTTGTGCTTGCCGGCGATGCGCATGTTCTCGTCGGCATCGACCACGCCGAGGTAGAACTTGCCGTCGTAGTCGAACACCATCTTGTGCAGCAGCGGTGCCAGTACCTTGCATGGCGCGCACCATTCGGCACTGATATCCATCAACACCGGCAGTTGGTGCGAGCGCGCCACCACCAGTTCTTCGAAGCTGTCTTCTTCCACGTTGTATGAATAGTCGCTCATTTCATTCCTTTCCAATTTCCACTCAGTTCGCGCCGCGCTTGTAAAAGTCGCGCGGGCGGAATCCCAATACGAACAGCACTACGAAATACACCGCCGCCCCGCCCACGACCAATGCACCCAGATGCAGGATGCGCGCCCAGCCCTGCGCTTGCAGCCAGTGTGCTTCGCTGCCCATGCCGAACCACAGGCTCGCGCCCAATGCAGTCACGGCCAGCAGCAGCTTGAGCATGAATTTGAGCCAGCCCGGCTCGGGCTGGTAGATGCCGCGCTTGCGCAGGAAGTAGAACAGGATGGCGGAGTTGAGGCAGGCGGCCAGACCGATGGACAGCGCCAGCCCGGTATGCGCCAGATCGAGGCCGAACACGAACCACACGTTCATCGCCTGCGTCGCCAGCAAGGTCACGATGCCGATCTTGACCGGCGTCTTGATGTCCTGTTTGGCATAGAAGCCGGGGGCCAATATCTTCACCAGGATCAGGCCGAGCAGGCCGATGCTGTAGCCGACCAGGGCATCGCGCGACATCAGCACATCGTGCGCGCTGAATTCGCCGTGCTGAAAGAAGGTCGCCAGCAGCGGCGTGGCGATCATGCCCAGCGCCAGCGCGGCGGGTAGCGCCAGCAGCAGGGTCAGGCGCAGGCCCCAGTCCAGCAGTTTGGAATATTCGGCGAGATTACCGTCGGCATGGCAGCGCGACAGCGACGGCAACAGGATGGTGCCCAGCGCCACGCCCAGCAAGCCGGTGGGGAACTCCATCAAACGGTCCGCGTAATACAGCCATGACACGCTGCCCGCCACCAGGAAGGAGGCGAAGATGGTGTTGAGGATGAGGCTGATCTGCGCGATGGAGACGCCGAACACCGCCGGGCCCATCTGCTTGATGACGCGCCACATGCCCGCATCCTTCAGGCTGAAGCGGATGTTGGGCAGCATGCCGATCTTTTTCAGGAACGGCAGTTGGAACGCGAGTTGCACGATGCCCGCCACGAACACCGCCCAGGCCAGCGCGAGGATGGGCGGGTCGAAATACGGGGCCGCCCACAGCGCGCCGCCGATGAAGCACACGTTGAGCAGGATGGGCGCGAAGGCCGGCACCCAGAATTTGTTGTAGGTGTTGAGGATGCCCGCCGCCACGGCGACCAGCGAGATGAAGAAGATGTAGGGTGAGGTGATGCGCAGCAACTGCACGGTCAGGTCGAACTTCTGCGGGTCGCTGGCGAAACCCGGCGCACTTATATATACGAGGATGGGCGCGGCGATGATGCCGACCAGCGTGACCACGAAAAGGATCAGGGCCAGCATGGTGGTCACATGGTCGACCAGCAGCTTGGTCTCCTCCTGCCCGCGCCGGCTCTTGTATTCGCCGAAGATGGGCACGAAGGCCTGCGAGAACGCGCCCTCAGCGAACAGGCGGCGCAGCAGGTTGGGCAGTTTGAAGGCGACGAAGAAGGCATCCGTCGCTGCCCCTGCACCGAACACCCGTGCGATCAACACATCGCGCACGAAGGCGAGGATGCGCGAGACCAGCGTGAGGCTGCTGACTGCGGCGAGTGCCTTCAGCAGGTTCATGCTTTACCAGCCATTCTTCTTGGGATCCCTGCGTTCCATGCCGAGCGTCGGGTAGAGTCCGGTGGCGCCTGCGACATCGCGACTACGCCCCGCCCGCACCTGCAACTGGTTGCTGACCACGAACTGGCGCACCTGCTCGAATCCTTTGGGATCGGCGCTTTCCAGCGAAAAACGCACCACCACGGAAGGCACGCCCTGGATCGTGGCAGGGTGCACATATGAGGAATAGACGGTGCGACCATCCTTGCCGGTCGTCGACAGCATATCGCTCAAGCGCTCATTCCAGTTGGACGGACGGAACGCCGCCCCTTCCTTGTCGACACCCTGGATGACGAACTCGGCCAGATCGGGCGAACGTTTGATGTTTTCCAGCAATTCGGGGCGCTTCCGTGTGAATATGACGGCGCGCATTGTAGCACCGCCCCCGGCACCCCCCACTGCCTGCGGGCTTCCGGGCGGCCGAAACAATATCTTGCAAAAGGCCGGGGCCGTACCTATAATGCGCGCCTTTTTACGCAAGCCGAATCCCTAGGAGTCATTACATGGCCAATACTGCACAAGCGAGAAAACGCGCACGCCAAGCTGAGAAACAGCACGCACACAATTCAACACTGCGCTCCGAGATGCGCACTGCGATCAAGAAAGTGATCAAGGCTGTCGCCGCTGGCGACAAGGCTGCAGCCCAAGCTGTCTATCAGGCTTCAACCAGCGTGGTCGACTCCATCGCCGACAAGAAGATCATCCATAAGAACAAGGCAGCCCGCCATAAGAGCCGCCTGTCCGCTGCCATCAAGGCAATGGCCTGATCTATCGCGGATAAGTTCTGCGACCAATCAAGGCCGACAGCGCTGTCGGCCTTTTTTGTTTATAGTTCCAGCATCAGAGAAGCAACAAGACCGGAGAGCTTGTCATGTCACATTTGATGAACACCTACGCACGGCAACCCGTCGCTTTCACCCACGGTGAAGGCGTATGGCTCTTCGACAGCAGCGGCAAGCGCTATCTGGATGCGCTGTCCGGCATCGCCGTCAATACCCTGGGCCACGCCCATCCCGAATTCACCGCAGCGCTGTCGGCACAGGTCGGCAAGCTGATCCACGTCTCCAACGTCTACCAGATCCCCGAGCAGGAACGCATCGCCGACAAGCTGTGTGCGCTGTCCGGCATGGACGAAGCCTTCCTGTGCAACTCCGGCTGCGAGGCGAACGAGGCCGCCATCAAGCTGGCGCGCATGTACGGCCACAGCAAGGGCATCGACATCCCCCACATCATCGTGATGGAGAAATCCTTCCACGGACGGACACTGGCCACGCTCTCCGCCACCGGCAACCGCAAGGTGCAGGCAGGCTTCGAGCCGCTGGTGAAGGGTTTCGTGCGCGTACCGTACGATGATCTGACCGCTGTCGAGCAGGTCGCCGCCAACAATCCTGATGTCGTCGCCATCCTGGTCGAACCGATCCAGGGCGAAGGCGGCATCCGTATCCCGGACGCGGCTTATCTGCAAGGCCTGCGCAAGCTATGCGACGCCAATGGCTGGCTGTTGATGCTGGACGAGGTGCAGAGCGGCATCGGCCGCACCGGCAAGTGGTTCGCCCACCAGCACACCGGCATCACCCCGGACGTGATGACACTGGCCAAGGGCCTCGGCTCGGGCGTGCCGGTCGGTGCCTGCCTGACTGCGGGCAAGGCGACCGGCACATTCAAGCCGGGCAACCACGGTTCCACCTTCGGCGGCAATCCGCTGGCCTGCACCGCCGCACTGGCCACTTTGAGCATCATGGAAAAGCAGAACCTGCCAGCCCATGCCGCCACACTGGGCGCATGGATCAAGCAGCAGTTGCAAGCACGGCTGGGCGGCGTAAAAGGCGTGGTCGCCGTGCGCGGATCGGGCCTGATGCTCGGCATCGAACTGGACAAGCCCTGCGGCGAACTGGTCGGCAAGGCGCTGGCTAGCGGCCTGCTCATCAACGTCACCGCCGACAGCGTGGTGCGTCTGCTACCGTCGCTGATCTACACTCAGGCCGAAGCCCAACAGCTGGTGGACCGGCTGTGTCCGCTGATCGAATCCTTCCTGATGCAGGAGTGAACATGGGCGAGCTCAAGCACTTCCTGCAATTCAAGGATCTGACCCGCGAAGAGTTCGAATACCTGTTCGAGCGTACCCGCATCATCAAGGAACGCTTCAAGGGCTACCAGAAATACTGGCCGCTGGAAGACCGCACGCTGGTGATGATCTTCGAGAAGGCCAGCACCCGCACCCGCCTGTCGTTCGAGGCCGGCATGCACCAGCTCGGCGGTTCGGCCATCTACCTGAACACGCGCGACTCGCAACTGGGTCGCGGCGAGCCGGTGGAAGACGCCGGCCAGGTAATCTCGCGCATGAGCGACATCGTGATGATCCGCACCTTCGAGCAGGACATCATCGAACGCTTCGCGCGCAACTCTCGCGTGCCGGTGATCAACGGCCTGACCAACGAATACCACCCCTGCCAGATCCTGGCTGACATCTATACCTACATCGAGCATCGCGGCTCGATCAAGGGCAAGACCGTGGCGTGGATCGGCGACTCCAACAACATGTGCAACACCTGGTTGCAGGCGGCCGAGATCCTCGAATTCAACGTGCACGTCTCCACCCCGCCGGGCTACGAAGTCGAACCCGAGCGCGCCGGTTTGTACGGCACCGACCATTTCGAGGAATTCAAGGACCCGATGGAAGCCGCGCGCGGTGCCGATCTGGTCACCACCGACGTGTGGACCTCGATGGGCTGGGAAGCCGAGAACGAAGAACGCATGAAAGACTTCGCCGACTGGCAGGTCGATGAAGACATGATGCGCGTCGCCGCCAAAGATGCGCTGTTCATGCACTGCCTGCCCGCACATCGCGGCGAGGAAGTCAGCGCCGGCGTCATAGATGGTGTTCAGTCCGTAGTATGGGATGAGGCTGAAAATCGTTTGCATGTGCAAAAAGCATTAATGGAATACCTATTGCTGGGTAAAGTGAAATGAAACGCTACTCTCCGGTGCAAACGATTTCGGCGCAGGCTAATGCCTGCGTAGCAGGCGTTAAGCTCGCGACAGCGAGCGGCCGCAGCCAAAACAGACTGCATGTGCAAAAGGCGCTGATGGAATACCTGTTGTTGGGGAAGCTCGACAAATAAGGTGGCACCGTGAAAGACACCCTGAAGCCCGGCATCCGTTACGAACACCGCTTCGTCATTCCGCCGACGAAGACGGTTCCCGCGCTTTACCCCGAATCACCCGAGTTCCAGGCCATGCCGGAAGTGTTCGCCACCGGCTTCATGGTCGGCTTCCTGGAATGGGCCTGCATCATGTGCCTGATGCCACATCTGGACTGGCCGACCGAACAGTCGCTGGGCACCCACATCAACGTCAGCCACGAGGCCGCGACACCGCCCGGAATGGAAGTCACCGCCACCGTCGAACTGACCGCCGTGGAAGGCAGACGTCTGACGTTCGCCGTCTCGGCGCATGACGGCGTGGACCTGATCGCGCGCGGCACCCACGAGCGCTTCGTGATCGACCGGGCGCGCTTCGACAACAAGTTGCAAAGCAAACGCAAAGATACACAAACGAAATAACCAACATCGACAGGAACATCATGAGCGACATCAAAAAAGCAGTACTGGCTTATTCCGGCGGACTCGATACCTCGGTCATCCTCAAGTGGCTGCAGGACACTTACCAGTGCGAAGTGGTCACCTTCACCGCCGACCTCGGTCAGGGCGAAGAACTGGAGCCCGCACGCCAGAAAGCATTGAAGTTCGGCATCAAACCGGAACAGATCTTCATCGACGACCTGCGCGAAGAATTCGTGCGCGACTTCGTGTTCCCGATGTTCCGCGCGAACACCGTGTACGAGGGCGAATACCTGCTGGGCACCTCCATCGCGCGCCCGCTGATCGCCAAACGCCTGATCGAGATCGCCAACATGACCGGCGCACAAGCCATCTCGCACGGCGCAACCGGCAAGGGCAACGACCAGGTGCGCTTCGAACTGGGCGCCTACGCGCTGAACCCGAACATCAAGATCATCGCCCCGTGGCGCGAGTGGGACCTGCTGAGCCGCGAGAAGCTGATGGCCTACGCCGAGAAGCACGGCATCCCGGTCGACATGAAGCACAAGCAGGGCGGCTCGCCCTACTCCATGGACGCGAACCTGCTGCACATCAGCTATGAAGGCCGCCATCTGGAAAACCCGGCAGCCGAGGCGGAAGAGAGCATGTGGCGCTGGACCGTGCCGCCGGAGAAGGCGCCGGATGCTGCCGAATACCTGGACATCGAATTCGAGCGCGGCGACATCGTCGGCCTGAACGGCGCGAAGATGACGCCGGCCGCGGTGCTCGCGAAGCTGAACGAACTGGGCGGCAAACACGGCGTGGGCCGCCTCGACCTGGTGGAGAACCGCTATGTCGGCATGAAGTCGCGCGGCTGCTACGAGACCCCGGGCGGCACCATCATGCTCAAGGCGCACCGCGCCATCGAATCGATCACGCTGGACCGCGAAGTCGCCCACCTGAAGGACGATCTGATGCCGCGCTACGCTTCCATGATCTACAACGGCTACTGGTGGAGCCCGGAGCGCAAGGCGCTGCAAACCCTGATCGACCACACGCAGCAGACCGTCAATGGCTGGGTGCGCGTGAAGCTGTACAAGGGCAATGTTATCGTGGTCGGCCGCGATTCCAAGACCGATTCGCTGTTCGATCCGACCATCGCTACTTTCGAAGATGACAAGGGCGCATACGATCAAAAGGACGCAGCCGGCTTCATCAAGCTGAACGCCTTGCGCATGCGCATCGCTGCAAACCTGCAGAAGAGGAAGTAAAACGACAGCGGGAGGGGATCATGCTGTACGAGCTGACTGGAGACATCTTGCTGAGCGAAGCCAAGGCCATCGTGCACGGCGTCGCGCCCAACGACGATTTCCATCAGGGGCTGGCACTGCAGCTGCGTGAACGCATGCCGGCCTTGTACAAGGATTTCCGCCACTATTGCCAGACGCAACACCCCAAGTCAGGCGAGAAATGGAGCTGGATGAGCGCCGACGGCCGCTATATCGTCAACCTGTTCACGCAGGACGGCGCTTATGCACACGGCAGCAAACCCGGCCATGCCTCCCTCTCCCACGTCAACCATGCTTTGCACGCGCTACGCGGTTTCGTCCAGAAAGAAAAGCTGCCCAGCATGGCGCTGCCGCGTCTCGCATGCGGCGAGGGCGGTCTGGACTGGAACGATGTGAAGCCGCTGATCGAGAATCAGCTTGGCGACCTGAACATCCCCATTTACCTGTATGTGACCTATCAGCAGAGCATCAAAGCCAACGAACCCAAATAAAAAGGAACTGCAATGTCGGACAAGATCGAGAACATCTCCGTAATCACCAAGGCCAACGTGTATTTCGACGGCAAGTGCATCTCGCACACCGTGCAATATCCGGACGGCACAAAAAAATCAGTGGGCGTGATCCTGCCCGCCACCTTGACCTTCAACACCGGCGTCCCGGAGATCATGCAGACGGTGGCCGGCAGCTGCCGCTACAGGATCAAGGGTGAAGACTGGAAGACCTGCCGGTCGGGCGAGTCCTTCAATGTGCCCGGAAATTCCAGCTTCGATATCGAAGTGACGAACGAACCCTATCATTACATCTGTCACTTCAATTAATTCGCGCCCCGGGGAGAGACCATGCCAACCTTCGATATCGTTTCCGAAGTAGAGAAGACCGAAGTCAAGAACGCGGTCGAGCAGACCAACAAGGAAGTCAGCACGCGTTTCGATTTCAAGGGTAGCGACGCGCGTGTGGAACAGGCGGAACTGGTGCTCACCGTACATGCCGACAACGAGTTCCAGCTCAACCAGGTGCAGGACATCCTGAATGGCAAGCTGACCAAGCGCGGCGTGGACATCAAATGCCTGGACATCAGCGACAAGATCGAGAAGGTCAGCGGCAACAAGGTCAAGCGTACCTGCACCGTGAAGGTCGGCGTGGAGATCGAACTGGCGAAGAAGATCGTCAAACTGATCAAGGACAGCAAGATGAAAGTGCAGGCCAGCATCCAGGGCGACACCGTGCGCGTGACCGGCAAGAACCGCGACGATCTGCAGGCTGCCATCGCCTTCATCAAGAAATCCATCACCGACTTCCCGCTGCAATACCAGAACTTCCGCGACTGACACGCATGGCGAATACCATCGACGCCTTCATCGAGTTTTCGTTCAAGGGCGAGGATTTCGAGTTGCATTCCACGCTCGATCTGGACCGGCAGCTGGAGCGACACATGTCGCTCGAATCCATGCACCACGTGCTGGCAGTGGAGCACGGCATCGACACCTACTCCTACCTGTTCGAGGTGATGCAGATGGCGGACATCCGCTATGACAACCCGCAAGGCCGGGCCGCGCACTATCTCCGCGACGGCGAGTTCGATTTCGATGCCTACGCCGAGGAGAACATGACCGACGCCTTGCTCGCGCCGCTACAGGCCATCGCCCTGCGCGAGATGGGCGTGGAGGATCTGGAACTGCAACCGCAGCTCAAACAGGCACTACTGCGCGCCTATCGTCTTGGCCTGGAGCAGAACAGCCACAAACACTGAGTCATGTGCCAGGCTTTCGCGGGGCACACTGACTTGCGGCAACATCTCATCGGAGGACTGGCATGCATTCAGTATTGGTTCTATTCGCCAACGGCAGTGAAGAACTGGAAGCCATCACCATCGTCAACATCCTGCGCCGCGCGGGCGTGAGCGTGACGCTGGCCGGTCTGGAAGCCGGCCCTCTGCGCGGCAGCCGCCAGACCGTGTTGCTACCCGACACCACGCTGGATGCAGCCATGTCACAGTCCTACGACATGCTGGTGCTGCCCGGCGGACAGCCCGGCACCAACCACCTCAAAGCCGATGCACGCGTGCTGAAGTTGGCAAAGGAGATGTATCGCGATGGCCGGTATGTCTGCGCCATCTGCGCCGCGCCCTCGGTGCTCGCCACCGCCGGTTTGCTGGACGGCAAGCATGCCACCAGTTTCCCCGGCGCGCTCGATCCATTCCCGCGAGTGCAGCGCCAGCCGCAGGCTGTCGTCGAGGACGGCAAACTGATCACCTCGCGCGGCCCCGGTACCGCGATGGATTTCGCCCTGACACTGGTCGAACGCCTGTGCGGCCATGCCAAACGGACGGAAGTGGAAACCGGACTGGTGCGCTGATGTCGGAGAACAGCATTCAGCCGCGACGGATGCGCAAGCTGCCGCCGGTCTTCCTGGCCCTGTTGTTGCAACTCGCGGCATTCGTGCTGCTGACGTTCGGTGTGCGCCTGCTCGGACACGCCCTGTCCCCCATCGTCTTTGCCCTGGCCTGCGGTGTGCTCGCCGCAATATTCAGCCATCTGGCGCGGCAGGCGCGCTGGTGGCTGCCCATCCAGCTGCTGTTCGTTCCCGCGCTGGTGATAACGCTTTCCGCAGGCATCCCTTCCTATGTCTTCCTGCTGGCCTTCCTGTTGATGCTCGTGTCGTACTGGAGCACCTTCCGCACGCAGGTACCGCTCTACCTTTCCAGTGACAAAGTGTGGCAAGCGCTGGGAACGCAACTGCCTGCCGACCAGCCTTTCAGTTTCATCGATCTCGGCTCCGGCATCGGCGGCGTGCTGACGCATCTGTCGCGCACCCATCCGCAGGGGACATTCCACGGTGTAGAGACGGCACCACTGCCGTTCGCATGGAGCTGGCTGCGCATCAAGCTCGGCGGCTATCATAACTGCCGCGTGTACTGGCGCAGCCTGTGGGATTGCGACCTGTCGAGATACGACGTGGCCTTCGCCTATCTGTCGCCCGTGCCGATGGCCGCGCTCTGGGAAAAAGTGCAGAAAGAGATGCGCCCGGACAGCCTGTTCATCAGCAACACCTTTGCAGTCGCGGAACATCCGCCGCAACGAATCCTGAAAACTGATGACCTGCATCACTCCGAACTCCATGTCTGGCGCAAATGAACCGCTTTATTTCAGGCGCTTACAAGCCATCCGGCAAAACGCTTCCCAAGCCGGATTTTTTTCGCTAGGATGCCTTCCGTCCCAGTTGCACTTCAAAGCGCTATGGCGCGCCCAGACATAAAAACCCTTCAATAACGACGAGAATGAACATGAGCGAGCACATCCGTTACATCACCGACGACACTTTCACCGCCGAGGTCCTGCAATCTCCGTTGCCCGTATTGGTGGACTACTGGGCAGAATGGTGCGGCCCCTGCCGCATGATCGCCCCCATCCTGGATGAAGTCTCCCAGGAATATGCGGGCCGCCTGAACGTCGCCAAGCTGAATGTGGACGAGAACCAGCAGACACCCCAGAAGTATGGCGTGCGCGGCATCCCCACCCTGATGCTGTTCAAGAACGGCAACATCGAAGCCACCAAGGTCGGCGCACTGTCCAAGTCGCAATTGACCGCTTTCATTGACAGCCATATCTAAACGCTTTAGTCTCCCGCCCGCACTTGCCTGTTTCGTCCTGAAACACTGATACAAAACCAAGAAAAGACAGACACGGCAACTCGGCGCGGGAACATCCGCAACCTGTGATCCACCTCCTGCAAGACTCCTAAAACTTTGCGTTCATTCGCAACATCCTGATCATGCATCTATCCGATATCAAGACCAAACACATCACCGAACTGGTGGAAATGGCCGTTGCCAACCAGATCGACAATGCCAACCGCATGCGCAAGCAGGACCTGATCTTCGCCCTGCTGAAGAACCAGGCAAAGAAGGGCGAGAGCATATACGGCGAAGGTACGCTGGAAGTGCTGCCGGACGGCTTCGGCTTCCTGCGCTCACCCGACACCTCCTACCTCGCCGGCCCGGACGACATCTACGTCAGTCCCAGCCAGGTAAGACGCTTCAACCTGCACACAGGTGATTCCATCGAGGGCGAGATCCGCACCCCCAAGGAAGGTGAGCGCTATGTGGCACTGGTCAAGGTGGACAAGGTCAACGGTGAGCCGCCCGAGAACGCCAAGAACAAGATCCTGTTCGAGAACCTCACCCCCCTGTTCCCTACCCAGCAGATCAATCTGGAACGCGACATCCGCTCCGACGAGAACCTGACCGGCCGCATCATCGACATCGTGGCCCCCATCGGCAAAGGCCAGCGCGGCCTGCTGGTGGCCTCGCCCAAGTCCGGCAAGACCGTGATGCTGCAGCACATCGCACACTCCATAGCCTCCAACAACCCAGAAGCGGTGCTGATCGTGCTGCTGATCGACGAGCGCCCCGAGGAAGTGACCGAGATGAGCCGCACCGTGCGCGGCGAAGTGGTCGCTTCCACCTTCGACGAGCCGGCTACCCGCCACGTGCAGGTCGCCGAGATGGTGCTGGAGAAAGCAAAACGCCTGGTCGAACACAAGAAGGATGTGGTCATCCTGCTCGACTCCATCACCCGCCTGGCGCGCGCCTACAACACCGTGATCCCCTCTTCCGGCAAGGTATTGACCGGCGGTGTGGATGCCAACGCGCTGCAGCGCCCCAAGCGCTTCTTCGGCGCGGCGCGCAACATCGAGGAAGGCGGCTCGCTGACCATCATCGCCACCGCGCTGGTCGACACCGGCAGCCGTATGGACGATGTGATCTACGAGGAATTCAAGGGCACCGGCAACATGGAGATCCACCTGGACCGCCGCATGGCCGAGAAGCGCATCTACCCGGCCATCAACGTCAACCGCTCCGGCACCCGCAAGGAAGAACTGCTGATCAAGCCTGACCTGCTGCAGCGCATCTGGCTGCTGCGCAAGCTGATCTACCCCATGGACGAGCTGGAAGCGATGGAATTCCTGCTGGACAAGGTCAAGGCGACCAAGAACAACGCGGAATTCTTCGATTCCATGAAGCGTTGATCCATTAAAGAAAAGGTTTTGACGCGAAAGACGATTTGGGTATAATGCGCGCCTTTCGGAAAAACTAGGTTTCAGGCGAAGGCCTCCCTTCGGGTTTTCCGTAGCCGAATAACCGCAGCTAGCGAGGTAGTCATGTACGCAGTAATCAAGACCGGTGGCAAGCAGTACCGTGTTGTCCAAGGTGAAACACTCAAGATCGAAACCGTTGCCGGTGATGTCGGCGGAGAAATCGTGCTGGACAAAGTGCTGGCAGTCGGCGACGGCGCAGGCATCAAGATCGGCAAGCCGATGCTGGAGGGCGCCACAGTCAAGGCGACCATCATCTCCAACGGCCGTCACGACAAAGTGACCATCTTCAAGATGCGCCGCCGCAAGCACTACCAGAAGCATCAGGGACATCGTCAAAACTACACCGAGATCCGCATCGACGGCATCTCCGCTTAATAAAGGAGCTATAACATGGCATCGAAAAAAGGCGGCGGCAGTACCAGTAACGGCCGCGACTCGCACTCGAAACGACTCGGCTGCAAAAGCTACGGCGGCGAACTGATCAGCGCAGGCAGCATCATCATCCGTCAGCGCGGCACACAGGTTCACGCGGGCGACAACGTCGGCATGGGCAAGGACCACACACTGTTCGCAAAGATCACCGGTACGGTGCAATTCGCGACCAAGGGCGCTCTGAAGCGCAAGACGGTCAGCATCGTTCCCGCTTGATACCGGCGAACAGCTAGAATGAGCCCTATCGCGAGATAGGGCTTTTTTATTTGCCCTCCGGCATCACAGAACGAATAGCGCAGGACATACATGAAATTCATCGACGAATCGAAGATCGAAGTCATCGCGGGCAACGGCGGCAACGGTGCGGCCAGCTTTCGTCGCGAGAAATACATCACCAAGGGCGGCCCGGATGGTGGCGACGGCGGTCGCGGCGGTAGCGTGATCGCCGTCGCCGATCGCAACATCAATACGCTGGTGGACTACCGTTTCGCGCGCATGCACCGCGCCAGGAACGGCGAATCGGGACGCGGCGCCGACTGTTATGGCAAGGGCGCCGACGACATCATCCTGCGCATGCCGGTCGGCACCGTCATCACCGACATCAACACCGGCCAGGTCATCGCCGATCTGGCGCTGGACGGCGAGCGGACCATCCTCGCCCGCGGCGGCGCGGGCGGCCTCGGCAACCTGCATTTCAAATCCAGCACCAACCGCACACCGCGCCAATGCACGCCCGGCGAAGAAGGCGAACGGCGCGAACTGCAACTGGAGCTGAAGGTGCTGGCCGACGTCGGCCTGCTGGGCATGCCCAATGCCGGAAAATCCACATTCATCCGCGCCGTGTCGGCGGCACGCCCGAAAGTGGCAGACTATCCGTTCACCACGCTGCACCCCAACCTGGGTGTGGTGCGCGTCTCGGAAGAGCGCAGCTTCGTCATCGCCGATATTCCCGGCCTGATCGAAGGCGCGGCGGAAGGTGCCGGACTCGGCCACCAGTTCCTGCGCCATCTGGCGCGCACGCGCTTGTTGCTGCATCTGGTGGATATCGCCCCGCTGCACGAGGGAACTGACCCGGTGCAGGAGGCGCACGCCATCCTCAACGAGTTGCGCAAGTATGACGAGGCGCTGTATGAAAAACCGCGCTGGCTGGTACTGAACAAACTCGATCTGCTGCAGAACAAGGAAGAGGCGGTACAGGCCTTCCTCAAGGAATTCGGCGAGGACACACGCTGGTTCGCCATCTCCGCCATCAATGGCGAAGGCTGCAAGGAACTGACCTACGCCATCATGGAGCATCTGGAGCAGGTGGCGCGCGCCGAGCAGGATGCGGTCACCGAAAGTGCTCAGGAAACCGAGATCGATATCCACGACCCACTGGTATGAGACACACACTCACCCAAGCAAAACGAATCGTCGTCAAAGTCGGCAGCAGTCTGGTCACCAACAGCGGTGCCGGACTGGATCTGACTGCGCTGAACAATTGGGCCAGGCAGATCGCCGCCTTGCGCGCGAGCGGTTGTGAAGTCGTGCTGGTCTCTTCCGGTGCCATTGCCGAGGGCATGCAGCGCCTGGGCTGGAAGCAGCGCCCCAGTGCCGTGCACGAACTGCAGGCCGCCGCCGCCGTCGGCCAGATGGGGCTGGTACAAGCCTACGAGAGCTGTTTCCGCCAGCATGGTTTGCATGCCGCGCAAGTGCTGCTGACCCATGCCGACCTCGCTGATCGCGAGCGTTATCTGAACGCCCGCTCCACCCTGCGCAGCCTGCTCAACCTGCGCGTCATCCCCATCATCAACGAGAACGACACCGTGGTCACCGACGAGATCAAGTTCGGCGACAACGACACGCTGGGCGCACTGGTGGCCAACCTGATCGAAGCCGATGCGCTGATCATCCTCACCGACCAGACCGGCATGTACACCGCCGATCCGCGCAAGGATGCAAGCGCAACGCTGATCAGTGAAGCGACGGCAGGGACCCCCGAGCTGGAAGTGATGGCGGGCGGCGCGGGTAGCCACATTGGACGCGGCGGCATGCTCACCAAGATACTCGCCGCCAAACGCGCGGCGCGCAGCGGCGCACATACCGTCATCGCTTCCGGACACGAGACGGATGTGTTGTCGCGCCTGCTGCAGGGGGAATCCATCGGCACCCTGCTTACCGCCAGTGCGCTTGCGCTCGATGCGCGCAAACAATGGCTGGCGGACCACCTGCAAGTCAGCGGCAAGGTCATGCTGGATCCCGGTGCGGTACGCGCCCTGTGCCAGGACAAGAAGAGCCTGTTGCCCATCGGCGTCACGCAGGTCAGCGGCGATTTCCAGCGCGGTGCCGTCGTCGCCGTGCTGGATGCAGAAGGCAGGGACATCGCCAGAGGCCTGGTCAACTACAGCGCCGATGAAGCACGCCTCATCGCCAGAAAAGCTAGCAGTGAGATCGAAAAGATACTGGGCTACGTGGACGAGCCGGAGTTGATACATCGGGACAACCTGGTTCTGCTTTGAAAAGCAGAACCAGGTTGCGGTGCAGGCAAACATGAACGCAGTGAATGTTTAGCCACGAAGTGGCGGCCGTCACCACAATCCAGTATTGCCGCGACGGCAGCCCGTGGCATCACTCGTGATGCGTCAAAACACAGGACTCGCTGTCAGACTCGATCTGTATCGTGGCATGTTCGATGCCAAAGTCATCATGCAAGGTCTGCATCACGCTGCACAAAAACGCGTCCCCGGCATGCCCCTGTGGCATGACCAGGTGCGCAGTCAGTGCCACCTCTGAAGTACTCATCGCCCACACGTGCAAATCGTGCACCGCCGCGACGCCCGGCAAACCAGACAGGTAGGTCCGCACTTGCTCCAACTCCACCGATATGGGCACACCGTCCAGCGACAGGTGCAACGCCTGCCGCAACAATCCCCAGGTGCCCAGCAGGATCACCAGCGCGATGAGCAGACTGATGAACGGATCCAGCCAGAACCAGCCCGTCCACAGGAACAAGGCGCCCGCAGCCACCACGCCGACCGAGACCAGCGCATCTGCCGCCATATGCAGGAAAGCCCCACGCAGGTTCAGGTCCTGATGGTCGCCAGACATGAACAACCATGCGGTCACGCCGTTGACCAGCACACCCATCGCTGCGACGACGATGACCGTCATGCCCTGTATCGCCACCGGGTGCGCTAACCGGTCGAATGCTTCCCATGCGATAGCGCCGACGGCGACCAGCAGGAGCAGCGCGTTGAACAGCGCCGCCATGATGGTTGCGCGACCGAAACCGTAGGTGTGGCTGTGACTAGGACGCAGACGGGCCAGATAGTAGCCCCCCCAGGCCAGCAGCAGCCCCAGCACATCGCTCAAGTTGTGACCGGCATCGGACAGTAGCGCCAGCGAATCCACCATCCAGCCGTAGAACGCCTCGACCAGCACGAACAACACATTGAGTGCGATGCCTATTGCAAAGGCACGGTCGTAATTCGCGGCATGGGCGTGCGAGTGGCTCATGTCTGCTTTCATTGGTGCCGCACGGCCCTCTATTCCAGCCAGCCTTCTATCTTGCGGCGATCCGGCACCCCGCCTGCATGCACCACCTTGCCATCAATGACCACGCCCGGCGTGGACATGACGCCATAGCCCATGATGGCCGCGATGTCTTCCACTTTTTCCAGCGCCACCTCCAGCCCTTTCGCCTTGGCGACCTCGTCGATCAGTTTCAGTGTGGTCTTGCAATTGGCGCAGCCTGTGCCGAGTACCTTGATGTTTTTCATGTCACGCTCCTCCTGTAGTACCGACAACTAACAGCATGACTGGCCGGATGCGGTCGGGCTGCAACATGCAGCTTGCTCCGGCTGCGCCTTGGCGGGCCTTGTATCGCCCAGACGCTCGGCCAGTGCCAGATCGAAACTGGCATCGAGCTTCTGCGCTGCCTCGTCGCGGATATGTCGTGCGATCTCGATCACTGTCTCGATATGTTGGTGCGGCACACCATATTGCTTGAGCCGGTCTATCTTGCACAGCCCCTGTTTGGGGTGATTGGATGCAATATCCGCCGCCAGCGACACCAGCGCGACGATGGATGGATGCAACTCCGCTTCATTCATAATAATCCTCCAGTTTGAAACTACTGTTCACAGCAAGCCGTCAAGATTATTGAACAGCATGCCGGTCACCACAAAAGCCGTCGCAAGGTAGGCCGCAAACAGCGCCAGCAGCGGCCACTTCACCACTTTGCGCAGTATCAGCATCTCCGGCAACGAGAGCGCGACCACGGCCATCATGAACGCCAGCACTGTGCCCAGCGGCACGCCCTTCTGCAGCAACACCTCGGCGACAGGGATGATGCCGACCGCATCCGAATACAGCGGCACGCCCACCAGCACCGCGACGATGACCGAAAGCAGACCGCCATCACCCGCTATGCCCACGATGAACTCCTTCGGCACATAACCGTGCATCAGCGCACCGACACCCACGCCGATTAGCACATATTTCCAGATACGGCCGACGATCTCCTTGACCTGTGCCCAGGCATACTCATGACGCAGCTTGAGCGTCATCACTTCCGTTTCAAGTTGTGCATCGCCCATCTTGATCTGCCACACATACTCCTCCACCCAGCGCTCCGGTTTGAAACGCTCCAGCACGAAGCCGCCGATCAACGCCACGCTCAATCCGCTGACCACATAGATCAGCGTCATCTTCCAGCCGATGACGGTGGCCAGCACGACGATCGCCACTTCATTCACCATCGGACTGGCGATCAGGAAAGACAGCGTGACACCCAGCGGGATGCCCGCCTCGACGAAGCCGATGAACAACGGCACCGAAGAACAGGAGCAGAACGGCGTGACCGCGCCCAGCCCGACTGCCATGAAACGCGAGCTGATATTGCCGCGCTTGCGGATGAATTCGCGCACCCGTTCCGGCTTGAGCAGCGCGCGCAGCAGCCCCATCACGTAGATGACCAGCGTGAGCAGCACCATGATCTTGCTCACATCCATCACGAAGAAATGCGCGGCATCGCCAAGCTGGCTACCGCGCATGCCTGCCATATCGTGGATCAGCCAGTCGGCCATCATCTCGAACATATCAATGTTTTCCTGAAGCTTCGTACCAACCCTGACTACGATTCACGATATACACCACGCTCAGCATCACCGGCACCTCGATCAGCACACCGACCACCGTCGCCAGCGCAGCACCAGACTGGAAACCGAACAGGCTGATGGCGGCCGCGACAGCCAACTCGAAAAAGTTGCTGGCGCCGATCAGTGCCGAGGGACCGGCCACACAATGCGCCTCACCCGCCCGCTTGTTCAACCAGTAAGCCAACGCGGAGTTGAAATACACCTGGATGGTGATCGGCACCGCCAGCATGGCGATGATCAGCGGCTGCTCGACGATGGCCTCGCCCTGGAAAGCGAACAGCAACACCAGCGTCAGCAACAAGGCAGAGATGGAGAGCGGCCCGAGTGCCTCCAGCGTGCGCTGCAACGCGGCTTCACCGCGCGCCAGCAGCCAGCGACGCCACAGCTGCGCCAGCACCACCGGGATCACGATGTACAGCAGCACCGAGGTCAGCAAGGTGTCCCACGGCACGATGATGGACGATATCCCCAGCAACAGAGCCACCAACGGCGCGAAAGCGAAGATCATGATGGTGTCGTTGAGTGCGACTTGCGACAGCGTGAACAGCGGCTCGCCGTTCACCAACCGACTCCACACGAACACCATCGCGGTGCAGGGTGCGGCGGCCAGCAGGATCAGTCCGGCGATATAGCTATCCAGCTGTTCCGCTGGCAGGTACGGCGCGAACAGCTGGCGGATGAACAGCCAGCCAAGCAAGGCCATCGAGAACGGCTTGACCGCCCAGTTAACGAACAGGGTCACGCCGATACCGCGCCAGTGCTTCTTCACCTCGTGCAGCGCGCCAAAGTCGATGCGTAGCAACATGGGGATGATCATCACCCATATCAGCAGGCCGACCGGGATGTTGACCTTGGCGATCTCCAGCCCGCCCAGCCACTGGAAAGGCGCGGGCATGAACTGCCCCAGCAGCACACCGACCACGATGCACAGGAACACCCATACGGTCAGATAACGCTCGAAGATGCTCATGACATCAGTCCTTGGTTCGCCCGATCTCGTTCATCTTCTCTTTCAGGGTCAGCTTGTCCAGCTTGTCGATGGGCAGGCTCAGGAACAACTGGATGCGGCGCGTCAGCTGGTCGGCCGCTTTGTTGAAGGCTGCGCGGCGCGCTTCGTCTCCTTCGACATGCGCCGGGTCAGGGATGCCCCAGTGCGCGGTCATCGGCGAGCCGTACCAGACCGGGCAAACTTCGCCCGCCGCGTTGTCGCACACGGTGAACACAAAATCGAATTCCGGCGCGCCGGGCGCGGCGAACTCGTCCCAGCTCTTGCTGCGCAAGCCTTCGGTACTGAAGTCATTGGCGCGCATCCATTCCAGCGCGCAGGGATTGACCTGACCGGCAGGTTTGCTGCCCGCGCTCCAGGCCTTGAAGCGGCCTTTGCCCAGTTTGTTGAACAACACCTCACCCAGGATGCTGCGTGCGGAATTGCCGGTGCACAGCACCAGTACGTTGTATGTCTTTTCGCTCATTTTCATTTCCTTTGTGTTTAACATGTTTTGTCACCGATGCCGCAATCCGCGCCACCGCAACAATTCTCGGTCAGGTAATCCACCATGCCGTTCATCACCGTGAAGTTCGCCGCGTAATACACGAACCTTCCGTCCTGCCTGCTTTCCACCAACCCGGCATGGCTCAGCGTCTTGAAATGGAATGACAGCGTCGCCGGTGACACCTTTAATTTTTTCGATATCTGCCCGGCGGCCATCCCTCCAGGTCCCGCACTCACCAGCAATCGAAAGATCGCCAGCCGCGTGGTCTGCGCCAACGCAGCCAGCGCCTTAACAACTTGTGCCGGTTTCATCATTATTCATTTCCATTGTTAAATGATTATTAAAATAATAGCGCGATTTAAACAGAGGCGGCCGGATATATCAAGCCCGCGACCGCTCAGTAGAAACGGAAGGAATAGAACAGATCGATCGCATCTTCGGTACCGGTGCGGGTAACCAGCGTGATGCGTGGGGTGAGGGTATAACTGAACTTGGTCAGCCCGCCGACATCGGACAAGCCCTGTTCGTAACTCAGGTAGGCGCGCGACGACAGCCGTTTGCCGACAGTGAAAACCTGGTTCTCCAGCGCATCGCCGGTCTCGCGCTGCCGCAAGGACAGTTCATCCACGCCGATACTGCGCCCCAGCTGGCCGACCGATTGTCCGCCCAGCAGATTGCCTGCTGCCGCGAGCAGCAGGGAGGAATCGATGCTTCCGCTCTCCGGGACGCGACCCAGCACGATCCACGAGAGCTTCTCCGCATCCGGCACAGCAGGTGTGGAAACCAGCCTCGTCACAGGGTGCCTTGCCGTACCCGTGACTTCGATACCAGCCTCGACCGATAGATCCTTGCGCAGCGCGAGGATGTTCAAACCCGGGTCTTCCGGCGGCCCCTGGAAGTTCACCATGCCCCGCTCGACCGTCAGTCGCTGGCCGTAGGCGTTGAACACACCATCCTGGGTGGCGATGATGCCGGTGGCCTGCAAGGGCGAGCCCGCCTCGCCCTGCAGGTGCAACTGCCCCGTCAGGCGCGATTCCAGGCCGGCCGTGCGCAGGTAGAAATGCTCGCCCAGATCGAAGCCGGCATCGATATCGTAGGCCAGCGCGTCTTTCTCGATTTCCGATCGACCGCCGATCCTGACATCATCCGACCAACGCGGCTTTCCCGTTTCGATCTGTGCCAGCAATCCCGCATCGGCACGGATATCGCCGCGCAGATTCAGGGTGCGGCTGGCATAGCCGACATGGCCCTCGCCGGAGACGATCAGCCAGCGATCCCCTCGCTGCACCAACGGCAGCGACTGCGCGCGGATCCGCAGGTCGCTGTCACCCCCTTCCAGATCGATGCGTCCGCTGGCGCTCAAACGACCGGCAGTCCCCGGAAAATGATATCCATCCAGCAATTTGTCGTCGGGCTTGGGCTGATAAGGCGCGACGAAGGCCAGCTCCTCGATATGCACTTGGTCCGTCTCGAAACGGGCTCGCAGACTGCCTTGTTCCAGGTTCACGCCCTGGTCCAGCAATGCCATGCGCAGCCCCTCACCATGGAGGCTACCCTGCAGGCGCGGCACGCCGAAGGTCCCGCGCAGATCCGCGTCCAGCGCCAGACTGCCACCGCTTTGCAGGTTCTCATGCAACACCGGGCCGATCCAGGCGAGGTCCTCGCCATGCAACGCCACATGACCGGCCAGTGGTGCGTCATTGGACACGGCCCAGCGCCCATCCTGCAAGGACAACGGCAACTCGACCCGTGCCGCCACTTCGCCCAGCCGAGTTCCGCTCGCGTCCAGCTGCAGCGACAGTACGTCCTGCACGACACCTATCGCTAGGCGCAGTTCGCTCAAGCCCAACTGCAGACCGGTCTGCGCATCGACCATCAGATCGCCGCTCTCGCGCCGGATATCGGCATGCCCCCGCCAGTGCGCATCGGATGTGATGTCCCAATCGCCGCCGAAGCGCAGCATGTCGAACGAAGATATTGGCATGAACTGCTGCAAACCCACGGCCTGCGCACCCAGCCCGCTGAAGCGCCCCGTACTGCGCCACCCCTGCTGCGCCCAGTATGTGTCCTGCAAGGTCACTTCAGCACCGCCGAGCGCGAAGCGTGCTGCACCCAATCGCACCTTGCCCGGCGCGATGGACAATTGTGCCGGTGCCTGCAAACGCAGCGGCACCACCCCCTCCGCTTCCAGCGCACCCAGCTCACCCAGCCATTGCCACGCCGCATCCGCCTCGCCGAATCCGCCACTGGATTCAAAATGCCACCGCCCCAGCGGCTGCTCGTTGTGCACCAGATTCGCGCTGCCATTCAGCGTGTGCTGCGCGCGACTCCCGGCCGCTTCCATGCGCAGCTCCGTTATCCCCAACCCGCTTCGGCTACGCACCCCGGATGCGCTCAGTTGCATTGCCAGCATGCGCTCGTCGTATCGACCACCGGCATCTATCTGCTCGATGCTATCCCCATTTGGCAGCACAAGGTTGATGCCGCCGAGCGTGAAGGTGACGGCGGGTTCCGCCAGACTGCCGATCAACTCGGCCTGACCGGATAAGCGCCCACGCATCGCCCCGCCCAGTTGCTCCAGTCTGGGCGCATCCAGCATGAACCTGAAATAGTCCGCCGCCGTGCCATAGGCCAGCTCGGCGTTGAGGGTGTTGTCCCCGATGCGGAGCTCTACTTCGCCATCCGCCTGTTGCTTGCCGCTGAAATGCAGCTGTCCGTTGCCCTCGATGCCATAGCGTGAGAATCGACTCGGCTCCAGTTCGAAATCGAGCGCCACCTCGGGCTTCGGCATCAGGCTGCCCGAGGCGTGGAGCGCGGCATTCAGGTCGGTCGGCGCACTGTCGACGAAGTCGCGCAGGTCCAGCCGGCGCAGATGACTGTCGAAACGGAACGAACGCATGCTGTCCAGTTTCAATTCGCCTTCCCCGGCCAGTTCGGTACTTCCCCTTGCGAAACGCAGGGCATGCAAGGTGACCGTATCGCCGCGACGGTGCAGACTGCCGTCGATGATGAGTCCGGCATCGGCCAAGCCCAGACTCATCTGCTGTTCACTGCCGGTACTACCCAGCGCGATCTCGCCGTGCAGGTCCATCTGCGGCGCGCGGCTGTCGATGGCGCTCGGATCGAAATCGCTCACCTGCAGACGCATGGCACCCTGCCCGGACTGCGGGCGCCAATCCAGCTCTCCGCTCGCATGCCCCTTCCTGCCGATACGCGCCTGCACCTCATAAAGTTGCCAGTAACGTTCCGACCAGCGCAAACGCGCCTGCAGGCTGCGCAAAGGCAAGCCCGCTTGATCCAGAGGGGCGTAATGCCGATTCTCGATGGATAGAGAACCTTCGAGTCTATCCTGCCCGGCCCCACGCAATTCGAGTTCACCATCGAGTCGCGCTGGCGGCGCTTCCGTATCCAGCCATTTTGTCGCCAGCCCCTTGAACCCGATCTGCGCATGCGCCAGCGGCACGCCGGCCAGCGGCAGCAACTGCGCACTCCCTTGCAGAGTCAACCCTTCGCCGCTGCCGTTCAACTGCACGTCCAGGTGCTGCAGATCGCCCTTAACCTCGATCTGGTAACTGGCGTTCATCGGCACGGTTGTCTGCAGTGCAGCGGTCGCCTGCGCCGCATACGGCGCTTGCGGCGCAACCTTGGCGGTAGCGACCAGATCACCGTATGCGGTGCGGGCACTCACCACCTGCAAACGATGGCCGTCGCCGTCGGCACTGAAACGTGCCTGCACAGCATCCACCTGAATGTCCGGCGGCCCATCCTCGCTGCTCGACACGTGCAAGCTGGCCACTTCAAGCTGCTCCAACTTGATGTCCAGCGGCAAGGACAGGCTTGCGGGCAATGAAGCCGCCTGCTCCGATGGCAGACTCAGCACATCCACGTTCTTTGCCTGCAGCTGCAGCAAATGGAGCTCACCACGCAGCAAGGCGGCGGGACGCCAATGCACCTCCACATCGCTCAGCGAGACGCGCCACCCTTCGCCGCGCAACAGCAGATGGCGCATGCCGAAATCCTTCAGCAGCGTACCGTGCTCGCCGTCGATCTCCAGCATATCTCCACTGAACTGTTGCACTGCACTGCTGACCCAAATCAATCCGGAGTGCGTCCCCAGCATCCAGCCACCCGCGACGGTGACCATTGCCGGCGGCGTGAGTGCGGCCAGCCACAACAATTGGCGCAACGAGGGAATGACGCGCCGGATGACCATCAGAACGCCACCGCGATCGCGAAGTGCACGCGTGTATCCGGCTCACCCTGGCCGCGTGCCGCATCCAGCGCCAGCGGCCCGACCGGACTGCGCCAGCGCGCGCCGAAGCCGTGGCCGCGATACCACTGCAGGGTCGGTGCCGTATCCGCCGCCGCCCCGGCATCGACGAACATGGCTGCCCCCCAGTTGCCGAACCAGCGCGTGTATTCGGCGCTCAGCGTGCTCATCGCCCGCCCGCCCACCACCGCACCGCCTTCCTGGAAACCGATGCTCTGATAGGCGAAGCCGCGCACGGTCTGCGTACCGCCGACGCGGTACAGGTATTCCTGCGGGATACCCAGACGCGTGGTAGAAGCGGTATAGCCCGCTTCGGCCCGCAGACTCAGCACATCGCGCGGGCTGAACGCTATCCATGACTGGTGGCGTGCATAGCTGCGCACGAAATCCTGGTCGGAGGCGAACGACTTGCTGGCACCGCCAATCTTGATCTCGGTCAGCGTTCCGTCCGTCGGTGCCAAAGGATCATCCACCACACGCCGGTACCAGTGCCAGTCCAGCACCAGCGCCTGGTCGGTCTCGCGGATGCCGCCCGTCGGCAGGCGCCGCTCCTGCTGCCAGTTGAGACTGATGCCGGTCTCGATACCGAACAGGTTGCGCGTGCGCGTGACACCGAACTTGTCGCGTCGCGTGACCAGCTCCTGGATGTCGGTGCGCTCGCCGCTGGCGCGCCACAACAGCCGGTATCCCAGCGGGTTGGGCGGCGTGTCCAGTGCCAGCGCGATGTTCTGCCGGTTCTGTTCCACCACGGCGGCACTGTTCAGCGTCCACGCCTGATCGAGGAAGTTGTAGCTCTGGTAGTTCAGCTCGTTGCGTATACCGTTGTTGGTGCTGTAACCGATACCGAACGAGAGCTTGCGCGACTTCGCCTCCACCACCTGGACCTGCACCGGTGCGCTGCGCACCACCTGCACGTCTCTGCCGCTCGTCCTGGCGGTATCCAGACTCACGATGATGGAGCTGAATTGCGGCAGCTTCTGCAACTGTGTCTGGAATTCCAGCAGCAGGCTGCGCCGGTATGGCTGGCCGGGTTTGAAAGTGCTGTGACGCTCGATCAGCAAAGGCTCGTAGCGCTCAAGTCCACGCACTTGCAGCGCCCCGAACTGATAACGCGGCCCGGAATCGATCACCACACGCAGCCTCGCGACACCCTGCTCGACATCGACCTCGGCCGCACTGCTGACCATGCGCGCGGCGGCATAATCCTCTTTGGCTACATCCGCCAGCAACTCCGCCTTGGCGCGTTCCCATGCCTCGGAACGGAAGGGCGACCCGACCGGCAGCGACCAGGCTTTGCGGATCTGTTGTGCGCGCTGGGCGGCGCTCTGCTGCAGATCCCCGCGCAGCTCGATGTCCAGTGCCCCGACCGTGGTACGCATCCCCGGCAGCACCTGCAATGCCACTACGCCGGCATTGCTCACCTCCTCCAAACGTACCCGGGCAGAAAAGTAGCCTTCGGTCGCCAGCAGCTCCGGTATCTCACGCTGCGCGCGGCGCACGAACACGCCACGCTCGGATTCGGTTGCCAGCAGTTTCTCGGGTAACTTGAAATGCTGTTTCAGCAGCGGACGCAGCACATCGGGAATATCGATGGTGACTGCCGGGTTATTGCCGGCCGCAAAGGATGGAGCCCCCCATGCGACGACGAGGAGCACCAGCAGCCATCGCCGCCAAACCGGCTGGTGCCGGCATGCGGAAGACTCACACTCCATCAGAACAAGGCGTGATTGAAAGCCAGGTGGGTGGCGATGCTGCACGCATAACCCAGTGCGATCACCGGCGTCCATTTAAGGTGCGCGAAGAAGGTATACACCCCCCGTGCCTGCCCCATCAGGGCCACGCCGGCCGCAGAACCGATGGACAGCAGCGAACCTCCCACACCGGCGGTCAGTGTGACCAGCAGCCACTGGCCGATGGACATGTCCGGCTGCATGGTGAGCACAGCGAACATGACCGGGATGTTGTCCACCACTGAGGAGATCAGCCCCACTGCGATGTTGGCATTGGTTGCCCCCCATGAGCCGTACATCACTTCCGAGATCATGGCCAGATAGCCGATGAAACCGAGTCCGCCCACGCACATCACCACGCCGTAAAAGAAGAACAGCGTATCCCATTCACTGCGCGCCACTTCGCGATAGATGTCGAACGCGGCCGGGCTACCGATCTCGCTGACCTGCTTCTGCGCGCGGCCGCTGGTGGTCTGGCGCAAGTAATAGGCGTAGAACTTGAGCACGCCCATACCGGTCAGCATGCCGATCACCGGCGGCAGACTGAGCAGGCTGTGGAAGCTCACGGCCAGCGCGATGGTTCCCAGGAACAGTCCGGCAATGACCAGCGCGCCGCGCTTCATCTCGATCATCTTGCCGCCGCCCGCCGGCTTGCCACTGGCGAGGAACAGGTGCATTACGATGGCCGGGATCAGCCAGTTGATCAGCGACGGCAGGAACAGGTTGAAGAAGGTCCAGAAACCGATCTGGCCGTTGCTGGCCATGATGTTCTTCTGCCACACCATCAGCGTGGTGATGTCTCCGAACGGAGAGAACGCGCCGCCCGCATTGGCCGCAACCACCACATTGATCAGTGCCAGCACCACGAACTTCGGATTATCCTTACCCACCGCCGTCACCACCGCCCCCATCAACAAGGCGGTCGTGAGATTGTCCGCCACTGCCGAAATGAAGAAGGCCAGCACGCCGGTCACCCAGAACAGCATGCGGTAGCTGAAACCCTTGCGGATCAGCCAGGAACGCAGCGCCTCGAACGCGTTGCGCTCATCCAGCGCGTTGATGTAGGTCATCGCCACGATCAGGAACAGCATCAGCTCGGCATACTCTTCCAGATTGTGACGCAGCGCGGCTTCCACCACATGCGGGATGTCGTGCCCCTGGTAATACCAGGCGATCAGTCCCCAGATGATGCCCGCCGCCAGCATCACCGGCTTGGACTTGCGCAGATGGGTGAACTCTTCCGCCATCACCGCCAGATAGGCGACGAAGAACAGCAGCAGGGCGGTTATCCCCACCCAGTGTCCGGTCAGATCAAGGCGTACTCCCTCAGCGGCAGCAAAGGCAGACAAAGGGGCGAGTGCGAATGCGAACAGGGCAAGCAGGCGATTCATGCGATTCCTCCGGCGATAAGCGGGCAACAAGATTTTCGACGCGGGATTGTACCTTACGCACGCGTTCATATCGCAGTGTGGGCGCGTAGAATGATGCCCGTATCCTGCCCAAAGACACGACATGTTCATCGAGCTATTCATACTCGCGATAGTGGTTGCCGTGGTAGTTCTGGCGCTACGTCCGCCGCGCAAATGAAAAGGGCCGCGACTGCGGCCCCTGCCCCCTGCACGGCCTGCCAGTGGCTAGCGCATCCTGCTTTGTCGCGAGCCGCTGGAAGGACGCTCCATCCAGCTCTTGATGCGGTTGGCGTCGCCGACCCGGGTGTTCTTGCCCCACGAATCCAGCAGCACGATCACCGTGGGGCGCTCGGAAAACTTGGCCTGCATCACCAGGCAACGTCCCGCTTCGCTGATATAGCCGGTCTTGGACAGGCCAACATCCCAATTACGATTGCGCACCAGCGGATTTGTGTTGACGAAATGCAGGGACTGGCGGGCATTCACCTTCACTACATGGCGGCTCTGAGTGGACGCACGCTGGATAGGCTCATAGTTCTGCGCTGCCAGCACCATCTTCACCAGATCCTGCGCAGTGGACACGTTCTCGCTGGTCAGGCCGGTCGGGTCCTGGAAACTGCTATCTTCCATCCCCAACTCGCGCGCCTTGGCATTCATCATCGCCACCAGCACCGGCATACCGCCGGGATAAGTGCGGGCCAGCGCGGACGCCGCGCGGTTCTCGGAAGCCATCAGCGCCAGCGTCAACAGATCGCCCCGGGAGAGCGTCATGCCCTGCTTCAGGCGTGACTTCGTGCCTTTCAGGCGATCCCGGTCTTCGCGGGTGATGGTGATGGGTTCGTCCAGCGGCAGTTTCGCGTCCAGGATAACCATGGCCGTCATGAGCTTGGTGATGGATGCGATGGGAACCACCGAATTGACGTTCTTGCTATAGACGGGCTGGCCGGTCTGCTCGTCATAGATCATGGCGATGGCCGAGCCCAACTTGGGCAGCTTGCCATAGTTCGCACGCTCGATACCCGCAGCCTGTGCGGAAAGCACAAATGACGCAAACAACGCAAAGACCAGTAAATAACGCATACACATCCTCTTGATACCTTACAAGACGGGGCGCAGGATAACCTATATGCCCCTGAGGGCAAGCCGGTCTGTTGCATATCCACCAAATATGGATAGCTCTACCGGGGCTGCATCCACAGATATTTTAAATATTGGCAGCAATTGAACGGTGAAAGCCGGCAATTGACATGTCTATCCGCTCATCGGCAAATGCCGGCCGCTGGTCGCGCGCTATGCCTGGCGCGCTTCCTGTTGCTGCAAAGCCCACATCTGGCTGTATACCCCCTGCCGCGCCAGCAGTTCCCGGTGCGTACCGCGCTCGACGATGACGCCCTTGTCCATCACCAGGATCTGCTCGGCGTCCACCACGGTGGACAGGCGATGAGCGATGATCAGCGTGGTGCGTTCGCGGGCGATGTGGCGCAATTCGTCCTGGATAGCCTTTTCCGACTTGGAATCCAGGGCAGAGGTCGCCTCGTCGAAGATCAGAATGGCCGGATCCTTCAGCATGGCGCGCGCGATGGCGACGCGCTGCTTCTCGCCACCGGACAGTTTCAGGCCGCGCTCACCCACCATGGTGTCGTAACCCAGCGGCAGGGATTCGATGAAATGATGGATATGTGCCGATTGCGCGGCGCGCAGCACTTCGTCGCGCGTCGCGTCGGGACGGCCGTAGGCGATGTTGTAGTAGATGGTGTCGTTGAACAGCACCGTATCCTGCGGCACGATGCCGATGGCAGCACGCAGGCTGGCCTGCGTCACGCTGCGAATGTCCTGCCCGTCGATCACCACCGCGCCGCTGTCCACATCGTAGAAACGGAACAGCAGCCGGGAAAGTGTGGACTTGCCGGCCCCGCTCGCCCCAACCACCGCCACGGTATGACCGGCAGGGACGTCGAAACTGACGCCGTGCAATATCTGCCGGGTCGGATCGTATGAGAACTCGACCTGCTCGAATCGCACGGCAGCATGCTCTAGACGCAGGGGCTGTGCATCCGGAGCATCCTCCACTTCACGGTGCACATCCAGCAGGCGGAACATCTTCTCCATGTCGGCCAGCGCGTTCTTGATCTCGCGGTAGACGAAGCCGAGGAAGTGCAGCGGCATGTACAGCTGCAGCATGAACACGTTGACCAGCACCAGATCGCCGACTGTCATCTTGCCGGCCACCACCTGCTGTGCCGCCAGCAACATCAACAGTGTGACGCCGATGGCGATGATGATGCTCTGCCCCGCGTTCAGTGTCGCCAGCGAGGTCTGGTTGCGCACCGCCGACACTTCCCAGCTCTTCATCTGTTCGTCGTAACGCGCCACCTCGTATTTCTCATTGCCGAAATACTTCACCGTCTCGTAGTTGATCAGGCTGTCGATGGCGCGCGTGTTGGCCTTGGAATCCATGTCGTTCATGGTGCGGCGGAACACCATGCGCCACTCCGTGACCACCAGCGTGAACACGATGTAGGCGGCCAGCGTGACGAAGGTGATGATGGCGAACATCGGGTCGTATTTCACGAACAGGATGGCCGCCACCAGTCCGATCTCCAGCAGCGTGGGCAGGATGTTGAACAGCAGGAAGGTGAGCAGGAAGCTGATACCGCGCGTGCCGCGTTCGATGTCGCGGGAGACGCCGCCGGTCTGGCGCTCCAGATGGAAGCGCAGACTCAGGCTGTGCAGGTGCTCGAACACCTGCAGCGCCACACGGCGGATGGCGCGCTGCGTGACCTTGGCGAACAGTGCGTCGCGCAGCTCGCCGAACAGCGTCGACAGCAGGCGCAGCAGGCCATAGCCCAAAATCAGCATCACCGGTACGGCCAGCATGGCCTGCGGTTTGCCCATCTCGTCCACGATCTCCTTCAGCGCCAGCGGCACGACCACGTTGGCCAGCTTGGAAGCGACCAGCAGCATGACGACGAAAGCGACCCGCCATTTGAATTCGAGCAGGTAAGGAACAAGACTCTTGATCACCGTCCAGTCGGTGCGGGTGGGCATGCCGGAGGAAGGTGAGTGGTGCGAACTGGCGTGGCGCATCGGGCGAACCAAGGATGAGAACGGGCTGCATTATAGCCGCAGCCCCCGCCGCGATGCTCAGTCCGGGACGCCCGGTCGCCCGAAGTGATAGCCCTGCGCGCTGTCCACGCCGATCTCCGCCAGCATGCGCGCGGTCGCCTCGTCCTCGACGAACTCGGCGATGGTCTTCAGGCCGAATTCGTGTGCCATGCGGTTGATGTGCTCGACCATGATGCGGTCGCGCGGGTCGTTGACGATCTGTTGCACGAAGCTGCCCTCGATCTTCACGTAATCCACCGGCAGGTATTTGAGATACATGAAGGACGAGAAGCCGCTGCCGAAATCGTCCAGCGCGATCTTGATGCCGGTCCCCTTCAACTCCTCGATCACCGCCCGCACTTGCGACAGGTTGGGCAGGGCCTCGCGCTCGGTCAGCTCCAGCACGATCAACTCGCACGGCATGCCCGCCTCGCGCGCGATCGCCGGAATGGCGCGCACCCATTCGATGTCATTGAAGCTGCGCGGGAACAGATTGAAGAATAGCTTCACACCCTGGTTCTTGCGGCTGACTGCGGCATAGTGGGCCAGCCCCTTGCGGAACACGGTGCTGTCCATCTCCTGCGCCATGCCCAGCTTCTCCGCCACCTCGACGAACTCGCCGGCCGGCACGACCACCTCGCCGTCGCGGATGCGCGCCAGCACCTCGTATGCCTTGATGGAGCCGTCGCGCAGGTTGATGATGGGTTGCAGGTGTGCCTCGACCCGGCCTTCGCGCAGCGCTGCGCGAAGGAACTCGCCCTGGCGGAACACATTCATCATGCTGCGGTCTTCTTCGCTCTCGGCCGTCATCACCTGGTTCTTGCCGCGCGACTTGGCCTTGTACAGCACCACATCCATGGCCGAATAAATCTCACCCTCGGTCAGGCCGTCCTCCGGATAGCTGACCAGACTGAAACTGGCGGTACAGCGTACCTTTCCGACGGGCAATTCGAACTCCTTGTCCTGCAGCGATTGCAACAGTTTGTTCGCCACCTGCAAGCCCTTCGCCAGCTCGGTCTCGGGCAGCAGGATGGCGAACTCGTCGCCGCCCAGACGCGCCAGCACATCGCCTTTGCGCAGGCATCCCGAGAGCAGCATGGACAGCTCCTTGAGCACCAGGTCGCCGACCGGATGGCCGAAGGTGTCGTTGATGTACTTGAAGTTATCCAGATCGACCATGATCAGCGAGAAACTGCGCTGGTGGCGCGCGGAACGGATGATCTCGTAATGCAGGAAATCCTCGAACTTGCGCCGGTTGTACAGGTCAGTCAGCGGATCATGGGTGGACAACTCCTCCAGCCTGACGTTGTATTCGTGCACCGTCTTCAGTAGTCCGTTGAAATACTCGGCCAGACTCTGCAGCTCCAGCAGCGGGATGTCGTATTTCACGCGCCGCGTCAGATCCATGTCGACCGATATCTCGCGCATCACGCTGACCAGTTTGGCGATGGGCAACACGAACAGGTAGCGCAGTTTGAAATACAGTACGAGAAAAACGAAGCCGATGATGGCAAGGGTATAGACCAGCATGGAATTGAGCACGCTGCTGAACGATACCTTGAGGTTCTTCACCGGATAGCCGATGTCAATCACGCCATGCACCGCGCCGACGTGCGACTGCGTGTGGCAGCCCAGACATTCTTCCGTGGCGTGCAGGGGATAGAGATAGCGGATCTCGTCCACATTCGGGAACAGCAAGGCCTCCTGTCCGTCGGCCAGCGCCTTGCGCAGCGGCGCATCGGCGGCCACCGCCGCCGCCTCCTGCGGCATCGCGCCGAACTGGCCGGCGACCGCCTCGCCGCGATAGACACGGATCCTGAGATCGGGGAACTGGCGGTTCAGACGCTCGATGGCCTCATTGATGTCCTGCTTGCTCCAGCCCTTGCGCATGGCGGAATACAGGCTCTGGAACACCAGCTGCGACGTCTGCCGCGCATCCTCGCGCGCCAAGTCGTGCACCGCGCGGTCGCGGATCGCCCCGGACAACCCGAAGATGAGCACGAACGCCATGACCATGGCGACAACCGACAGAATGACGAGCAAACGACCCAGCGACATGTGCCGGATAAGACCTAACAGATACGCCATGCACCCTCCCCTTTTTTTGATGCCCTTATTTTTTGCGGGCTGAATACTAACCCGAGTCGGAAGATGGATGTCGCGAATGTTGCCCCCGAGGGCGATCAATGCCTTTGCCGCACCAGCAAACCGACCAGCAGGCGGATCACACCATAGCTCAGACGCGACAAGAAGATGGACACGAGATGGCTGGGCGGCCTGAGCACCTTTTCCGACTGATGCTGCACGGCATACATCACGTTATCGCGCAGACTGCCGGCGAACGCGCTGTCGCGCACAGCCAGGTTCGCCTCGCGCGCCATCCACAGGCTGAGCGGATCGAGATTGGATGAACCCAGCGTTGCCCACGTGCCGTCTACGACGCAGGCTTTGGCATGCATGAAACTGGCACGGTACTCATGGATCTCCACCCCATCCGCCAGCATCCGCCCATACAGATACTGGGTCGCGTAATACTGGAAGCGGTATTCCACCCTGCCCTGGACCAGCAACACCACCCGCACGCCGCGCCGGGCGGCCCGCTTGAGTGCTCTGCGCATCCTGCGCCCCGGCAGGAAATAAGCATGCGCCAGCACGATCTCATGACGGGCAAGGTTGATCGCATGCAGATAGGCCGCCTCGATCTCGTGCCTGTGCCGCACGTTGTCGCGCAAGAGCAAAGTCGCCGCCGCATCGCCATCAGGGGCCTTGCGGCGGCGCAGCTGCCCGCGCAACCGTCCGATGCGCTTGCGCATACTGGCCCAGCGCACACCGGACCAGAGGTGGCGCATCGCCTCCCGCACATCATGGACCAGCGGTCCCTGCACGCGCACCGCATAGTCCAGGCGCGGCGCATCGAAACCTTCATCTTCCGGTATGTCGTCGATGATGTTTATCCCGCCCACATAGGCAGTCTCGCCATCGATCACCGCCAGTTTGCGATGCATGCGCCGCCAGCGGTAGCGGCGCATGGGAAAGAAGCCGCGCTCGCGGCGGAACCACAACACCTCCACGCCCGCATTGCGCAGCTCCTCCACCCACGTTTCAGGCAGATCGGCGGAGCCGAAGCCATCGATCAACAGCCTTACCGCGACCTGTCGTTGCGCCGCCTGCTGCAAGGCCAGCGACACATGTCTACCGGTCGTGTCGGCCGCGAAGATGTACGTCTCGAGATGCACGGTATGTTGTGCCGCATCGATGTCCGCACACAGTGCGGGGAAGAATTCCATGCCGTTCTGCAACAGCGTGAGGCTATCGGGACCGACCTGGAAATGACGGCTCATCTTCTTTTCAGGTCTGCAGAAAGTGCCGCATGGTCGGACTTGCGCCGTCCATCATGCACATCACACCCCACCACATCGAAACCGCGCGCGTAGATGCGGTCCAGCTTGAGCAAGGGGAATGCGGCCGGAAAACTGCGCGCGGGGACCCCGCAGCTGAGATGGAACACATCCTGCACGCCGAGGCTTTCGCTCAAACCGCGCGTCAGTTCATTGCGCCAGTCGTTGAAATCCCCCGCGATGAGCAACGGGGCCTCGGCGGGCACCTCCCGCTGCGCATGCTCGATCAGCGACTGCATCTGCTGCCGTCGGCCGCGCGCAAACAACCCGAAATGGGTGCAGAAGCAATGCACGGACTGCCCCTTCACATCGATCTCGCAATGCAGCAGGCCGCGTTGCTCGAAACGGTGTGCCGAGACATCGCGGTTGCGCGTCTGCACGATAGGGAAACGGCTCAGGATGGCATTGCCATGATGGCCATGCTCATACACCGCATTCATGCCGTAGGCCTGATGCGCCCAGAATTCATCGGCGAGGAACTCATGCTGCGGTTCGACCGGGTAAGTATGGTGACGCCGCGCATGATGTGCATGCTCGCCCTGCACTTCCTGCAGGAACACGATGTCCGCGTTCAACGCGCGCAACTGTTCGCGCAGGTCATGCAACACCACCCGCCGGTTGAACGGCGAGAAACCCTTGTGGATGTTGTAGGTGGCGATCTTGAGATGGGGCATGGCAGGCATTCTACCCAATCGGCCGGTCCGTTAGCAGGCACGACAGTTTGCGCCGCCGTATCAAGCGTTGCCCAACCCCTTCGTCGGCAGATCGATCTGCTGCGCGAAATCCAGCATGCGTTTGATGGGCTGCACGGCGCGCGGGATGATGGCGGGATCGACATGGATCTCGTTGTGGCCTTTTTCCAGCACTTCGGCGAGGTTCTGCAAACCGTTCATCGCCATCCACGGACAGTGGCTGCAGCTGGTGCAGGTGGCACCGTGACCGGCGGTGGGGGCTTCGAGGAATATCTTGTCGGGACACAGCGTGCGCATCTTGTGCAGGATGCCGTTATCGGTGGCGACGATGAATTCCTTCGCTGTTGAATTCTGCGCGGCTTTGATGAGTTGCGTGGTGGAACCGACCACATCGGCCTGCTGCACCACGGCGCGCGGCGACTCGGGATGCACCAGCACCAGCGCGCCGGGATGCTGCGCCTTCAGCTCCTGCAGTTCGCGGGCCTTGTATTCGTCGTGCACGATGCATGAGCCTTGCCACAGCAGCATGTCGGCGCCAGTCTGCTCCTGCACGTAACCGCCGAGATGACGATCCGGTGCCCACAGGACCTTCTTGCCCTGCTCGTGCAGATGCTTCACCACCGGCAATGCGATGGAGCTGGTCACCATCCAGTCGGCGCGCGCTTTAACGGCGGCGCTGGTGTTGGCGTACACCACCACCACACGGCCTGGATGCGCGTCGCAGAAGGCGGCGAATTCGTCCGCCGGACAGCCGAGGTCGAGCGAACACTCGGCTTCGAGGTCGGGCATCAGCACGCGCTTCTCGGGGTTGAGTATCTTGGCCGTCTCGCCCATGAAGCGCACGCCTGCCACGACTATCGTTTTGGCCGGATGTCGGTGACCGAAGTTGGCCATATCGAGCGAATCAGACACGATGCCGCCGGTTGCCTCCGCCAAATCTTGCAAATCCGGATGCACGTAGTAGTGCGCGACCAGCACGGCGTCCTGCTCTTTCAGCAGACGCTTGATGCGTGTGATCAGTTCGGCCTTCTCTGCCGCATCAGGCTCGCGCGGCTTTCTCGCCCAGGCATGCGCCGTACTGCAGCTGGCCTGCGCCATGTCGGGGTGTTCGTAAGCGATGGATATCTCCTGTTCAGCCATGCTGCACTTTCTCCGGTAATTGCATGATCGCCGCGCGGTTGCTCGGCGAGAAGACCTTGTCCGCCGCCTCCTGCCATGGCAACCAGAGACTGTTCAAATGCTCACGCGGCGAGAGTCTGACAGGAACGGGAAGAGGAAGTTGCAGACCGAATACATGTTCAGTGTTGCGCGTGACACCGGGCGGGTAGCGGTGACGCCAGTGCGGGTAGATCTCATATTCGTTCTGATGTTGCCAGTCGGTCAGCTGGAACGCTGCTGCATCGATGCCGGTCTCTTCCGCCACCTCGCGCAACGCGGTGTCGCACAGCGTTTCATCACCGTCGCGACTGCCGGTGACCGATTGCCAATAGCCCGGGTGGTCGGCGCGTTCCAGCAACAGGACCTCGAGGGCTGCAGTGTAGATGACGACCAGAACGGAGACAGGCTGCTTGGTTCGCTGCATCACGCAAGGAACACCCAGAATGGTTTGCCCGCCTGTTTCCAGCAGCTCACCGTATCGTTGAATATTTCCATGACGATCCCATGATCCGCTGCGGTCAGCCCCAGCGTGTCGCCGCTGTTAAGCAGCAGCAACACGTATCCCTCGTCAAACTCGTCCAGCCATGACAGGTCGCACAAGGCATCTGCCAGCGCATCGAAGTTATGGCCGAACCAGTCCGGTGCCTGGATGGCATGTGCGATAGCCGCAAGGAATTCGCCCTTGCTGTGCACATTCGCCATATCGATCTCGAAACTACGAAACTCGGCCAACGCGATATTGCCGCGCAACACTTCGACCGGACAGCCCAAGCGGTAGACACCAGCCTCACCCATATCCTGCAAGCGGTCACACAAGTCGCTCATATTCACTCCTTGATGCGTTTGAAACTGCGGTAGTGGTCGTCTGTGTAGTAACACTCCGGTATGACGCCGCACACGATGCGGCGCGCACCGCGATGGCCGACACCCGGTGTCCTGACCGTGTATTCGCGGTAATAGTTGCGCGGCTGCTGGGGCAGGATGCGTTCGCGGTTCTTGAACTCGATGCCGTCACGCTGGTAGGGGAACGGGCCGCCCTCATTGATAAGCTGCAAGGTGTCGCGTGCCTCCGGAGGCAGTTGCGCAACGGAGACGACCGCGAGCGTGGCGACTTGCTGGTCGCGTGCCTGTGCGAACGGCAGGCACAGCAGCAGGGCGATCAGCAGCCCCCAGCCAGCCTGTGCCGCGCGGCGCATGGTTTATTCCTTGCTGACTTCCACGGTTGTCTGCACTTGCTGACGCAGACGGATGTGCAATTCGCGCAATTGCTTCTCGTCGACGGCGGACGGTGCCTGTGTCAGCAGACACTGGGCACGCTGCGTCTTGGGGAAGGCGATCACGTCGCGGATGGATTCGGCGCCGGTCATCATGGTGACGATACGGTCCAGACCGAAGGCCAAGCCGCCATGCGGCGGTGCGCCGTATTGCAGTGCGTCGAGCAGGAAACCGAACTTGAGCTGAGCTTCTTCCGCGCCGATGTTGAGCGCGCGGAACACCTGGCTCTGCACGGCTTCCTTGTGGATACGCACCGAACCGCCACCGATCTCCCAACCGTTCAGCGCCAGGTCGTAGGCCTTGGCCAGACAACGCCCGGGGTCGGTTTCGAGGAACTGCAGGTGCTCGTCCTTGGGCGCGGTGAACGGATGGTGGCAGGCATTCCAACGCTTGGCTTCATCGTCGTATTCGAACATAGGGAAGTCCACCACCCAGATCGGCTCCCACGCCTTGCCGTTGGTGTAGCCTTTCTCGTGGCCGATCTTGCTGCGCAACGCGCCCAGTGCGTCGTTGACGACCTTGGTCTTGTCCGCGCCGAAGAAGATGATGTCGCCGTTCTGCGCGCCGGTGCGCTCGACGATGGTCTTCAGCGCCGCTTCATTCAGGTTCTTGACGATGGGCGACTGCAGGCCGGTCTCGTTCAATTGTGTCACGTCGTTGACCTTGATGTAGGCCAGCCCCTTGGCACCGTAGATACCCACGAACTTGGTGTACTCATCGATCTCACCGCGTGTGAATGCGCCGCCGTTCGGCACGCGCAGGGCCGCCACGCGACCGCCGGAATTCGCCACGCCGCTGAACACCTTGAACGCCACGTCCTTCACCGCGTCGGTGACTTCGGTGATCTCCAGCGTGACGCGCATGTCCGGCTTGTCGGAACCGAAACGGGCCATCGCTTCGCCGTAACCGATGCGAGGGAACGGGTTGGGCAGATTGACGTTGAGTACTTCCTTGAACACGACGCGGATCATCTCTTCGGTCAGGTTCATGATCTGCTCTTCGCTCATGAACGAGGTCTCGATATCGACCTGGGTGAACTCGGGCTGACGGTCGGCGCGCAGGTCTTCGTCGCGGAAGCATTTGGTGATCTGATAGTAACGGTCGAAGCCGGCCACCATCAGCATCTGCTTGAACAGCTGCGGCGACTGCGGCAGCGCAAAGAAGTCACCGGCATGCACGCGCGACGGCACCAGATAGTCGCGTGCGCCTTCCGGCGTGGACTTGGTCAGCATCGGCGTCTCGATGTCGATGAAGCCGTGGTCGTCGAGGAAGCGGCGGAACGCGCGGGCGGTCCTGTAGCGCAGCATCATGTTCTTCTGCATCTGCGGACGGCGCAGGTCGACGACGCGGTGGGTCAGGCGCACGTTCTCAGACAGGTTATCTTCATCGAGCTGGAACGGCGGAGTGACAGAAACGTTCAGTACTTCGATCTCCTGGCAGAGGATCTCGATCTCACCGCTGGTCATATTCTTGTTTTCGGTGCCTTCCGGACGGCGGCGCACGCGGCCGGTGATCTTCAGCACGAACTCGTTGCGCACGGATTCAGCGATGGCGAACATGTCGGCACGGTCCGGATCGCACACCACCTGCGCGATGCCTTCGCGGTCGCGCAGATCTATGAAGATCACCCCGCCGTGGTCGCGGCGGCGATGCGCCCAGCCGCACAGGGTGACGGTCTGGCCGAGATGGTTAACGTTGAGTTGCCCGGAGTAATGAGTTCGCATGATAGGGATACAAATAGAAAAGGTACTGGAAGGACTTAATTGGAAGCGGCAAGCTGGGCTGCGTTCTCAGGGGTGGTGACCACGCCCATGGAAACGATGGCTTTGAAAGCCGCATCCACGCTGATGTCAAGTTCGATGGTCTCGGACTTCTTGACATAGAAATAAAAACCGTTGACCGGGCTGGGTGTGGTCGGCACGAACACGCCCACATATTCTTCGCCGTGCATTTTGCGCGTTACCTCTGCGGGCACACTGGTCTGGAAGGCCAGCGACCACGCTTGGGCATGCGGGTAGCGCACCAGCAACACCTTGCGGAAAGAATTGCCGCTGCCGGAAAGCAAGGTGTCGCTGACCTGCTTGACGCTGTTGTAGATCGCGTTCACGAACGGGATGCGGCGCAACAGCCCTTCCCACCAGTCCAGCAACTGTTGGCCGAACACGTTGCGCACCAGCAGCCCGGTGAGCAAGATGATGCCCACTGTCAGTATCACCCCCCAGCCGGGAATATGGATACCGAGCAGATTGTCCGGATGCCAGGCTTCTGGCAGCAACAGCAGCGACTGGTCGAGGATGCCGATGATGAAGCTGAGCACCCACAGGGTGATCACCAGTGGCACCAGCACCAGCAGGCCGGTCAGCAGATAATTTTTCACTTAGTGCGTACCTGCAGCCGGACAGGATGCGCAGCCCGAAGGCTCGCAGGCTGGCGCCGGCTTGTTCTTGAAGTCGGTGACGTAATAGCCGTTACCCTTGAGCTGGAAGCCGGCAGCGGTCAGTTGCTTGGAAAAAGTCTCCTGGCCGCAATCCGGACAAGTCGTCAGCACCGGATCGCTGACCTTCTGCATCACGTCCTTCTGCACTCCGCAGCTACTGCAACGATAGTCGTAGATAGGCATGGTTTTCTCCTGCAAATCGAAAGGCGCGCATTATACATTAGCCGCCTGCTGCTCGCGCCACTGGCCGCAGCCCAGCCCGTCCAGCGCCCAGTCGCCGATGCGGTAGCGGATCAGGCGCAAGGTCGGGAAGCCCACTGCCGCCGTCATGCGCCGCACCTGACGGTTGCGGCCCTCGTGTATGGTGAGTGCCAGCCAACTGGTCGGGATGGCCTGGCGGAAACGCACCGGCGGGTCACGCAGCCACAGCCCGACCGGCTCCGCCATCGCCACCGCCTCGGCCGGCAGGGTCATGCCGTCCTTGAGCCTGACACCCTGGCGCAACTGCGCCAGCGCCGCCTCGTCCGGGATGCCTTCGACCTGCACCCAGTAGGTCTTGGGCAATTTGTGTTTCGGATCGGTGATGCGATGCTGCAGCTTGCCGTCATCGGTGAGCAGCAACAGGCCTTCGCTGTCGGTATCCAGCCGGCCGGCGGGATAAACGTCGGGAACGGCGATATAATCCGCCAGCGTCGGATGCAGGCCGTCCTTGCTGAATTGACAGATCACACCGTAGGGTTTGTTGAACAACAGGATACGACTCATCGCTATCTTTCCAATATTCCGGACACCAACATGACAACCGCAAAGATCATCTATACCCTGACCGATGAAGCGCCGCGTCTGGCGACCTACTCGTTGCTTCCCATCATACAGGCCTTCACCAAGGCGGCCGGCGTCACCGTTGAAACGCGCGACATCTCGCTGGCCGGGCGCATCCTTGCGAATTTTGCCGACCAGCTGACCGACTCGCAAAAGATATCGGATCAACTGACCGAACTGGGCGAGCTGACGCTAAAGCCGGAAGCCAACATCATCAAGCTACCGAACATCAGTGCATCCATCCCGCAACTGAAGGCGGCGATCAAGGAATTGCAATCCAAAGGCTACATGGTCCCCGACTTTCCGGACGAACCGAAGAACGATGCCGAGAAGGAGATCAAGGCACGTTACGGCAAGGTGCTGGGCAGCGCGGTGAACCCGGTATTGCGCGAAGGCAACTCCGACCGGCGCGCCGCACCTTCGGTCAAGCAATACGCCCGCAAGCATCCGCACCGCATGGGCAAGTGGGAGAAGACTTCCAGAACGCGCGTGGCGCACATGACGAGCGGCGATTTCTACGGCAGCGAAAAATCGGTGACCGTGCCGGAGGCTGTAGGCACCCGCATCGAGTTCGTGGGCAAGGATGGCAAGGTGAGTGTGCTCAAGGATAAGCTCAACCTCAAAGCCGGCGAGATCGTCGATGCCGCGGTGATGTCGCGCCGCGCACTGCGCAAGTTCTACGCCGAGCAGATCGAAGCAGCGAAGAAAGAAGATGTACTGCTATCGCTGCACCTCAAAGCTACCATGATGAAAGTGTCCGACCCCATCATGTTCGGCCATGCCGTGTCCGTGTTCTTCCAGAAGGTGTTCGACAAGCACGGTGCCCAGCTCAAACAGATGGGCGTCAACGTCAACAACGGTTTCGGTGATCTGGAAGCCAAGGTGCTGGCGCTGCCCGAGAAAGAGCGTGCCGCACTGGTGGCGGACATCGCCGACTGCTTCCGCAACGGCCCGGCGCTGGCGATGGTGAATTCCGACAAGGGCATCACCAACCTGCATGTGCCTTCCGACGTCATCATCGACGCTTCCATGCCGCCCATGATCCGCGACGGCGGCAAGATGTGGGGCGCCGACGGCAAGCCTTACGACACGCTGGCGATGATCCCAGACCGCTGCTATGCCAGCATCTACGTCGCCACCGTTGAGGACTGCAAGAAGCACGGCGCGCTCGACCCCGCCACCATGGGTTCGGTACCGAACGTCGGGCTGATGGCTCAAAAAGCCGAGGAATACGGCTCGCACGACAAGACTTTCGAGATGACCGGCGACGGTGTGGTGCGCATCGTCGATGCATCCGGCGAAGTATTGCTGGAGCAAAAGGTCGAGCAGGGCGACATCTTCCGCGCCTGCCAGACGAAAGATGCACCAATACAGGACTGGGTGAAACTCGCCGTCACGCGTGCGCGCCTGAGCAAGACACCGGCCATCTTCTGGCTGGACAAGGACCGTGGTCACGATGCACAGATCATCGCCAAGGTGGCGAAGTACCTGAAGGAGCACGACACCAGCGGACTCGACATCAGCATCATGGAACCGGCGGCTGCCTGCCGCGCCACCTTGGCACGTGCGCGCAAGGGGCTGGATACCATCTCGGTCACCGGCAACGTGCTGCGCGACTATCTCACCGACCTGTTCCCCATCCTCGAACTCAACACCAGTGCCAAGATGCTCTCCATCGTTCCGCTGATGAACGGCGGCGGCCTGTTCGAGACCGGCGCCGGCGGTTCCGCCCCCAAGCATGTGCAACAGTTCCAGCAGGAGAACTGCCTGCGCTGGGACAGCCTGGGAGAGTTCCTGGCGCTGGGCGTGTCGCTCGAACATCTGGCGCAGACTTTCAATAACCCGAAGGCGCAGGTGCTGGCCGACACGCTGGATCAGGCCATCGGCAATATCCTCGACAACGACAAGTCACCCGCGCGCAAGGTCGGTCAGATCGACAACCGCGGCAGCCACTTCTATCTCGCGCTGTACTGGGCTCAGGCGCTGGCCGCGCAGGACAAGGATGCGGCACTGAAGGCGAAGTTCGTTCCACTGGCAAAGCAACTGGGCGACCACGCGGCGAAGATCGATGCAGAACTGATCGCCGCACAAGGCAAGCCGGTGGACATGGGCGGCTACTACCTGCCCGATTTCGACAAGACCTCGAACGCGATGCGCCCAAGCAAAACGTTCAATGCGGCGTTGAAAACGATCTGATCCGCGCGTTCCGCGCAAACAAAAAGCCCGACGTGAGAACGTCGGGCTTTTTTACGGCAACAAAAAAACCGCTAATTAGGCGGCTTGGATGTTGGAGGCTTGCTTGCCCTTCGGGCCTTGCACGACTTCGAAAGACACCTTCTGACCTTCTTTGAGAGACTTGAAGCCGCTCATGTTGATCGCGGAGAAGTGCGCGAACAGGTCTTCGCTGCCGTCATCGGGAGTGATGAAACCGAAACCCTTTGCATCGTTGAACCATTTAACAGTACCGTTTGCCATGTCTTGCTTCCTTACAAAAAACGCGGGTGGATTCCCGCCAACTGTTTAAATCCAAGACCGCACATGGCAAAACCAGTACTGCAGATACTTTGATTCAAACACCTGCGCGCTTTTTAACCCAGCTTTCGCCACACCGTCAAGAGCTTATTGTATTTATTTGCGCAACAGACTTGAAAAAGCCCCGCTAATCGTCAAATATGCAGACAAACGCAATGCGACAATGATTTCGATGGCAACCAGGCAAGAGAACGTCCAATTACTGGAGCGCGGCAAGACCAAACCGCCGAAGATGTACAAGGTGGTCTTGCTGAACGATGACTTCACCACCATGGAGTTCGTCATCGAGGTGTTGCAGATGTTTTTTTCGATGAGCCTGGAACAGGCGACACAGATCATGCTCAAAGTGCACAACGAGGGTTCTGCCGTATGCGGACTGTATCCCAGGGACATCGCGGAAACCAAGGTTCAACAAGTCGTCGGATATGCAATACAGCGTGGGCATCCCCTGAAATGCCGCATGGAGGAAAATTGAATGATCGCCCAAGAACTTGAAGTCAGCCTGCACCTCGCCTTCGTCGAGGCCCGCCAGAAACGCCACGAATTCATCACCGTGGAACATCTGCTGCTGGCGATGCTGGACAACCCTTCCGCCGCGCATGTGTTGCGCGCCTGCGGGGCCGACCTGGATGAACTGCGCAGCGTGCTGACGCAGCATATCGAGTCGCACACGCCCGTCGTACCCGGCACCGGGGAAGTGGATACGCAACCGACCGTGGGTTTCCAGCGCGTGATCCAGCGCGCGATCCTGCACGTGCAATCCACCAACAAGAAAGAAGTGACCGGTGCCAACATCCTGGTCGCCCTGTTCGGCGAGAAGGAATCGCATGCAGTGTATTTCCTCAACCAGCGCGCCATCACCCGCCTCGATGTGGTGAACTACATCGCTCATGGCATCAACAAGACCGCCGAGGCCCAGCCCGCCACGCAAAGGACGGAAGGCGATGCCGAGAATGAATCCGCACAGCAGGGCGACAGCGCGCTGGCGAACTATACACAGGACCTGAATGCTTCCGCGCTGGACGGCAAGATCGACCCGCTGATCGGCCGTGCACTGGAGCTGGAACGCGTGATACAGACCCTGTGTCGCCGCCGCAAGAACAACCCGCTGCTGGTAGGCGAAGCGGGCGTCGGCAAGACCGCCATCGCGGAAGGGCTGGCGCGACGCATCGTGGAAGGCGAAGTGCCGGACATCCTCAAGGACGCACAGGTGTATGCGCTGGACATGGGTTCCTTGCTGGCCGGGACGAAATATCGCGGCGATTTCGAGCAGCGCCTGAAAGCCGTTCTGAAGGAGCTGAAGGAAGCGCCGAATGCCGTACTGTTCATCGACGAGATACATACCCTGATCGGTGCTGGCGCAGCCTCGGGCGGCACAATGGACGCCTCCAACCTGCTCAAGCCCGCCCTGTCGAGCGGGCAGTTGAAGTGCATCGGCGCGACCACCTATCAGGAATACCGCGGCATCTTCGACAAGGATTCCGCCCTGTCGCGCCGCTTCCAGAAGATCGATGTGCCGGAGCCATCGGTGGAACAGACCATCGAGATCCTGAAAGGGCTGAAATCACGCTTCGAGGACCACCACAGCATCAAGTTCAGCGCCGCAGCCATCACCAGTGCGGCCGAACTGTCGGCACGCTTCATCAATGACCGCCACCTGCCTGACAAGGCCATCGACGTGCTGGACGAAGCAGGTGCCGCCCAGCGCATCCTGCCGAAATCCAAGCAGAAGAAGACCATCGGCAAGCACGAGATCGAGGAGATCATCGCCAAGATCGCGCGCATCCCGACCCGCACCGTGTCACACGACGACCGCAACGCACTGAAGAACCTGGACCGCGATCTGAAAGCGACAGTGTTCGGCCAGGACAAAGCCATCGATGCGCTTGCGCGCGCCATCAAGATGTCGCGCAGCGGTCTGGGCAATCCGCAGAAACCGATCGGCAGTTTCCTGTTCTCCGGTCCCACCGGTGTCGGCAAGACCGAGGTGGCACGCCAGCTCGCCTACAGCATGGGCATGCCCATCCACCGTTTCGATATGTCCGAATACATGGAACGCCATGCCGTGTCGCGTCTGATCGGCGCACCGCCGGGCTATGTGGGCTTCGAGCAGGGCGGCCTGCTCACCGAAGCGATCAGCAAGCAGCCGCATTGCGTGTTGCTGCTGGACGAGATCGAGAAGGCGCACCCGGACATCTTCAACATCCTGCTGCAGGTGATGGACCACGGCACGCTCACCGACAACAACGGTCGCAAGTCCGACTTCCGCAACGTGGTCATCATCATGACCACCAACGCGGGCGCGGAAGCCTTGAACAAGGTGCAGATCGGCTTCACCAAGAGCGAATCAGCAGGCGACGAGATGGGCGACATCAAGCGCCTGTTCACGCCCGAGTTCCGCAACCGTCTGGATGCCATCGTGTCCTTCGCACCTCTCTCCAAAGAGATCATCTTGCGCGTGGTGGACAAATTCCTCATGCAACTGGACGAGCAACTGCACGAGAAGAAAGTGGATGCGATCTTCACCGACGCGCTCAAGGACTATCTCGCCGACAACGGTTTCGATCCGCTGATGGGTGCCCGCCCGATGGCGCGCCTGATCCAGGACACCATCCGCTCCGCGCTGGCGGACGAACTGCTGTTTGGAAAACTCGCCAACGGCGGCAAGGTCACGGTCGACATGAAGGACGGCAAAGTGGCGCTGGAGTTCGAGGAAGAAGAAGCTGTCCCTGCATAAGTTGCAATACCGGGGGCGCTTCGCCCCCTCTCCCACCGGCCCGCTGCACTTCGGTTCGCTCGTTGCGGCGGTCGGCAGTTTTCTGGAAGCAAAAAAACACAACGGCGTCTGGCTGGTACGCATAGAGGATCTGGACACCCCGCGCTGCATGCCGGGTGTTGCCGATGACATCCTGCGCACGCTGGATGCATTCGGGATGCACAGTGACGAGCCGGTCATCTACCAAAGTATGCGAACGGCAGCGTACGAAGAAGCACTGCAACAGTTGACAGCGTCCGGCGCAGCCTATCCATGTTGCTGTACGCGCAAAGAGGTCGCCGATTCGGCGTTGCATGGTATCGAGGGGTTCGTGTATCCGGGTACCTGCCGCGACGGCATGGCACACCCGCGCGCGACCCCGGCCTGGCGGGTGCGCACCGGCCTTCCCGTTTCCCCTTCACCGATCGAATTCGAGGATGCGCTGCAAGGCCGCGTCGCGCAGGATCTGGCGCGCGACATCGGCGACTTCGTAGTGAAGCGCGCCGACGGGCTGTTCGCCTATCAACTGGCGGTGGTGGCGGACGATGCGGCGCAATCCATAACGCATGTCGTACGCGGTGCCGACCTGCTGAACTCCACGCCGCGCCAGATCCATCTGCAACGACTGCTGGGCGTTCCCGTCCCGTGCTACATGCATCTGCCCGTTGCGGTGAACGCGGCTGGCGAGAAACTGAGCAAGCAGACCCTGGCACAAGCCGTGGATGTCTCGCAGCCGGTCGATGGGCTATGGCGCGCACTCGTATTCCTGCGACAAAATCCGCCGCGAGAACTGCGGACGGCCGATCTGGATAAGGTGTGGGACTGGGCGCGCGCGAACTGGCGCCCGGAAAAGTTAGTCGGCCTGCGCGCGCTGCCTGCGATGACGGATGAACTCGAACATCGCGGGGACGAATGAGATGAAGACGATGGCGAGGATCATCAGGGTGAGATTGTCCTTGATGACCGGGATGTTGCCGAAGAAGTAGCCGGCCAGCGTCAGGCTGCCGATCCAGGTCACGCCGCCGATGATGCTGTACATCACATACTGGCGATAGTCCATGGTGCCGATACCCGCCACGAAGGGCGCGAAAGTGCGGATGATGGGCAGGAAGCGCGCGAAGATCACCGTCTTGCCGCCGTGTTTCTCGTAGAACGCATGGGTCTTTTCCAGATGCTCGTGCTTGATGAGGCGAGAGCCGGCACGCTCCAGCAGTCGCAATCCCAACAAACGCCCTATCCAGTAGTTGGTGTTGTCGCCCATGAAGGCGGCCAGGATCAGCAGCGGCATCGCCACTTCCAGTTGCAGCGAGCCCATGCCGCACAGGGCACCGATCACGAACAGCAAAGAATCTCCCGGCAGGAAAGGCGCAACCACCAGTCCGGTCTCGGCGAAGATGATCGCGAACAGGATGGCGTAGACCCACACGCCGTAATCCTGCACCAACGCGAGAAGATGCGTATCCAGGTGCAGGACGATATCGAGAAATGCAGCGAGGAACTCCATCGTTTAGGGCAACACTTCTTCGGATTCGGGTTTTTCCGGCTTGATGAAGTCTTCGCGACAAACACCGAACATGAGCAGCAAGGGGCTGGCGACCAGAACGGAAGAATAGATGCTGAACATGATTCCGATGGTCAGCGCCAGTGCGAAGTAATGCAGCGTCTCTCCACCCAGCAGCAGCATGGCCAGCACCATCAACTGCGTGGAACCGTGGGTGATGATGGTACGCGACATGGTGCGCGTGATGGCGTTGTCGATGATCTCGGCGACTTCGGCCTTGCGCATCTTGCGGAAGTTCTCGCGGATACGGTCGAACACCACCACCGACTCGTTCACCGAGTAACCCAGCACGGCCAGCACGGCCGCCAGCACCGACAGCGAGAATTCCCACTGGAAGAAGGCGAAGAACCCAAGGATGATGACCACATCGTGCAGGTTGGCGATGATGGCTGCGAGACCGAACTTCCACTCGAAACGCAGCCACAGGTAACCAACGATACCCAGCGAGACCAGCAGCAGTGCCATCGCACCGTTCTCGACCAGATCCTTGCCCACCTGCGGGCCGACGAACTCGACTCGGCGCAACTCGACTTCCGCATCCGCACGCAGGGCGGCCAACACCTGCTCCGACAGGTTCGCACCCATCTTGTTGTGCTTGAGCGGCACCTGGATCAGCACATCGTGCGTGGTGCCGAAGTGTTGCACCAGCGCATCCCCCAGTCCGATCGCAGCCAACTCCTCGCGCACCTTGTTGGTGTCGCTGGGTTGTGCGTAGTGGACTTCGATCACCGTACCGCCGGTGAAGTCCACGCCGAAGTTCAGGCCCTTAGTGGCCAGGAAGAACACGGAGAGCAGGAAGGTCACCAGCGAGATGGTCGTGGTGAGCTTGCCATAGCTCATGAAGGGGATGTCTTTATTGATGCGGAAGAATTCCATGTCTGTTTCCCCTTAACCGATAGCGACTTTGTTCAGACGCGCCTTGCGGCCGTAGATCAGGTTGACAAATGCGCGCGACACCATCACGCCGCTGAACATCGAGGTCAGGATGCCCAGACACAACACCACCGCGAAGCCCTTGACCGGACCAGAACCGAACATGAACAACGCCACACCCGCGATCAGCGTGGTGATGTTGGAGTCAAGGATGGTGGCAAAGGCATTCTCGTAGCCGGTGTGAATCGCCATCTGCGGCGGCACCCCGTTGCGCAGTTCCTCGCGGATACGCTCGTTGATCAACACGTTGGCATCGATCGCCATACCCAGCGTCAGCGCGATACCCGCCATGCCAGGCAGGGTCAATGTCGCTTGCAGCATGGACAGCAGCGCGATCAGCAGCAGCAGGTTGGCCCCCAGCGCCAGCACCGAGATGGTGCCGAACATCAGGTAGTAGGCGATCATGAACACCGCCACCATGATGAAACCAATCTTGGTGGAATCGAAACCGCGCTGGATGTTGTCCGCCCCCAGGCTGGGACCGACCGTGCGTTCCTCGATGATCTCCATCGGCGCAGCCAGCGCACCGGCGCGCAGCAGCAGGGCGATGTTCTGCGCTTCGGTGGTATCCATCTGGCCGCTGATCTGCACGCGACCGCCGCCGATCTCCTCGCGGATCACCGGCGCGGTCACCACTTCACCGCGTCCCTTCTCGAACAGGATGATCGCCATGCGCTTGCCCACGTTCTCGCGCGTCGCTTCCTTGAACTTGCGCGCACCGACCGCATCCAGATTGATATGAACGGCCGGTTCGTTGTTGCGGCTGTCGAAACCGGGCTGGGCATCGTTGATGCGCTCTCCGGTCAGGATCACGCTCTTCTTCACCACCAATGCCGTACCGTCGCGCTCCTGGAATATCTCGGTGCCGAATGGCGCCGCACCGTTCACGCCGATCTGGCGGTCATCGTCCACCAGACGCACTTCCAGCGTGGCGGTGCGGCCGAGGATGTCCTTGGCTCGCGCCGTGTCCTGCACACCCGGCAACTGCACCACCACGCGGTCCGCACCCTGCTGCTGGATGACCGGCTCGGCCACACCCAGTTCGTTCACGCGGTTGCGCAGCGTGACCAGGTTCTGCTGCAAGGCAGAATCCTGGATGCGCAGCTTCTCCTGCTGTTTCAACGTCGCCTGCAGCAGATAGTCACGCCCCGCATCCTTGCCGTCGAACTGCAGGCCGGCGAAGCGCTGCTTGAGCTCGGCTTCACCCTTGCTGCGCGCCTCCGCATCGCGGAACTTGACGAGGATGGCTTCGCCATCCAGGCTCACGCCGGAATAGGGGATGCGCGCTTCACGCAGCGTACTGCGGATATCGCCGGAAAAGGATTCCAGCGCCTTGTCCAGCGCGGCCTTCATGTCCACCTGCATCAGGAAGTGCACACCGCCGCGCAAATCCAGCCCCAGATACATGGGCAGCGCGTTCATCCCGGTGAGCCAGGCGGGCGAACGCGACAACAGGTTCAGCGCCACCACATAGTCCTCGCCCAGTTTTGCGTGCAGCACATCCTTGGCCTTGAGCTGACTGTCAGTGTCGGAGAAACGCGCCTTCACGCTGTTCGCGTCCAGCGAGATCACCTCGGGAGACAATTGTGCATCGCGCAGCGCCTGTTCGACTGTCGCCAGCAGTTGGGTATCCGCCTTCAGATGACTACGCAGCGGCATCACCTGCACCGCCGGGGATTCGCCATAGAAATTCGGCAAGGTATAGATGAATCCGGCCACCAGCACGACCAGGATCAACAGGTTCTTCCACAACGGATAACGGTTCATCGCGATACCTTGCCAATAGGGGGATTACAGGGACTTGATGGTGCCTTTGGGCAGCACGGTCTGGACAGCGGGCTTTTGCACTTGCATTTCCACACCGTCAGCGATCTCCACCATCACGTTCTCTTCGCCGACCTTGGTGATCTTGCCCAGCACCCCGCCGATTGTCACCACCTCATCACCTTTTTGCAGCGCGGCGACCAGCGCGGCATGTTCCTTGGCGCGCTTCTGCTGCGGACGCAGGATGAGGAAGTAGAACACCGCCAGCAATGCGATCAGCGGCAGGAACTCCATGAAACCGCCGCCCGCCGGTGCGGCAGCACCTTCCGCGTATGCATTACTGATGAACAGTTCGCTGATCGAAGTCATTTATTACTCTCCAGTTGTTGGTTGGGTGACTAAAAAGAAGGCGCGCATTCTAGCATGGAAGACATGACACTTCAGTGACCGGACGGCACCCCGCCTCGTGCGCGCGCCGCATGGAACTCGGCCTGGAACGCATCGTAGCGTCCCGCCTCGATGGCGGTGCGGATGTCACGCATCAGGTCCTGGTAGTAATGCAGGTTGTGGATGGTATTGAGCCGCGCACCGAGGATCTCGCCCAGACGATGCAGGTGATGCAGGTAGGCGCGACTGAAGTTCTTGCAGGCATAACAGCCGCACTCAGGATCGAGCGGACCTGTATCGAGCCGGTGTACCGCGTTCTTGATACGCACATCGCCGTGGCGTGTGAACAGATGGCCGTTGCGCGCGTTGCGCGTGGGCATCACGCAGTCGAACATGTCCACGCCGTTGGCCACCGCTTCCACCAGATCCTCCGGCGTGCCCACGCCCATCAGGTAGCGCGGCTTGTCTGTCGGCAACTGCGGCGCGGTGTGGCGCAGGATGCGCAACATGTCTTCCTTGGGCTCGCCCACCGACAGGCCGCCGATGGCAAAACCGTCGAAGCCGATATCCATCAGGCCGCGCAGCGACTCGTCGCGCAGATGCTCGTGCATGCCGCCCTGCACGATGCCGAACAGGGCGTTGGGATTGCCTTCATGCGCCTTTTTGCTGCGCTCGGCCCAGCCCAGGCTGAGGCGCATCGACACGCCCGCCACCTGCTCGTCCGCCGGATAGGGCGTGCATTCGTCGAAGATCATAACAATGTCGGAATTGAGCACCTTCTGGATGCGCATGGATTCTTCCGGCGAGAGGAAGCATTTGTCGCCGTTGACCGGGGAACGGAACTCCACGCCGCCGCCGGTGATCTTGCGCAGCTCGCCCAGACTGAACACCTGGAAGCCGCCAGAATCGGTAAGGATGGGGCCATCCCATCCCATAAAGTTGTGTAGCCCGCCATGCGCTTCGATCACCTCCAGCCCTGGACGCAACCACAGGTGGAAGGTGTTGCCGAGCACGATGTGCGCGTCGATGTCGCGCAACTCCTGCGGCGACATCGCCTTGACCGTACCATAGGTGCCGACCGGCATGAACGCGGGTGTCTCGACCTTGCCGTGTGCCAGTTCGACGGTGCCGCGACGCGCGGCACCCGATGTGTTGTGTAGTGTGAATTTCATGGGGGCGAATCTGGAATGGAGACATCGGAAAGGGGCGATTCTACCCGATAGCCCCGCCCCGCCCAATGTCATGGCCCGCGCCGCAACCGGCCGCTGACCCGCGATGCCGCGCTACTTCTGCGCCTTTACGATACTCATCGCCGCCGCCACCATGCTGCCCATGTCAGCCATGTTGCCGGGCAGGATGAGGGTGTTGCCTTGTTTGGCGACGCCGCCGAAGGCTTCGACGTATTGCTCGGCGACCTTGAGGTTGACTGCGTCCATGCCGCCGGGGGACTGGATGGCTTGCGCAACCTTCTGGATGGCTTCGGCATTGGCGGTGGCCACGGCGAGGATGGCGGCAGCTTCGCCCTGCGCGGTGTTGATGGCGGCCTGCTTCTCGCCTTCGGAGCGCTGTATGAAAGCTTCGCGCTCGCCGGTGGCGATGTTGATCTGTTCCTGTTTGCGTCCTTCGGAGGCGGCGATCAGGGCGCGTTTCTCTCGCTCGGCGGTGATCTGCGCCTGCATGGCGTGCAGGATCTCTTTCGGCGGGGTGAGGTCCTTGATCTCGTAGCGCAGCACTTTCACACCCCAGCTGGTGGCAGCCTCATCCAGCGCGGCGACCACAGCGCGGTTGATGTCGTCGCGCTCCTCGAAGGTCTTGTCCAGCTCCATCTTGCCGATCACCGAGCGCAAGGTGGTCTGCGCCAGTTGCGTGATGGCCATGATGTAGTCGCTGGTGCCGTAGGAGGCCAGGCGCGGGTCGGTCACCTGGAAATACAGGATGCCGTCCACCTGCAGCTGGGTGTTGTCCTTGGTGATGCATATCTGGCTGGGCACATCCAGCGGGATCTCCTTGAGCACGTGCTTGTAGGCGACGCGATCGATGAAAGGGATGACGATGTTCAGGCCGGGCGACAGGGATGAATGAAAACGCCCCAGCCGTTCGACCACCCAGGCGTGTTGCTGCGGCACGACCTTGAGTGCCTTGACGGCGAAGATGATGGCTGCGATCAGGATGAAGGTTGCGATTTCCATGATGTCTCCTCAGGATTTTTGCTGCGTCAGGATGAGCTTCGAACCTTGGACGGATCTGATATAGAGCGGCGCATCGCGCGGGACGTCCGCCTGCTCCGTCTCCGCGCTCCATTCCGCGCCCCGGTATTGCACGCGCACCGAGCCGTCGTTTTCCCACGCGATGACGCGCACCGGCTGACCGATGTCGAAGCTGTCGTTGTTGGCGTCAGGAGTGCGGATGGCTCTGCTACGGCGCAGGAGGAGAATGCCGATGACGGCAGCCGCACCGGCCAGCGATATCTGCCAGACCAGGTCCAAGCCGGCCAGCGCCGCCACACCACCAAGCGCCAGCGCGACAGACAGTACCAGCATGTAGAACGTGCCTGTAATCATCTCCAGTCCCAGCAGGATCAGGGCCAGGATGAACCAGTATGTGTACGCTGCCATGTGACTCCTTTCGACGATGCGGAGGATGCCATGCTAGCAGATTCAGTCCGGCTTTCTTTGGATCAGCATGGCGTCGCCGTAACTGAAGAAGCGATAGTTTTGTTCCACCGCGTGACGATAGGCTTGCAGCAGATCATCCATGCCGCCGAAAGCGCACACCAGCATCAGCAACGTGGAGCGCGGCAGGTGGAAATTGGTGAGCAGCACATCGACTACCTTGAAGCGATAGCCTGGGGTGATGAAGATGTTCGTCTCGCCCGAACCGGCTTTCAGTTCACCGCCGGCGGCGGCGCTCTCCAGCGCGCGCAGACTGGTGGTACCCACCGACACCACGCGCCCGCCGTTGGCCTTGGCAAGGGCGATGGCATCCACGGTCGCCTGCGGCACGGTGTAGCGTTCGCTGTGCATGACATGGTCGGCGACGCGGTCTGCACGTACCGGCTTGAAGGTGCCCGCGCCGACGTGCAGCGTGACAGTGGCGACTTCGACGCCCTGCTCGCGCAGGTTGTCCAGCATCGCCTCGTCGAAATGCAGGCCGGCTGTCGGCGCGGCGACCGCGCCCTGCTCGCGCGCGAACACGGTCTGGTAGCGCTCCTCGTCTTCCTCGCCTGCTGCATGCGTGATGTAGGGCGGCAGCGGCAGCTTGCCGTATCGCTCCAGCACAGCCTCGACCGGCGCATCACCTTCGAAACGCAGGTGGAAGAACTCATCCCTGCGCCCCAGCACGCTGACCTCGACCGCATCCGCCACCTTGAAAGTGCTGCCTGTCTTGGGCGACTTGCTGGCGCGCACCTGGGCCAGCACTTCATGTTCGTCCAGCACGCGCTCGACCATCACCTCGACCTGTCCGCCGCTGGCCTTCTGCCCGAACAGGCGCGCCTTGAGCACGCGCGTGTCGTTCAGCACCAGCAGGTCTCCTGCCCGCAGCAATTGCGGCAGATCGGAGAACATCCGGTCCGACATGCCTGCCGGGCCGACATGCAGCAAACGGCTGCCGCCGCGCTGTGCGGGCGGGTGCTGGGCAATCAAATGCTCGGGGAGCTCGAAGTCGAAATCGTCGGTACGCATACCTGGAATGTGGGCTGAAAAACCGGGCTGCGCATTGTAGTTGATGACGCAGGGCGTTTCATGGATAATTCGCGCCCTTCCGCGTGGTGATGGCTGCGCGCAAGATACCCTTGCCGGGGTGATGGAACTGGTAGACGTGCCGGACTCAAAATCCGGTGCCGCAAGGCGTGCGGGTTCGAGTCCCGCCCCCGGCACCAACACCACAAGGCAGACTTGGTCTGCCTTGTTCTTTTTCTGAGGTCACGATCATGATCTGGAAACCCAACGCCACTGTCGCCGCTGTCCTGGAACAGGATGGAAAATTCCTGCTGGTCGAAGAAGAGACCGCGCAGGGTGTGCGCTTCAACCAGCCCGCAGGCCACTGGGAACCGGACGAGACGCTGGCCGCCGGTGCGGCGCGCGAGGTACTGGAGGAGTCGGCCTACGATTTCGAACCGGAGTACCTGATCGGCATTTATCGCTGGCACTCGACTGCCTCTGACGTCACCTACCTGCGTTTCGCTTTTGGCGGCAAGATCCTCGGCCACCATCCGGAACGCAAACTGGACGAAGGCATCCTGCGTGCGGTGTGGATGACACCGGACGAGATCCGCGCCACGCAGGAACGCCACCGCAGCCCGTTGATATTGCGCTGCGTGGAAGACTATCTCGCGGGCAAACGTTACCCGCTCGATCTCATCACGCACTATGAGTAAAGGCTGCGTCGTCGTCGGTATGTCCGGCGGCGTCGATTCTTCCGTCACCGCACTCCTGTTGAAACAGCAGGGCTACGAGGTCATCGGCCTGTTCATGAAGAACTGGGAAGACGATGACGACAGCGAATACTGCTCCTCGCGCCAGGACCTGATCGACGCGGTGTCGGTGGCCGACACCATCGGCATCCCCATCGAGGCGGTGAATTTCGCCAAAGAGTACAAGGATCGTGTGTTCAGCTATTTCCTGCGCGAATACGAAGCGGGCCGTACGCCGAATCCAGACATCCTGTGCAATTCCGAGATCAAGTTCAAAGCCTTCCTCGACCATGCGCTGCGACTCGGCGCAGACAAGATCGCCACTGGCCATTACGCCGGCGTGCGCGAACAGGACGGCCTGTTCCAGTTGCTTAAGGCCGTTGATGCCAGCAAGGACCAGAGTTACTTCCTGCATCGCCTGAATCAGCAGCAGTTGTCCAAGGCCATGTTCCCGCTGAACAACATCCCCAAGAGCAAGGTGCGCGAGATCGCCCACCAGCACGGACTGTCCAACGCGGCGAAGAAGGACAGCACCGGCATCTGCTTCATCGGCGAGCGACCGTTCCGCGAGTTCCTCAACCGTTACCTGCCGACCAAACCGGGCGAGATGGTCACCCCGGAAGGCAAGGTGATGGGCCGGCACATGGGCCTGTCGTTCTACACCTACGGCCAGCGCCAAGGGCTGGGCATAGGCGGCGGCAAGGACGGCAGCGGCGAGCCATGGTTCGTCGCCGGCAAGGACATGGCGCACAACCGCCTGATCGTGGTGCAGGGGCATGACCACCCGCTGTTGCTGAACACCGAGCTGGACGCGCTGGACATGCAGTGGGTCAGTGGCAGCGCACCGGATTTGACGCGCGCCTACGCTGCCAAGACGCGCTACCGACAACAGGATGCCACCTGCCGCATCGCATTGTCAGGCGAGCACGGCGTACACTTCACGTTCGACGAAGCACAGTGGGCGGTCACCCCAGGACAATCGGTCGTGATTTACGAGGGCGACATCTGTCTGGGTGGAGGTATCATCGACACCTCCACGAAAAATCCCGTCCATACGCGTTAAAATATCGCGGTCATCATTGAAAGCAGAACCCATGTCACTCACAGCCCTCACCGCCCTTTCCCCGCTCGACGGCCGCTATGCCGGCAAGGTCGACGCCCTGCGCAACCACTTCAGCGAATACGGCCTGATCCGTTACCGTGTGCTGATCGAGATCGAATGGCTGAAGGCACTGAGCGCAGAGGAGCATATCCACGAACTGCCGCCTTTTTCGGTCGCCACCATCGCGCGCCTGGACCAACTGGCGGCACAGTTCAGCGAAGCGGATGCGGAGGCGATCAAGGCCATCGAGCGCACTACCAACCATGATGTGAAGGCGATCGAATACTGGCTGCGCGAGAAGCTGGCCGGCGATGCAGAGACCAAGGACGCACTGGAGTTCATCCATTTCGCCTGTACCTCGGAAGACATCAACAACCTGTCGCATGCACTGATGCTGAACCACGCACGCAAGGAAGTGATGCTGCCGGCACTGCAGTCCGTCATCGACAAACTGACCGCGCTCGCCCATCAGCATGCCGACCTGCCCATGCTGTGCCGCACCCACGGCCAGACCGCCACCCCCAGCACGCTGGGCAAAGAGATGGCAAACGTGGTGTGCCGTTTGCGCCGCGCCTATCAGCGCATCGCCGGTGTCGAGATACTGGGCAAGATCAACGGCGCGGTGGGCAACTACAACGCTCACCTGTCGGCCTATCCGGATATCGACTGGGAGCACTTCGCCCAGCGCTTCGTCCAAGCCCGCGGCCTCACCTTCAACCCTTACACAATCCAGATCGAGCCGCACGATTGCATGGCCGAACTGTATGACGCGTTCGCGCGCGCCAACACCATCCTGATCGACCTCAACCGCGACATCTGGGGTTATATCTCTCTGGGTTTCTTCAAGCAGAAAGTGGTGGCTGGCGAAGTCGGCTCCTCCACCATGCCGCACAAGGTCAACCCCATCGACTTCGAGAACTCGGAAGGCAACCTCGGCCTCGCCAATGCGCTGCTCAAGCACCTGTCCGAGAAACTGCCCATCTCGCGCTGGCAGCGTGACCTGACTGACTCTACGGTGCTGCGCAACATGGGCGTGGCGATGGGCTACACCCTGCTCGCCTACGAATCCTGCCTGAAGGGTTTGAACAAGCTGGAAGCCAACCCGCAGCGACTGGCGGAAGATCTCAACAACAGCTGGGAAGTGCTGGCCGAGCCGATCCAGACCGTGATGCGCCGCTACAACATCGAGAACGCCTACGACAAGCTGAAGGAACTCACGCGTGGCAAGGGCGGCATCAACCGCGAAAGTCTGGCCGCGTTCATCCTGACGCTGGACATCCCGGAATCAGAGAAGCAACGCCTGCAGGCACTGAGTCCGGAGACTTACATCGGCAAGGCGGCCGAACTGGCGAAACGCATCTAAGCCGGTCTTCCTCTGCTGCACAAACTACAAGCCCCGCAGAAGCGGGGCTTGTAGTTTCAGGCTGATGAAGTTCAGGCAGCTGCCTGGATCGGAATGTTCTCGCGCTGACCGATGATATTGTTGTGCTCGTCGAAATAGACCAGCGCCGGATGGTATTTCTGCAGCTCCAGTTCCGAATAGCTGGCGAAGGTCGCGATGATGACGATATCGCCGACATCGGCCTTATGCGCTGCCGCGCCGTTCACGGAAATGGTGCGCGAGCCGCGCTCGGCACGAATGGCATAGGTAGTGAAACGTTCGCCGTTGGTGACGTTCCAGATTTCAATCTGCTGATATTCTCGGATACCGCTGACATCCAGGAAGTTCTCGTCGATGGCGCACGAACCCTCGTAATGCAGCTCGGCCTGCGTCACGCGCGCACGATGCAATTTGGCTTGAAGCATGGTTCGTTGCATGGTTACCTCCTATCAGCTCCCGTCTGTCGCAGGGTCGCGCATTATAAACGCCTGAGCCTCAAAGACAAACCTCAAGGTTATCGATCAGGCGAGTGACTCCCAACCGAGCGGCGGCCAACACGACCAGTTTGCGCTCGCTCACTTGCGGCTTTCCCAGCCCGTGCTGACTGCGGATGGAGACATACTCCACCCCCCAGCCGCGCTTGGCAAGCGCCGCCTCGGCCACCTTCTCCAAGACATCGAAATCCCGCGCGCCATTCGCGAGCGACTCCGACACCTTGCTCAGCGTTAGATGCAGTTGCGCGGCTTCGGTTCGCTCGGCTGGCGTCAGATACTGATTGCGCGAACTTAATGCCAAGCCATCCTCGGCGCGTACCGTTTCACCTCCGACGATGGTGACCGGCAGATTGAACTGCGTCACCATCTGACGAATGATCGCCAGCTGCTGGTAATCCTTCTTGCCGAACAGGGCGACCTGCGGCTGCACCAGGTTGAGCAGCTTGAGCACGACGGTCGCCATGCCACGAAAATGCCCCGGACGGTGCGCGCCGCACAACTCGCTGGCGATGGGCGGCAATTCAACGTAGAAACTCTGTGGCTCCGGATACATCTCGTCCACGGCTGGTGCAAACACGACATCGGCCAGCCCCAGCAACTTGGCACAGTCCGCTTCCAGCGTGCGCGGATACTTGTCGAAATCCTCGTTCGGACCGAATTGCAATGGGTTGACGAAGATGCTCACCACGACGCATGTGCCCTGCTGTCGCGCCTGTTCCACCAACGCAACATGGCCTGCATGCAGATTGCCCATGGTGGGCACGAAAGCGATGTTGCTTTCGCGCGCCAATCTTGCGCGCAGTTCCACAACGGAATGGATGACTTGCATCAGAAGCAGTGTTCCTTGGCTGGGAAGGTGCCAGCCTTCACTTCGGCGACATAGCGCGCAACGGCATCGGCGATGGAAGCCGCGCCGGGCATGAAGTCCTTCACAAAACGCGCCTTACGACCGGGATACACGCCCAGCATGTCGTGCAGCACCAGCACTTGGCCGGAACAATCCGCACCCGCGCCGATGCCGATAGTCGGAATGGAAAGTTGTTTGGTGACAGCTGCACCCAGCACTGCTGGGATCGCTTCCAGCACCAGCATGGCGGCACCCGCCTTCTGCAGCACCAGTGCATCCTTCTTCAGTTTCAGAGCCGTAGCATCTTCCCTGCCCTGCACCTTGTAGCCGCCGAGCTGGTGCACCGACTGCGGCGTCAGGCCGATATGTCCGCACACCGGGATGCCGCGCGAGGTGAGGAAAGCGACCGTGTCGGCCATCTCGGCACCGCCTTCCAGCTTGACCATCTCGGCACCGGCCTGCATCAGTTGCACGGCATAACCGAAGGTCTCACGCGCGGAGAACTGCGAGGTGCCGAACGGCATGTCGGCGATGACGAAGGCCTGCTGCGCGCCACTGACCACGCATGCCGTGTGGTAAGCCATCTGTTCGATGGTGACCGGCAGCGTGCTCTCGCGCCCCTGTATCACCATGCCGAGCGAATCACCGACCAGCAGCACGTCGACGCCGTTGCTTTCCAGCAGGGTCGCAAAGCTGGCGTCGTAACAGGTCAGCACGGCGATCTTCTCACCGCGCCCATGCATCGCCTGCAATTTCGTCAAAGTCGTTCGCATCATTCCGCCACGTTGAAATACTCGCGTTGTCCGCGCATCCTGTCGATGCGGTCCAGCAGCAATCTGAAGTCGGCATCATTATCCGCGAAATTGAGTTTTTCGCTATTCACCACCAGCACCGGTGCTTCCTCGTAGTGATGGAAGAATTCGCCGTAGCTGTCGGCCAGCCTGGTCAGATATTCATCCTGGATGGTGCGCTCATGGCGATGGCCGCGCCTGCGCACGCGCGAGATCAGCGTATCGGTCGAAGCCTGCAGATAGATCACCAGGTCCGGCGTCGGCGCTTGCGGCGCGAGGCGCTGATAGATGGCCTGGTAAAGCTGGAACTCGTCCTCGCTCAGGTTGAGTCGCGCGAACAACGCGTCCTTCTCGAACAGGTAATCGGATACCGTGCGGCTCTGGAACATATCCATCTGGTTCAGGTCACGCACTTCGTTTATGCGCTGGAACAGGAAGAACAGCTGCGTCTGTAGCGCGTAGCGTTCGGCGTCTTCATAGAAGCGCGCGAGGAACGGGTTGTCCTGCGGTTTTTCCAGCAGTGTGCGCGCGACGTTATGTTCGGCCAGCCGCTTGGCCAGGCTGGTCTTGCCCACGCCGATGGGGCCCTCGACCACGATGTAGCGGTATTTACTCAGCGACATGTTCCAGTCGTTCCAGTTGTTGTCCCGCGCAGCCTGCCATCGCCACCGCCGCAGCCCCCACGCCGGGGATGATGCAATCCGGCGCGATCTCCAGCAAGGGCAGCAGCACGAACGCCCTCAGGTGCATCTGCGGATGCGGCACGGTCAGGCCGTGTTCGTGGTGCACCAGATCGTCATACATCAGCACGTCCAGATCCAGTGTGCGCGGCGCATCCTTGAATTCGCGCGTGCGCCCGCATTCCAGTTCCAGCGCCAGCAGCGCATCCAGCAGGGCGCGCGGGGCCAGTCCGGTTTCCACCTGTGCCACGGCATTGATGAAATCGGGCTGGTCGAGATAACCGACCGGCGCGCTGCGATAGAGCGACGACACCTTCAACAGTCGCGTCTGCGGCAGCTCACCGAGCGCCCGGAGTGCGTGATTCACCTGTGCGGCGGGTTCTGCAAGATTGCTGCCCAATCCTATGAATGCGGTATGGCTCATCAATCGATCGGCAGTTCGCCCTGCCCGGAAGACCTGGGCTTTCTGCTGCGCCGCCGTCGCTTCTTCGGTCCATCGCTCTCCGGCTGCAGCATCTCGGCGCGACGATCTTCATTGGTATGCTGGAACTCCTCCCACCACGCACCGAGTGCCTTGTCGGCTTCGCCGCTCTCGCAGCGCAGCAACAGGAAATCGTATGCCGCGCGGAAACGTGGCAAGGCCAGCAGGCGGAAGGGGCGCTGTCCCGCGCGCTGCTCGAAGCGCGGTTGTAACAGCCATATCTCCTTCATCACGGTGTCATAGCGGCGCGGGATCGCGAGCTTGGCGCGCTGCCGCTCCAGCACTTCGTCCATCGCCGCATGCAGCGCACCGACGGGTTTTTCGCCCGCTGCCTGCTTGGCGTTCCAGACTGTCAGCACCTCGTGCCACAGCAGCGCAGCGAACAGGAAGGCGGGAGACGTGGGCTTCTCCTCGGCGATGCGCTGGTCGGTATTTTGCAGGGCGGCCATCACGAACTTTTCGCCCATGGGTTGCTCAAGGATCACGTCCAGCATCGGTAGCATGCCGTGGTGCAGATGCATGCTCCGCAACTTCTTGATGCAGGCCAGCGCGTGGCCGGACAACAGCAACTTGAGCATCTCGTCGAACAGGCGCGCCTCGGGCACGTTGCTCAGCAGCTCTTTCATCTTCGCGATGGGGGCGGCGGTGGCCGGGTCCAGCTTCATGCCCAGCTTGGCCGACAGGCGCACCGCCCGCAGCATGCGCACCGGATCTTCGCGGTAACGCACTTCCGGATCGCCGATCATGCGCAGCGTGTTGGCGCGGATGTCGGCATAGCCGTTGTGGTAATCGAAGATCTCTTGCGAACTCGGATCGTAGAACAACCCGTTTGCGGTGAAGTCGCGCCGAGCAGCATCCTGTTCCTGGTCGCCGAATTCGTTGTCGCGCAGGATGCGTCCGTGCGCGTCGGTCTCGGCATCTTCCGCCTCGATGGCGCGGCGAAAGGTGGACACTTCCACCGTCTCTTCACCGAACATCACATGCACCAGCCGGAAGCGGCGGCCGATGATGCGCGCGCGACGGAACACGCGCTTCACCTCTTCGGGCGTGGCATCGGTGGCGACGTCGAAATCCTTTGGATGGCGGTCCAGCAACAGGTCGCGCACCGCGCCGCCCACCACATAGGCTTGGAAACCAGCCGCCTGCAAGCCGTCGGTGACACGCCGCGCCGCGTAGCTGATGCCCTCGCGCGTGACCTTGTGTTGCTCGAACGGGATCACATGCGCCCTGCTCTCTTTCGCGGCCGGGCGGGATCTGCCGAAAACCTTCTTGAATAGTCTTTTGATCATGGAGTCGTCTGATTACGCTGTCGCTACCAGCGGCGCGACATGGGCGCGGATTATAGCACCCGCACCTGTGCCCTCTCAGCGCAGGGAGATGACCGGCCAGCCCTGACGCTCGGCATGCGCACGCAAGGTCGCATCGGGATCGACCGCGACCGGCCGCTTCACTTTGGACAGCAGGGGCAGGTCGTTCAGCGAATCGCTGTAGAAACAACTCTGCCCGAAACTGCCCCAATCCCAGCCCCGCTCGCCCAACCACTGTTCCATACGCGTGACCTTGCCCTCGCGAAAACTGGGCACACCCGCTACAGCGCCGGTGAACTCACCATCCTTCTGCTCGGGATCGGTGGCGATCAGATGTTCGATACCGAACTCACGCACGATGGGTGCGGTGACGAAGCTGTTGGTGGCGGTGATCACCACGCACACATCGCCGGCATCGAGATGCTTGCGCACCAGCGCACGTGCCTTGTCGCCCATCATGGGGCGCACCTTGATGCGCATGAACTCGTCATGCCATTGATCCAGCACCTTGCGCGCATGACGCGACAAGGGCTTCAACTGGAAATCCAGGAACTCGTGGATGTCCAGCGTGCCCGCCTTGTACTGCTCGTAGAACGCCAGGTTCTTCGCCTCGAACAGTTCGCGGTCTAGTACGCCCTGCTCGATCAAAAACTGCGACCACTCGAAATCGCTGTCACCGCTCAGCAGGGTATTGTCCAGATCGAATAAAGCCAGATTCACATACACTCCTTGATGAAAAAGGCCTGCATCGCTGCAGGCCCTGTGCGTCCAGTTTCAGCGGCGCATTAGAACGTATAACCGATACCGACCGAGATAACCGGATAGTATTTGAAACTGCTCAGATCAGAGTTCAACTGCTTCTGCGCATCTGCATCCAGTGCAGCAGTGGTAGTCGATACCCCACCCGCTGTCCATGTGCCTTGCGAATTCACCGTTGCACTGGGGGAACCCTGGAACAGGATCCCGATATCAGTGCTGAACGAGAAGCCTTGCTTCTTGGGCTGACCGCTCCAGCCTATCCCGAGATAGGGCGAGACCTTGTTGAAACCCACCGATGTGTTGACCCCGCAGCCCCCAGTGGCAGCGCAAGTAAATGTTGTGCCGGATGCATCGTAAGTCGAACCGTTCGCAACCGTACCGGACAATTCAAGTTTGTTGCTGTTGAAGATCACCCCTGCTGTCAGGTGCGTCACGCCGCTCCATGGGCGCCAATCAACCAAAGTAGTCACGCTGGACAGCTTCAGATCACCCGAGAACGTCACACCACCGGAGTTCTCGCTGGCGCTGAATTTGAACTGATTGAACCCCAGACGGGCTGTGTAACGCTCAGTCATGGGCATGGCCAACTCCAACCCTCCGCCCAGCGTAGAAACATGGGCATCCAGTTTGACCATGCCGTCTGCTGCGTAAGCCTGCATCGGAAGTGCCGCCAGAACCAGTGTTGCCAGTGTCGCTCTCTTCAACATCTTGAAACCCCCTTGTCGTTTGAAAGTAAGAATTGTCACGCATAGAGACCGCCGCCCCGCGCCAGCCGAGACTCATTGTGCCAAATTCAGCCCTTCCCCGCCATGACTTCCTTCAGAAGTGGCACCGAAGCCGCACGCTTCAAGCGCAGGCAGTGCTCATCCAGCGCATCCAGCACCCGCAACAGCGAGGGCAAGTCGCGCCTGCCATGGCGCAACAGGTATTGGGAGACTTCCTGCGGTAGCCCGAAACCCCTTGCGCCGGCATGCTGGCGCAAGGCTTCCGCCTTTTCCTCGTCGCTGAGCGCATGCAGCTGGTACACCAAGCCCCAGCCGAGACGGGTGCGCAGATCGTCGCGCAAGGCAAGGTGAGCGGGTGCCCGCGAGCCGCTCACCAGCAACAGGCCGCCCTGCTCGCGCATACGGTTGTAGAGCTCGAACAAGGCGACCTGCGCCGTATCGTCCAGCGCCTCGACGTCATCCACCGCCACCACGCTTGCCGACTCTGGCACCGCACGCTCGGCGTACCGCGCATCTGCCGCCTGCGCCGCCATCGCCTGCATCAGATGGCTCTTGCCACTCCCCTGCTCGCCCCACAGATACACGGCACGCACCGCCGGGTCTCCCGCAGCCGCCTGCCGCAGGGCGGCGAGCAATTCGGCATTGCGCCCGGCGACGAAGTTATCCAGCGTCGGCACCCATTCCGGGGCGATGCCCAGCAACATCTGGCTCATGGTTTCAGGTACATGCTGCTGGAAAGATATTGCTCGCGCAGATGGCGCAGCAACACCAGCGATACGGCCGCCATCGGCAAGGCCAGCAACAGGCCGAAGAAACCGAATAACTGGCCGAAGGCCAGCAGGGCGAAGATCACCGCCAGCGGATGCAGGCCGATGCGCTCGCCCACCAGCCACGGGGTGATGACCATGCCTTCCAGCAACTGGCCCGCACCGAACACCACCCACACCAGCAGCAGGTCGCCGGTCAGACCGAACTGCATCAAAGCCGACAACGTGGCCAGCAGCAAGCCCAGCACCATTCCCAGATAGGGCACGAACACCAGCATGCCGGCCACGATGCCGATAGGCAACGCGAACTCCAGACCGACCAGCCACAGCACCACCACGTAGAACACGCTCATCAGCAGCATCACCGCGACCTGCCCGCGCAGGAATTCAGCCAGCACCTGATCCACCTCTACGGCGAGCTGGCGGATCTGCGTATGCCAATGGCGCGGGAGCAAACCATCGACACGGGCAAGCAACTCATCCCAGTCGCGCAACAGGTAGAACATCACCACCGGGATCAGCAACAGATTGGCGAACAAAGCGAACAGGGCACTGCCGCTGTCGCCCAGCCAGGGCAGTAGCACACCCGATACCAGCCCGCCCGCCCGTTGCCAGTGGTCGGCCAGCAACTGCTTCAGCGCGGCATCGTCCCATTCCAGCTCCGCCCCGAACCATTGCTGCAATGCCGGCAGCAGATGCCCCTTTGCCGCGTCCAGCCATTGCGGCAGCCGTTGCGCCAGCAGGGACAACTCCTGCTGCAACAACGGCAGCATGATCAGCAGCAACAACAGCCCCAGCAGCAGCGCGCCCAGCATCACCCCCATCACCCCCAGCGCGCGCGGCAGTTTCCATGCGCACAGCCGGTCCACCAGCGGGTCGAACACATAGGCCAGGATAGCCGCAGCCACGAACGGTGCAAGGATGGGTGCCAACAGATAGAGCAGCGCCAATGCGACGGCGGTCAGTGCCAGCCACTGCACGGCAACAGAGCGGGAGACGGTCATTTCGGGTAAAATCCGCGGCGAAAAACGTGCTGCACTTTACCTGCCAGAAAGCGAGAACTCAACTTGAGCCAGAATTCTTCCCTCTCCTACCGCGATGCCGGTGTCGATATCGACGCGGGCGACCAACTGGTCGAGAACATCAAACCCTTTGCCAAGCGCACCATGCGCCCCGAAGTGCTGTCCGGTATCGGCGGCTTCGGCGGACTGGTCGAGATCTCGAAGAAATACAAGGAGCCGGTGCTGGTCTCCGGTACCGACGGCGTCGGCACCAAACTCAAACTGGCGTTCGAGCTTAACCGCCATGACTCCGTCGGCATCGACCTGGTCGCGATGAGCGTGAACGACATCCTGGTGCAGGGTGCCGAGCCGCTGTTCTTCCTCGACTACTTCGCTTGCGGCAAGCTGGATGTGCCGAATGCGACCGACGTCATCAAGGGCATCGCCAAAGGTTGCGAAGATTCCGGCTGCGCGTTGATCGGCGGCGAGACCGCCGAGATGCCCGGCATGTACCCGGAAGGTGAATACGACCTGGCCGGTTTCGCGGTCGGCGTGGTGGAGAAGAGCAAGATCATCACCGGCGAACACATCAAGCCTGGTGACGTAGTGCTGGGCCTGGCCTCCAACGGCGCGCACTCCAACGGCTATTCGCTGGTGCGCAAGATCATCGAACGGAGCAAACCTGATCTGAACGCCAAATTCGACGGCGAGCGCACACTGGCCGACTGCATCATGGCCCCCACCCGCCTGTACGTGAAACCGATGCTGGGCCTGATGCAGAGCATCACGGTCAAAGGCATGGCGCACATCACCGGCGGCGGCATCACCGAGAACGTCCCGCGCGTGCTGCCCGCGAATGTCGTCGCCGACATCGACAGCAAGACCTGGCAGATGCCCAAACTGTTCGATTGGCTGCGCGAAGGCGGAAACGTCGCGGCGCAAGAGATGTTCCGCACCTTCAACTGCGGCATCGGCATGGTGGTGATCGTTGGGGCCGCCGACGCAGACAATGCGATCAAACAGTTGCAAGAGGCCGGTGAGACCGTGTCGCGCATCGGCACCATCCGCGCCCGCAACGGCGACGAGCACCAGACACAAGTCAAGTAAATGCCAGCACAGAAGAATATCGTCATCCTCATCTCCGGTCGCGGCAGCAACATGGAAGCTTTGTTGCGCGCCAAGCTGCCTTGCCGTATCGCCGCCGTGATCAGCAACAAGGCGGATGCGCAGGGGCTGGAGACGGCGCGCGCGCACGGCATCGAGACCGCCGTGGTGTCGCATCGCGACTACGCCGACCGCGAGGCGTTCGATAGCGCACTGGCAAAAGTTATCGATCACTATCAGCCCGACGTGGTCGTGCTGGCAGGTTTCATGCGCATCCTCACCGACGGCTTCGTGCATCGCTACACCGGGCGCTTGATCAACATCCATCCTTCGCTGCTGCCTGCCTACACCGGCGTCGACACGCATGCGCGTGCCCTGCAGGACGGTGTGAGGATCCACGGCTGTTCGGTGCATTTCGTCACACCCGCGCTGGATGGCGGCCCCATCATCATCCAGGCCGCCGTACCGGTGCTGAGTGACGACACGCCGCAAACACTTGCGGCGCGCGTGCTACACGAAGAACACCGCATCTTCCCTCAGGCAGTGCGCTGGCTGTGCCTCGATCAGGCCAGGCTCGAAGCAGGCGGTCGCGTCACCATCGACCGCATGGAGCAGCTCGGCACCACCCTGATCTCGCCCGGACTGGATTGAGATGCGCGCCCTGTTCGCCCTGTTCCTCGCCAGCCTTGCCTTCAGCCTGTCGGCAGAACCTTTGCCGCTGCGCATCGAGGCGAGTTATGACATCCTCAAGCAGGACATCAAACTGGCCGAAGTCAGCGAACTGTTCGAACGCAATGAGGATCGTTACCGCATCGTCAGTGTCACCAAACCGGTCGGTCTGCTGGCGCTGTTCCAGCCCGAGACCATCGTGATCACCAGCGAGGGCGAGATCGGCGAGACGGGCCTGCTGCCGCAACATTTCACCCATCGGCGCACGCGGAACACAGAGAAGAACAGCAGCGCGGATTTCGACTGGAGTCGCAATGAGCTTGCCCTGGGCAGTCACGACGGCCTCAAGTTGCTCACGCTGCCGCCGCACACCCAGGACCGCTTAAGCATGATGTACCAGTTCGTCATGCAGCCGCCGCGCAGCCGTCTGGAAATCCAGTTCAGCATGACCAATGGCCACAAGCTGGAAGAATATCGCTATCAATTGAATCCGGCGCAGACGGCAAGCGTACCGTTCGGCAACCTGCGCAGCTACTACCTCTACACCCAGCCGCAAAAGACCAAGTGGAAATCGGAGATCTGGCTTGCCGTCGATCACGGTTTCATCCCCTGCAAAGTGGTGGTGACAGAGGACGATGGTGCCCAGCTGGTGCAAGTCCTGCGCACCCTGAACATGGTGCCGTGAGCTTCGCTGCCTTGTCGTCCGCCAGGCATCGACTCGCTATCGCACTGGCCATCTCCCTTGCGATCCATGCAATGTTGATGTGGTTGCCGCCCATCCAGCTGCCCGAGGCAGAACCCGACCTGCCGCCCCTGATCGCAAAACTGATCCCCCTGCCGCAGGTGCGCACCCCCACCGCGCGCGCCGCCACGTCCCGTCCTAAACCCGCAGCACCTCCGGTCGATGAACTAGCCGCTGCCGCCAGCGCCGCCGCCTTCAGTACCACTGCCTCGACCGAGCAGGCGTTGGCAGCCAGCCAGGTTGCAGTGACCGCCCCCGCTTCCGCCGTGGCGGCAAGCGATATGCCTGATCCAGCCAGTCAGGTCGCGGTGACCGCTCCCGAGATCGCCGTCTCCGCTGTGGTCGCCGCTTCCGCACCGACCGCTACAACGCCGGTCGCCGACGCCACTCCGCCCCCGCGCCCCGCTCTGCCCAAACATGCCTTCCTGAAATTCCAGGTGCGCATCGGCAAGAACGGTATGGCAATAGGTGAAGCACGGCATGAATTGCGCATCACGGACGGCCGTTACGAGCTCACCGCGACCACACGCACAGTCGGGCTGGCGCGACTGGTGAAATCCTACAAATTGGTGCAGACCAGTAGCGGAGAGACCGACGGCACCGTATTGCATCCGCGGCAGTACAGCGAAGACAAGGAGGACGGCGGCGAACAGCGCAGGGACAGCGCCGAACTCGACTACACGGCGCGGAAGATCTCTTTCTCCTCCGGCCACAAGATGCCGCTCGGCGAATCCACCCAGGACATCCTGAGCATCCTCTACCAGTTCCCGCCTCTGCCCGCACCGGGCGACGTGCTGCCCATCGCCATCACCAATGGACGCGACTGGGAACGATACCGGTTCGAGATAGCCACCAATGAAGAATTGGTCACGCCGCTGGGCAAGTTGCACACGGTACACTTCCGCAAACTGCATCCGCCCGGCAAGGAAGGACTGGAGATCTGGTTCGCGCAGGAATACCGCCTGTTGCCCGTTAAACTCCGCCACATAGATCGCGACGGCAGCATCTCCGGCGAAGCCATCATCACCGACATCCGCATCGCGGAGGAATAGGGAACACCATGCTACTCACAGAATACCGTCTCGACCTCACCATCCAGGCCGTGCGCGCCGCACTGAAAATGGAACATCCGGCGGACGCCGTGCTGCGCAACTTCTTCCAGACTGAGCGCATCGGCTCCAACGAACGCAAGTTGGTGGCGGAGACGCTGTTCGGCGTGTTGCGCCACCGCCTGCTGCTCGAATATGCCTGCACCATGGAAGAGAAAGGTATCGCTTCCGCGCGCCGCATGGCGCTGGCCTACTGGGTGCGCTTCGGCGGTTACAACCTGCGCGAGCTGAAACCCTTGCTCAAGGTGAAGGAAGAGGAATGGCTGATCAAGGTCAAAAGCATCGACGCTTCGACCTTGCCGCTCTCCATCCAGGCCGAACTGCCGGAATGGATCGTGGAGAAACTGCGCGCTTATCGCAGCGACGAAGATATCCTCGCGCTCGGCCTGTCCATGCAGCAGTCCGCCCCGCTCGACCTGCGCGTCAATTCGCTGTTATCCAACCGCAACGAAGTGCTGCAATCGCTGCAGGCGGAAGGCTATGAAGCCACGGCCACGCCGTTCTCGCCCTATGGCATCCGCCTCAGATACAAACCCGCGCTGAACAAACACGCGCTGTTCCTCAGCGGGAAGTTCGAAGTGCAGGACGAAGGCAGCCAGTTGCTCGGTCTGATGCTGGCGCCGAAGCGCAACGACATGGTGGTGGATTTCTGCGCCGGCGCGGGCGGCAAGACGCTGATGCTGGGTGCATTGATGAATTCGCAGGGCCGCTTGTACGCGTGGGACGTTTCGGAGAAACGCCTGACCAACCTCAAGCCGCGCTTGAAACGCTCTGGCCTTTCCAACGTGCAAGCGCAACTGATCGCTCACGAGAACGACCAGAAGATCAAACGCCTCGCAGGCAAGATAGACCGCGTACTGGTGGATGCACCCTGCAGCGGACTGGGTACTCTGCGCCGCAACCCGGACCTGAAGTTCCGCCAGTCAGCGCAGAGCGTGGAAGAACTGAAAGCGAAGCAGCGCGCCATCCTGGATTCGGCCGCGCGGCTGCTGAAAAAAGGGGGGCGACTGGTCTATGCGACCTGCAGCGTGTTGCAGGAAGAGAACCAGGATATCGTCCGCGCATTCCTTGCCGCGCACCCCGAGTTCGCATTGCTTCCCGCTGGTGCAGTGTTGACGCAACATCACATCGACCTGCCCATGGGCGACTATCTGCAACTCACCCCGCAGCAGCACGACACCGACGGCTTCTTCGCCGCCGTGCTGGAGCGCACCGGTCGGCCTGCAGGTATCGCCACCGAAGAAAAAGAAGAAGCGGTCTCGTAACGGCAAAAGGGGCCGCGACCGCCATCACGGCCCCTGGACATACTCTGCTTTACATCAATCCCATCGTCACCAGTGCGATGAATGCCGCGAACAGCGCAAAGTGACTGATTCCTTCGATGGCATTGGTCTCGCCGTCGTGCAGATTGTTCATCACCGTCAGGAAGGTCAGCAACAGCATGCCGCCCTGCACCGGCGTCAGCGCCATCACGATGCGCTCCCCCGTGAACAGGGCGATCGCCTCGATCACCGGCAGCGTCAGCAGCACGGTCGCAAGCGATGCGCCCAGCGCGATGTTGACTGTGGTCTGCATGCGGTTGTTCTGCGCCGCGCGCAGGGCGGTGAGGATCTCCGGACTGGCCGAGATCAGCGCCACCAGCACTGCCGGGATAGCCTTGGGCAGACTGCTGCCGGACAGACCCGCATCAAGCAACACCGACAACACTTCGGACAGCAGACCGACCAGCACGATGGCCCCCAGCATTATGCCCACATGCAGGGCATTCGGGCTGTGCACCGTGTCGTGCGCCTCTTCTTCGGTCACCGACGAGTATTCGAAGAAGGTGCGGTGCTCCACCGTCTGCAGGCGCAGGAAAGCCGCATACATCACCGACATGGTGAGCACCGAGAAGATGGAATAGACCTGCCATTGCGCATCCGGAACGAAATCCGGGATGAACATGCCGATGCCGATGGCGACCAGCAGCATGGCGACGAAGGAATTGGCCGAGGAGATGTTGTACTTGGTCTGCCCGTGCTTCAGACCGCCGACGATGGCGGCCAGACCGAGGATGCCGTTGATGTCGAACATCACCGCCGCGAACACCGTGTCGCGCGCCAGCGTGGGATTCGGCGCGCCCTGCAACAGCACGACCAATATCACCACTTCCACCGACACCGCCGCCAGCGTGAGGATGAGTGTGCCGTACGGCTCACCAAAGCGCACTGCCAACACCTCGGCATGGTGCGCGATGCGGAAGGCGACACCGATGATGGCTGCCAGTATCACCCCCAGCAGCCCCCACAGCATGATCCCACCATGTTCAACCGCGCCATGCTCCAGCGCAAAACCCAAACCCAGCACCAACAATGCGACGAAGACGGGAACTTCATTCATCAGATATTTCATGTTCTCACCTCACTCAAAATCAATCTCACGGTATTCCACTTTCACCACTACCAGCTCTTCCACACCGTCCGGCAAAGGCAGCATCAACACATCATCCTCGCGCGCCTTCAACAGCACGCGCGCCAGCGGCGAAACCCAGCTGATATGCCCCTTGCTCGCGTTCGCCTCGTCGATGCCGACGATGCTGTAGATGCGCTCGCTGCCATCTTCGTGGCAGACCGTCACGGAAGCACCGAAGAACACCTGCTCACAACCCTGTCGCTGTGCCGGATCGACGACCTCCGAGTTCTCCATGCGCTTGGCGAGGAAGCGCAGGCGGCGGTCGATCTCGCGCAAGCGCCGCTTGCCGTAGATGTAGTCGCCGTTCTCTGAGCGGTCGCCGTTGCCCGCCGCCCACGACACGGTCTGCACCACGGACGGGCGTTCCACGTCCAGCAGATGCATGTACTCATCCTTGAGGCGGCGGTAACCCGCCGGGGTCATATAGTTCTTGGTTCCTGCCGGGAGCGCGGGCAACGACACCGAGTCGTCGTCATCTTCGGTGTCGTTCTCGCGGGTGAAAGCTTTGCTCACGGGTACTGCTTGGAAAGGATCGGATACGAGTTAAAAGGGAATATCGTCGTCGAAGTTGTCGAAGTTGCCCTTCGACGCGGGGGCTGCGGCCGGACGTGCTGCCGGCGCACTGCGTGCCGGCGCGGAAGAACCGCCCTCGTCCATCACTTCGAAGCTGCCTCCGCCACCTGCCTTTCCGCCCAGCATCTTCATCTCGTTCACCACGATCTCGGTGGTGTAACGATCCTTGCCTTCCTTGTCCTGCCACTTGCGGGTCTGGATGCGGCCTTCGACATAGATCTGCGAACCCTTCTTCAGATATTCTCCGGCGATCTCGGCCAGACGGCGGTAGAACACCAGGTTGTGCCACTCGGTGCGTTCCTGCTTCTCGCCGCTCTTGTCCTTATAGTTCTCGGAAGTCGCCAGGGTGACGTTGGTCACCGCCTCGCCGCTGGTCATGTAACGGGTCTCCGGGTCTTTTCCCAGACGCCCCACCAGAATTGCCTTGTTCACTGACATCTCATACTCCCTTCACTAATTGTTCTACCGCGTCTTCGTCGAAGCCGCCCATCTCCACCTTGAGGCAAGCGATCTGCTCGTTACCGACCACCAGCACCTCGCGCACGCCGCGCAATTGTGCCAGAGACAGACGCAATGTGCTCGCCGCCGCATCATCCATCTCGGGCAGGTGATACATCCGGGTCATCAAGGGTTCGGGCGCTCGCATTCCGGATGCTACCGCCAGCCACACCAGCAACATCGCCACCGCGAACATCAGTACCGCATCGCCGCCATACAACTGCATCAGCAGACCGCCCATGGCCGAACCGAAGAACGCCCCCAGGAACTGCACGCTGCTGAACACGCCCATCGCCGTGCCCTTGGACGCAAGCGGCGCGATCTTGCTGACGATGGAAGGCTGTGTCGCCTCCAGCACGTTGAACGCAGTGAAGAACAACAACAGCGTGAGCGCCATGCCCCACAGACTATCCTGCAAAAACAGGATGCCCAGTTGTGCCAGTGCGGCCAGACCGATGGCCCACATGAACACCTGTTTCAGTTTGGCCTTCTTCTCCGCGATGATGATCGGCGGCACCATCAGCACGAAAGCGATCAGCATCACCGGCAAGTACACCTGCCACTGGTGCGCCGCATCCAGACCGTTGGCGCGCAGGATGAACGGCACCTGCATGAACACCGACATCAGGATCGCATGCAGCGTGAACACGCCGAAATCCATGCGCAGCAAGTCGGCATTGTGCAGCACCTCTTTCAGCTTGCCGGTGTTGGCTTCGGTATCCGAGTGGAAACGCGTGATGTGCGGCTGCGGGATGTACCACAGCACCATCGCGATGGACACGAAGGCCAGCACACCGGTCAGCTCGAACATACCCGACATGCCGATGGTCTTGTACAGCAACGGTGACAGCACCATGGACAGCGAGAACGTCACGCCTATGGTCATACCGATCATCGCCATCGCCTTGGTGCGGTGCTCCTCGCGCGTCAGGTCGGCGGTCAGTGCCATCACCGCCGCGTTGATCGCGCCCGCGCCCTGGATCACGCGCCCTGCGATGATCCAGTAGATATCGTCCGCCGCCGCCGCGATGAAACTCCCTGCCGCGAACAGCAACAGACCGGCGATGATGACCGGCTTGCGTCCGTAACGGTCGGATAACCAACCGGCCGGGATCTGCAAGATGGCTTGCGTCAGCCCGTAGGCACCCAACGCCACCCCGATCAGAAAATGGCTCTCGCCACCCGGCAGTTGCTCGGCATACAGGGCGAAGATGGGCAGGATGATGAACAGGCCCAGCATGCGCAGGCCATAGATGCTTGCGAGGCCAATGCTGGCGCGGCGCTCGAACGGGGTCATTGCGGGATCTGAAGCGGACATGACGCTGGGGGCGGGGTTTCGGAAGGCGCGTATCTTAACAGTTCTGGCTATCCGTCTGATAGCCACGCCCTTCTCCGCCATAGCGCACCCACAATTTTTCTTGCGGTCGGGGCTGTTGGGTAAGCATCCGTTTTCGCGTATATTGGCGGGTCGTTTTCAATGGCCCGTTCGCTTCACATGGAATACATCAAGATACGCGGTGCTCGCACCCATAATCTCAGGAACATCAGCCTCGACCTGCCGCGCAATCAGCTGGTGGTGATCACCGGCCTTTCCGGTTCGGGCAAGTCCTCACTTGCGTTCGATACGCTGTATGCCGAGGGGCAGCGGCGTTATGTGGAATCGCTTTCAGCGTATGCGCGCCAGTTCCTGCAGTTGATGGAGAAGCCGGATGTCGATCTGATCGAGGGGCTCTCACCCGCCATCGCCATCGAGCAGAAGGCGACCTCGCACAATCCGCGTTCAACGGTGGGCACGGTGACCGAGATCCACGATTACCTGCGCCTGCTGTTCGCACGCGCGGGCGATCCGCATTGCCCGGAACATGACATCGTGTTGCAGGCGCAGTCTGTGGGGCAGATGGTGGATGCTGTGCTGGCCTTGCCGGAAGGTACGAAGGTGATGGTCTTGTCGCCTGTGGTGGTGGAGCGCAAGGGTGAGCAGCAGGATCTGTTCGACGAGTTGCGCGCGCAGGGTTTCGTGCGCCTGCGTGTGAACGGCAAGGTGTGCGAGATGGACAACTTGCCAAAATTGGTGAAGAACTCCAAGCACACCATCGAGATCGTGGTGGACAGGCTGAAAGTGACCGCCGACATCAAGCAACGGCTGGCGGAGTCGTTCGAGACCGCACTGCGCCATGCCGATGGCCGTGCGCTGGCGGTAGAGATGGATTCCGGCAAGGAGCATCTGTTCTCGGCCAAGTTCGCCTGCCCGATCTGCAACTATTCTTTGCAGGAGCTGGAGCCGCGCCTGTTCTCGTTCAACAGCCCGATGGGCGCTTGCCCGAAGTGCGACGGCTTGGGCGTGATCTCATTCTTCGATCCGGCGCGCATCGTTGCCTTCCCCAACCTGTCCCTTTCGGGCGGCGCGATCAAGGGCTGGGACCGGCGCAATCAGTTCTATTTCCAGATGCTGGACAGCCTGGCCAGACATTACGACTTCGATCTGGAACAGTCTTTCGAGAGCCTGCCTGAAAAGATACAGACGGTGGTGTTGTACGGCAGCGGCAACGACGAAATCGCTTTCACCTACCTGAACGAGCGCGGCAAGAAGATGCTGCGCGAGCACCCCTTCGAGGGCATCGTCAACAATCTGGAGCGACGCTACAAGGAAACGGAATCGCCCACGGTACGCGAGGAGCTGTCGAAATACCTGAACAACTGTTCTTGCCCGGAATGCAAGGGCACGCGCCTGCGCGAAGAAGCGCGTCATGTGCGTGTCGCGGACAAGACCATCTATGAATTAAGTGCGCTACCGCTGAAGCAGGCACTGACTTTCTTCAGCAGCGTGAAGCTGCCGGGCAACAAACAGGCAATCGCTGAGAAGATCGTGCAGGAGATCGCCAGCCGGCTTACCTTCCTCAACAACGTGGGGCTGGAATATCTTTCCCTGGAGCGCTCTGCCGAAACGCTCTCCGGCGGCGAAGCGCAACGTATCCGCCTGGCCTCGCAGATCGGCTCCGGTCTGACCGGCGTGATGTATGTGCTGGACGAGCCTTCCATCGGCCTGCACCAGCGCGACAACGACCGCTTGCTGGCGACTCTCAAACGCTTACGTGACATGGGCAACAGCGTGATTGTGGTGGAGCATGACGAGGACGCGATCCGCACCGCTGACTATGTGGTGGATATGGGACCGGGTGCGGGCGAACACGGCGGGACGGTGGTGGCGCAGGGCACGGCAGCGGAAGTGATCGCAAACCTTGATTCGCTGACCGGAGATTATCTGGCTGGCCGCAAGACCATAAAGCCACCTAAGACCTATCGCAAGCCCGATCCGGAACGCCGGCTGAAGATCATCGGAGCCTGTGGCAACAACCTGAAGGATGTGACGCTTGATCTGCCAGTAGGATTGTTGACCTGCGTGGCCGGCGTGTCCGGCTCGGGCAAGTCCACACTCATCAACGACACCTTGTACAACGCGGTTGCGCAGCATCTGTATGGCAGCAATGCCGAGCCTGCGCCGCATCGCGAGATCGAAGGGTTGGAATTCTTCGACAAGGTGATCAGCGTAGACCAATCACCCATCGGGCGCACGCCGCGCTCCAACCCGGCGACTTACACCGGGCTATTCACACCGATACGCGACCTGTTCGCCAGCGTGCCGACCTCGCGCGAGCGCGGCTATGGACCGGGACGGTTCTCCTTCAACGTGAAGGGCGGACGCTGCGAGTCGTGCCAGGGCGATGGCGTGATCAAGGTGGAGATGCACTTCCTGCCGGACGTGTATGTACCGTGCGACGTTTGCCACGGCCAGCGCTACAACCGCGAGACGCTGGAAGTACTGTACAAGGGACAGAACATCCATCAGGTGTTGGAGATGACAGTGGAACACGCGCATGCGTTTTTCAACGCGGTGCCTGTCATCAAGCGCAAGCTGCAGACGCTGCTAGATGTGGGACTGGGTTACATCACGCTCGGCCAGAGCGCGACCACGCTCTCGGGCGGTGAAGCGCAGCGCGTGAAACTATCACTGGAACTCTCCAAACGCGACACTGGCCGCACGCTGTATATCCTCGACGAACCGACCACCGGCCTGCATTTCCACGACATCGACATGCTGCTCAAGGTGATCCACACCCTGCGCGACCAGGGCAACACACTGGTGGTCATCGAACACAATCTGGACGTGATCAAGACAGCGGACTGGGTGATAGACATGGGACCGGAAGGCGGCGAGGGCGGCGGACGCATCGTTGCGCAGGGGTCGCCCAAGGATATCGCCGCGAACAAGGGAAGTGTTACTGGCCCCTACTTGAAACAGCTGCTTGCGAAATAGCAGTGCCGCACCACGGCTCCCAAAGTCGCCAAAATGAAAAAGGCCGGGTGACCCGGCCTTTTCTTCATGCCCAGCGGCTGTCTTTATTCAGCCACTTCCACTGCTTCGGCGTCCATCGGACGATCGACCAGCTCGATCAGCGCCATCGGCGCGTTATCACCCTTACGGAATCCGAACTTCAGGATGCGGGAATAACCACCGTTGCGCGCCGCATAACGCGGGCCGAGTTCGTCGAACAGCTTGGTGACCATCTCGCGGTCACGCAGGCGGGCGAATGCCAGGCGCTTGTTGGCCAGGCTGGGATTCTTGCCCAGGGTCAGGATAGGTTCTGCCACACGGCGCAGTTCCTTTGCCTTGGGCAAGGTGGTCTTGATCGCTTCGTGGCGCAGCAGCGAAACGGTCATATTGCGCAACATCGCCAGACGGTGGCTGCTGGTGCGGTTGAGTTTTCTAAGTCCTAAACGGTGACGCATGATTTTCCTCTCTTGCTTTCTGACCCGGTGTCTACCGGGCGAGCTTTATTTCTCGGACACTGCCGTCCAGTTTTCCAGCTTGATACCCAGCGACAAGTCGTGCTCGGCCAGCACCTGCTTGATCTCGTTCAGAGATTTGCGGCCCAGATTCGGGGTGCGCAACAGGTCGGCTTCAGTGTACTGGATCAGGTCGCCGATGTAATGGATACTCTGGGCCTTCAAGCAGTTCGAAGAGCGCGGAGTCAGTTCCAGATCATCGACCGGGCGCAGCAGCATTGGATCGACCTTCGGCGCGGCGGGCTTCTCGACCGGTGCCGGCGTGCCTTCCAGTGCGGCGAACACGGAGAACTGTTCGACCAGGATGCGCGCTGCATAGCGGATGGCCTCTTCCGGATCGATTGCGCTGTTGGTCTCGATGTCGATGATCAGCTTGTCCAGATCGGTGCGCTGTTCTACACGCGCGCTCTCGACTGCATAGCTCACGCGGGAGATCGGGCTGAACGAAGCATCCAGCGCGATATGGCCAACAGCGCGGCTCGAGCCCGGTTGTTGACGCGAGATGGCGGAAACATAACCACATCCCTTCTCGACCTTGATCTCCATGTCCAGTTTGCCGCCTGCTGTCAGATGTGCGATGACATGGTTGGGATTGATCACTTCGGTATCGGCATCGACTTCGATGTCTGCGGCAGTGACCACGCCAGCGCCGGACTTCTTCAATTGCAGTGTAGCCTCAGGCGCGCCGTGCAGCTTCAGGACCAGCCCCTTCAGGTTCAAGAGGATCTCGACCACGTCTTCCTGCACGCCGTCGATCGGGGAGTATTCATGCAGCACCCCGGCGATCTTCACTTCAGTCACGGCATAGCCGGGCATGGAAGACAGCAGGATGCGACGCAGGGCATTGCCCAGCGTATGGCCGTAGCCGCGCTCGAACGGCTCCATCACAACGCGCGCCTGAGTGGCGGAGATGTTCTGGACGTCGATGATGCGTGGCTTCAACAGGTTATTTGTAGGCATATGCGACTCCGCGTTGATTACTTGGAATACAACTCGACAATGAGGTGCTCATTGATGGTTGCAGGCAGTTCGGTACGCTGAGGAACCGCCTTGAAGGTGCCTTTGAATGCCTTGGCATCCACATCCAGCCACTCCGGGAAACCGCGCTGCGCTGCGGCATCCAGAGATGCTTTGAGTCGCAGTTGCGCGCGAGCTTTCTCATTGACTTCGACCACATCACCGGGCTTGACGATGTAGGAAGGGATGTTCACACGTTTGCCGTTGACCAGGATGCTGTTGTGACGCACGGTCTGACGTGCTTCCGCACGCGAGCCGCCGAAGCCCATACGATAGGCGACGTTGTCCAGACGGGATTCCAGCAACTGCAGCAGGTTCTCACCGGTGATGCCCTTGGCAGTCGTTGCGCGCTTGTATGTCAGGCGGAACTGACCTTCCAGGATGCCATAGATACGACGGACCTTCTGCTTTTCACGCAGCTGGCCACCGTACTCGGACAAACGCTGGTTGCGGCGCTGACCGTGCTGTCCGGGAGGATATGCACGACGCTCTACCGCGCACTTGTCGGTAAAGCACTTCTCTGCCTTCAGGAACAGCTTCTCGCCTTCGCGGCGGCACTTACGGCATTTTGCATCAAGATTTCTAGCCAAGATCGATACTCCTTAAATACGACGCTTCTTCGGAGGACGGCAGCCGTTGTGCGGCACCGGCGTGATATCCGAAATGCTGGTGATTTTGAAACCGGCGGCGTTCAACGCGCGCACAGCGGATTCGCGACCCGGACCAGGCCCCTTGATGCGCACTTCCAGATTCTTCACACCGCACTCGGCAGCAGACTTGCCAACGACTTCGGCAGCGATCTGTGCAGCGAAAGGTGTACTCTTGCGAGAACCCTTGAAGCCTTGCGCGCCACTGGTAGACCAAGCCAGAGTGTTGCCCTGACGGTCTGTGATGGTCACGATGGTGTTGTTGAAGGAAGAGTGAACGTGCGCGATACCCTCGGCAACGTTCTTCTTTACTTTCTTACGCACTTTCGTGCTGGTCTTTGCCATGTCTGCAGTCCTCTACTTGATTACTTTTTCGCGCCGGCGATGGATTTACGCGGGCCTTTGCGGGTGCGCGCATTGGTGCGGGTACGCTGACCACGGCTCGGCAAGCCGCGACGATGACGCAAACCACGGTAGCAGCCCATATCCATCAGGCGCTTGATGTTCATCGTGACTTCACGGCGCAGGTCACCTTCAACGGTGAACTTTGCGACTTCGTCACGCAGCTTTTCCATTTCGGAATCGCTGATGTCCTTGATCTTGGAAGATGTCGACACGCCGGCTGCAGCACAGATCTGCTGCGCACGTGTGCGCCCGATGCCATAGATGGCGGTCAACGCAATCACAGCGTGTTGATGGTTTGGAATGTTTACACCGGCAATACGAGCCATGCAGCTACCCTATCGTTCAAAAGTTGCGAATTCTAACATCCAGCGGCGATTGTACTCAATCAACCCTGGCGCTGTTTGTGGCGAGGATCACTGCTGCAGATCACACGAACCACACGGTTGCGACGCACGATCTTGCAGTTGCGGCACATTTTCTTTACGGATGCTTGGACTTTCATTTGCTTCTCCTTGCTTCTTCAATTCTGGGCCGTGTACTCGGCAAAGTGCCAAAGTATTCGGCGACGCCTCTGCCGTTTAACCGGCTTTAAAATTAGCCTTCTTCAACAGGCTTTCATATTGGTGGGTCATCAAGTATGACTGCACTTGCGCCATGAAATCCATAGTCACCACAACCAGGATCAGGAGCGAGGTGCCGCCAAAATAGAACGGCACATTCCACTTGACCACCAAAAACTCGGGCAGCAGGCAGACCAGCGTGATGTACACGGCACCCACCATGGTCAGCCGCAGCATGATCTTTTCGATGTAGCGCGCAGTCTGGTCTCCAGGACGTATCCCCGGAAGGAATGCGCCGCTCTTCTTCAGATTGTCTGCGGTCTCCTTCGGACTGAACACCAGCGCGGTGTAAAAGAAGCAGAAGAAGATGATTGCAGCTGCATACAACATCACATAGATCGGCTGACCCGGTGCCAGCTTGTCGCTCACATCCTTCAGCCAGGTCATGCTGCTGCCACTACCGAACCAGCCCGCCAGCGTCGCAGGGAACAGGATGATGCTGGAGGCGAAGATCGGCGGAATCACGCCCGCCATGTTCAGCTTCAGCGGCAGATGCGAACTTTGCCCACCCATGATCTTGTTGCCCACTTGGCGCTTGGCGTAATTGACCAACACCTTGCGCTGACCGCGCTCAACGAAAACCACCAGTGCCGTGACGGCGATGGCACCGAAGAACAATGCCAGCACCAGCGGCACGGAGAATGCTCCGGTACGCGCCATTTCCAGTGTATTGCCGATCGCACTTGGCAGGCCCGCAGCGATACCGGCAAAAATGATCAGCGAGATACCGTTGCCCAATCCACGCTCCGTGATCTGCTCGCCCAGCCACATCAGGAACATGGTCCCTGTGACCAAGGTCACCACGGTCGTCATCTGGAACATCAGTCCCGGATTTAGAACCAGATCCTTCTGCGACTGCAGCATCACCGCGATACCGAAGGACTGGAACAAAGCCAGCACCAACGTACCGTAACGCGTGTACTGCGTGATCTTGCGACGGCCGGCCTCGCCTTCCTTCTTCAACTGCTCCAGATGTGGAACCGCGATCGCTGCCAACTGCATGATGATCGATGCAGAGATATACGGCATGATGCCCAGTGCCAGAATCGTGAAGCGTTCGAGCGCGCCACCCGAGAACATGTTGAACATGCCCAGGATGCCACCTTGCTGCTGCTTGAACAGGTCGGCCAGAACATTCGGGTCGATGCCCGGCACCGGGATGTGCGCACCGATGCGGTACACCACCAGCGCCCCGAGCAAGAACCAGAGGCGCTTGCTCAGATCACCGTATTTATTCTTGGCTACAGCACTCACAGACAGTCCTTATTCTGCGATGCTGCCACCGGCAGCCTCGACAGCGGCGCGCGCGCCCTTCGTCAACAGCAAGCCCTGCAACTTGACCGCACGTGTCAACTCGCCAGCCAGAATCACTTTTGCGCCCAGCGCCGTTGCAGCAACGACACCAGCTTGTTTCAGCGCCAGCAGATCGATGGTGTCGACCGGCAACTTTTCCAAATCCGACAAGCGAACCTGTGCAGTATCGTTACGCGTCAAGGAGACGAAACCGCGCTTCGGCAAGCGGCGCTGCAAAGGCATCTGACCGCCCTCAAACCCGACTTTATGAAAACCACCCGAGCGTGATTTCTGACCTTTGTGACCGCGACCGGCTGTTTTACCCAAGCCCGAGCCGATACCGCGACCTACACGACGCTTGTAGTGCTTTGCACCATCTGCCGGTTTAATTTGATTGAGTTCCATTTATGCCTCGCACTTGACCAGGTAGAACACCTTGTTAATCATGCCGCGTACTGCCGGAGTATCTTCCAGAACGACCGTATGGTTGATCCGGCGCAGACCTAGACCGCGAATGGTATCGCGATGCGACTGCTTGGTTCCGATCAGACCTTTGACCTGCGTAACCTTCAATGTTTTTTCTTTAGCCATGATTACCCCGCGATCTCTTCAACGCTCTTGCCGCGCTTTGCAGCAATCTCCGCAGGGGAGTTCAGTGCTTGCAGACCATTCAATGTTGCTCGAACGACGTTGTACGGATTATTGGATCCGAGACACTTGGCCAGTACATTACGGACACCGACAGCCTCGAACACCGCACGCATCGCGCCGCCGGCGATAATGCCAGTACCTTCGGAGGCAGGCAGCATAACGACTTTGGCGGCACCATGACGCCCGACAACCGCGTGATGCAGCGTGCCATCTTTCAGATTGACTTTGACCAGCTTGCGGCGACACTCTTCCATTGCCTTTTGCACGGCCACCGGCACTTCCTTGGATTTGCCCTTACCCATGCCGACGCGCCCATCGCCGTCACCCACCACGGTGAGTGCTGCGAAACCCATGATACGACCACCCTTCACCACCTTGGTGACGCGGTTCACATGGATCATCTTCTCGATGAGGCCGTCACCTTTGTCTTCGGGCTGCTGATTCTTACCTTGTGCTTTAGCCATGATTCACCTCGATCTTAGAACTGCAAGCCATTTTCGCGCGCAGCTTCTGCCAGCGCCTTGACGCGACCATGGTACTTGTGGCCGGAACGGTCGAACGCAACGGCTGTCACGCCCGCACTCTTGGCCTTCTCGGCGATACGTTTACCAACCACCGCTGCGGCGGCGGCATTGCCACCATTTGCAACACTCTTGCGCACTTCGGCTTCAAGTGTGGAAGCGCTCGCAAGAATCTTGCCGCCATCGGCGGAGATCACTTGCGCATATATGTGCAGGTTGGTGCGATGGATAGCCAAGCGCACTGCTTTTTGCTCAGCAATGCGGGCACGGGTTTTACGTGCTCTGCGCTGACGCGATTCGTTCTTATTAAACATATCAACCTCGATTATTTCTTCTTGGTTTCTTTCAGGATCACCACTTCATCCGCGTAACGAACGCCCTTGCCCTTGTAAGGCTCAGGAGCACGATAAGCGCGAATCTCGGCGGCAACTTGTCCAACCTGCTGCTTGTCTGCGCCAGTCAGCACGATTTCGGTCTGACTGGGCGTTGCAACCTTGACGCCTTGCGGCATCTTGTGTGCAACGGGGTGTGAGAAGCCGAGCGTCAAGTTCAGCGTGTCTCCGGCAGCTTGCGCGCGATAACCCACGCCAACCAGTGTCAGTTTGCGCTCGAAACCCTTGCTCACGCCGCTCACCATGTTCGCCAACAGTGCGCGCATGGTGCCGGACATGGCATTCGCCTGGGCGGACTCGCCGACAGCCTTACACAGCAACTTGTCGCCTTCGCGAACGACGGTGACATCGCCCTTGAGTGCCTGCGTCAGGGTCCCGAGTGGACCTTTGACGGAAATCTTCTCTGCCGCAAGCGTAACTTCCACACCCGCCGGCACTACAACTGGATTTTTACCAACTCTAGACATGTTCCCCCCTTATGCCACGATGCAGAGCACTTCGCCGCCGATACCGCTGGCGCGTGCCTTGTGATCTGTCATCAAGCCCTTGGATGTGGAGACGATGGCAATACCCAGACCGTTCATCACGCGAGGGATGTCTTCGCAGCACTTGTACACACGCAGACCGGGACGGCTCACGCGCTGGATCTTCTCGATCACAGGACGATCCGCATAATATTTGAGACCGATCTCAAGAGTCGGCTTGCCGTCGTTTTCGATGACTTTGAAGCCCTCGACATAACCCTCGTCCTGCAGGACCTTGGCGATTGCAGCTTTGATCTTGGAGGATGGCATTGCCACGATTGTTTTTTCCGACATTTGCGCATTACGAATACGCGTCAACATATCGGCGATAGGATCACTCATGCTCATAAATTCACCCTTACCAGCTTGCCTTGACTACACCAGGGATCTCGCCGCGCATCGCGTATTCACGCAACTTGATGCGACCCAGACCGAACTTGCTGAACGTGCCACGTGGACGACCCGTCAGCGCACAGCGATTACGCAGACGCACCGGGCTGGAGTCACGAGGCAGCGCCTGCAGTTTTTGACGCGCTGCAAAGCGCTCTTCTTCGCTCAGCGACATGTTTGACACGATTGCCAACAATTCCGCGCGTTTGGCAGTGAACTTCTTCACTGTGTCGCGGCGCTTCTGTTCGCGGTTAATCAAAGCTGTTTTAGCCATATCACCCTCAGTTCTTCAATGGGAATTTGAATGCCAGCAGAAGCGCACGCGCCTCTTCGTCGGTCTTCGCGGTCGTCGTGATCGTGATGTTCATGCCGCGCAAAGCATCGATCTTGTCGTATTCGATCTCCGGGAAGATGATCTGCTCTTTGACGCCCATGTTGTAGTTGCCACGACCATCGAAAGACTTGCCGGAGATACCACGGAAGTCGCGGATACGGGGAATGGCAACCGTCACCAGTCGATCCATGAATTCATACATGCGCTCACGGCGCAGCGTCACTTTGCAACCGACCGGATAGTTCTCGCGGATCTTGAAACCGGCGATGGACTTCTTCGACTTGGTAACGACAGGCTTCTGTCCGGCGATCTTGGTCATGTCGCTCACCGCATGATCCATCACCTTCTTGTCTGCAACCGCCTCGCCTACACCCATATTCAGTGTGATCTTCTCGATACGCGGCACTTCCATCACAGACTTGTAGCCGAACTGCTTCATCAGTTGCGGCGCTACGGTCTCTTTATAAAACTGATTCAAACGAGCCATGCTCATACCCCTTATGCAATCACTTCGCCGCTGGACTTGAAGATGCGCACTTTGCGACCATCTTCCAGCTGCTTGATGCCGACACGATCCGCCTTCTTGGTAGCCGCGTTGTAGATGGCCACATTGGAGATGTGCAACGGCTTCTCGATCTCGACGATACCGCCCGAAGTGCCCTTCATGGGATTCGGCTTCTGGTGTTTCTTGACCTTGTTGATGCCAGAGACCACCACATAATCATCAGACACCGTCATAACGCTGCCGCGATTGCCCTTATCCTTGCCGGCGATCACGATCACATCATCATCTTTTCTAATCTTGCGCATGATTTATCCTTATCCTTCCCTTACAGCACTTCAGGCGCCAGGGAAACGATCTTCATGAACTTCTCGTTACGCAGTTCACGCGTCACCGGCCCGAAGATACGGGTACCGATCGGCTCCAGCTTGTTGTTCAGCAGAACGGCTGCATTGCCGTCGAACTTGATCAAGGAACCGTCGGAGCGGCGCACACCCTTTGCCGTACGAACGACAACTGCGCTGTACACCTCGCCTTTTTTCACGCGAGAGCGCGGAGCAGCATCCTTGACGCTGACCTTGATCACATCACCCACGCTGGCATAGCGGCGCTTGGAACCACCCAGCACCTTGATGCACATAACAGAACGTGCGCCGGTGTTGTCAGCCACATTCAAAACAGACTGCATTTGTATCATTTTTTATCTCCAACTTTTTCCGCCTGCGGCGGCTAGTTTTGGAACCCGTTCGGGTTAGGCCGCCGCAAGCGGCGGTGAAACGAAGCCGCGCATTCTATTCAGACTCACACCTTAGTGCAAGCTTTTTTTCAAATACGCGGCCTCGAGCTATCAATCGGCCGTCGTTACACGCCAAGTCTTGGTCTTCGACAGAGGACGTGTCTCCTCGATCGTAACCACATCACCTTCGTTGCACGAGTTGTTCTCGTCGTGAGCGTGGTACTTCTTGGAGACGCGAACCACCTTGCCCAGCACTGGGTGCTTGACCTTGCGTTCGACCAGGACCGTAACGGTCTTGTCCATCTTGTTGCTGACAACAGTGCCAGTCAGCGCGCGTTTCAGATTAGCTGCACTCATTGCTGCACACCTTTCTCTGTCAATACTGTTTTTACACGCGCGATATCACGGCGCACCTTTTTCAGCTGGCTGTTGTTGTTCAGCTGCTGTGTCGCCAGCTGCATGCGCAGACCGAACTGCGCCTTGCTCAACGACAACAGCTCTTCATGCAACTCAGCCACGGATTTGCTCTTCAGCTCGTTCGCTTTCATGATCACGCTCCTACCTGTCTGACAACGAAGGTCGTCTCAAGCGGCAGCTTCGCAGATGCCAGTTTGAACGCCTCGCGCGCCAATGTTTCAGCCACGCCGTCCATCTCATACAGCATCTTGCCCGGCTGAATCTCGGCGACGTAGTACTCCGGATTACCCTTACCGTTACCCATACGCACTTCGGCGGGCTTCTTGGAGATCGGCTTGTCCGGGAACACGCGGATCCAGATACGACCACCGCGCTTGATGTGACGCGTCATCGCACGGCGTGCCGCTTCGATCTGACGCGCCGTCAGGCGGCCGCGACCAACGGCCTTCAGGCCGAACTCACCGAAACTGACCTTGTTGCCGCGTGTTGCAACGCCGGTGTTACGGCCCTTCTGCTCCTTGCGGTACTTTCTTCTAGCTGGCTGTAGCATGTTTCGCTCCCGACTTTCTTACTTTCTTTTCTGGCTCGGCAACAACGGGAGCAGCGACTTCCTGCTGACCAGTCTGGTCACCCTTGTAAACCCACACCTTCACACCGATGATGCCGTAGGTGGTCTTCGCTTCGGCAAAGCCGTAGTCAATGTCGGCACGCAGAGTGTGCAACGGCACGCGACCTTCGCGATACCATTCGGTACGCGCGATCTCAATGCCATTCAGGCGGCCGCCGCTCATGATCTTGATGCCCTGGGCACCGAGACGCATGGCGTTCTGCATCGCGCGTTTCATCGCCCGGCGGAACATAATGCGCTTTTCCAGCTGCTGCGTAATGGACTCGGCGATCAGCTGCGCATCGATTTCAGGCTTGCGCACTTCCTCGATGTTCAGACCGACATCCGGCAAGCCCATGCGCTCGCGCAATTCGGCGCGCAGCTTTTCGATGTCTTCGCCCTTCTTGCCGATCACCACTCCCGGACGCGCCGTGTAGATGGTGATCTTGGCATTCTTCGCGGGGCGCTCGATCACGATCTTGGAAACACCGGCGCCAGCCAGCTTGCTCTTCAGGTAATCGCGCACTTCGATGTCCTTGTGCAGCAGATCAGCGAAGTTCTTGCTGTTGGAATACCACTTGGACGACCAGTTCTTAGTGACGCTCAAACGGAAACCAATCGGATGAATTTTCTGACCCATGCTTAGCTCCCGACTGTGATCGTAATGTGGCAAGTCTGCTTCTCGATGCTGGTTCCACGGCCCTTGGCGCGGGGAATCATGCGCTTCAGGGAAGCACCCTTGTCCACGTAGATGGTAGAAACCTTCAGTTCGTCGATGTCAGCGCCGTCGTTATGCTCGGCATTGGCGATCGCAGAGTCCAGCGCCTTCTTGATGATGGCGCCGCCCTTCTTCGGGCTGAAAGTCAAAATGTTCAAGGCTTGCGCGACAGGCAGGCCGCGGATCTGGTCAGCGACCAGACGCGCTTTCTGCGCCGACAAACGTACACCCCGGATGACTGCTGTTGTACTCATCATCTCTCCTTATTTCTTCGCTTTTTTGTCAGCGACGTGGCCCTTGAAGGTACGCGTCAGCGAAAACTCGCCCAGTTTGTGACCCACCATGTTCTCCGAGATATAGACCGGAACATGCGCCTTGCCGTTGTGAACTGCGATCGTGAGACCGACGAACTCAGGCAGAACCGTAGAGCGACGCGACCAGGTTTTGACTGGACGCTTGTCGTTGGTTGCGCGGACCGCTTCGACCTTCTTGAGCAGATGCAGATCGACGAAAGGACCTTTTTTGATTGAACGTGCCATTCTGATTTACCCCTTAAGCCTTGAAGCGACGACGCACGATCATGTTCGAGGTGCGTTTGTTGCTGCGTGTACGGTAGCCCTTGGCCGGCGTACCCCATGGGCTGACCGGATGACGACCCGCAGCCGTCTTGCCTTCGCCACCACCGTGCGGGTGGTCGACCGGGTTCATCACCACGCCACGCACCGTCGGGCGGATGCCGCGCCAGCGGTTTGCACCAGCCTTGCCGATGGAACGCAGGCTGTGCTCGGAATTGCCGACTTCGCCAAGCGTCGCCTTGCAGTCGATGTGGACCTTGCGGATCTCACCCGAGCGCAGGCGCAACTGCGCGTAGCTGCCTTCGCGAGCCAGCAACTGGACCGCCGCGCCAGCGGAGCGCGCCAATTGGGCACCCTTGCCTGGCAGCATCTCGATCGCATGGATCGTGGAACCCACCGGAATGTTGCGCAACGGCAATGCATTGCCCGGCTTGATTGGGGCTTCGGATCCGCTGATAAGCTCGGCACCTGCAGCGATGCCCTTGGGGGCGATGATGTAACGACGCTCACCGTCCGCATACAACAACAGCGCAAGGTGCGCAGTACGGTTCGGATCATATTCCAGGCGCTCGACCTTGGCCGGGATCCCGTCCTTGTTGCGCTTGAAGTCGACCAGACGATAGTGCTTCTTGTGCCCGCCACCCATATGCCGGGTTGTGATATGGCCATTGTTGTTGCGGCCGGCAGTACGGGTCTTCTTTTCCAGCAAGGATGCTACGGGTTTACCCTTGTGCAATTCCTTGTTGACTACACGCACAACCGTACGTGTACCTGGCGATGTTGGTTTGAGTTTAATCAGTGCCATGTTTTACCCCTGCTCACTAGCGGCAAAGTTGATCTCTTGACCGGCAGCCAGACAGACATAGGCTTTCTTCCAGTCCTTGCGGCTGCCCATGTAACGGCCAAAGCGCTTCTGCTTGCCCTTCACATTGCTGATCTGCACGCTATCAACGATCACATTGAACAGCTTCTCGACCGCCGCTTTGACTTCAGGCTTGGTAGCATCCGAAGCAACGTGGAAGATGACCTGTTCGTTCTTCTCAGCAACGAAGGTGGCTTTCTCAGAGATCTGCGGCGCCAGCAGAATGTGCATCAGGCGCGCTTCGATGTTCTTGGTCGTCATGCCAGCATCTCCTCAATTTTGGCGATCGCACCCTTGGTCATCAGCACGTTCGGGAAGCGAACCAGACTGACAGGATCAGCCTGATGCGCTTCAACCACCAGCACGTTAGGCAGGTTGCGGGAAGCCAGATACATGTTCTCATCGATGCTGTCAGTGACGATCATGACGCGGGCATCTTTCAAACCCATGTCGTTGATCTTGGCTGCCAGCAACTTGGTCTTGGGCGCATCGATAGACAACGCTTCCAACACGCTCAGGCGACCATCGCTGACCAGCTTCGACAAGATCGAAGCCAGACCGGCGCGATACATCTTGCGGTTGATCTTGTGCGAGTAGTTCTGATCCGGCTGGTTCGGGAATATCTTGCCGCCCCCGCGCCACAACGGGCTGGATGCACGACCGGCACGCGCACGGCCGGTACCTTTTTGTGCAAACGGTTTGTGCGTGGTCTTGTTGATCTCACTGCGGCCCTTTTGCTTGCTGTTGGCAGAGCGGGCATTCGCCTGATATGCAACCACCAGCTGGTGAACCAGCGCCTCGTTATATTCACGACCAAACAGATCGTCGGAAGCGACCATGCTCTTGCCGGCCTTGCCGTTCTCGTTGATAACTTTGAGTTCCATTATGCCCCCGCCTTCACTGCCGGACGGACGATCACATCGCCGCCTGGCGCGCCCGGAACCGCACCGCGCACCAGCAACAGCTGACGCTCAGCATCGATACGAACGATCTGGAGATTTTGAACAGTGCGCTGAACGTCACCGAGATGACCAGTCATGCGCTTACCCGGGAACACTCGACCGGGATCCTGCGCCATGCCGATGGAGCCGGGCACATTGTGCGACTTGGAGTTGCCGTGTGTCGCACGACCCGATTTGAAGTGGTAGCGCTTGATGGTACCGGCATAGCCCTTACCAATCGTCACACCTGTCACGTCAACTTTCTGGCCGACCTGGAACAGGTCCACACCCACGTTTGCGCCGACCGTAAGATTGGCCAACTGCTCGGGGGTGGCTGTGAATTCTTTGAGTACGCTACCCGCCTCGACCCCCGCCTTGGCAAAGTGCCCGGCAGCAGCCTTGGTCACGCGACTGGCGCGGCGCGTACCGAACGCGACTTGCACAGCACTGTAACCATCAGTGGGAGCGGTTTTGATCTGGGTGACACGATTGTTGGACACGTCCAGCACAGTCACCGGCAACGATGCACCATCGTCGGTGAAAATGCGGGTCATGCCAATCTTGCGACCGACAAGTCCTAAGCTCATTTCTTTTCCTTTTATTAAGGGGCTGACTTCAATTGGTCAGCCGATTCAACTACCAATACTTCTACTGCAAAACTTCAAATTACTGCAACTTGATCTCGACATCGACACCAGCGGGCAGATCCAGCTTCATCAACGCATCCACAGTCTTGTCCGTTGGATCGATGATGTCCATCAGGCGCAGATGAGTGCGAATCTCGAATTGATCGCGAGAAGTCTTGTTCACATGCGGCGAACGCAATACATCGAAGCGCTCGATCTTGGTCGGCAGCGGGACCGGGCCTTTAACAACAGCGCCCGTGCGCTTGGCTGTATCCACGATCTGCAGGGCCGACTGGTCGATCAGTCGATAGTCGAATGCCTTCAGGCGAATGCGGATTTTTTGACTTTGCATAATCTTCTCTTGCATCTATGCGGCAGAGCCGCTGGTTTAAAGAACGAAAAACGCGTGGGCGTACCACGCGAGGGCGCGCATTGTATGCTTACTCGCCAACCTTTGCAACAGGGTAATGAGCGCGAGTCGCCGCGCACTACATCACCCCGCTTCCCGAGTATTACTCGATGATCTTCGCGACCACGCCGGCGCCGACGGTACGGCCACCTTCGCGGATCGCAAAACGCAGACCTTCTTCCATCGCGATCGGGTTGATCAGGTTGACCGTG